>NZ_JBITLW010000001.1:1115640-1124368 GCF_044465645.1 Streptomyces sp. NPDC049627 | reverse complement strand
GCAACCGCCCGACCGAGGACGGACACCCCCCGGCGCGGCCCCGACCCCCCACCGCCCGCAGGCGCTACGCGCACCCCCACCCCACCCGCACAGGCCGCCGCAGGCATCACGCGCACCCCCACTCACCCCGCACAGGCCGCCGCAGGCACCCCCGCCCAACCGCCGGAGGCAACCCGCAACCCACTCAGGACGCCACCAGCTCCCGCACCTCCGCCACGGATACCTGCTCCGTCCGCGACGTCCGGTACAGCCACAGGATGTCCCGTCCGAACGACCACACCAGCGCGGCCAGAGCCACCGCCGCGACCGCGAACGTCGCCGCGTAGGGGAGATAGCCGGACGCGGCCAGCAGCAGGAACACGCCCTGCATCGCGGCGACCGTCTTGCGGGCCGTGCTCGGCGGGAGCGCGGCGTTCAGCCAGGGCCAGACACGGGCGGCGGCGACGAAGCCGTAGCGCATGGCGCCGATGAGGAGCACCCAGGGGCCGAGCGACATCGAGACGTACACGCTCAACACCAGGATCAGAAACGCGTCGACCTCCATGTCGAACCGGGCGCCCAACGCCGTCGACGTGCCCGTGCGCCGTGCCACCTTGCCGTCCACGCCGTCGAGGATCAGCGCGACCGCCGTCAGTCCGACGAACAACGTCACCGGCGGTGAGCTCTCGAAGGAGTCCGCCACCAGCGCCGTGACGCCGCCCACGAGCGTCGCGCGGCCGAGGGTGACCCGGTTGGCCGGGCCGAAGGAGCGCAGCCGGGAGCGGTGCAGGGCCCGGGAGAGCACGGCCCACGTGGCGATGGCGAAGGCGAGGCCGGTGAGCCAGCCCGCCGGCCCCATGCCGATCGCCGAACCGAGCAGGGCCAGCAACAGGATCTGCACGCCCGCTCCCACAGCGGTCTCCTGCTGGACCAGCCTTGCGTCGTATGTGTTGTTCAGGGCCACCGCACATTCCTCCGGCCAGGTGACAGAGTCGATCAAGGCCGCGTACTGTGCGCGACCTGTGCACACCTCGGTACGTGGACAGCCCGCAGATCGTTCAGGAGGATCCCGATGAACCGCAGCGCACATGCGTTCTGGCTCAGCTCTCCGGGCAAGGGAGAGATCCGGGAGGTCGACCTGCCGGAACCCGGCGAGGGCGACGTGCTGGTGCGCTCGCTGTACTCCGGGGTCAGCCGGGGCACGGAGACACTCGTGTTCCGGGGAGGGGTCCCCGAGAGCCAGTACGCGGCCATGCGGGCGCCGTTCCAGGAAGGCGAGTTCCCCGCACCGGTGAAGTATGGCTACCTGAGCGTCGGCGTGGTGGAGGAGGGTCCCCCGGAACTCGCCGGCCGCACGGTCTTCTGCCTCCACCCGCATCAGACCCGGTACGTCGTCCCCGCCGCCGCGGTGACCGTCGTACCGGATTCCGTGCCCGCCGGGCGAGCCGTCCTCGCCGGTACCGTCGAGACCGCCGTCAACGCCCTGTGGGACGCGGCTCCCCTGGTCGGCGACCGGATCGCCGTGGTCGGCGGCGGCATGGTCGGCTGCTCGGTGGCCGCCCTGCTGGCCCGCTTCCCGGGCGTACGGCTGCAGTTGGTCGACGCCGACCCCGGCCGGGCCGAGGTCGCCGAGGCGCTCGGCGCCGGCTTCGCCACACCCGACGAGGCGCTCGGCGACTGCGACCTCGTCGTGCACTCCAGCGCCACCGAGCAGGGCCTCGCCCGCGCCCTGGAGCTGCTCACCGCCGAGGGCACGGTCCTCGAACTCAGCTGGTACGGCGACCGGCAGATCGCCCTGCCGCTCGGCGAGGCCTTCCACTCCCGGCGGCTCGTCCTGCGCAGCAGCCAGGTCGGCACCGTCTCCCCGGCCCGCCGCGCCAGCCGCACGTACGCCGACCGGCTCGCCCTCGCCCTCGACCTGCTCGCCGACCCGGCTCTCGACGCCCTCGTCACCGGGGAGAGCGCCTTCGATGAACTGCCCGACATCATGCCGAAGCTCGCCTCCGGGGAGATCCCGGCGCTCTGCCATCGCGTCAGCTACCCGGACACGCCCTGACGGACTCCTTCAATACGGGACGACCGATACGGGACGACAAGAGCGCCTGACCTGAGAAAAGAGTGAGAGACCGCTGAACAACGGGAAGCCAAGAGCCGTACTACACGGCGTCCCCGGCAGCCATCAGCGGGGGATGAGGAGCGCACCGCCTGGAGGGTCGTCCGTTGTTCAGCATCACCGTCCGCGATCACATCATGATCGCCCACAGCTTCCGCGGCGAGGTCTTCGGACCCGCGCAGCGCCTGCACGGAGCGACGTTTCTGGTGGACGCCACGTTCCGGCGCGAGCAGTTGGACGACGACAACATCGTCGTCGACATCGGACTGGCCACGCAGGAACTGGGTGCCGTGGTCGGCGAGCTCAACTACCGCAACCTCGACAACGAACCCGACTTCGCGGGGATCAACACCTCCACCGAGTTCCTCGCCAAGGTCATCGCCGACCGGCTGGCCGAGCGGATCGAGAAGGGTGCCCTCGGCGAGGGCGCCAGGGGCCTCGCCGGTCTCACCGTCACCCTGCACGAGTCGCATGTCGCCTGGGCGAGTTATGAGCGTGCCCTGTGACCGACGTGACGCTGGAGAAGCCGGCCGAGCCGGAGCCGACGACGGCCGACAACGTCAAGCTCGGCTATGTGCCCGTGCAGCACTCCGTCCTGAAGAACGCCGAGATCATCCCCATGTCCCTGCGCTCCGTGCACTTCGTGATGCCGGGCGGCGTCGACGACCAGACCGCGCCGAGCGGCGGCAACGCCTATGACCGGCGGGTGAGTCTGGATCTGCCCGGCTTCGGCTGGCAGGTCCACAAGCACGCGGTGGACGGCAGCTGGCCCCGCCCCGGCGCGGCGGCCCGTGCGGAACTCGCCCGCACGCTGCGGGAGTTCCCGGACGGCACGGTCGTCCTCCTCGACGGGCTGGTGGCCTGCGGTGTGCCCGAGGTCATCCTGCCCGAGACGGAACGACTGTGCCTCGCGGTCCTCGTCCACCTCCCGCTCGGCGACGAGACGGGACTGGAGCCCGCCGTCGCGGCGGAACTGGACGCGCGCGAACGCACGGTGCTGCGGGCCGTCCCCGCGGTGATCGCCACCAGCGACTGGGCGGTCCGCCGCCTCGTCTCCCACCACGGCCTCGCCCCCGACCGGGTCCATGTCGCCGCCCCCGGCGCCGACATCGCGCCCCTGGCGTCCGGCACGGACGGAGTGTCGCGGCTGCTGTGCGTCGCCGCCGTGACGCCGCGCAAGGGACAGCACCGGCTGGTGGAGGCGCTGGCGGCGGTGACCGACCTGCCGTGGAGCTGCGTGTGCGTGGGCGGACTCACCCAGGATCCCGGGTACGTGGCCGATCTGCGGTCCCGAATAGCGCGGCGCGGCCTCGAGGACCGGCTGGTCCTGGCGGGCCCGCAGGCCGGCGCCGACCTCGACGCCAGCTACAACGCCGCCGACCTCATGGTGCTGACCTCCTACGCCGAGACGTACGGCATGGCGGTGACGGAAGCGCTCGCGCGCGGCATCCCCGTGCTGGCGACGGACGTCGGCGGTCTGCCGGAGGCGGTCGGCCGGGCCCCCGACGGCGGCGTCCCCGGCATCCTCGTCCCGCCGGAGAACCCGGCCGCGATCGCCGCGGAGCTGCGCGGCTGGTTCGGCGAGGCGGACGTACGACGCCGGCTGAAGGCGGCGGCCCGCGGACGCCGGGCCGCCCTGAACGGCTGGGCCGGCACGGCCCGCAGCCTGGCCGCGGTACTGGGCCGACTGCCGAACGAACCCCGGAGGGCGGCATGAGGAAGACGGCAGTGACACAGAGCGGGACGACGCTTCCGGCCGGGGAGCCGGTGGTGGAGAGCGGGATCGTTTCGGCAGGGAGCGGCATGAGTGGCGTATCCGTACCGGCGGCGGCTGACGCGGACGCCGTGATTCTCGGGGCCGGGCCCAGCGTCCGTCCCGGCGAGCGGGCCACCGTACGACTCCGGGATGCCGACCCCGACGATCCGCCGCGCTATGCCCCGGAGTGGCTGGAGCTGCGAGAAGACGCCGATGCCGCCGCGCGGGCGCACAACCTGCTGGACCCCCTGCGGATCCGGCTCGCCAACCTGCCGGGACGGTCCGGCCTGGTCATCCATGACCTGGGCTGCGGTACGGGCTCCATGGGCCGTTGGCTCGCGCCCCACCTGGACGGCGCCCAGCACTGGGTCCTGCACGACCGCGACCCCTACCTCCTGCACTTCGCGGCCGTGGCCTCCCCGCGCTCCGCCGCCGACGGCAGCCGTGTCACGGTCGAGACGCGCCGCGGCGACGTCGGCCGCCTCACCCCGGACGCCCTCGCCGGCGCCTCGCTGGTGACGGCCTCGGCGCTGCTCGACGTCCTCACCCGCGAGGAGGTCGACACCCTCGCCGCCGCCTGCGCGGGCGCCGGATGCCCGGCGTTGCTGACACTCTCCGTCGCCGGCCGCGTCGAACTCACGCCGTCCGACCCGCTGGACGCGGAGATCGCCGAGGCGTTCAACGCCCACCAGCGGCGTTCGGGGCTGCTCGGCCCGGACGCGATCACCGCGGCGGCCGAGGCGTTCTCGGAGCGCGGTGCGACCGTCCAGGTCCACCCCAGCCCCTGGCGCCTCGGCCCCGACGAGTCGGCGCTCATGGCCATGTGGCTGCGCGGCTGGGTCGGCGCGGCGGTCGAACAGCGCCCCGAACTGCGCGAACGCGCCGACCGCTACCTGCGCGACCGGCTCGCCGCCTGCGAGGCGGGCGACCTGCGCGTCGTCGTCCACCACAGCGACCTGCTGGCCCTGTGCCGGCCGACGGGCGGAGCGTCATGACCGTGGAGACGGTGGCCACCCCCACCCCCGCAGCCGTCTCCCCCTCCCGCATCGCCGTCATCGTCACCGAGCCCCGTCCGGACGCGGCCACCTCCGGCGCGCCGCGCCTCCGCACGCCGCTGCGCGCCTCCGTCCGCACCGTCCTGTCCCGCCTCAACACCCCCACCGTCCGCACTCACCTGGGCACCGCCATCGGTGTCGCCATCCTCGTGGTGCTGTTCTGGCGGCTCGGTACCGGTGTGTTCCTGGACGGGCTGCGGCGGATCGACGGGCCGGCGCTGTTCGCGGCGCTCGGGATCGGGGCCGTCACCACGGTGTGCAGCGCGTGGCGTTGGCAGCTGGTGGCGCGTGGGCTGCGGATCCGGCTGCCGCTCGGGCCGGCCGTCGCCGACTACTACCGCGCCCTGTTCCTCAACGCGGCCCTGCCCGGCGGCGTCCTCGGCGATGTGCACCGGGCCGTGCGGCACGGGCAGAGCGCCGGTGACCTGGGGCGCGGTGTGCGTACGGTCGTTCTCGAGCGGACGGCCGGGCAGGCCGTCCTCGCCGCCGTCGGTGCCGTGGTCCTGCTGACCATGCCGTCACCGGTGCTGAACGAGGCCCGGGACCTCACCCCCGTCCTGCTGCTCGCCGCGGCAGGCGCGTTCGCCGTCGTGACCGCCGTGCGCATGAACCGCACGCCCTCCCGGCGCGACCGGCCGAACCCGACGGGCCTGCGCGGCACGCTCGGTGAGGCACGGGAAGCCCTGCTGTCCCGCCGCAACGGGCCCGGCGTCGCCGTCTCCTCCGTCGTCGTCCTCGCCGGTCACCTCGCGATGTTCGTGGTCGCCGCCCGGGTCGCCGGCAGCACCGCCTCCGTGGCCGTCCTGCTGCCGCTCGCCGTCCTCGCCCTGCTCGCCATGGGCCTGCCCCTGAACGTCGGCGGCTTCGGCCCCCGCGAAGGCGTCACCGCCTGGGCGTTCGGCGCCGCGGGGCTGGGCGCCGACACCGGACTGGCCGTCGCCGTCGTGTACGGCGTGCTCAGCTTCGTGGCCGCCCTGCCCGGTGCCCTCGTCCTGGTCGCCCGTTGGTACTCCGGTCTGCGCGCCGGCTCCGGGTCCGCCGCCACCGGGGCGGACCCGGAGACCGGCCGCTATGCCCTTGCGCCTGTCGTGTCCCGTACGGAATCGTCCGCGGAGGTCAGCAGTGACACATACGCGCCGAAGGAATCAGCGAAGCTCGCCAGCAGCCGCTTCCCCTTTTCCGCGGAGCCCAGCGAAGGACGGCCTATGACACCCGAATCGGTATAGGCGGACATACCGAGGGTCAGCAGATGACGGCGGTCGTCCGCCACGAAATCGGAAGTCTCATAACCGGGTCGGATCAATTCGGGATGAGCGTGCAGAAGGATGGAGGTCTCAATTTCCCCCGCGTGCATGTCGGTGAGCAGCGAGGTCTCCACCCCCGCCCGCTCCCGCGCCGCCTCCCAGTCCTCCGGGGCAGGGAACAGCGCCATCCGCTCGCCGCGCGCGGAGGACTCCTGAACGACATTGCCCAGTACGTAGTTACCGCCGTGCCCGTTGACCAGCACCAGGACGTCGACGCCGGACCGGCGGAGCGAAGCCGCTATGTCCCGTATCACCGCATGAAGGGTCACGGAGGAGATGCTGACGGTCCCCGGCCAGTCCGCGTGCTCGTGCGAGCAGGAGATCGTCACGGGCGGAAGGAGGTGCACCGGGTGCACGGCGGCGATCTCGCGCGCGATCGCGCAGGCGACGAGCGTGTCGGTGGCCAGCGGAAGGAAGGGACCGTGCTGCTCGAAGCTCCCGACGGGAAGGACCGCGACCTGTCGTGAGACGCCCGCTCCTCGCGTCCGTACGTCCTCGGTGGTGTCCGCCGGCACCAGCGAGTGCGCCGCCGGCTGCGTCTGCGAATCACTCATCTTTTTCCGGCCTTTCGTCTCTGCTTAGGAACTGAAGAATCATGACAGAAAAAATTGGTGTCCTCGGCAAGAAGTCCGCACAGCGGACGCAGCGTTCCGGTGTGGAGCGCGTGGTGAATGCCCCCTTGCCCACCGTGTACGGGGAATTCCGCGCGATCGGTTACCTCGACCACGACCGCGGCGACGAGCAAGTGGCCCTCGTCTACGGCGAGATCGGCACTCAGGACGTCCTCACCCGGCTGCACTCCGAGTGCCTGACCGGCGACGCCTTCGGCTCCCAGCACTGCGAGTGCGGCGACCAGCTCGCGTCCGCGCTGCGCGCCGTCGTCGCCGAAGGACGCGGCATCGTCGTGTACTTGCGGGGCCACGAGGGCCGCGGCATCGGCCTGCTCGCCAAGCTGCGCGCCATGGCCCTGCAGGCGGAGGGCCTGGACACCGTCGAGGCCAACCTCGCGCTCGGCCTGCCGGTGGACGCCCGCGACTACGGAGTCGCCGCGGAGATTCTGCACGACCTGGGCGTCAACTCCGTCCGGTTGATGTCCAACAACCCGCGCAAGCGGGAGGCGTTGCTGGAGCATGGCATCAAGGTTGCCGAGCAGGTGCCGCTGCTGATACCGCCGTGCGAGAACAACATCACCTATCTGCGGACGAAGCGGGAGCGGCTCGACCATCACCTGCCCCATCTGGACGCGGTGGCGCACCTGTCCTGATTCCCGTACGGGCCGGCTGGGAAGGGTCGCGAAGGAAGTGCCGCGATTGATCGTCGGGCGTCTGCTGCGCCGTCGTGGCTGGTCGCGCAGTTCCCCGCGCCCCTGAGGGCGTTGTCCGGCCCGTAGGCAGGAAAGGTGAAGGTGTGAACACGCACGCGAGCGTCGTCGTCATCGGAGGCGGCGTGATGGGGACCAGCGTCGCCTACCACCTCGCCCGGGCGGGCGTGCGGGACGTCGTGCTCGTCGAGCGGGACGAGCTGGCCTCCGGGTCCACCTCGAAGGCGGCCGGCGGGGTGCGGGCGCAGTTCTCCGACGAGCTCAACATCCAGCTCGGGGCGCGCAGTCTGGAGGCGTTCGGCCGGTTCGAGGAGGAGACCGGGTACGACATCGGGCTGCACCGGGTCGGCTATCTGTTCCTGCTCTCGACCCCGCAGGAGGTCGCCGGCTTCGAGGCGGGCGTCCGGCTGCAGAACTCCTTCGGCGTGCCGAGCCGGATGATCGACCCGGCCGAGGCGCAGCGGCTGTCCCCGCTGATCACCACCGACGGCCTGCTGGCGGCCGCGTTCTCGCCGGACGACGGTCACTGCACCCCCGAATCCGTCGTCCACGGCTACGCGTCCGCCGCCCGCCGGTACGGCGCACGGATCTTACGGCACACCGACGTCACCGGCATCGAACTGCGCGGCGACCGGATCACCGCCGTGACGACGACCATCGGCCGTATCGCCACCGACACGGTCGTCTGCGCGGCCGGCGCCTGGTCACGGGCCGTCGGCGCGATGGCCGGCGTCGACCTGCCGGTGGTGCCGCTGCGCCGCCAGATCGCGGTCACCGAGCCGGTCGAGGGGCTGCCACCGCACCTGCCCATGACCATCGACTTCACCACGACCCTGTACTTCCACCGCGAGGGCCCCGGCCTTCTCCTCGGCATGTCCGACCCCGACGAGCGGCCCGGTTTCGCCACCGACACCCACGACCGCTGGATCCCCCGCCTGGCCGAGGCCATGGAACGCCGTGCCCCCGCCCTCCTCGACCTGCGCCGCACCGGAGGATGGGCGGGCCTGTACGAGGTCACCCCGGATCACAACGCGCTGATCGGCGAGGCGACTTCCGTGTCCCGTTTCCTCTACGCGACCGGCTTCTCCGGGCACGGCTTCCTCCAGGGCCCGGCCGTCGGCGAGGTCGTCCGCGACCTGTACCTCGGCCGCGCACCCTTCGTGGACGTCAGCCCCTTGAGCGCCGACCGGTTCGAGGCGG
>NZ_JBITLW010000001.1:658968-1115543 GCF_044465645.1 Streptomyces sp. NPDC049627 | reverse complement strand
GCTGCGCCCGGAGGCCAACCGCGTATGACCGAAGTCCAGCCGGCCGCAGTCGACGAGGACGTCGGCGCGCTCGTGATCGGCGCCCTGGCCGCGGCGGCCGCTGCGCGCGCCTCGTGCAGGGCCCGGCCGTCGGCGAGGTCGTCCGCGACCTGTACCTCGGCCGCGCACCCTTCGTGGACGTCAGCCCCTTGAGCGCCGACCGGTTCGAGGCGGATGCGCTGCGCCCGGAGGCCAACCGCGTATGACCGAAGTCCAGCCGGCCGCAGTCGACGAGGACGTCGGCGCGCTCGTGATCGGCGCCCTGGCCGCGGCGCGCGCCTCGTGTTCCTGATACGGCGGGCGTGGCGAGGCGACGTGTCCCGCCCCCTCGCCCTCGGCGTCCAACACGTCCTCGACGGCTCCCTGCCGTCGGCCCGCGCCCATCAGGCCCGGTGAGGGGTTCAGCTGTCCGTGACCGCCTCGTGCACGAGCCGCTTGAGGTCCTGGAAGACCGTGTGCGAGGTCCTCGGCCGCACCTGCGTCATGAACTGCACCGTCAGGTCACGGCCCGGGTCGACCCAGAACGTCGTGGTCGCCACCCCGCTCCAGCCGTACGTGCCGAGCCCGGCCGGGGACCTCGTGCGGCTCGGGTCGATCACCACGGAGACGCCGAGGCCGAAGCCGAGGCCGTCGTTGCCGGGCTCGTCGTGGGCGGGGCGGCTGCCGAAGGCGCGCAGATCGGCGCCGCCCGGGAGGTGGTTGGACGTCATCAGGTCCACCGTCCCGGGGGCGAGCAGCCGGGTGCCGTCGAGTTCGCCGCGGCGGCGCAGCAGCTCCATGAAGCGGTGGACGTCGTGCGCGGAGGCCGCCAGACCCCCGCTGCCGGACAGGAAGCGGGGGCGGCCGCGCAGCGGGAGGCCGGGGATCGGTTCGATGCCGCCGTCCTCGCTCTCGCCGTACAACTCGGCCAGCCTGCCCGCCTGTTCGTCGTTCACGCAGAATCCGGCGTCGGTCATCGCGAGCGGCCGGAAGATTCGCTCGGCGAAGAACTCGTCGAGCGGCTGCCCGGACACGACCTCGATGACCCGGCCGAGGACGTTGCTGGCGACGGAGTAGTTCCATTGCGTCCCCGGCTCGAACTGCAGCGGCAGGCGCGCGTACACGTCGACCGTCTCGGCCAGGTCGGATCCGGGCACCACCGCCGACTCCAGGTTGGCGTCGCGGTAGAGGGCGTCGACGGGATGCGTGTGGTAGAAGGCGAACGTCAGTCCGGCGGTGTGGGTCATCAGGTGCCGGACGGTTATCGGCCCGCGGGCGGGCCGGGTGACCGTGTCGGCGCCGGATCCGCTGACGTACACCCGCGGCTCGGCGAAGGCGGGCAGGTGGCGTTCGAGCGGGTCGTCGAGCGACAGCTTGCCCTCCTCCACCAGCAGCAGCGCGGCGACCGAGGTGACCGGCTTGGTCATGGAGTAGATCCGCCACAGCGTGTCCGCCCCGACGGGCAGCCCGGCGGCGAGGTCGCGGTGGCCGTGCGTGGTGAGGTGGGCGACGCGTCCACCGCGGGCGACGGACACCAGGTAGCCGGGCAGGCGCCCCTCGTCGACGTAGTGGGCGAGGTGCTGGTCGAGGCGGTCCAGCGCCTTGGCGTCCAGCCCGGCCTCGCCCGGGTCGACCTCTTGTGTCAGCAGTGCCATCGCTCTCCTCCGAATGCGTACGACGAGGACGCGCTCCGGCATACCCAGCCGGAACGGCCTCTGACCTCATCGTCGCGCAGGAACGCGTGTACGGTCCTTCGATTGCCCATGATCGTCGATCGTCGCCACGGGCCGTCCCGGAAGCGCACGGCCCGGCACCGCACCGGCCAGGGCAACGGCGGCGAGGACGGTCAACGGCAGCGCGGGGCCGCCGCCCGACGCCATGAGCGCGGTCGCGGCGGCCACGCCCAGCACCGGGCCGACGTTCATCGCGGTCTGCTGCAGCCCGCCCGCCACGCCTGCGGACTTGACGGCGGCCTCCCGTACGACGACATGGGTCGCCGCCACCATCACGGTGCCGAACCCGGCTCCCACCAGGGCGAACCCCGAGCAGAGGGCAAAAGTGGCGGACGCCCGGGACAGCACGAGGATGCCGAGCGCAAGGGCCGCCATCGCCCCCACGGCCGTACGGCGGGCACCGGACCGGCGCAACAGCACCGCACAACAGGGCGCCGCCACCACCATCAGCAGGGCCAGCGGCAGGCTGCGCAGTGCGCTCTGGAACGGGTTCAGGCCGAGCGTGTCCTGCAACAGGAAGGTGCCGGCGAACAGCGCGCCGGACAGCGCCGCCGACGCGGCCACCAGCATGCCGAGCGCCGAGCCGACGGCCGCCGATCCGACGAGGTCCGGCGGCAGGAGCGGGTCGGCCGTACGGCGCTCGTGCCGGACGAAGGCGACGCCGGTGACCAGGGCGGTCGCGGCCGTCCAGACCCACCCCGGCAGCGCGACGAGGGCGTGGACGAGGCAGGCCAGGGTCACCGCGAGCAGCAGGGCGCCGGGCACGTCGAGCCGGGCGGGGGAGGCGTGGCGCGGGGACCGTACGGCGAGGGCGAGCCCGCCGAACACCAGGGTGGGGACGACGTTCATGAGGAACACCGCCCGCCAGCCCGGCCCCGCCACCAGCGCACCGCCCACGACCGGCCCCACAGCTGCCGCCACCCCGATCGCGGCGGTCCGTACGGCGATCGGCGTCCGCAGCCGGTCGGCCGGGAACGCGGCCCGCAGCATCCCGAGCGTGGCCGGTTGCAACAGCGCCCCGAACACGCCCTGGACGACCCGCAGCCCGATCACCCAGCCGACGCCGGGCACCAGGGCGATGCCCGCCGACGCGGCCCCGAAGCCGAGCATGCCGAGGCCGAAGACGCGGTGGTGCCCGTACCGGTCGCCGAGCCGCCCCGCGAACACCAACAGGCTTGCCACCACGACCAGATAGCCGGTGCTGGTCCACTGGACCTCGGCGAAGGAAGCGCCCAGATCGCGCTGCAGGGCCGGCTGGGCGACGGTCAGGACGGTGCCGTCCAGCGCGACGATCATGGCGCCGACGACACTGCTCGCCAGAGTGAGCCGCGGGTTCATTCGCCCTCCGGCCCGAGGTGTGCGTCCAAGGCCGACCGGAGCAGGGGTACGAAGTCCTCTGCGCCGGTGGCGAGTTGGAGGCTGCCCCAGCCCCACAGCTGGGCGATCCCGTGCAGGTTCGCCCACAGCGCGCCCGCGACGAGCCGGGCGTCCGCGTCGGGGCGGGCGTGGCCGACCAGCTCCACCAGGCGGCCGAAGAGGGGGAGGCTGGTGTCCCGTAGCCCCAAGTGACCGCTCTGCAGCAGATCATGACGGAACATCAACTCGTACATGCCGCGATTGCCCAGCGCGAACTCCAGGTAGACCCGCCCCAGCGTGGTCAGCCGCGCCCGTGGGCTCACCGGACCGTCGCCGTCGGCGGCCGTCGTGCGACGGGCGAGTTCCTCGAAGCCGCGGCGGGCGATGGCCGAGAGCAGCTCCAGATGGGTGGGGAAGTAGCGGCGCGGGGCGCCGTGCGAGACGCCTGCCCGGCGGGCGATCTCCCGCAGGGTGAGGGCCTGGGCGCCCTCTTGGGCGACGAGATCCACGCCGGTGTCGATCAGCCTGGTCCGCAGCCCGGTATCGGGTTCGTGCACTGACATGGACAGTGTCTACCAGGCGTAAGTAGACACTGTCTACTGGTTGTGGCCCCTGGGGGAATGCGCGGACTCCTCGACAGAGTTGATCCAGGCATGACTGAGGACGCCACCCAGAACGCACTGCTCGCGCTGCTCTCCGAGGTCCGGGGCGGGGTGCTGGTCACCCTCAAGCGCGACGGCCGGCCACAGCTGTCGAACGTCAGCCACGCCTACTACCCGGACGAGCGGATCATCCGCGTCTCGATCACCGACGACCGCGCCAAGACCCGCAATCTGCGCCGGGACCCCAGGGCGTCGTACCACGTCACGACCCCCGACCGGCGGGCGTACGTCGTCGCCGAGGGCGCGGCCGACCTCACACCGGTCGCGAAGGACCCGTACGACGCCACGGTCGAGGAACTCGTCCGGCTCTACCGGGACGTCCTGGGCGAGCATCCCGACTGGGAGGACTTCCGGGCGGCGATGGTGCGGGACGGGCGGTTGGTGCTGCGGCTGCGGGTGGAGCGGGTGTACGGCATCCCGAAGGGGGCCAACCAGGGCTGACCGCCGCCAGCTCGCCCAGTTCGCCCTGCCGGAGGACGAGTGCCCGAGCCGAAGACGGTGCAGAACCGGCTGCACATCGACATCCGGCTGCCGGGACACGGCAGCCCCGACGAGCGCTGGGCGCGGATCGCCGCGGAGTCCGAGCGCCTCGTGCCGGCGGGCGCGGCGTCCGCGTGACGGGTCGCGCGCCGCGCTTGCCGTTGTGCGAGCGGCGGGCTTAGCCTCCGCCCGTGATCAATGGGGCGCATGTGGTGATCTATACGCGCGACGCCGAGGCGGACCGTGCCTTCTTCCGGGACGTCCTGCGCTGGCCGTACGTCGACGCCGGACACGGCTGGCTCCTCTTCGGGGCGCCGCCGGCAGAGGTCGCCTGCCATCCGACGGAAGGCGAGCCGGCGCACGAATTGATGCTGATGTGCGACGATCTTGATGCGACGATCGCCGAACTCACCGGAAAGGGCGTGGAGTTCACCCGACCGGTCGAGGAAGCCGCCTGGGGGAAGGTGACCGGATTCCGGTTGCCGGGCGGCGGTGAGGTCAGCCTGTACGAGCCGAGGCATCCGCGTCCCTAGCGACGGATCCGGCCCCCGGTGCGCCCGCCGCCTCCTTCACCCAGGCTTCCAGGCACAGGACGAACTCGGTCGCCCGGTCCGCCCAGTCGAGGTCGCAACGCGCCGCTTCCCAGCCCCGCATGGCCGCGCGCAGGCGCATCTCCGGGTCGGCGCGAAGACGCCGTACGGCCTGCGCCGCGGTGGCCGGGTCCTCGTACGGCACGACGAGACCGCAGCCGTAGCGCTCGACGAGGTCGGCCGCGAGCGGGGTGGGTGTGGTGACCAGGGGCACGCCGTGGGCCATGTACTCCACGGCTTTGGTGGGGCGCGAATGGCGGTAGTTGGGCTGGTCGTGGAGGAGGGAGAGACCGGCCAGGGCCCCGGAGAGCAGGCCGAGGGCGCGGTCGTTGGGCAGGTACCCGTGCCAGCGCAGCACACCGTCCCGGTCGGCCTCGGCCAGCGCGTCCCGCACCTCGGGGTCCGCCGCGCCGATCACCTCGACGCGGACGTCCGGTGCCAGCAGCCGCGCCGTCTCGATGAGCTCCAGCGCGCCCCGCGCCCGGGAGAGGTGCCCGAGGTAGACGACCCGGTCGTCACCCGGCGGCTCGGGCGGGTCCGGCGGCACCGTCGTGAGGTTCGCCACCACGGGATGCGGGCGGCGAAAGCGCCGCTGGTAGGCGTCCTCGGCGAGCAGCAGCCGCAGACGCCGTTCCGCCAGTCGTTCCGCCGACCGCACGGCCAGGCGCAGCGGCGGGCGCAGCGGCGGTGGCACCCAACGCTTCATCACGAGCGCCGCCGCCGTGTCCTCGTGCACGTCCCACACCGTGACCGGGGTGCGTCCCGCACGCCGCCATCGGCGCAGCGTGCCGGGCAGAGCGAGCAGCAGTTCGGGGTCGTGCAGCAGGACGACGTCCGCCTGCGGCCCGCGCTCGGCGAGCAGTGTGCGGGCCGCGCGCAGTGCCGTCCGGCGGTCCCGGCCGGCGGCCCGGGGCAGGTCCACGCCCTCGACGTACGGGCGTGGCGCCACCTCGCGGGCGGCGAACGGCGCGGCGTACACGATCCGGTGGCCGTGCTCCCGCAGCGCGGCGATCTCCCGGTGCAGGATCCGGGCGTCCTCGGGGTGGTGGACGACGGTGACGACGAGTATCCGCATCAGAGCACGCACCTTTCGACTGCCCCGGGATCCACTGCCCCGAGGTCCACTGTCCCGAGAAACGTGCCGGTCACAGCACTTCGACGTCGGGCCGGAAGATCCGCCCCCGGGTGTCGAACAGCAGCCGGGCGGCGTCGCCGAGCGCCGGCAGGTCGTAGGCCGAGTGGTCCTGGAGCAGGATCGTGAGGTCGTGCTCGCGCACCGCCGCCAGGACGTCGCCGACGCGCGGGACGCTCGCCCCGTCCACGGACCACAGCCGCACGTGCGGGTCGTGGAAGGACACCTCGGCCTCCCGCTCCCGCAGCAGCCGCGCCACCGGCACCGCGGGCGACTCCCGCTGGTCCGCCACGTCCGGCTTGTAGGTGACCCCGAGCAACAGCACCCGGGAGCCGTGCAGCGGCCGGCCGGCGCTGTTGAGGAGGTCCTGGGCGCGGCGCACCACGTACTCCGGCATCCGCCGGTTGATCTCCTGGGCGAGCTCCACGAACCGGAACTCGTAGCCGAGAGACGAACGCACCTTGTACGACAGGTAGTTGGGATCGATGGGTATGCAGTGCCCGCCGACCCCGGGACTGGGCCTGAACGCCTGGAAGCCGAAGGGCTTCGTTCCGGCGCAGCGGATCGCGTCCCACAGGTCGACGTGCAACTGATGGCTGATCACGGCCAGTTCGTTGACCAGGGCGATGTTCACATGCCGGTAGGTGTTCTCCAGCAGCTTGGCCATCTCGGCCTCGCGGGTGCCCTTCGCCTGGACGACGGTGTCGACGAGCTTGCCGTAGAAGGCGACCGCACGTGCCGCGCACGACGGGGTGCAGCCGCCGACCACCTTGGGCGTGGTGCGCAGCCCGTGCGTGGTGTTGCCCGGGTCGATGCGCTCGGGCGAGAAGGCCAGGGCGAAGTCCGCGCCGGCGCGCAGCCCCGACTCCTCCAGGAGCGGCCGTACGACCTCCTCGGTGGTGCCCGGGTAGGTGGTGGACTCCAGCACGACGAGCTGCCCGCGCCGCAGCCTGCCCGTCACGGTGCGCACGGCGGACCTCACCGCACTCAGATCGGGGCCGCCGTCCTCGCTGAGCGGGGTCGGCACACAGATCACCACGGTCTGCGCACGGGCCAGACAGGCGTCGTCCGTGTACGCCGTGAAACCGGCCGTCCGCATGCGCAGGACGTCCTCGTCGGAGACGTCGTCGACATGGGAGTGCCCGGTGTTGAGCGCCTCCACGACCCGGGGGTCGCGGTCGAGCCCCACCACCCTCAGTCCGATCGACGCCGCCTCACGAGCCAGCGGCAGTCCGACGTATCCCAGCCCGATCACCGCGAGGTCCACGGTGTCGGGCCGTTCTGCTTCCCCGAGCGTTTCGCTCTCTTCACCGAGCGGTCCGGTCCGGTCGACCTGCATAGGGACTCACCCCGCCTCAAGGCATCCAAGGGCGCGGTACGCGTCACGGGTTGTGGCGGCGACCCGCTGCCAGGTGCGGTCACGCGCGACCATCGCGCGGGCGGCTGCTCCCCACTCTGTCCGCCGCTTTTGACTGTAAATGAGCATTTCGAGTTCATCAGCCCAGGAATTTTGCGATGTGGTGGGAATTAGTCGTCCGTTAACCTCCGGTTCCACCAGCTCCCTGAGCGCGGTGACGTCACTCGCCACCACGGGGACACCGCTCGCCATCGCTTCGACCGGCTTGAGCGGGGTCACCAGATGGCAGACGCGCTCGTCGGTGCGCGGCACCGCGAACACGTCCAACACGGCGTGGAAGTCCCGCACTTGGGCGTGCGGCACCCGGCCGGTGAACAGGGCGGCCCCGTCGTCCAGGCCCAGCCGGGCGGCCAGCTGCTCCAGTGCGGGCCGCTCGGGTCCGTCCCCGACGATCAGCAGCCGTACCGGGACGCCACGCCGGCGCAGCTGTTCACCCGCATGGAGCAATGTGCCGATCCCCTCGTGCGGGGTGAGACTGCCGACGGTGCCGACCACGAACTCCTCCGGCCCGATCCCGAGCCGGGCCCGCACGGGTGCTCCGTCCGGCAGTGGGGCCAGGAACGCGTCGTCCACGGCGTTCGGCACGATGAGGACCCGTTCCTCGGGCACTCCGCGCCCCACGATCTCGGCCTTCATCGCCTCACCCAGCGTCAGCACCAGATCGGCCTCGCGCATGCAGGACGTCTCCAGGGCGCGGCGCGCCCGGTACGTCTCGTCGTCCCGGCTGCGCCCCGGCGCCTGGGTCAGCCAGGTCTCCTCAAGGAAACCCCGCACCTCGTAGACCACCGGCAGCCCGTAGGTCTCCCGCAGGGCGAGCGCCACCCGCCCGTTGCCGTGGTCGGTCGCCGCATGCAGTGCGGCGGGCCGCAGCCGTTCCGTCAGCCGGGCGGCCAGGTCGGCGTTGCGTGCCAGTGCCGCGGCCTGCCCGTACGGCAGGCGCAGCGGCAGCAGCCGGTGCTGCGGCACCCCGCCCACGCGCTGCGACGGTCGGGCGTCCAGCACCCCCTGGGTCACGGGGAAGCCGATCCGGGTCACGACATGCGGGTCCAGCCCCGCCGCCAGCTGCGCCTCGACCAGCTTCTGCGTGCGCACGGTGTAACCGGCGTGCCGGAACGGCAGCCCATTGGTGACCAGATGGAGCACCCGGCCCGGCACCGGGCGGAACGGCCGTCCGACGGGCGCGGGCACCCGCACGGCGGACGGCACCGCCACCGGTCCGGCACTGCGGGCACGCCCGGCGAGCCGCGTCTCGACCGGCCGCAACCGGCGCCGGGCACGCCCCGGCAGCAGACGTACGGCAAGCAGCGCCGCCCGCAACGGGTCCTGGCGCAGTTCGCCAACGGCCACCGAAGCCGCCAGACTGAGGGCGCGAAGAACATATCGGGACATACTGCAACGGTAGGCCGCAACGCCGAGCAACGGCCCACCAACAGCCACTGTCCCGACGACACCGGCCGCGAGGGAGCCGAAGGGGCGCGACACCGGCATGTGGCGCCCCGTAGGCGACCGAGCCATCACAACTGAGGCGGAGACAAGCACCCATGAACGGATGCGTACTCCACGTCGTCGGCACCCGCCCCAACTTCGTCAAGGCCGCACCCGTCGTCGCCGCCCTGGGCACGGCGGGCTGCGCCCAGACCCTCGTCCACACCGGCCAGCACTACGACGAGCGCATGTCGGACATCTTCTTCCGGCAACTCGGCCTGCCCGAGCCCGACACCGACCTCGGCGTCGGCTCCGGCACCCACGCCCGCCAGACCGCCGACCTCCTGACGGCTCTGGAGGACGAACTGACCGCCCGCGCCCCCGCGCTGGTCACGGTGTACGGCGACGTGAACTCGACGCTGGCCGCCGCCCTCGTCGCCGCCAAGCTGGGCGTCCCGGTGGCGCATGTCGAGGCCGGGCTGCGCAGCTTCGACATGACGATGCCGGAGGAGGTCAACCGGCGTCTGGTCGACCAGCTGGCAGAGCTGCTGTTCGTCACGAGCCCCGAGGCCGTCGGCCATCTGGCCCGCGAGGGGGTCGCCACCGAGCGGGTGCACTTCGTCGGCAACCCGATGATCGACACCCTGCTCACCCATCTGGACCGGTTCGACCCGGTGTCCGCCCGTGCGGCACACCGGCTGCCCGAGCGCTACGGCGTCGTCACCCTGCACCGGCCCGCCAACGTCGACGACCCGGAGGCCGCCGCGACCGCCGCCCGCGCCCTGACCGAGGCCGCCCGCCATCTCGACCTGGCGGTACCGCTGCACCCGCGCGGCCGGGCGGCGCTGCGGGCGGCGGGCCTCGGGGACGCGCCGGGCGTCCATCTCCTCGACCCGCTCGGCTACGTCGAGTTCATGAGCCTCGTGCGCGGAGCCGCCGCGGTGATCACCGACTCCGGCGGCGTCCAGGAGGAGACGACCGTCCTGGGCGTCCCGTGCCTGACCCTGCGCACGACGACCGAACGCCCGGTCACGGTCACCCACGGCACCAACAGGCTGGTCACCCACGGCGAGTTGGTGCCCGCCCTGCGCAAGGTGCTGGACGGCGGGTCAGCCGCGCCGGGGGAGGGGCCACCGTTGTGGGACGGCCGGGCGGGCGGCCGGATCGCACACGTCATCACCGGGTGGCTGGAGCGCCATGGCTGAGGACACCCGGCCGTACGCCGACACCCGGACGTACTGGGACACCCGCCACGCCGACCACGACGAGCTCGCCTCCGGCGCGCACCTCGGGCTCGACCGTCCGGGCAACGAGATCTTCTACGCCCAGCGGCTCGGCACGCTGCTCTCCCTCATCGGCGACCTGTCCAGCCCCGCCGCCCCGCTGTTCGTGCTCGACGCGGGCTGCGGCAAGGGCTACTTCGCCCGCGCCCTGGCCCGTTGCGGCCATCGCGTCGACGCCTTCGACACCAGCCCGGCCGCGATCGACCACGCCCGCGCCGAGGGCGGCGGCCCGCGCTACGCCGTCGCCGCGCTCGACGAGTGGCGCAGTCCCTGGCCGTACGACATCGTGGTCTGCGTGGACGTCCTGTTCCATGTACCGGACGACCACGAGTGGGCGGCCGGCCTGCGCAATCTGGCCTCCCTCGTCCGCGTGGCCGGCCGCCTGATCGTCACCGACGAGGACACCGCCGACCGCACCCTGCGCGGTGACCACGTCGTGCACCGCCCGACCGCCGCCTACCGGGCCGAACTCGAGCCGCTGGGGCTGCGGCACGTCCTCTTCAGGCCGTACGGCTTCCGGGAGGACCGGGTCGGCTTCCACGTCTTCACGAGGACCCGCTGATGCGTCTGACCGATCTGCTCCATCCGCACCTCGACGGCGTCACGACGGTGGTGGACACGACCGGCGGCGGCCTGCGCCTGGAGCCCTACCTGCACCTGCCCCCGGGTGTCGTCCTGCACGGCGACGACGGACAACCGGTCGCCGAGGGTGCGCTGGCGCTCCTCTCCTACGGGCCCGACGCCGAGCTGCACGGAAGCGAGGACGCCTGTCGCGCCGTACTGGCACGCATGCGGCCCGGTGCCCGTGCGCTGATCGTGTTCGGCCACCGTGCGGCCGACCTCCCCTACCACCGGCTCCTCGACGCTCTGGTCGCCCACCGCTGCCAGGTGCTGCGCGCGGCACCCCTCGACTACGTTCATCTGCACGCGGGCGCGGTCGTCGCGCGCACCGAGGAGCTCCTGCCACCGCACGACTTCTTCGGCCGTCCCGTGCCGTCCGACGGTCATGCCACGGCCCTGCGGATCGCCGACGAGTACGTCTTCGCCGACCTCGCCTCCCGGTCCCTGCGGGCCCGGGTCCAGGACCTGGAACGGACCGTGGAGGAGGCGGAACGCGCCCGCGGCGCCGCCGGGCAGGACGGGATCACCGACCGGCTCTCCGCCGCCGTACGGGAGAAGGAGCAGCTCGCCGCCGCGCTGCGGGCCGCCCGGGACCGGGTCGACGTGCTGCAGGCGCGCGTGGCCATGCTGGAGGGCTCCACCTCCCTGCGGGTGGGAAAAGCGCTGGTGACGGCGGCGCGGTCGCCGAAGCGGGGCGCGGCCCGGCTGCCGGGGGAGCTGTACGGACTGTGGCGCGGACGGCGCCGCTCGGCCGGGCCGGCACCGCAGAGCGCGCCGAAGGACCGCACCGAACCGGACGCGCCCCTCGACGGCCGTTTCCACCTCGCCCACCGCGCCCTGACGGCAGGACCCCGCGACCGCCTCGTCCTCGCCGGTGTCCTCACCCCCGCCACCGCGGAGGACTTCGCGGCGGACGTGTTCGTCAACCGGCTGCTGCCGCACGACGGGCGGCCATTGGTGCAGCGCACCGACCCCGACGTGCTCGTCGTGCAGCTGAGCGCCTGCACCGGCGGCGGGCCCTGGTGGCTCACCGGTACCGGTCTCGCCCCCGACCTGGACCGCACGCTCGCCGAACTGCTCGCCGAGACAAGGGTGCTGGGTCGGCCGGCCGTGCTGTGGCGGGACGCTCCCGCCTCTGCCGCGCCCGGGCTCGCCCGATTCGCCTGGGACGCCGTCCTCGACGCCGGCACCTGCGTACGGCTGGCGCGGCTCGACCCGGCGGTGGAGGGCCGGGAGCGCCTGCGCGAGGTGTTCCGGGCGGACAGCACCCGGGTACGGCTGTCGCAGCTGGCGCGGTCGGCCGGTGCCCCGGACCCGCTGGACGAGCGGCGCGTCGCCGTGCTGGCCGCGCCCCAAGGCCGCACCGAGGTCGCCCGGCTCGTCGGCCAGGTGCTCGGCCAGCTGCACCGCCCGGCCGAGGTCGTCGTGCCCGATCCGGCGGGACTCGACGAACTCACCGCCGCCGGGGTGCCGGTACGCCGAGGGCAGCCCCTGGCGCCCTGGGTCGCCGACTGGACGGACCTCGCCGAGGACCGGCCCGAGACCCTGCTGCTGGACCTGATGTGCGCCCAGGAGCACTCCGGCGCCGACGCGGTGGGGCACACGCCGACCTCCGACGACTACGTCTTCGTACCGTCGCTGCGCCCCCTGCTGGTACGCCGGTCGCTGCACCTGTCCGGGACGGCGCCGGACACGTGGGCGGCCCAGGGGCACCGTCTGTTCGCCGTGCGCGGGAAGGGAGCCGTCATGAGCCGCATGGGGGAGCCGTCATGAGCCGCACGCTGCGGGCGCTCGTCTACGGCGACGTGGACCTCAACCTCATCGACGGTTCCGCCGTGTGGGCCCAGTCGACGGTGCAGGCCCTGTCCCGCGCGGGTTGTGCCACCCGGCTCGTCCTCAAGTCCCCGGTGCGCACCGGCCGGTTGACCGATCCGCTGGCCGGGCTCCCCGGGGTCACCCTGGTGTCCCCGCACGAGGAGCGGCTGCTGCCGGGCCTGGGCGGCCGGCCCCTGTCGCCGGTGCAGGCCGCACAGGCGCTCGCCCGGCTGGACGAGGACGACCCGTGCGATCTGCTCGTGCTGCGCGGCCGGCGGCTCGTCACGCAGAGCGTGGCCGACGGCCGGTTCGACGGGCGGATCTGGGCCTACCTCACCGACATCCCGCAGTCGGCCGCCGAGATGACCGGGGCGGCCCACGCCGACCTCACCCGCATCGCCCGGGCCGCGCACCGACTCCTGTGCCAGACCGAGGAGTTGCGCTGCCTCCTGGAGACCTGGGTGCCCGAGGCGTGCGGCAAGTGCGTGCTCAGCCCGCCCGCCGTGCCCGAGCCGGGCTTCGAGCCGGCGGACCAAGACGGGCCGCACGATCCGCTGCGGCTCGTCTACACCGGCAAGTTCGCACCCCGGTGGAACACCCTGCCCATGACCCGGCTGCCGGAACTGCTCGCCGAACGCGGTGTCCCCGCCGAACTGCACACCGTCGGCGACAAGATCCACGACGACCCCGGCCACCCCGGCTTCCGGACCGACATGGCGCGGGCGCTCGCCGGTACGCCCGGCGTCCGCCATCACGGCGGCCGGCCGCGCGAGGAAGCCATGCGCATCGCCGCGGACTGTGATCTCGGTCTGGGCTGGCGGGACCCCGTGCTCGACTCCAGCCTCGAACTGTCCACCAAGGTCCTGGAGTTCGGCGCGCTGGGCCTGCCCGTGGTCCTGAACCGCACCCCGGCGCACGAGGCGTTGCTCGGCGCCGACTACCCGCTGTTCGTGCCCGGACGCGCCGGACTCGACGACGCCGCCGACACCGTCGCACGGGCCGTCCGCGAGCCGCGGGCGCGGCGTCTCGCGGCCGACCGCTGCCGCGAGGCCGCCCGGCACCACACCCTGGACGCGGCGGCCGCCCGCTGGCGTGCCCAGCTCGCACGGGCCTTTCCCGCCGCACCCGGCGAGGTGCTCGCCCGTGCGCGCCCCCTGCGCGTGGGTGTCGCGGGTCACGACCTGAAGTTCCTGACCCGGATCCTCGACCACTTCCGTGCGCTGCCCGGTCTCGACGTACGGGTCGACGCCTGGCCGGCGCTGTCCCGCCACGATCCGGACACCAGCCGGGAACTCGCCGACTGGGCGGACGTGGTGGTCGTCGAGTGGTGCGGTCCGGCCGCCGTCTGGTACAGCCGCCACAAGCGGCGCGGCAGCCGGCTCGTCGTACGGCTGCACCGCTTCGAACTGGACGCCCCATGGCCCCGCCAGATCGACATCGACGCCGTCGACCGGGTGGTGTGCGTCAGCCCGTACTACGCCCGCCGCACCCGCGAGCACACCGGCTGGCCCGCCTCGAAGGTCGTGGTGGTGTCGAACTGGGTGGACACCGACCAGCTGGACCGGCCGAAGGCACCCGGCGCCCACCACCGCCTCGGCATGATCGGCATCGCGCCCAGCCGCAAACGCCTCGACCTCGGCCTCGACGTACTGGAGGCGCTGCGCGCCCGGGACCCGCGCTGGCATCTGTCGGTCAAGTCCAAGCCGCCCTGGGAGTACTGGTGGATCTGGAACAAGCCCGAGGAGCGGGCGCACTACGACGCCGTGCTGCGCCGTATGCAGACCTCGCCGCTGCTCGACGGGGCCGTCGTCTTCGACGCGTTCGGGCCGGATGTGGCGGGCTGGCTGCGGCGGGTCGGGCATGTGCTGTCCACCAGTGACGACGAGAGCTTCCACCTGGCGCCCGCCGAGGGCATGGCGTCGGGTGCCGTGCCCGCACTGCTGCCGTGGCCCGGGGCGGACGAGATCTACGACCGGCGGTGGATCCACGACGGCCCCGAGGCGATGGCGGAGGCGATCGCCTCGCTCGGGGAGGACGGCTGGCGGTCCGCCGGGGAGCTGGCCCGCACGCAGGTACGGGAGGGTTTCTCCGTGGAACGGGTGACCGAGGCCTGGACGGAGCTGCTCGTGTCGGGGTGACGCGCGAGTCCCCGGAGCCGTCGGGGCATCCGGGGACTCGCCAGGGGGCGCAGGACCGGCGCGGGATCAGGCCGTCACCGTCTCCGGCTGTGCGGCCTCCCGGTGCGCACGCTCGCCGAGCTGCTCCGTCGGGATCCTGGCGGTCTCGCGGGCGGAGAGGGCGGCCACGACCGGCGGCACGCACAGGGCCGCCGTGAACAGGGCCACCGCGGACCAGTCGTCGCCGTTCGGGCCCGCGATCTGTGCGGCGAAGGTGACCGCGAAACCGGCCACGGCGAAGCCGATCTGGGTGCCGATGGCCATCCCGGACAGCCGGACGCGGGTGGAGAACATCTCGCCGTAGAAGGAGGGCCACACGCCGTTCGCGGCGCTGTAGACCACTCCGAAGGTCACGATGCCCAGCAGCAGGGTCAGCGGGTAGGAGCCGGTGGAGATCGACCACAGGTAGCCGAACATCGTCAGCGCGCTGCCCGCCGCGCCGATCAGGTACACCGGGCGGCGCCCGATGCGGTCCGACAGCGTGGCCCACAGCGGGATCGCGGCGAGGGCGACCAGGTTGGCGAGGGCGCCCACCCACAGCATGGAGGACCTGCTCATCCCGACCGCGTCGCTCGTGGCGTACGACAGCGCCCACACCGTGAAGATCGTGCTGACCGAGGCGACCAGCGCGCCGCCGATCACCCGCAGCACATCCGCCCAGTGCTCCCTCAGCAGCACGGCGAGCGGCATCTTGGCGACACCCTCGGTGGCGGCCTGCTGCTCGAAGGCGGGCGTCTCCTGAAGCTTGCGGCGGATGACATAGCCGACGACGGCGACCGCGATGCTCAGCCAGAACGGCACCCGCCAGCCCCACGAGAGCAGCTGCTCCTCCGGCAGCGCGGCGACCGGGATGAAGATCAGGGTGGCCAGCAGCTGTCCGCCCTGGGTGCCGCTCAGCGTGAAGCTGGTGAAGAAGCCGCGCCGGTGCGGTGGCGCGTGTTCCAAGGTCATCGAGTTGGCGCTGGCCTGCTCTCCGGCCGCCGAGATGCCCTGCAGCACACGGCACAGGACCAGCAGGACGGGCGCCAGGGTGCCGACCTGGTCACGGGTCGGCAGACAGCCGATCAGGAACGTCGACACGCCCATCAGGATCAGCGTGAAGACCATGATCTTCTTACGGCCCATCCGGTCGCCGAAGTGACCGAGGAACAGCGCGCCGACGGGCCGGGCGGCGTACGCCACACCGAACGTGGCCAGCGACAGCAGGGTCGCGGTCGCCGGGTCGGACTCGTCGAAGAAGACCTCGGGGAAGATCAGCGCGGCCGCGCTGCCGTAGATGAAGAAGTCGTAGTACTCCAGGGCGCTGCCGATCCAGGCGGCCATGGCCGCTTTCTTCGGCTGGCCGGCGGGGGTGTCGGGGACGGACACAGGGGTGCTCCTTCGAGGGGTCTCCACCATACGGAGGAGTGAGCGGAGAGAAGAGGCGCCGGATCCCTGGGGTGACGGGTCGGCCGAGCCGGGAGCTACCCGGCTAATGAACCCACTGGATAGTTAGTAGCGGATGGCTACGGATGTTGCGCCCCCGTTTCCCGGGTGTCAAGGGGATGTGCCGGACGACTTCAGTCCGCCGCGCGCTCCGCGGTCAGGTAGGCGATCACCATGTCGCCGAGCATCGCGCGGTAGTGCTCGCGCTGCGCCGGATCCACCAGGTCACGGCCGAACAGGGCGCCGAAGGTGTGCCGGTTGGAGACCCGGAAGAAGCAGAAGGAACTGATCATCGCGTGCAGGTCGACGGCGTCGACGTCGGCCGTGAACAGGCCGGACTCCTGCCCCGACGCCAGGATCCGGCGGATGACGTCCAGCGCCGGTGAGCCGATCTTGCCGAGCTTGGCGGAGGCGGCGATGTGCTCGGCCCCGTGGATGTTCTCGATGCTGACCAGGCGGATGAAGTCGGGGTGCTGCTCGTGGTGGTCGAAGGTCAGCTCGGCCAGGCGCCGGATGGCCGCGACCGGGTCCAGATGCTCGACGTCGAGCTGCTGCTCGGCCTCCCGGATCACGCCGTACGCCCGCTCCAGCACGGCCGTGAACAGCTGCTGCTTGCCGCCGAAGTAGTAGTAGATCATCCGCTTCGTGGTGCGGGTGCGGGCGGCGATCTCGTCGACGCGGGCGCCGTCGTAGCCGGCGCGGGCGAACTCCTGCGTCGCGACGTCGAGGATCTCGGCCTGGGTGCGGGCGGCGTCACGGATCCGTCCGCCGTTTCGTGCCGGCTCTTCGACGCTGGTCATCGGCTTCCTTCGGCGAGGGGTGGACGCTCCCCGGTGGCCCACCCGCGTGCCGGTGATTGTAGAAGCCCGCTCGCCCCGGGTGGCCGGACGGCCTTCCCAATCCCGGGTGCCGCCTGCTATGACTAACTCACCAGTTCGTACATTAGTGAGCCGCTCAGGAGGTCCCCGGTGGCCAAGGACGCCAAGGACTCGTATCTCGTCGGGCTGATCGGGTCGGGCATCGGCCCCTCGCTCAGCCCCGCGCTGCACGAGCGGGAGGCCGACCGGCAGGGTCTGCGCTATCTGTACCGGCTCATCGACATCGACGCCCTCGGCGTCCCGCCCGGGGCGGTGGGCGACCTGGTGCGGGCCGCCCGTGATCTGGGCTTCGACGGGCTGAACATCACGCACCCGTGCAAGCAGCTCGTCCTCGGGCACCTGGACGCGCTCGCCCCGCAGGCCGAGGCGCTGGGCGCGGTGAACACCGTCGTCTTCGAGGACGGCCGGGCCGTCGGCCACAACACCGACGTCACCGGCTTCGCCGCGTCCTTCGCGCGCGGGCTGCCCGACGTGCCGCTGGAGCGGGTCGTGCAGCTGGGCGCCGGGGGAGCGGGGGCGGCGGTCGCCCACGCCATGCTGACGCTGGGCGCCGAGCGGATCACCGTCGTCGACGCGCTGACCGACCGGGCCGCCGATCTCGCCGGGGCGCTGAACCGGCACTTCGGCGCGGGGCGCGCTGCCGCGGGCACGGCGGATCAGCTGGGCCGGCTGATCGGGTCGGCCGACGGGATCGTGCACGCGACGCCCACCGGGATGGCCGCGCATCCGGGGATGCCGTTCTCTGCGGAACTGCTCCATCCCGGGTTGTGGGTGGCCGAGGTGGTCTATCGGCCGCTGGAGACCGAGTTGCTGCGCACCGCGCGTGCGGTGGGCTGCGCCGCTCTGGACGGGGGCGGGATGGCTGTGTTCCAGGCCGCGGATGCGTTTCGCCTGTTCACGCGGCGTGAGCCGGACAGTGTGCGGATGCTGGCGGACATTGCCGAGATGGTCGGCGTCGTCGAGAGCTCGGCGGGTTCGGAGGTATGACTGCTGCGGGCCGTCCGTGGTTGCTCGCGCCCACGCGGCGGAGCCGCAAATCGATACAGCCCCGCGCCCCTGACGGGGCGCTGCAGTAACCGGCAGCTTGAAGGAGCAGGTCCCATGCGTACATCCATCGCCACCGTCTCCCTCAGCGGATCCCTCACCGAGAAACTGACCGCCGCCTCCCGGGCCGGGTTCGACGGTGTCGAGATCTTCGAGAACGACCTGCTGGCCAGTCCCCTCACACCTGAGGAGATCCGCGCCCGCTGCGCCGACCTCGGTCTCACCATCGACCTCTACCAGCCGATGCGGGACATCGAGGCCGTGCCCGCCGACGAGTTCGCCCGCACTCTGCACCGGGCCCGGCACAAGTTCGAGCTGATGCGGCGGCTCGGTGCCGACACCGTGCTCGTCTGCTCCAGCGTGCACCCGCTCGCCGTGGACGACGACGCGCTCGCCGCCCATCACCTGCGCCGACTCGCCGAACTCGCCCAGGGCTTCGGTATCCGGGTGGCGTACGAGGCGCTGGCCTGGGGGCGGCACGTCAACACGTACACGCACGCCTGGCGGATCGTCGAGGCCGCCGATCATCCCGCGCTCGGCACCTGCCTGGACAGCTTCCACATCCTCTCCCGCGGCTCCGACCTCAAGGGCATCGAGGACATCCCCGGCGAGAAGATCTTCTTCCTCCAGCTCGCCGACGCCCCGCTGCTCGCGATGGACGTCCTCCAGTGGAGCCGTCACTACCGCTGCTTCCCCGGGCAGGGCGGATTCGATGTGGCGGACCTTGTACGCCGTGTCTTGCACACCGGATACGGTGGTCCGCTCTCCCTCGAGGTCTTCAACGACGTCTTCCGGCAGTCCGAGGCCGGCCCGACCGCCGTCGACGCTCACCGCTCCCTGATCGTGCTGCAGGAGACGGTCGGTCTGGTGGCCCCACCCGAGCCTGTCGTCCCCACCGGCGTCGCCTTCGCCGAACTGGTCACGCCCGACGCCGAACCGGTCTCGGCGCTGCTCGCCGCCCTCGGCTTCACCCGTACCGCGCGGCACCGCAGCAAGCCGGTCGACCTCTGGCATCAGGGCGAGGCCCGCGTCCTCGTCAACACCGCGGGCGCCGCCCGCCGCGACGGCACCGGGCTCGCCGCCATCGGCCTGGAGTCACCGGACCCGGCCGCGGCCGCCCGCCGTGCCGAGGCCCTCCTGTCCCCCGTCCTGCCCCGCCGCCGCGCCCTGGAGGACGCCCCGCTCGACGCGGTCGCGGCACCCGACGGCACGGAACTGTTCTTCTGCGCGACCGACCGGCCCGGGCTGCCCAACTGGCGCGCCGACTTCACGGCCGTCGCACACGAGCCCGGCACCGCCGGCGTGCACCGCATCGACCATCTCGCCCTCACCCAGCCCTGGCACCACTACGACGAGGCGACCCTCTTCCACCGCAGCGTCCTCGGCCTGCACGCCCAGGAGAGCGTCGACGTCGCCGACCCGTACGGCCTGATGCGCAGCCGTGCCGTCACCAACGCCGACGGCAGCGTGCGCATCGCCCTGAGCGTCGGCGCCGCCCCCACGGACGACACGGTGCACGCCCAGCACATCGCGCTGGCCACGGACGACGTCGTCGCCGCGGCGCGCCGTTTCCGGGCGGCGGGCGGACGGCTGCTGTCGATCCCGGCCAACTACTACGACGACCTGGCGGCCCGGTACGAGTTCCCCGAGGGCGAGCTGGAGGCGTATCGCGAGCTGGGCATCCTCTACGACCATGACGCGTACGGCGAGTTCCGGCACTGCTACACCGTGACCGTCGGCCGCGTCTTCTTCGAGCTGGTGCAGCGGGACGGCTACCGGGGTTACGGAGCCCAGAACGCGCCCGTACGGCTGGCGGCACAGCACAAGCTGCCCTGACTGACCTACTGGCGGTTGACGGTCCGGGTCACACCGGCGATGACGGTCGTGGCCAGGATCCAGCCGGTGAGGACGAGGACGTACGACAGCCACTGCTGCCCGTCCTGCGGGGCGAACGCCGTTTCCTGGCCGAAGGAGATCACCGGCAGCAGCAGGTCGAGTGTGTAGAAGACCGGGTTGAAGTGCGGTGCCTCGTCCGCCTTGAGCGGTGGGGGCGCGTGCACCGCGAAGGTGACCGAGCCGACGGCCAGCAGGGACAGCAGCCAGCCCAGGGCGCGCATCGGCCGGAAGCCGTAGCCGACCGTGGCGTCCTGGACATGGCCCCACAGACGGCCGTACCAGGGCAGCGTGGCGTGGTGCCGGCGCTGCTTGGCGAGCTGGACGAGGCGGGCGGCGTGATCGTCGCCGGTCCGCCGGTAGGCGGCGGTCAACTGCTCGTATCCGTGCGGGTCGAACGTGTCGTCGTCCCGGCTCAGCATGGGCAGTCGGCGCTCGGGCGGCACGTGCGGGGTCAGGGAGGTGTAGGTGAGGTCGAGGATGCGGACCTGGTCGGGCAGCATCTCCGGCTCCAGGTTGAGGTGTTCTATCTGCGAGCGGCGCAGGTTGAGCATGCCCTCGACCGGCGGTCCCTTGCGCAGCCACACCTCACCGATGACACAGCTGCTCGCCCGCATCGCGGTGCCGCCGGGGTTGGACAGCCTGCTGTACAGCAGGTCGAGCCGACCGGGGATGCGGGCGCCGCGCAGGTCGACGCGGCCGTGGGCGGTCAGACGCCTGGCGAGGAGGTTGGCGCCCAGGTCGAGGGCCTCGGCGTCGACGACGTTGCCGCCGGGGTTGCGCACAGTTGCGTCCTCCAGGTCGAGCGAGCCCGCCACGGTGGCGCCGTCCAGCCGGATCCGGCCCTGTACGCGCAGGTGATGGGCGCACACGTCGTCGTCGACGGAGACCTGGTTGAGCTGGAGTGCGGGCTGCACGGCGTCGCCGACGGTGATGTGCGCCTGATCGATGAAGAGAGCGCCCGCGATCTGCGCCCCGTCGACCCGCACGGCCCCCTCGAACCGGCAGCGCGTCAGCCGAAGGCTGCCGTCGATCCGGGAGCGCGTCATCGACAGGCCGGGCAGCTCGGAGTCCCGCAGGCTGACGTAGCGCAGCTGGGCACCGACGAAGTCCGGGGTCTTCTCGAACCGGCAGTGGGTGAGGTGCAGGACACTGTCGACGGTCGCGTACCGCAGGTCCAGCAGCCCGGTGATGTGCGCCCCTCTGACCTTCAGGGCCGCGATCTCCCCGGGCTCCCGGGGGCCGTCCAGCAGCAAGGCCCGCAACACCCCGGCGCGAAGGGTACGTCCGGGTGCTCCTTCCGGCTCGGCCCCCTCACGGAAGTCCACCTCCGCGCCCTTGGCGAATGCCTGCCACACCCGCAGCTCGGCCGGCGTCAGATCGTTGATCTCCATCAGCGGGGACTCTGACGCCGGCCGCCGGACCTGTCAACTCGCCGTCGGCCCGTTCAGGAGGACCCGCCCGTCGGCCGCACCGTCCGCCACGCCGCGAACGCGCTCGCCCCGCGGTGAGGAACCGGTAGGACTGCAGGCGCCGGCCCGCCGTCAGGGCGAGCCGTCACCGACCGGTACGGCGATCGAGGCGCTCACGCTGCCGAGTGACGTACTGCGGTCTGTGTTGGCCGGGTCATGGGACGAGCTGGCGATGCGTGTCGCGGACAGGGCGCGGCGGTCCGTACGACCCCTGCTGCGGGGCGGCGCCGAGGGCTGGACGGAAGTGACGGAGTCCGGCCTGCACTACCCCCAGACGGACAGTCTGGCCGGGCTGGCCGTGGTGGCACCGCTTGCCTTCTTCGCGACCCGCCTCGCGCCGACCCGCACCATCCCGTTCAAGTACTCCTTCGACGACCACGGGCCGGGCCACTACGTCAACGCCCTCGCTCCGCCGGGGGCGTTGAGCGAGTTCGGGGACGTGCTGCAGACAGCGGTCAGCGCTGCACCCGTCCGCGGGCGGCGAGCACGGCCAGACCCAGCAGGACCGGTTCGCACAGGCGGCTCACCATCTCGATCCACATGCCCTCCGGCGTCAGGTCCTGGCCGCTGCTTCGGAACACCACCGAATTGACGACCACCCGTCCCGCCCGTTCCAGGCGAGCGACACTGAGACGGTCGGCTCCGCGGGGAACCTCCCTGCCCGTGAGGGCGGGTGTCAGCACGACCTGTCCGCCGCCGGCCGGCACCTGCTCCGTCATGCGCGAAGTGGGCGGCGCGGCGGGCAGCCCGTAGAGCATGAGCAGCAGCACGGTCACGCCCATGGCACACAGCAGGGCCCACAGCGCCCGTGAGGCCCGCAGCCCATAGCCGGACAGCAGCCAGTAGGCGTGCAGCAGGGCACGCTCGCCCGGTGGAGTGTCCTTGTTGTGGCGACGCATCTCCATCTCGCCGTAGTAGAAGTCGGCCGCGCCGGGCTGGTTCTTGGTGTCCTCGAGCGCCTTGCGCAGCTGGCGGTACACGATGGCCACGTCGTCGGCCGTGGGGCTCTGGGCCGGATCGGGGTGGCCCAGTCCGGTGAGCCATCCGGCGGTGTCCGCCTCGGTGCGGTCCCGGCCGGGCAGCGCGCGCCAGTACTGCTCCTCGACGACCACTCGCCGACGGCTCCACCACACCGGCAGCCACGCTCGGCCGCGGCGCACCCCACGCGGTGGAGCGCCGTACTCGCAGCGCCCCGCCAGACTGATCCGGTCGAGGTTGTAGGAGCCCGAGAACTCGCACTGCGACAGGTCGACGTCGGTCAGGACGAGATGGGCCGCGTTGACACCGGACAGCCGCAGCAGGCGAACGGCCACACTGCCCTCCTCACGCGGCATCTCCTGTTCCAGCGGGTGTCGCCCGGCCATGAACGGCATCGCCTCGTACGACAGGGTCACCGGCTCGGCGAGCGCCGCGTCCCGCAACGACACGGCCGCGTAGCGCAGGTGGAAGGCCGCAGGGGAATCGCAGCGCACCCGGTTCATGTCCAGCCGACGTGCCGCGATGCCGATGCGCAGCGGCATCCTGAACACGGCCCCGCGCATCCACAGTTCGTCAGCGCACACGACCGGACCGCGCCACTCGCTCTCGAATACCGCCTCCGCGAACGCCGCCCGGCCCCGGAACCGGACTCCGCGGAACTCCGCCGGTCTGCTGAAGCACGCTTCCGAGAAGTCGGCACTGGTCTCCGCCCGACTGCGGAACCAGGCCTCGGTGAAGTACACGGTGCCCGAGAAGCTGGCGGAGGTGAACGCAGTGACACCGTCGAACCACGCCTGAGAGAAGCGGGCGGCGGAGGCGCACGACACTCCTTCGAAGAACACCTCTGCCGCGAACCGCGCGAGCACGAACCGGACTTCGCCGTGGAAGCGCGCCTCACGGAAGTAGGCTGCTCCGGCGAACGCCGCCGCGTCGAAACCCGCGTAGTCCGCGAACTCGGCTCCGGTGAAGTGGGCGGCGCCTTCGAAGCAGGCCCCCTCGAAATAGGCCGGCCCCTCGAAGCGCGTCCCCGAGCACCGTACGTCCGCCGGAAAGCGGGCCGCGTCGAACCGCGCCCGCCCGAACCGTGCGTCCATCGCTTCCGTCACCGCCCCCCACAGCTGGGGGGTGAAGTGCACCCCGCGGAAGTCCACGTCCGCGCCCGGCACGAGGGCCGCGAGCGCGTCGCGGCGCTCCGGCCCACCCAGGTGGCGAAGACAGTGGGCGTGTCCCGGCACGACGACCGCCGAGCACTCCGCTGTCATGCACTGCGACCAGACTCGGCTCATCATCCAGCCATACAGCTCCGGTCATGGGTCGGCAAGGCACCCGTCGACCCCCCCGGCCGGGCAGGGCCGGCCGGCCAACGGTTCCTACGCCAGTCGGCCCGGTTCGTACGGACGCGGCGTTCCGACTTCGCGTCGGGCGGCTACGTCATCGGCTCACCGGCCTTGACGGTGCGACGGCACGGGTTTCTGCACTGGCCAAAGGCCGGGCGGACCGCCCGCGGCGGGGGAGGAGCCGACGTGGGCGAGAACGTGACGGAGGCGCCCTGTCTCATCGAGGGCACATACGGTGCCGGGAACGACGCCGGTGTCGGCAACTTCGAGCTCTGCGTCCCGGTCACGGGCGGGCGGATCGAGCACTGGTGGCGCCACAACACCTCGGATGGCGCAGGCTGGCACGCCGGCCCGGTCATCACCTGACCGCTCGGCGACACCGGACCGACGGGCAGCCTGCCGTGCCCGGACAGAACGCCAGGGCCGCGGACGACCGCCCGCGGCCCTGGCGCCGGCATCCGGACCGGCCGAGGCCGTTGCTCCGCCACGAGGGCTATGGCCGGGTGTTCCATTCGGCGATGACGGGCCGGCCGTGCTCCGTCGACAGCCGGCTCACCGTGCCCGTCGCCAGCTGGAACAGCCGCCCGTCCGCCGGGGCCAGCCCCAGCCGGCGGGCCGTCACGACCCGCAGGAAGTGGCCGTGCGCCACGAGGATCACGTCGCCGCCGGGGAGCGCGGCCGCCACCCGGGCCAGCACCCGGTCGGCTCGCGTCCCCACCTCGGCCGGTGACTCACCGGGGTGAGCGTCCGGGCCGGGCGGCACTCCGTCGGTCCACAGGGACCAGTCGGGGCGGGTGCGGTGGATCTCGGCGGTGGTGACGCCCTCGTAGCCGCCGTAGTCCCACTCGTGCAGATCGGGGTCCGGTACGGCCCCCGCCACGCCCGCCAGTTCGGCGGTGCGCACGGCGCGGCGCAGCGGGCTGGTCAGCGCCAGGGAGAAGGTCCGGCCGGACAGGAGCGGGGCGAGGGACTTGGCCTGTTCCTCGCCGTCCTGGGTGAGGGGCAGATCGGTGAAGCTGGTGTGCTGTCCCGATCTGCTCCACTCCGTCTCACCGTGGCGGACCAGCAGGAGCTCCCCCACGGCCCGCTACTCCTTCGACTCGACGGCGTGCCCGCCGAACTGGTTGCGCAGCGCCGCGATCATCTTCATCTGCGGGGAGTCGTCCTGGCGGGAGGCGAACCGCGCGAAGAGGGAGGCCGTGATCGCCGGGAGCGGCACGGCGTTGTCGATGGCCGCCTCGACGGTCCAGCGGCCCTCGCCGGAGTCCTCCGCATAGCCGCGCAGCTTGTCCAGGTGCTCGTCCTCGTCGAGGGCGTTCACCGCGAGGTCCAGCAGCCAGGAGCGGATCACGGTGCCTTCCTGCCAGGAGCGGAACACCTCGCGGACGTTGTCCACCGAGTTGACCTTCTCCAGCAGCTCCCAGCCCTCGGCGTAGGCCTGCATCATGGCGTACTCGATGCCGTTGTGGACCATCTTCGAGAAGTGCCCGGCGCCGACCCGGCCGGCGTGGACATAGCCGTACGGCCCTTCCGGCTTGAGCGCCTCGAAGACCGGCTTCAGCCGCTCCACGTGCTCCTTGTCGCCGCCGACCATCAGCGCGTAGCCGTTCTCCAGGCCCCACACACCGCCGGAGACGCCCGCGTCGACGAAGCCGATGCCCTTGATGCCCAGTTCGGCGGCGTGCTTCTCGTCGTCCGTCCAGCGGGAGTTGCCGCCGTCGACCACCGTGTCACCGGGGGAGAGCAGGTCCTTGAGCTCGTCGATGACGGTCTGCGTGGCGGTGCCGGCCGGGACCATCACCCAGACCGTGCGCGGCGCGTCGAGCCGCTGGACCAGCTCCTCGAGGCTCTTGACGTCGGAGACCTCGGGATTGCGGTCGTAGCCGATGACGGTGTGGCCGGCGCGGCGGATCCGCTCGCGCATGTTGCCGCCCATCTTGCCGAGGCCGATCAGGCCCAACTGCATGGCTGTCATGTCAGTTCACTTCCTTGAGTTCACGGTAGGCGGCCACGAGGGCGGCGGTGGAGGCGTCGAGACCGGGGACGGACCCCGCCGCGGCAGCGGCTGATGTAAACGTCTCGGTCAGCGCGGGCTCGACCCGCTTGGCGAGGACCTTGCCGAGCTCGACGCCCCACTGGTCGAAGGAGTCGATGTTCCAGACCGCGCCCTGCACGAACACCTTGTGCTCGTACAGCGCGATCAGCTGGCCGAGCACGGACGGCGTCAGCTCGCGCGCGAGGATGGTGGTCGTCGGGTGGTTGCCGCGGAAGGTGCGGTGCGGCACCTGCTCCTCGGCGACGCCCTCCGCGCGGACCTCGTTGGCGGTCTTGCCGAAGGCGAGCGCCTGGCCCTGCGCGAACAGGTTGGCCATCAACAGGTCGTGCTGCGCCTTGAGCTCGTCGCTCAGCTCGTCGACGGGACGCGCGAACCCGATCAGGTCGGCGGGGATGACCTTGGTGCCCTGGTGGATCAACTGGTAGTAGGCGTGCTGTCCGTTGGTGCCGGGTGTGCCCCACACCACCGGTCCGGTCTGCCAGTCCACGGGGTGGCCGTCGCGCTGGACCGACTTGCCGTTGGACTCCATGTCCAGCTGCTGCAGATACGCCGTGAACTTCGACAGGTAGTGGCTGTAGGGCAGGACGGCGTGCGACTGGGCGCCGAAGAAATTGCCGTACCAGATGCCCAACAGGCCCAGGATCAGCGGCGCGTTGGCCTCGGCGGGCGCGCCCTTGAAGTGCTCGTCGACGATGCGGAAGCCGTCGAGCATCTCCCGGAAGCGCTCCGGGCCGATGGCGATCATCAGGGACAGGCCGATCGCCGAGTCGTACGAGTACCGCCCGCCGACCCAGTCCCAGAACTCGAACATGTTCTCCGGGTCGATGCCGAAGTCCGTCACCTTCTCGGCGTTCGTCGACAGCGCGACGAAGTGACTGGCGACCGCCTTGTCGTCGCCTCCGAGCCCGGCCAGCAGCCAGGAACGGGCCGAGGTGGCGTTGGTGATCGTCTCGATCGTGGTGAACGTCTTGGACGCGACGATGAACAGCGTCTGCTCCGGGTCCAGGTCCCGCACCGCCTCGTGGAGGTCGGCGCCGTCGACGTTCGACACGAACCGGAACGTCAACTCCCGTGCGGTGAACGGGCGGAGAGCCTCGTACGCCATCGCCGGACCCAGGTCGGAGCCGCCGATGCCGATGTTCACGACGTTGCGGATACGGCGGCCCGTGTGGCCGGTCCACTCGCCGGAGCGGACGCGGTCGGCGAACGCGCTCATCTTGTCCAGCACCGCGTGGACCTTGGGCACGACGTTCTCGCCGTCGACCTCGATCACGGCGTCGGCCGGGGCGCGCAGCGCGGTGTGCAGTACCGCCCGGTCCTCGGTGATGTTGATCTTCTCGCCGCGGAACATGGCGTCGCGCAGCCCGAACACATCGGTGGCGGTGGCGAGTTCCTGGAGCAGGGCCAGCGTCTCGTCGGTGACCAGGTTCTTGGAGTAGTCGATGCGCAGGTCGCCCACGCGCACGACGTAGCGCTCCGCACGCCCCGGATCGGCGGCGAACAGCTCCCGCAGATCGGGGTGGAGCAGCGGGCCCGAACGGTGGTCCTCCAGCTCGGCCCACTCGGGGCGCCGGGTCAGCTTGGGCGTCTCAGACATGGGAGGGCGTCTCCTTGGTGGCCTCGCCCCGCAGAGCGACGGCGTACATCTCGTCCGCGTCGAGGCGCCTGAGCTCCTCGGCGATGAGTTCGGAGGTGGTGCGGACCTTCAGGGCGAGGGTGCGGGACGGCTGCCCCGGCAGGTGCAGCGTGGCCAGCGGGCCCTCGGGACGGTCGATCACGATCTCGCCGTTCTCGGTGCCCAGGCGCACGCCCGTGACGACCGGCCCGGCGGTGACGACCCGTTCGGCGGTGACGTCGAGGCGGGCCTCCAGCCAGCGGGCCAGCAGCTCGGCGGCCGGGTTGTCGGCCTCGGCCTCCACGGTCGCCGAGACGATCGGCACCCGGGCCTGGTCCAGGGCCGCGGCGAGCATCGAGCGCCACGGGGTGAGCCGGGTCCAGGCGAGGTCGGTGTCGCCGGGCGCGTAGGAGCGGGCGCGGACCTCCAGGTCGGCCAGCGGGGTCTCGGTGGTGTACAGGTCGGTGATCCGGCGCTGCGCCAGCGCGCCCAGCGGGTCCTTCGAGGGGTTCTCGGGTGCCTCCACCGGCCACCACACGACGACCGGCGCGTCGGGCAGCAGCAGCGGCAGCACCACCGAGTCGGCGTGGTCGGACACCTCGCCGTACATGCGCAGCACCACCGTCTCGCCGGTGCCGGCGTCGGCGCCCACCCGGACCTCGGCGTCGAGGTGGGAGCGGGTGCGGTCGCGCGGGGTGCGGGCGTGCCGCTTGATGACGACCAGGGTGCGCGAGGGGTGCTCGTGCGAGGCCTCCTCGGCCGCCTTGATCGAGTCGTAGGCGTTCTCCTCGTCCGTGACGATCACCATCGTCAGGACCATGCCCACGGCCGGCGTGCCGATCGCGCGGCGGCCCTGCACCAGCGCCTTGTTGATCTTGCTTGCCGTGGTGTCGGTCAGGTCGATCTTCATGGCCTGCGCCAGCTCCGTCCGTCTCGTGCGAGCATCTCGTCGGCTTCCTCGGGTCCCCAGCTGCCGGACGCGTACTGCGCCGGCCTGCCGTGTGTGTCCCAGTACTCCTCGATCGGGTCGAGGATCTTCCAGGACTCTTCCACTTCCTGGTGACGGGGGAACAGATTGGCGTCCCCGAGGAGGACATCCAGGATGAGCCGCTCGTACGCCTCCGGGCTGGACTCCGTGAACGACTCGCCGTACGCGAAGTCCATCGTCACGTCCCGGATCTCCATCGAGGTGCCCGGCACCTTGGACCCGAACCGGACCGTCATGCCCTCGTCGGGCTGGACGCGGATGACGACGGCGTTCTGGCCGAGCTCCTCGGTGGCGGTGGAGTCGAACGGGGAGTGCGGCGCCCGCTGGAAGACGACGGCGATCTCCGTCACCCGCCGCCCGAGCCGCTTGCCGGTGCGCAGGTAGAACGGCACGCCCGCCCAGCGCCGGTTGTCGACGTTCAGCTTGATGGCCGCGTACGTGTCGGTCTTCGACCCCCGGTCGATGCCGTCCTCCTGGAGGTACCCGAGCACCTGCTCACCGCCCTGCCACCCGGCCGCGTACTGCCCGCGCACGGTGTGCCGGCCGATGTCCTCCGGCAGCTTCACCGCCTTGAGCACCTTCAGCTTCTCGGTGAGCAGCGACCCGGCGTCGAAGGCGGCCGGCTCCTCCATGGCGGTCAGCGCCATCAGCTGCAGCAGGTGGTTCTGGATGACGTCACGCGCGGAGCCGATGCCGTCGTAGTAGCCCGCCCGGCCGCCGATGCCGATGTCCTCGGCCATCGTGATCTGCACATGGTCGACATACGACCGGTTCCAGATCGGCTCGAACATCTGGTTCGCGAACCGCAGCGCCAGGATGTTCTGGACGGTCTCCTTGCCCAGGTAGTGGTCGATGCGGAAGACCTGCTCCGGGTCGAACACGTCGTGGACGATCGCGTTCAGCTCCCGGGCGCTGGCGAGGTTGTGGCCGAACGGCTTCTCGATGACCGCCCGCCGCCAGGAGCCCTCGGGGGCGTCCGCCAGGCCGTGCTCCTTGAGCTGCTGGACGACCTTCGGGAAGAACTTCGGCGGTACGGAGAGGTAGAAGGCGTAGTTGCCGCTCGTGCCGCGCGCCGCGTCGAGCTCGTCGACCGTCTGGCGCAGCTGCTTGAACGCCATGTCGTCGTCGAAGTCACCCGGGATGAACCGCATGCCCTCGGCGAGCTGCTGCCAGACCTCCTCTCGGAACTCCGTGCGGGCGTGCTCGCGCACCGAGTCGTGCACGACCTGCGCGAAGTCCTGGTCCGCCCAGTCCCGGCGGGCGAACCCGACGAGCGAGAAGCCCGGCGGCAGCATGCCGCGGTTGGCGAGGTCGTACACGGCCGGCATCAGCTTCTTCCGCGACAGGTCGCCGGTCACGCCGAAGATGACGAGGCCGGACGGGCCCGCGATCCGGGGCAGACGGCGGTCGCGGGGGTCACGGAGGGGGTTGTCCCAGTCCCGGTCCCGGTCGGAGGAGGTCATGCTGCGTCAGCTCCCTTGCTGCTGAGCGACTTCTTCACGGCGTTCAACAGGTCCTGCCACGCCACCTCGAACTTGGCGACGCCCTCGTCCTCCAGTCGGGTGACGACCTCGTCGTACGAGATCCCCAGGGCCTCTACGGCGGCCAGGTCGGCGCGGGCCCGGTCGTAGCCGCCGGTCACCGTGTCGCCGGTGATCTCGCCGTGGTCGGCGGTGGCGTCGAGCGTGGCCTCCGGCATGGTGTTCACCGTGCCGGGAGCGACCAGCTCGTCGACGTACAGGGTGTCCTTGTAGGCGGGGTCCTTAACACCCGTGGAGGCCCACAGCGGGCGCTGCTTGTTCGCCTCGGCGCCGGCGAGGGCGGTCCAGCGATCCCCGGCGAAGACCTCTTCGTACGCCTCGTAGGCGAGGCGGGCGTTGGCGAGCGCCGCACGGCCCTTGAGCGCGCGGGCCTCGTCCGTGCCGAGCGCCGTCAGCCGCTGGTCGATCTCGGTGTCGACGCGGGAGACGAAGAAGGACGCCACGGAGTGGATGGCGGACAGGTCCAGGCCCTTCGCGGCGGCCTGCTCCAGACCGGCCAGGTAGGCGTCCATCACCTCGCGGTAGCGCTCCAGGGAGAAGATCAGCGTGACGTTGACGCTGATGCCCTGGGCGATGACCTCGGTGATGGCGGGCAGACCCGCCTTGGTCGCCGGGATCTTGATCATCACGTTGGGGCGGTCGACCAGCCAGGCGAGCTGCCTGGCCTCGGCGATCGTGGCCGCGGTGCGGTGGGCGAGGCGCGGGTCGACCTCGATGGAGACCCGGCCGTCCCGGCCGTCCGTCGCGTCGTGCACCGGCCGCAGGATGTCGGCGGCGGCGCGGACATCGGCGGTGGTCATCATCCGCACGGCCTCGTCGACCGTGACGCCCCGCACCGCGAGGTCGGCGAGCTGCTCCTCGTAGCCCTCGCCGGAGCCGATGGCGGCCTGGAAGATGGACGGGTTGGTGGTGACGCCCACGACGTTCTTGCCGGCGACGAGCTCGGCGAGGTTCCCGGACTCGATCCGCTTGCGCGAGAGGTCGTCCAGCCAGATGGAGACGCCCTCGTCGGAGAGGCGCTTGAGGATGCCCGCGGTAGCGGTTGCTTCGGTGGTCACAGTGATCATCTTCTTTCTGGCGGCTGGATCAACCACGCGCGGCGGCCAGGGATTCCCGGGCGGCTGCGGCGACGTTCTCGGGGGTGAAGCCGTACTCGGCGAACAAGGTGCTGGCGTCGGCGGAGGCTCCGAAGTGCTCCAGGGAGACGATGCGTCCCGCGTCGCCCACGAACCGGTACCAGGTGAGACCGATCCCGGCCTCGACGGCGACCCGCGCCTTCACGGCCGGCGGCAGGACGCTCTCGCGGTACGCGCGCGGCTGCTCCTCGAACCACTCCACGGACGGCATCGACACCACCCGCGTGCCGATCCCCTCGGCCTCCAGCCGCTCGCGCGCGGCGACGGCGAGCTGGACCTCGGAGCCGGTGGCGATGAGGACGACGTCGGGGGTCCCGGTGGAGGAGTCCCGCAGGACGTAACCACCCTTCGCCGCATCGGGGTTGGGCGCGTACGTCGGCACGCCCTGGCGGGTGAGCGTCAGGCCGTGCGGGGCCGGGTCGGTGGAGTGCCGCTTCAGGATCTCGGCCCAGGCGATCGCGGTCTCGTTGGCGTCGGCCGGGCGGACGATGTTCAGGCCCGGGATGGCGCGCAGCGAGGCGAGGTGCTCGACCGGCTGGTGGGTGGGACCGTCCTCGCCGAGGCCGATGGAGTCGTGCGTCCAGACGTACGTCACCGGCAGCTGCATGAGAGCCGACATGCGGACGGCGTTGCGCATGTAGTCGGAGAACACCAGGAAGGTGCCGCCGTAGATACGGGTGTTGCCGTGCAGCGCGATGCCGTTCATCTCCGCGGCCATCGAGAACTCGCGGATGCCGAAGTGGACAGTCCGGCCGTAGGGGTCGGCCTCGGGCAGCGGGTTGCCCTCCGGCAGGAAGGAACTGGTCTTGTCGATGGTGGTGTTGTTCGACCCGGCGAGGTCGGCGGAGCCGCCCCACAGCTCGGGGATCACGGCACCCAGGGCCTGGAGCACCTTGCCGGAGGCGGCACGGGTGGCGACCGACTTGCCCTCCTCGAAGACCGGGATCGCGGACTCCCAGCCCTCGGGCAGCTGACCTGCGACGACCCGGTCGAACAGCTGGGCGCGCTCGGCGTCGGCGCCACGCCACTTGTCGAGCTGCTTGTCCCAGGCGGCGTGCGCCTCGGCGCCCCGGTCGAGGGCCTTGCGGGTGTGGGCGAGGACCTCGTCGGCGACCTCGAAGGACCGCTCCGGGTCGAAGCCGAGGATGCGCTTGGTGGCGGCGATCTCCTCGGCGCCGAGGGCGGAGCCGTGGGAGGCCTCGGTGTTCTGGGCGTTCGGGGCGGGCCAGGCGATGATCGTGCGCATCGCGATGATCGAGGGGCGCTCGGTCTCGGCCTGCGCCGCCTTGAGCGCCGCGTACAGCGCGTGGACGTCGATGTCCCCGCCCAGGGCCGGCTCGATCCGCTGCACGTGCCAGCCGTACGCCTCGTACCGCTTCAGCACGTCCTCGGAGAACGCGGTCGCCGTGTCGCCCTCGATGGAGATGTGGTTGTCGTCGTACAGGAAGACCAGGTTGCCGAGCTTCTGGTGGCCGGCGAGCGAGGAGGCCTCGGCCGAGACGCCCTCCTCCAGGTCGCCGTCGGAGACGATCGCCCAGATGGTGTGGTCGAACGGGGACTCGCCCTCGGGGGCGTCCGGGTCGAACAGCCCCCGCTCGTAGCGGGCGGCCATCGCCATGCCGACCGCGTTGGCGACACCCTGGCCGAGCGGACCGGTCGTGGTCTCCACGCCGGCGGTGTGGCCGTACTCGGGGTGACCCGGCGTCTTCGAACCGTGGGTCCGGAACGCCTTCAGGTCGTCGAGCTCCAGCTCGTACCCCGCGAGGAAGAGCTGGGTGTAGAGGGTGAGCGAGGTGTGCCCGGGAGAGAGAACGAAACGATCCCGGCCGGTCCACTCGGGGTCGGCGGGATCGTGGCGCATCACCTTCTGAAAGATCGTGTACGCGGCCGGCGCCAGGCTCATCGCGGTGCCCGGGTGGCCGTTCCCGACCTTCTGCACGGCGTCCGCCGCCAGAAGGCGCGCCGTGTCGACGGCACGCCGGTCGAGTTCGGTCCATTCGAAGCTGTCCGGTGTCTGCGTGCTCATCTTCAAGAATTCCTCTGCAGGAGCGAAGTGGCTGGTCCAACGCGTTCAAAAGTAAAAGTCTGACTTTTACTGGGGAAGGTCGGCGTGTGTCACGCTGTGGTGAAAGTGGGACACCGCGCGGAGCGCTGCGCACGGCTGAGCACGGGGCGCGCACGGGTGAGACGGTATGAGGCGGGCATGGTGGGCATAAGGGGCGAAGGCGGGGCCGAGGGAATCAGAACCTTTCCCTTCCCCGTCGAGCTGAGCGTCGGCGGTGTCGGCATGCAGGTCGGCCCGATGGGCAGCACCGACCACACCTGGCATGCGGACGGGGCGCCACTGGAGCGTGTGCACCGCATCGACTTCCACGTCGTGATGCTCTTCAGCCGGGGCCCCGTGCGCCACATGATCGACTTCACGGAGTACGAGGCGAGCGCCGGCGACCTGCTGTGGATCCGCCCCGGTCAGGTCCACCGCTTCTCACGGGCCGGCGACTACCGCGGCACCGTCCTGACCATGCAACCGGGCTTCCTGCCCCGCGCCACGGTCGAGGCCACCGGCCTCTACCGCTACGACCTCCCGCCCCTGCTCCACCCCGACGAAGACCGGCTCACCGCCCTTCGCTCGGCCCTCGCCCAACTCCAACGCGAGTACGAGGACACGACGACCCTCCCCCTGAGCCTGCACACGGCGGTCCTGCGGCACTCGCTGACGGCGTTCCTCCTGCGGCTGGCCCACCTCGCCGCGAGCTCGGCGGAGGCCGCGCGCGGGCAGGCCGACACGACGTTCACGCTCTTCCGGGACGCGGTGGAGAAGGGGTTCGCGACGAACCACAGTGTCAGTGCGTATGCCGACCAACTGGGTTACTCACGGCGGACCCTGGTGCGGGCGGTCCGTGCCGCGACCGGGCAGACCCCGAAGGGGTTCATCGACCGGCGGGTGATTTTGGAGGCCAAGCGGCTGCTGGCCCACACGGACATGCCGATTGGTCGGATCGGGGCGGCGGTGGGGTTCCCCGACGCTGCCAACTTCTCCAAGTTCTTTCATCAGCACACGGATGTGACGCCGGCGGCGTTTCGGGCGGAACTGCGTTGATCGGGCGCCTTCGGGGGTGCCGCGCCGGGTCGTTCGGCGTCTGCGGGTGCGTCGTGGCTTGTCGCGCAGTTCCCGCGCCCCTAAGGGGTTGCCGAACCGCGTGTTTCGTACATCCGCACCGCTACGATCGCGCCCGAGGCCGCCGTCAGTGCTGCCACCGTCCAGACCGCCGTCGCCAGGCCGTAGGCGTCGGCCAGCACGCCGGCCAGCAATGCCCCCACCGCGAACCCTCCGTCCCGCCACAGGCGGTAGACGCCGACCGCGCGGGCCCGCCAGGCCGGGTGGGCGACATCGCCGATGACGGCGAGCAGGGTCGGGTACACCAGTGCGGTGCCGATGCCGAGCAGGACCTGTGCGACCGCCCACACGGGAAATGTCGTTCCCTCGGCGACGACACCGATCGCGGCCGCCTGCAGCAGCATGCCCGCGGTGATGAGAGCTTTGCGGCCGACGTGGTCCGACCACCAGCCGGTGACCAGCTGCCCCGCTCCCCACACCGCCGGATACAGCGCGGCCAGCACGCCGATCTCCGCGACCGACAAGCCGTGCGCGGCGAACAGCAGCGGGAAGATGCCCCAGGCGAGGGCGTCGTTGAGATTGTTGACCAGGCCCGCCTGGCTGGCAGCGGACAGCGCCTTGTCGGTCAGGCTGGTCCGGCGGGCGACCTGAGCGGTCGTCAACTCCCGTTCCGCCAGTGCGTGTACGGGGTGCAGGGCCGCCTCGGCGCGGGCGTGTTCGCGGGTTTCCCGGACGGCGAAGACCGACAGGCCCAGGGCCACGGCGAGATATGCGGCGCCGAGCAGGAAGGGCTCGGGGCGCAGTCCGGCGTGTTCGGCGATGGCGCCCGTGGCCATCGCGGTGGCGGCGACCGCGCCGTATCCGGCGGCCTCGTTGAGGCCCATGGCGAGGCCCCGCCGCTGCGGACCCGCCAGGTCGATCTTCATGATGACCGTCGTGGACCAGGTCAGGCCCTGGTTGACGCCCAGCAGGACGTTCGCGGCGACCATCCAGCCCCAGGTCGGACCCCACGCCAGCATCGCGGGCACGGGCAGCGCGATCAGCCAGCCGGCGATCAGCACGGGCCTGCGGCCGTACCGGTCGGAGAGGGTGCCCGCGAAGAAGTTGGTCACCGCCTTCGTCGCGCCGAACGCCAGGATGTAGGTGAGGGCGGCGGTGTAGGCGGACAGATGGAAGACGTCGTCGGCGAGCAGCGGCAGCACGGTGCGCTCCTGGCCGAGCATGCCGCCGACCAGGGCGTTGACGAGGACGAGCAGACTGAACTGGGCGAGGTTGGCACGCAGTCCGAGCCGTACGGCGCCGGCGTCGGCGTGCGTGGTCACGCGCCCTCCTGCAGCGGGCGGCCGGTGGCCTCGGCCCAGTCGTCCGGGCCGCCCGCGAGGACGGCGAGGCCCTCGTGCCCGGCGCGTTGCAGCAGACTCGCGGCCGTCATGGCGCGCTCGCCGTGCCCGCAGTGCACGAGCGCACCCGAGGGTGCCTCGTCCGCGCGGGCGGCCAGATCACCGAGCTCGATCGCCACCGCGCCCGGGATGTGCCCGGACTCCCACTCGGACCGCTGACGGACGTCGAGGACGGGACGATCGCCCACGCCGTCGGCGGCGACGACCTCGACGCTCACCCGCTCGCCCCCGTCGGCCGTCCAGGCGTCCATCGTCAGATGCCCGCACAGCCGCTCGTACCCGATCTTCAGGGCCTGCCAGGTGAGTTCGGCGAGGTCCTGGCCGGGCGCGGTGACGAAGACGAGGGGGCTGTCGTCGGGCAGCAGCCAGCCCAGCCAGGAGGCGAACGCGTCGCGCAGCCGGATGGAGACGGCGCCGGGAATGTGCCCAGCGGCGAAATCCCGCACGCCGCGTACGTCGACGATCTGCGCGCCCTGGCCGAGCAGTTCCCGTACGGCGGCGGGGGACAGCGCCGGGAGCGAGGGCCCGGCGGGGAGCAGTGCGGGGCCACGCCGGTTGATCTCCGCCAGCCGCTCGAAGTACGCGGGGTAGGAGCCGAGGCTGTCGAGCAGCTCCCGTACGAAACTGTCCTCGTCCGGCGCGGCCAGCAGCGCGTTGGCCCGCCTCTGGGCGCCGATGGTCGTGGTGCGCTCGGCGCCCGGCGGGGCGGAGCAGAAGGAACCGGCGCCGTGCGTGGGCCACACGGCCGTCGCGTCCGGGAGCCGGGCCAGGCGGCGCAGGGAACGGTACTGGGCGCGGGCGAGATCCTCCGCGCGGGCGGGGCCGAGGAGGTCGGTGCGGGCGGCCGAGCCCACGATCAGCGAACCGCCGGTGAACACGCCCACCTCCCGGGCGCCGTCGAGGAGGAGGAAGGACAGGTGCTCGTCGGTGTGGCCGGGCGTGGCCAGGGCGCGCAGGGTCAGCCCGCCGAGGTCCACCTCGTCGCCGTCGGCCAGCGCACGGTGCTCGAAGGAGCGCCGCCCGGCGGCGGAGGCCAGCACCGTCGCCCCGTCGTCGGCGGCCAGTTGCAGCGCGCCCGTGAGGAAGTCGGCGTGCAGGTGTGTGTCGGCGGCGAAGGCGACGGTCAGCCCGCGCCGCCCGGCAGCCGCACGCAAGGCACGCAGATCACGGCTCGCGTCCACGGCCAGGGCGCGGCCGTCACCGAGGTCGACGAGGTAGGCGCTGTTGCCGAGGCCGGTGTCGACCAGCGGAATCAGATGATCGTCGACGAAGCCCACGGGGTCCTCCAGGTGCCAGGGTACGGGCCGGACGCCCCACGCGCCCACCCCTCACTTACAATATTCCATGGAATAATGGAGTAAACATCGGAGGGTGAGGTAAGCCATGGGAGACGCGGTGCGCAAAGCCGCCCTGTACGACGCCTTCGCCCGCACCGGGAAGGCGCTGAGCAGCGGAAAGCGCCTGGAACTGCTCGATCTGCTGGCCCAGGGCGAGCGCACCGTCGACGCCCTCGCCAAGGCCGCCGGCCTGAATCTGACGACCGCCTCGGCGCACCTGCAGACCCTTCGGCAGGCCGGTCTGGTCGCCACCCGCCGTGACGGCGTACGCATCCACTACCGCCTGGCCGGCGACGACGTGGCCGCCCTCTACGCCCTGCTCCGTCGCGTCGCCCAGGCCCACCAGCCCGCCGTCGACCCCGCCCGCACCGCCTACCTGGGAGCCGACGACACCACGGCCGTCGACCGTGCGGAACTGCTCTCCCGCGCGGCGGCGGGAGAGATCGTCGTGCTGGACGTGCGCCCGGCCGAGGAGTACGCGGCCGGACACATCCCGGGCGCCCTGTCCATCCCGGTCGGCCAACTCGCCGACCGCATCACCGAGTTGCCCGAGGACACCGAGGTCGTGGCCTACTGCCGGGGCGCCTACTGCGTCCTGGCCCACGATGCCGTACGCCTCCTGCGACGCCACGGCCGCAGAGCCGTCCGGCTCACCGACGGCATGCTGGAGTGGCGGCTGGCGGAGCTGCCGGTGGAGACGGCGGCGTGAACGGCTGATGCCCCCGCGAGGACCACAGGGGTCTCGCGGGGGCACCGACAACGCAGGGTGCGGCGACAGCACAAGGGCATCACCGGCCGGCCATATGAGGCCATCAGTGCCCCATCCGTCAGCGCCCGAAGTTGAACCAGTTCACGTTCACGAAGTCCGACGGCTGACCGCTGGTGAAGGTGAGATAGACGTCGTGCGTTCCGGTCACCCCGCTGATGTTCGCCGGGACGGTCCGCCATGACTGCCATCCGCCCGTGTTGGCCACCGCGAAGCTGCCGATCGGTGCGTTGCCTCGGCTGTCCAGGCGCACCTCGACCAGGCCGCTGACGCCGCTCGCCGCACCGCTCGCCACCCGGCCGACGAACTGAGTGGCGGCTGTGGAACCGAAGGTGACGCCCCGGTACAGCGCCCAGTCGCCGTTGGCGAGGGAGCTGATGTTCTGGCCGCCGCCCGAGTCGGAGGTGGACTCGGTGCCCACGCCGCTCTGGCCGTCGTACGACTCGGCCTGGATGGCGCTGTAGGCGTCACGGTTGCCCGTCGGCGGGGGTGTGGTACCGCTCCCACTGGACGACAGCACCTGGATGTAGTCGACGACCATCGGGTGGCCGGGCTGGGTGTCGGCGTCCAGTCCGCCGCCGAAGGCGTCCGGGAAGGCGCCGCCCATCGCCACGTTCAGGATGACGAAGAAGCCGTGGTTGGTGGCGTTGGACCAGGTCGTCGCGTCCACCTGGCTCGCGTTGACCGAGTGGTACTGGGTGCCGTCGACGAAGAAGCGGATCGTCTCCGGGCTCACCGAGCGGTCCCACTCCATGGTGTAGGTGTGGAACGCCGACTGGCAGGTCGAGCCGGGGCACGCGGTGGAGTTGCCGATGCCGGTCGTCTCGTTGCACGGGCCGCCGGGGTTGGTGCCGCAGTGCATCGTGGCCCAGACCCGGTTCAGGCCCTGGACGTTCTCCATGATGTCCAGTTCGCCCACGCTCGGCCAGTTCTGGTAGTTGCCGCGATAGGGCGCGCCCAGCATCCAGAAGGCCGGCCAGTAGCCCTCGGCCGCGGTGCCGGTGACGTTCGGCATCTGGATGCGGCCCTCGACGCGCAGCTTGCCGCCCGCCGGGGGCCGGAAGTCGGTCCGCGCGGTCTCGATCCGGCCCGAGGTCCACCGGCCGGACGCGTCGCGCCGGGGCGTGATGCGGAGGTTGCCGTTGCCGTCGAGCGAGACGTTGTCGGTGCTGTTCGTCATCGTCTCGACCTCGCCGGTGCCCCAGTTGGCGGGACCGCCCGGATACGACGTGCCGAGGTCGTACTGCCAGTCGGAGGTGTTCACGCCGGTGCCCGCGGCGCCGTTGAAGTCGTCGAGGAAGACCTGTGTCCAGCCCGTCGGGGGCGTGGGCGCTGAGGCGTTCGCGGACGGGACGGCGACGGTGGCCGCGGCCGCCGCCAGGCCGAGAGTGCCGAGCGCCGCGACGAGCACGCGGGTGAGGGGGCGGCGTCTGCGGTGTATGCCGGAGGGTTCGCTCATGGGGGTGCTGCCTCTCGGTGTACGGGGTGGGGAGTTGAGAGTGCGGGTGCGGTTGAGAGCGCTCTCAAAGTGTCGCCAATGTGCTCCCCGTCGTTGCGGTCGTCAAGAGGTGAAGCAGAGAAAAGGCTTGCGTGGCAGGGAGGTTCACCCTATGAATGCGGGAATGTGCCGGCACGCGCCGGCCTGGGAGAGGGAATGAGGTCCTGACCGTATGGAACTCGTCTTCACCGGCCGGGTGATCGAATGGCGCGGACCGGCGCCTTACTACTTCGTCCGCGTCCCGGACGAGGAATCCGGTGACATCCGGGAGGTGGCCGCGACGGCCACGTACGGCTGGGGCGTCATCCCGGTCGAGGCACGGATCGGTGAGATCGCCTTCGAGACGTCGCTGTTTCCCCGGGACGGCGGCTATCTGCTGCCGCTGAAGAAGGCCGTGCGTGCGCCGCAGGGCCTCGGGTCCGGTGACGAGGTGGCCGTGACGATGACCGTCCGCCTGTAGAACCTGTTGCCCTGCGTCGACAGGTTATGGACGACGCTGCTCGCCGACCCGGCGCGGTCGGCGAGCACGGTGCCGGCACAGCGTCTGCGCGGGTGTGATCAGCCGAGCGCGGCGGGGGAATGGGCGTTGCGCAGGAGCAGTTTCGCTGTGCCGGAGCTGTCGGCGGGGACGGTCCAGGGCATTCGACGCGGTCGCGCAGGGTGCGGACGGTCCGCGCGGCGAAGTCGCCCCGGACCAGGTAGCGGTGGCCCTTGGTGTACATGGTGGCGTAGAGGATGTTGTCGTCGTCGGTGAAGGTCACTCCCCAGTAGTTGACGTCGAGCGACTGATACGGCTTGCCGTCCTTGATGACCGAGAAGGTCTCCAGCGTCTTGAACAGGGTCCCCGTCCTGGTGTCGTAGATGCCAGTGCGGGTGGCGAAGTTGAGGGTGGCGTAGCTGTCGCCGCCGACGAAGGCGGTCCAGGAGACCATGCGGCCGTCGGCCGAGACGCGGACCCGGTTGGGGACGCCGCTGACCGGTATGGCCTTGCGTTCCTTGAGGTCCGCACCGAGGACGCGCATCGTCACGGTGCCGAGGATCCCGTCGGCGTAGAGGCAGGCGACGGTTCCCGCGGCGGCGTGGATGCGGTCGCACTTGACAACTTCGGTCTGCTGCACGGGCTGGGCTTCGCCGGGGCACTGAGCTTCACCGACGACTTCAGCGGCCGGCTGCTCGTCTCCCTGTTGAGCTTCAACCTCGGCATCGAACTGGGACAGCTCGCCATTGTCCTGCTGGTGTTCCCCTTGCTCCTGCTGGCGCGCCGGTACTCCTGGTCGGCCGTGGCCCACGTCGGTGCGACCGCCGTGGTCGGGGTCCTGGGTCTCGTCTGGTTCGTCGAACGCCTGCTGGCCCCGAGCGGCGCCGCGTAGGGCGAGCGCCCGGCACCGCAGGGGTTCCTACGCCCCCTTCTCCGGCTGCCACCCCAGCCCCCGCGAGATCCCCCGCGCCGCGAGCCGCACCGCGGGCACCAGCACCGGCACCTGCGCGTCCGCCTGGGGCACGACGACCGACACGGCGGCGACGACCGTGCCGCCCGGACCGCGCACCGGGGCGGCCACGGACAGCGCGTCGTCGGTGACCTGGCGGCTGCTCACCGCCACCCCCGTGCGGCGTACGTCGGCCAGCATGCGGCGCAGCCGGGCCGGTTCGGTGACGGTGTACGGCGTGAAGGCGGCGAGCGGTCCGGTGCAGTACTCCTCCTGGAACTCCGGGGCGCTGTGCGCGAGCAGCGCGAGACCCACCCCGGTGGCGTGCAGCGGCCAGCGCGCCCCGACCCGGATGTGCACGCCGACCGCGGACCGTCCCGACAGCCACTCGATGTAGACGACCTCGGGTCCGTCCTTGACCGCCAACTGCACGTTTTCGTGCGTCGCTTCGTACAGGTCCTCCAGATACGGCAGCGAGATCTGGCGCAGCGCGAGCCCGCGCGGGGCCAGCGCCGCGATCTCCCACAGCCGCAGCCCGACGTGATAGAGGCCGGAGTCGTCCCGCTCCAGGGCACCCCACTCGGTGAGGGCGGCCACGAGCCGGTGCGCGGTGGTGAGGGTCAGCCCGGCCCGGCGGCTGATGTCGGTCAGGCTGAGCGCCGGATGCTCCAGGTCGAAGGCGCCCAGTACCGACAGCAGCCGGTCGGTCGCGGAACGCGTCCCCTTGGCCGACAGGGACGGCACGGCGTCGGCGATCATCGGCGGCCCGTCACCCCAGCCCGGACTCGGCGACTCTCTGCAGCAACGCGTGGAGCTGCTCGCGCTCGGCGGCGTCGAGCGGCTCGACCAGCTCGTTGGTGACGCGCTGCCCGGCCTCGTCGGTGTCCCGCAGGAAGGCCCGGCCGTCCTCGGTCAGGACGATGATCCGGCTGCGGCGGTCGTCGGGGGAGGGGCGCCGCTCGGCGAACCCCAGCTTCTCCAGGTCGTCCACCAGGCCGACGATGGCGCTCGGGTCGTAGCCGAGGGACGCGCTCAGTTCGCGCTGGAGGGCGCCCGGTGAGGTGGCGAGGAACCGCAGCAGCGCGTAGTGGCGCAGGCGCAGGCCCGACTCCTGGAGGAACGTGTTGAACAACTGACCGGAGCGCAGACCCAGGCGGTACAGCAGGTACCCCGTGTCCGCGTGCAGTCCGCGCATCCAGGGTTCGTTCGCGTCGATGGGCGCCGGGTTCGTGGCGTGCTGGCGGGCGATGGCTGACTCCCTGGTGTCGGCCCCGTCTCCGGGGGTTCCTCTGTGCAGATTCCAGCATGGCGCACCCGAAGGTCACCAACAACTATTGACGACAACAATTATTGCTCTTAACTTCGACCTCGTAGCCGCACCCCACGTCGAAGGGACCCCCTCGTGCCCAGCATCGATCTCACCGGCAAGGCCGCCGTCGTCACCGGCAGCGGCCGGGGCCTCGGCCTCGCCTACGCCCACGCCCTGGCCGCCCACGGCGCCTCCGTGGTCGTCAACGACGTCGACGAGGCCGTGGCCGAGGCGGCCGTGAAGTCCATCACCGAGGCCGGCGGCACCGCCGTCGCCGAGGTCGTCCCGGTCGGCACGAGCGAGGCCGCCGACCGGCTGGTGAGCCGCGCGGTCGAGGAGTTCGGGCGCCTGGACGTCCTGGTCACCAACGCCGGCATCCTGCGCGACAAGGTGCTGTGGAAGATGACCGACGACGACTTCGACGCGGTGATCACCACCCACCTCAAGGGCACCTTCACCTGCGCCCGCGCCGCCGCCGTCCGCATGCGCGAGCAGGGCGAGGGCGGCACCCTGATCCTGGTCGGCTCCCCGGCCGGCCAGCGCGGCAACTTCGGGCAGACGAACTACGCCGCCGCCAAGGCCGGCATCGCCGCCATGGCCCGCACCTGGTCCATGGAACTGGGCCGGGCGAACATCACCGTCAACGCCATCGTGCCGGTGGCCGCGACCGCGATGACCGAGACCATCCCGGCCTTCGCCCCGTACATCGAGGCGATGAGGAACGGCGAACCGCTCCCGGACTTCCTGCGCAAGGGCGAGGGCTTCGGCACCCCCGAGGACTGCGCCGCCCTGGTGCCCTTCCTCGCCTCCGAGGCGGCCCGCGGCATCACCGGGCAGGCCATCGGCATCGGTGGCGACAAGGTGGCACTCTGGTCGCATCCGCAGGAGATCGCGGCGGCCTACGCCGACGGCGGTTGGACCCCCGGGGCCCTGGCCGACGTGTTCCCGACCTCGGTGGGCGCGCAACTGCAGTCGGTCGGCGTTCCGGCGCCGAAGTTCCCGGAGGCGTGATGGCTCCCTCGATAAACCTGGACGACCTGGTCGCGATCGACGTCCACACCCATGCGGAGGTCTCCTCCAAGGGCCACTCCTCCCTGGACGACGACCTGCACGACGCCTCCTCCGCCTACTTCAAGGTGGAGGGCAAGCGGAAGCCGACCTTGGAGGAGACCGCCGCCTACTACCGCGAGCGGAAGATGGCCGCCGTGATCTTCACGGTCGACGCCGAGTCCGCGACCGGCACCGCGCCCGTCCCGAACGAGGAGGTCGCGGAGGCGGCCGCCGCCAACTCCGACGTCCTCATCCCCTTCGCGTCCATCGACCCCTTCCGGGGGAAGGCGGGCGTGCGGCAGGCCCGCCGTCTGGTCGAGGAGTACGGGGTGAAGGGCTTCAAGTTCCACCCCAGCATCCAGGGCTTCTTCCCCGACGACCGCTCGGTGGCGTACGACCTCTACGAGGTGATCGAGGAGACGGGCACCATCGCCCTCTTCCACACGGGCCAGACGGGCATCGGCGCGGGCGTCCCCGGCGGGGGCGGCATCCGCCTGAAGTACTCCAACCCCCTCCACGTCGACGACGTGGCCGCCGACTTCCCGCACCTGAAGATCATCCTGGCGCACCCGTCCTTCCCCTGGCAGGACGAGGCCCTCGCCGTCGCCACCCACAAGCCGGGCGTGCACATCGACCTGTCCGGCTGGTCGCCGAAGTACTTCCCGCCGCAGCTCGTGCAGTACGCCAACACGCTGCTGAAGGACAAGGTCCTCTTCGGCTCCGACTTCCCCGTCCTGACCCCCGACCGCTGGCTCGCCGACTTCGAGAAGCTGCCGGTCAAGGACGAGGTGAGGCCGAAGATCCTCAAGGAGAACGCCGCCCGCCTGCTCGGGCTGACGAAACCGTAAGGGGCGTGACATGCGCAACGAGGGACTGGGGTCATGGCCCGCACGCCGGGCCCGCAAGACCCCCCACCGCACCGCCCTGATCCACGGCGAGACGGCCATCAGCTACGCCGAGCTGTACACCCGCACCACCCGGCTCGCCCACGCCCTGCGCGCCCGGGGCCTCAGGCGCGGCGACCGCATCGCCTATCTCGGCCCCAACCACCCGTCCTTCCTGGAGACGCTGTTCGCGGCGGGTACGCTCGGCGCGGTCTTCGTGCCCCTCAACACCCGCCTGGCCGGACCCGAGATCGCCTACCAGCTCGCCGACTCCGGCGCCAAGATCCTCGTCTACGGCCCCTCGCACGCGGGGCTCGTCGCCGGTCTGCCGGGCAGCACCGACGTCCGGACGTACCTGGAGGTCGGCGCCGAGTACGAGGCGACGCTCGCCGAGGCGCCCCTGGATCCGATCGACGAGCCGGTCGCGGCCGACGACACCTGCCTGATTCTCTACACCTCCGGCACGACGGGCCGCCCCAAGGGCGCGATGCTCTCGCACGCCAACGCCACCTGGAACGCGGTCAACTTCCTCATCGACAAGGATCTCCACGCCGACGAGCGGGCCCTGGTCTCGGCGCCGCTGTTCCACATCGCGGGTCTGACCGTGCTGACCCTGCCCGTGCTGCTCAAGGGCGGCACATGCGTCCTGGTCGGCGCATTCGACCCGGGCGAGACCCTCGACCTGGTGGCACGGCACCGGATCACCTACATGTTCGGGGTGCCCGCGATGTTCGAGCAGGTCGCCCGCCATCCGCGCTGGCCGGAGGCGGACCTGTCCAGCCTGCGGATGCTCAGCTGCGGCGGCGCCCCGGTGCCGACACCGCTCATCGAGGCGTACCAGGCGCGCGGTCTGACCTTCCTGCAGGGCTACGGCATGACCGAGGCGCTCGGCGTCTGCTTCCTCGACGGGGAGCACTCCGTCAGCAAGGCGGGCTCGGCCGGTGTGCCCCACTTCTTCGCCGACGTACGGGTCCTGCGCCCCGACCTCACCCCGGTCGACGTCGGCGAGAACGGCGAGGTGGTGGTGCGCGGCCCGGCCGTGATGTCCGGCTACTGGGGACTGCCCGAGGAGACCGCGGCCGCCTTCGCCGACGGCTGGTTCCGCACCGGTGACGCCGCCCGGGTCGACGAGGACGGTTACGTCTTCATCGTCGACCGCATCAAGGACATGATCATCTCCGGCGGCGAGAACATCTACCCCGCCGAGATCGAGGACCTGCTCCTCGCCCACCCCGACATCGTCGAGTGCGCGGTCATCGGCGTACCGGACGACAAGTGGGGCGAGGTGCCGCGCGCCGTCGTCGTCCCCCGCGAGGGCGCCGCACTCGACCCCGACGAGGTGCTCGCCTCCCTGGCCGGCCGCCTCGCCAAGTACAAGATCCCCAAATCGGTGGTCCTCGCGGACGAACTCCCGCGCACCGCCTCCGGAAAGCTCCTCAAGTCCCGAGTCCGTACCCGGTACGGCAACAGTTAAGGAACCCCATGAGCATCACCGTGAACGGCCTCGACGAACTGAAGAAGCTGGCGGGCAGCGATCTCGGCACCAGCGAGTGGATCGAGATCACCCAGGAACGCATCAACACGTTCGCCGACGCCACCGGCGACCACCAGTGGATCCACGTCGACCCGGCGAAGGCCGCCGAAGGTCCCTTCGGCGCCCCCATCGCCCACGGCTACCTCACCCTCTCCCTCTTCATCCCCCTCTTCACCGAGCTGCTGGACGTCCAGGGCGTCACCACGAAGGTCAACTACGGCCTGAACAAGGTGCGTTTCCCCTCACCGGTCAAGGTCGGCTCCCGCATACGTCTGGTCGGGAAGCTGGCCGAGGTGGAGGAGGTCCCGGGCGGGGTGCAGATCACGGTCGACGGCACCATCGAGATCGAGGGCGGCACGAAGCCGGCGGCGGTGCTGCAGAGTCTGTCCCGCTTCTACGCCTGATCGTCCCGTACGGGCACCAGGTCGAGGAGGCGCGCCGAGGCGTCCTGCGCGAGGGGAGCGAGCCGCTCGTGCACCGCCCGGAACGTCTTCTCGGCCGCTTCGGCCGGCCAGTCGTCCGGCAGGTGCTCGACCGGCAGACGCGGGTCCCGGCGGATGACGCGCAGCCACTCCGCCTGCAGCCGGAGCCGCAGCGCGAGGGCGTCGTCGGCTTCCGGGAGCTGCGTCGTCCACGGTTGCCAGCGCCGTACGAACGACGCGTGGAGCGCCGCCAGTTCGGACAGCTCCCAGGTCTCCTCGATCATCGCCCCGATGTCCGTCCCGCTGTCGGCGTGCGCACGGAACACCTTCACGTGGGCGGACAGCCCGAGCCCGGCGACCAGGGACGACACGTCGACCGCGCCGGGGGCGATCCACAGGCCGCTGAACAGCGGGCCGAAGCCGCTCCAGGTGAGCTGGGAGCGCAGGTCGTGACGCTGGCGCTGCCAGGACTCGGGGAGGGAGAAGCCGAGCAGGGTCCAGGTGCCGTCCCACTGCCGGTTGACCGCCCCGGTGTGCCAGATGCGCCGCTCACCGTCGCGCAGAACGGCCGCCGAGTGCTCGGTCAGACCGAAGTACATCCGGCGGCCCTCGCGCTGCCGGCGCAGCAGGCCGCGGTTCACCATGCGGGTCAGCGTCGAGCGGGTCGCCTGCTCGCCGACGCCCGCCCGCGCGAACACGTCGATCACGCTGCCCGAGTACACACAGACGTCCCGCCCGAGCACCTGGTCGCCCAGGAACGTCAGCATCAGGGACTGGGGCCGCAGCGCCTCTTCACCGGTCACGCGGCCCACCGTACCTGTCGTCGATCAGCCCGTGACCTCGACGAACACGGGGTTCGAGTAGAACCACGTGTCCGTCCACGGGTCACCGTTCCCGGGCTCGTGCGGGATCGGGCCGTGCGGATCGGCCGACGCGCCGAGGTAGCCCGCGCCGTGGCGGTTGCCGTCGCTGCCGCGCAGCCGGACGTAGAAGGACTCGTCCCCGGCGATCAGCGGGATGCGCAGGGTGTACGTCCCCGTGCGGCCGCTCACGTCCCTCGTCACGGCGACCTTGGTGTCGGGCGCCTTCCAGGAGTCCCGGTCGGCCACCGGGCCGCGCACGGCGCCCCGGATGACGTCCACGTGCGCCAACTCCGGCAGGATGCCGTGCGGGTTGGGGCGGGAGGCGGTCGTGACCGTCACGTACAGCGTGAGCTTCTCGCCCCTGCGCACGCGCAGGCGGCCGCCCAGCGTGACGCCCCGGCCGAAGTCGCAGTCCCGCTTGAGGCGCACGTCGAGGCCGTCGAGCAGATGCCCGTGGTCGACCCAGACCCGGCCCGCGCGCAGGCCCGCCATCACCGCCCGGTAGCCGTAGCGGGTGACGCCGACGTGGGTGCGGCTGAACTGGCCGGGCCAGAAGTCGCTGCCCGGCTGCGGGGTGTCGGTGTTCACCGGGTCGGGGAGCTTGCCGGTGGTGTCGAAGTTCTGGCCGGCAGGCCAGTCGCCGTTCTTCCAGGTGTCGAAGACGATGCGGTGGGCGTCGGAGTTCGTGGTGATCGAGAACAGGCTGCCTTCTGCCAGCATCGAGTCCCACAGACCGCCGACCGTCGCGGTCGCCCAGTCGAAGCCGCCGTACGTCAGATAGGCGTCCGCCGGGTAGCCCGCCCAGGACTGGGCCGACGGCTTGTTCTCGTACTCGCCGCGGATCGAGTTCGCCCCGCGCCAGCCGGGGATGGCCGCGCCCTGGGCGCCGGGCGCGCCCTCCATGCCGATCATGATCTCGGGGGCGGCGTCCCGCCAGCCCCGCATCTCGTGCGGGGAGTCGATGCCGAGGCGCATGGGGTGGTTGGCGAGGACGAGGACGTCGTCGACGTATCCGCTGCGGCGCTGCTCGGCCAGCCACTGGATGGCCTTGACGGCGTGCGCCTCGTTGCGGGCGGTGTCCGTGCCGCCCGCCGAGCCGTCGGTGTAGCCGAGGAGCTTGCCGTCGTAGGCGCTCTCGAACCGGGTGAGGACGTCGACCTCGTTGGGGCCGGGCGCCGCGAAGACGGTGCAGTGCTCGGCGGCCGGGATGTACCACTCCAGGCCCTGGAAGATCAGCTGGCGCGGGTTCTCGGCGCGCGCCCTGAGGATCTCCTCGTGCTCCAGCGGGGCGCCGTATCGGGCGTGCCCGAAGTTGGAGTGCTCGGTGAACACCATCCAGTCCAGGCCGTACTCGGCGCCCGCGGCGGCCAGTTGGGAGAACGTGTACTTGGCGTCGTGGCTGTAGACGCTGTGGATGTGGTGGTCGCCGACCAGATAGGCCAGGCGGGGGTCGTCGCCGCCCAGGCGCCGGTCGGCGGCCGCGGCGGACACGGCGGGCAGGGCCGCCGGGCTCAGCGCGAAGGCGGCGCCGAACAGGCCCGCGCGGCGCAGGAGTCGGCGTCTCGACACGCCTTGGGCGTCGAGGGCGGCGGGGGAGACGGACGGGTCGGCCCAGGAGGGCAGCTGCTGCTCGGTCATGGTGATCCTCGAAGGGCTCAGTGGTTCATGAAGGACGTGACGGGCAGCGCCCGCGCGACGATCCGGACGTCGCCGAGGCGGCCGTACAGGATCTGGTCGATCCGGCCGCCGTACTCGTAGCCGCCGAGCAGCCACGGCAGCCCGACGGAGGTGATCCCGACCGCCGGCGCCTTCGGGTTGCGGACCACCGGGCAGCCCTCGACGTACAGCGTCGTGTGCTCGCCGTCGTTGACGACCGCGAGGTGCCACCAGGTCTCCAGCGGCGTCTCCTGGCCCCAGTTGGTGGCGATGCCGTCCTGGTTCAGCGGGCGCATCGCCCACTGCGGCTCGCGGTCGTTCGACAGGGAGAGGGTGGCGAGCGGCTCGTCCGGGTCGTCGGCGGTCTTGCCGGCCGCGCCGCCCGTGCCGGAGCGCCCGACCAGGCCCGACCATGCGTGGTGGGAGGGGTCCCAGTCGGCGGGGAGTCGGTAGAAGGCCTCGATGGTGTAACCGTGCGCGAAGGTCGCCGAGTTCAGCGGAGCACCGTCGACCGTGCGCAGGTACGCGCCCTTCAGCGGGGACTTGAAGCCCTGGAACTCCAGGCTGCCGTGGCCCGGCTGGTCGGGGTGGTGGTCGGCCGACCAGCCCAGCCTGCCGCCGCCCACGGTGACGACGGTGAGGTCGTTGCCGCGACCGGCCAGATCCCGGACGCCGTCCCCCACCGGCTCGTCGAAGCGCCAGTACGCCATCGTGCCCGGGATGAGCATCCGCGACGCGGGCCGCGCCGGGCGGGCGGGCACCGGATCGAAACCGGAGAAGCGGCCGGCGAAGTCGATGTCGACGCTGAACCGGTCGGCGTCGCCGCTGAGTTCGATCTCCTGCCGCTCCAGCTCGTTGAGCCCCCTGGCGGCCCGGCCCAGGATCCACGGCGAGACCGTCTCCACATCGATGACGTTCCGGTCGAGATCGAACCGGTACAGGCGGATCATCGCCGCGCCGCCGAAGTAGCGGTTCTGGTAGTTCGTCAGATGCAGGTGGACATCGTTGCCCGCGGCGTTCTTGCGGGTCGCCCGGCCGGCGGGCCAGTAGTGCCCGTTGAGGGTGAGGAAGATCTGGTCGTGGTCCTCGATCAGCCGGTCCCACAGCTGCTGCCCGTACGCCGACAGGGAGTCGTCCTCGACGACCAGCTCGTGGGTGGTGAGGATGACCGGTGTCTTCGGGTGCGCGGCCATGACGTCCTGGGCCCAGGCGTAGCCCTTCTCCGACAGCCGCCAGTCCAGCGCGAGCACCATCCACTCACGGCCGGCGGCCTTGAAGAGGTGGAAGGTGTTGTAGCCGTCCGGGGAGGCACCGCCGAAGGTCTTCTTCCCCTGGAACCGCTGGGGCCCGAAGGCGTCCAGGTACGGCGTCGCACCGCGCTGGTCGGTCGTCGACGACTTCACGTCGTGGTTGCCGGCGAGGACGCTGTAGCCCACGCCCCGCCGGTCCAGGAGACGGAACGCCTCGCTGATCGCGGCCACTTCGGGCTGGGTGCCGTTCTGGGTGAGGTCCCCGAGGTGGGACAGGAAGACGATGTTCTCCTCCCGCCCGTGCTGCAGCAGATAGCGCAGGGACGCCTCCACGGGTGCCTTGTCGATGCTCGGCCCGTCGAAGAGGTACTGCGTGTCCGGCATCACGGCGAGCGTGAAGCGGCGGCTGTCCGGGTCGGGCCGCCAGCCCTCCGCGGCTGCCGCCTGCGCTTCGGCCGGCAGCGCGACCGAGGCGGTGGCAGCGGCGCCGATCAGGGCCGTGGCCCTGAGGAAACTGCGTCTTGCGGCGCCGGCCTGCGCGGCCTCGCCCTGGTCGTGCGCATGCGAAGTACACATGGGTGCTCCATGAAAGAGGGGGAGGAAAGAGTTCAGAGAACGCGCAGGGTCCAGCTCCAGCGGTGGATGCCCGGCGGAACGCGATACGAGGGGAAGGTGTCGGGTCCGCACGACGCCGTGCCGAGACCTCGGTGCGCCGCGTCGATGTGCACCACACAGCCGGGGCGCGGCACCAGTTCGTCGTGGTGCGCGGCGGCGGTCAGGTCCTCGGCGCGGTAGCGGGTGACGGAGACCTGACGCGGTTCGTCCAGGACGACCGAGAGACCGGTGGCGTCCGGCGCGGACAGCGTGAACCGCCGTACGCCGTGCCGGCCACCGCTCTCCTGAGGGCGTAGGTAAGGGGTGAACAGCTCGTCGACGGGGACGGCATGGTGGCCGACCGGCGCGCCCGCGCTGCGGTCGGGATACGACTCCCAGGGCCCCTGCCCGAACCACTCCAGCAGGTCGAGCCCCGTAACCGTCTCGAAGACCGTGCCGACCCGCGCCACGTCGTCGAACGCCTCCGGCAGCTCGGCCTCTTCCTCGACCCGGACCCCGCCCTCGACGGGCGTGAGCACCTGCCGGTGCCGTACGACACCGCTCGTGCCCGCGTACTCGGCCTGCACGGTCAAGCGCCCGGCGTCCCGCCGTACGGACACGACCTTGCGTACCAGCGCGTCGAGCCCCCAGCTCCGCCAGCGCTGCGCCATGCCGCCCAACTCGTCGTTGTCGGTGGGCGCCCGCCACAGCGAGAGGGTGGGGGCGGCCGTCAGCAGAGGGTGGACGAGGAGACCCTCGCCGTCCACCTCGACCTTCCCCCAGCCTTCGGCCGGGGGGATCCCCAGGTCCGCGTGAGCAACCGGGACCGGAGCGGGCCCGCGCAGCCGCACCTGCGGTGTGCACACCTGCGTGCCGCGCGGCGCCCACGGCAGGTCCTTCGCCGTCGTCACCCGCAGTGTCAGCCACGCCTCGCCGCCGTCCTCGGGCAGCGCCAAGGGCAGCGGCACCACCGCCGTCTCGCCCGGGCACAGCTCGGGCAGCTCGGCCGGCGCGGTCAGGGTGCGGCCGTCCGCCAGCGACAGCACCCACACGGCCGCCAGCCAGTCGAAGCCGCGGAAGTGCTGGTGGTTGGTCAGGACGATCCCCTCGTGGGGGAAGCGCTCGATGCGCACCGGCGCCGCGATCTCCCGGTGCTCGTACATCGCGGGCTTGGGCGTGCGGTCGGGAAACACCACGCCGTCCGCGATGAACGCGCCGTCGTGGATCGTCTCGCCGAAGTCGCCGCCGTACGCCCACCGGTGTCCGGGCGCGGCGACACCGTTGTCATAGAGCCCGGCGCCCCCACGCCCAGCCGGTCTTCCGTCGCTCACGCGTTGCAGAATCCCGTGGTCCCAGAACTCCCAGATGAACCCGCCCTGAAGACCTGGGGTGGCCTCGATGGCAGCCCAGTGGTCGGCGAGCGTGCCGTTGCTGTTGCCCATGGCGTGCGAGTACTCGCACTGGATCAGCGGCTTCGTCTGCTCGCCGGAGAGCGCGTGGGCCACGCAGTCCTCCAGCGGCGCGTACATCGGGCAGGCGATGTCGGAGGCGAGTTCCGGATCCGCCCAGCCGCGCTTGGCCGCGCCCTCGTACTGGACCGGGCGGGTGGGATCGTGCCGGCGCACCCAGCCCGCCGCCGCGTCATGGTTCGCGCCGTAGTCGGACTCGTTGCCCAGCGACCAGACGATGACCGACGGATGGTTCTTGTCGCGCAGCACCATCCGCGAGACGCGGTCCACGAAGGCGTTCAGATAGCGCGGGTCGTCCGCGATCTCGTGGGCGTGGTCGTGGGACTCGATGTCCGCCTCGTCGACCACGTAGAAGCCGAGCTCGTCGGCGAGGTCGTACAGCGTGGGGTCGCCCGGGTAGTGGGCGGTGCGGATCGCGTTGAAGCCGAACCGCTTCAGCAGGACGAGGTCCGCGCGCATGTCGTCGTACGACACCGTCCGCCCGGTCAGCGGGTGGAAGTCGTGCCGGTTGACGCCCCGGATGAACACCCGCTCACCGTTGACCAGCAGATCACGGCCGACGATCTCGACGTCGCGGAAGCCGACGCGGTGCCGGGAGGTGTCGGCGACCGTGCCGTCGGCGCGATGGAGGCGGACGGTCAGGCCGTACAGCTCGGGCGTCTCCGCGTTCCAGGTGCGTACCTCGGGGACGGTGGTCAGCAGCCGGGCCTCGCCGAGGAAGTCGGAGACGCGTTCGTCCTCGGCGTTCACGCGGTCGAACTCGCCGTCCTGCGCGAGCCGTCGGCCGTCCAGCTCCCCGGTGAGGTACCACCCCTCGGGCAGCGCACCGCCCGCGTGCCGCACCCGGCAGTCCACTCGCAGCTCACCGCTGTACCGCGCCCGCACGGTCACGTCCGCGAGATACAACGGGTCGGTGGCGTACAGCAGGACCGAACGCGTGATCCCGCCGTGCCACCACTGGTCCTGGTCCTCGATGTGCGAGGCGTCCGACCACTTCACGACCGTCAGACGTACGGTGGCCCGCTCGCCCGCCCGCACCACCCCGGTCAGATCGAACTCGGCGGCCAGATGGGAGTCCTTGGAGATGCCGACGGGCCGCCCGTCCACGTGCACGAGCAGCACGCTCTCGGCGGCCCCGACCTGGAGCACGATCCGGCGTCCGGCCCACTCGGCGGGGATGTCGACCTCACGCTCGTGGACGCCCGTCGGATTGGCGGCGGGCGAGTGCGGAGGAAATTCTGCATACGGCATACGGACGTTCGTGTACTGCGGCAGGTCGTCCGTGTCCTGCATGGTCCAGACGCCGGGGACGTGCACCGAGTACGCGGAAGACACAGCACCGCCGACCGGCGCGTCCGGAGCGGACAGCAACTGGAAGCGCCAGTCGCCGTCCAGGGGGAGTGCTCCGCAGCGCCGGTCGACGGCGTTCATGGGCAGCCGCCCCCAGGAGGTCACCTCGGGTGTCTCCCAGGGGCGCAGGGCGATCAGGGGATCGCGGGGTGCGTCGGTCATGGCCCTTCCGGAGTCGGTGCGGACGTGGGTGACGTCGAGCCGGGCAGGATGCGGCCCGGCAGGCCCCAGGCGGGGTCGACGGGGATGCCGAGACGGTCCAGGACGGTCGGGGCGATGTCGATGAGGCGGGGCGCCCGGAGCCGGGTGCCGGCGGGCAGGCCGGGCTCGGCGAGGACGACGAAGACCTCCCGTTCGGCGCGGGTGCCGCCGCCGTGGCCGCCGGTGTCGAGATGGCCGTGGTCCGTCGTGACCAGCACGGTCCAGCGCTCGTCGGCACGCCCGGGCTCCGAGCGCCGGGCGTCGATCGCCTCCAGCAGCCGCCCGAGGTGGGCGTCCTGCATGAGAAGCGCCCGGTCGTAGGCGGGGGAGAGCGGGCCCGTGGCGTGGCCGGCCTCGTCGGTGGCGCCGAAGTACACGAACATGACGTCCGGGTCGAACCGGGTGAGCCAGCGCAGGGCGGTGCGGGCTACGCGGCGGTCCGCGGTCTCGTAGCCCTTGGACTCGCCGTTGTGGCGCACACGCCGGCCGATGGCGCGGCCGAGGGTGCCGCGGCGGACCAGGGCCGGCCAGGACACCGCGGCCGCGGTGCGCAGTCCGGGCCGGGCGGTGACGGCGCGGGTCAGGAAGTCGGGGTAGCGGGCGTAGTCGGCGCCTTTGAAGTCGTTGCCGGTCACCCCGTGCCGGTCGGGCCACACGCCGGTCAGCACGCTCGACCAGCCGGGGCCGGAGTCGGTGTAGGCCATGCTGGTGGACGGCCCGCCGTCGGCCTGGCCGTCCACCTCGCCGTAGGGCAGCAGGCTGGTGCCGTGGGCGCCCGCGGCCATCAGGCCGTGCAGGACGGGGGCGTTGGACGGCTCACGGGTGAGCCGGTCGTAGCGCAGGCCGTCCATGCCCACGACGAGCACCTTGCCGCGCCGTGGCAGTTCCCCGCCGGCGATCTCCACCACTGTGATCCTCCCTGTCGACACCGGTTCAGCTGCCCTGGACCGCACCTTCGGTGGCGCCCGCGATGAACCCGCGGGCGAAGATGCTGAAGACGACGACCAGCGGGAGGGCCGCCATGAGCACCCCGGCCATGACCATGCTGTAGTCGGTGTTGTGGCCGACGTTGAGCTGGGCGAGCTCCACCTGGAGCGTGACGTGGTCGGGGTTGGTGAGCACGATGAGCGGCCAGACGTAGTCGTTCCAGGCGTTGACGAAGGCGTAGATGGCGAGGAAGGACAGCGCGGGCCTGATCATCGGCAGTGCGATGTTCCAGTACTGACGGAAGAACCCGGCGCCGTCGATGCGCGCGGCGTCGAGCAGTTCGTCGGGCACGCCGTTCTGGATGTACTGGTGCAGCCAGAAGATGCCGAAGGCGTTGGCGAGGGCCGGCAGGGCCAGCGCCTTGAGCATGCCGACCCAGCCGATCTCGGACATGAGGATGAACTGCGGCAGGACGGCCAGCTGGAGCGGCAGCATCATGAACACCAGCAGCGTGCCGAAGAGCACCTTGCGCCCGGGGAAGTCGAACTTGGCGAAGGTGAACGCCGCCAGGGAGTCCACGAACAGCACCAGGACCGTGGTGACGCACGCGACGACGACCGTGTTGAGCATCGACCCGAAGAAATCGATGGTGTTCAGCACATGCCGGATGTTCTCCAGCAGATGGGAGCCGAACGTCAGCTTCGGTGGGCTCTGGTAGATCTCCTTGGTGGTGTTGGTCGCCATCACGATCGTCCACAGGAACGGGAAGACCGAGATCAGGACGGCCAGGACGAGGAGGATGTGCGCGGTCAGGCCCCGGGGGCGCCGCAGCCGCCGCCTCGGGCCCGTGGCGGGCGATGGGGTGGCGGCTGTCGTCATGACTTCCTCCCTCGTTGCACGATGCGCCAGTTGATGACGACGAGCACGATGATCAGTACGAAGAAGGCCCACACGATGGCCGCGCCGTAGCCGTAGTCGTTGTCGAGGAAGGCCGACTGGTAGAAGTACAGCAGTGTGGTCAGGCCCGCCTGGCCCGGGCCGCCGAGGTTCTGGTTGGCGGCGTTGCTGGCGAAGAGCACCTGGGGTTCGCTGAAGCTCTGCAGGCCGTTGATGGTCGAGATGACGACGGTGAACAGGATGATGGGCCGCATGATCGGCATGGTGATCTGGAAGAAGGTGCGGACGGGGCCGGCGCCGTCCAGCTTGGCCGCCTCGTAGATCTGCGTCGGGATGGCCTGGAGACCGGCCAGGTAGATGATCATGTTGTACCCGGTCCACATCCAGGTCATCAGCAGCGCGATCACCACTTTGATCAGCCACGGGTTGCTCAGCCACGGGACGGGCTCGATGCCGACCGTGCCCAGGATCGCGTTGACCAGACCGAAGTTGTTGCTGAACACCGCGCCGAAGAAGATCGCCACGGCGACGATCGAGGTGACGTTCGGTACGTACAGGGCGATGCGGTAGAAGCCCTTGAAGCGGCGCACCGAGTGCAGCAGCGTCGCCAGCACCAGGGCCCCGAACAGCGTGGGCACGGTGGACAGCACCCAGATCACCAGGGTGTTGCGGATCGACAGCCAGAAGACCGGGTCGTTCCAGAGGAACTCGAACTGCTGCAGGCCCACGAACTGCTTGGTGCCCAGGCCGTCGTAGCGCTGGAAGGACAGATACAGCGAATAGAAGACGGGGCCGAAGGAGAAGGCGGCGAAGATCAGGAAGAAGGGCGAGATCGCCATGTACTGCCGCCAGTACGACAGCACTCCGCGCCGCTTGGGACGAGGGGTGCCCGCGGGCGGGGTGCGCCGCGGGCGGAACCGGGCCGGGCCCGGCCCGCCGCGGTGCCCCTGCACCGCGACGGGGCCGGTGACCGGAGGTGACGACACCTCAGCTCACCCCCTGTCGCCGGGCGATCTGCTTGGCCTGGGCGACCGCGTCCTTCCAGGCGTCGTCGGGCTTCTTGCCCTTGGCCTCGATGCTGGTCAGCTCGGCCATGAAGGGCGCCATGACCGCGGAGTCGGCGGGTGCCTCGTAGCTCACCGGGATGGCCTCGGCGGCCGGGCCGAAGACGTCGATGATCTTCTGTCCGCCGAAGAAGGCGTCGGGGCCCGTCATGGCCGCCATCGAGTACGTCGCCGGAGAGGCGGGGAAGATGGTGGCGTCGGTGTAGCTCTTGGCGTTGTTGTCCGGGCTGAGGATCCAGCTGATGATCTTGAACGCCTCTTCGGGGTTCCGGCACTGCGAGGGCAGGGCCAGGTAGGAGCCGCCCTGGTTGGCCGGCCCGCCCGGTGTCGCGCAGACCCGCCACTTGCCCTTGGTGCCGGGGGCGGCCGACTCGATGTCCAGCGCGTGCCAGGCGGCGCCGAGTTCGGTGGCCAGGTTCTTGCCGATGGCGGCGTTCCAGGTCTGGTCGTTGATCTTGGCGTCGATGCCGAGCGTGTAGGGGCGGATCGCCGTCTCCCACGCGGTGCGGATGTGGTCCTGGTCGCCGATGAAGTGGTTGTCCTCGTCGATGAACCGCTTGGTGCCCTGGCCGACCGCGATGCTGAACACCGAGCTGATGTTGTTGACCAGGAAGACACCGGGCACCGCCTTCTTCAGCTCGGAGCCGAGCGCGAAGTAGTCCTCCCAGGTCTTGGCCTCGGCTGCGACCTTGGCCGGGTCGGTCGGCAGCCCGGCCTTGTCGAACAGGTCCGCGCGGTAGAAGAGCGCGGTGGGACCGATGTCGATCGGGAACCCGATCTGCTTGCCGTCCTTGGTCTGCGCGAGCTTGGTCTTCCACTCCAGGTACTGGGACGAGAGCTTCTTGAAGCCCAGGTCGTTCAGGTCGAGGAAGCGGTCGGCGTTGGGCAGGAAGGAGGCTATGTCCTCGCCCTTGATGCCGGTGATGTCGGGCACGGAGGAGCCGCCCGCGGCGAGGGTGGTGGTGAGCTTCTGCTTGAAGTCGCCGCCGATGGAGGCGGCGGTCAGCTTGACCTGGCCGCTGAAGTGCGTCTTGGCCTGCGCGACCACCTTGTCGCTGAGCGCGCCACCCCAGTACCACAGGGTGAGGTCCTTGCCGTTCTTGGTGCCGCCCGATTCCGAGCCGCCGCCGCAGGCGACGGTCAGGCCGGACGCGGCCGCGGTGAACACGGCGGCCTGGAGGAAGCCTCTACGAGAAAGGTCCACGGGTCACTCCTGTTGTTCCTGTTCGACGTGCTGAGGGCTGTTCGACGTGCTGAGGGGATGGGGGATCAGTGCCGCCGTTCGGAGGCGCGTGGACCCACGGGCGGGGGACCGGCCGGCGGGGTGACGGGTGCGTGGCGCACGGGCGGGCCGACGTCGGCCGGGATGCGGTGCTCGAGGAATCCGTACGCGCGTCGCAGGCCGGGGTCTTCCGCCGACCGCCACCAGTGGTCGACGCCGTACCAGCCGGGGGCCGCCAGGGCCCCGCCGTGGTGCTGGACGGACAGTCCGGCGGCGAGCACGGCGAACCGCAGCCGTTCCTCCAGCGGCCAGCCGCCGAGTGAGGCCGCGACGAAGCTCGCGCCGAAGACGTCGCCGGCGCCCGTCGGGTCGAGGACGTCGACGTCCAGGGCGGGGACCTCCGCGTACTCGCCGGTGATCTGGTCGACGGCGACCGCTCCGTCCCCGCCGCGCGTGACGACCGCCACCGGCACCAGCTCGCTGAGCGTGCCGAGGGCCGCGACCGCGCTGTCGGTGCGGGTGTAGGCCATCGCCTCGGTCTCGTTGGGGAGGAAGGCGTGGCACAGGGAGAGCTGGTCGAGGAGGTCGGTCGACCACTGCTGTGAGGGGTCCCAGCCGACGTCGGCGTAGATCTGCGTGCCGTTCGCGGCGGCCTTGGCCAGCCACTCGCGGGGTTCGGCCTCGATGTGCACGAGGGCCGTGCGCGCCTCGGGCGGGTCGCCCATCAGCACGTCCTGCGAGTACGGGGGTTCCTGGCCGTGGGTGACGAGGGCCCGGTCGTGGATGGGGGTCCCCCCGCTCGAGCGAAGCCGAGGGTGGGGGAGGGCGAGGGAGACGGTGACCGGGGTGGGCCAGCCGTCCGCCGTGCGGGAGAGCGAGAGGTCGATGTCCTCCTGGTCGCACAGGACGTCCCGGCAGTACTCGCCGTAGAGGTCGTCGCCGAACACCGTGGCCAGCGACGTCCTCAGGCCGAAGCGGGCCGCGGCCACCGCCAGGTTGGCGATGCCGCCCGGACCGCAGCCCATGCCCCGCGTCCAGATCTCCTCGCCGGGGGTCGGCGGCTTCCCGAGCCCCGTGAGGACGAGGTCGTAGAAGAGCAGCCCGGTCAACAGCACATCGGGCCGGTCGTCGTCCACGGCAGCGTCCTCTCGTCGCGAGCGGGGAGTCCGAGAGCAGGGCTCGTCAAAACTCTTCAATTCGGTGACCGGAATCGTGCGCCGCTCAGCGAGATTGGTCAATACCCGAGCAGAAACGAGCATGGCGATGATTGAAGATGACGAGTAGTGTTCACGCCATGCTGGCGGAACGACGACATCAACTCATCCTGCGGGCGCTGCGCTCCGGCGGCCCCGCGGCTGTGACCGACCTCTCCGAGCAGCTGGGTGTGAGCCCCGCCACGATCAGGCGTGACCTGGTCAAACTCGAGGAGGACGGGCTGCTGACCCGGGTCCACGGCGGCGCGGTCGCGGACGAGGGCGACCAGCCCTTCGCCGAGGTCGCCGAGGTGCGCGTACCCGAGAAGGACGCCATAGCCGCCCACGCCGCCGCGATGATCGAAGATGGTCAGTCGGTGCTGCTCGACATCGGCACCACCGCCTTCCGCCTCGCCCGCCAGCTGCACGGCCGCCGCCTCACCGTGATCACCAGCAACCTGGTGGTCTACGAGGAGCTCGCCGACGACGAGGGCATCGAACTGGTGCTGCTCGGCGGCATGGTCCGCCGCGAGTACCGCTCCCTGGTCGGCTTCCTCACCGAGGACAACCTGCGCCAGCTGCATGCCGACTGGCTCTTCCTGGGCACCAGTGGGGTACGGCCGGGCGGACAGGTGATGGACACGACGGTCGTCGAGGTGCCGGTCAAGCGGGCCATGATCAAGGCCAGTGACAAGGTCGTCCTGCTCGCCGACGCGGCGAAGTTCCCCGGGCACGGGATGGCGAAGGTGTGCGGTCCCGAGGACCTGGACGTGGTGGTGACGAACGCGCCGGTCGACACGGCGACGCAGGCCTCTTTGCAGGAGGCGGGCGTCGAGGTCGTCGTGGCGGGAAAGGTGCAGACGTGAAGCTGACGATTCTGGGCGGCGGTGGATTCCGCGTACCGCTCGTGTACGGGGCGCTCCTCGGCGACCGGGCCGAGGGCCGGGTCACCCACGTCGTGCTGCACGACCTGGACGCACAAAGACTCTCCGCGGTGACCCGCGTGCTCGCCGAACAGGCGGCCGGCGTCCCCGACGCGCCCCGGGTGACCGCCACCACCGACCTCGACGAGGCCCTGCGCGGCGCCGACTTCGTCTTCTCCGCGATCCGCGTCGGCGGTCTGGAGGGCCGGGCGAACGACGAGCGGGTCGCGCTCGCCGAGGGCGTCCTCGGCCAGGAGACGGTCGGCGCGGGCGGCATCGCCTACGGCCTGCGGACGGTCCCGGTCGCCGTCGACATCGCCCGGCGGGTGGCCCGCCTGGCCCCCGACGCCTGGGTCATCAACTTCACCAACCCGGCCGGTCTCGTCACCGAGGCCATGTCCCGCCACCTCGGCGACCGCGTCATCGGCATCTGCGACTCGCCGGTCGGCCTCGGCCGCCGTATCGCCCGCGTGCTCGGCGTGAAGAACCCCGGCGAGGCGTGGATCGACTACGTCGGCCTCAACCACCTCGGCTGGGTCCGCGGCCTGCGCGTCGCCGGCCGCGACGAACTCCCGCGCCTGCTCGCCGACCCCGACCTGCTCGGCTCCTTCGAGGAGGGCAAGCTCTTCGGCGTCGACTGGCTGCGGTCGCTCGGCGCCATCCCGAACGAATACCTGCACTACTACTACTTCAACCGGGAAGCCGTCCGCGCCTACCAGCAGGCCGACAAGACCCGCGGCGCCTTCCTGCGCGACCAGCAGGCCCGCTTCTACGAGGAGGCCCGGCGCGCCGACGTTTCCGCCCTGGAGGTCTGGGACCGCACCCGCGCCGAGCGCGAGGCCACCTACATGTCCGAGAACCGGGAGACCGCCGGCGCCGGAGAGCGCGACGCCGACGACCTCTCCGGCGGCTACGAGAAGGTGGCGCTCGCCCTGATGCGGGCCATCGCCCGCGACGAGCGCACCACCCTGATCCTCAACGTCCGCAACCAGGCCACGCTGTCCGTCCTCGACACCGACGCCGTCATCGAGGTCCCGTGCCTGGTCGACGCCAACGGCGCGCACCCGGTCGCGGTCGCCCCGCTGCCCGACCACGCCACGGGGCTCGTCTGCGCGGTCAAGGCGGTCGAGCGCGAGGTACTGGCCGCCGCCGAGTCCGGCTCCCGTACGACGGCGGTGAAGGCGTTCGCGCTGCACCCGCTGGTCGACTCGGTCAACGTCGCCCGCAGGCTGGTCGACGGCTACACCGGGGTCCATCCCGGTCTCGCGTACCTTAGGTAGCGCTCGCTCGGGAAAGCGCTTCCACCCCCCGGCTCCACCCTCGCTTCCCCTCTCCGCTTGCTCCCTCCCTGGAGACCCTGATGCACGACGAACGCCGCCGGATCGAGGAACGCGTCGAGCGCCTCCACACCCAGCGCATCAAGCCCGCGATCTACTCGGCCACGGTCCCGTTCGAGGTCGAGGCCTGGCAGGCGCCGGGCGAGCCGGTCTCCTTCGAGGAGGCCGCGGCCGCCCGGTACACGCCCTTCGCGATGGACACCCCGTGGGGCCCGCCCTGGGGCACGACCTGGTTCCGGATGCGTGGACGGGTGCCCGCCGAGTGGGCCGGACGGCGCGTCGAGGCGGTCATCGACCTCGGCTTCGTCGGCGACTGGCCCGGCAACCAGGCCGAGGCCCTGGTCCACCTGCCCGACGGCCGGCCCCTGAAGGCGGTCAACCCGCTCAACCAGTACGTGCCGGTCGGCAACCCGGTCTCGGGCGGCGAGGAGATCGACTACCTGGTCGAGGCCGCCTCCAACCCGGACATCCTGGCGAACAACTTCGCGTCCCCGACCCCGCTCGGTGACGTCCTGACGGCGGGCGACAAGCCCCTGTACACCTTCCGGCGCGCCGACCTCGCCGTCCTCGACGAGGAGGTCTGGCACCTGGACCTGGACGTCCAGGTGCTGCGCGAGCTCATGGTCCACCTCGGCGAGCACGAGCCGCGCCGCCACGAGATCATGCACGCCCTCGACCGGGCCATGGACACCCTGGACCTGGACGACATCTCCGGAAGTGCCACCGCCGTACGCGAGGTCCTCGCCCCCGTCCTGGCCCGCCCCGCCCACGCCAGCGCCCACACGATCTCCGGCGTCGGCCACGCCCACATCGACTCGGCCTGGCTGTGGCCCATCCGCGAGACCAAGCGCAAGACGTCCCGCACCTTCTCCAACGTCACGTCGCTCGCCGACGAGTACGACGACTTCATCTTCGCCTGCTCGCAGGCCCAGCAGTACGAATGGGTGCGCGACAACTACCCGCACGTGTGGGCCCGCATCCAGGAGTCGGTGAAGAAGGGCCAGTGGGCGCCGGTCGGCGGCATGTGGGTCGAGGCCGACGGCAACCTGCCCGGCGGCGAGGCGATCGCCCGCCAGCTCATCCACGGCAAGCGGTTCTTCATCGAGCACTTCGGCGTGGAGACCAAGGGCGTCTGGCTGCCGGACTCCTTCGGCTACACCGCCGCCTACCCGCAGCTCGCCAAGCTCGCCGGCAACGACTGGTTCCTCACCCAGAAGATCTCCTGGAACCAGACCAACAAGTTCCCCCACCACACCTTCTGGTGGGAGGGCATCGACGGCACCCGCATCTTCACCCACTTCCCGCCGGTCGACACCTACAATGCCCGCTTCAGCGGCGAGGAGATGGACCGCGCGGTCCGCAACTACTCCGAGAAGGGCGGCGGTACGCGCTCCCTCGCCCCCTTCGGCTGGGGCGACGGCGGTGGCGGCCCCACCCGCGAGATCATGGAGCGGGCGCGCCGCCTCGCCGACCTGGAGGGCTCGCCCAAGGTCGTCGTCGAACACCCCGACGAGTTCTTCGCCAAGGCCCGCGAGGAGTACCCCGACGCCCCCGTGTGGGTCGGCGAGCTGTACCTGGAGCTGCACAGGGCGACGTACACCTCCCAGGCCCGCACCAAGCAGGGCAACCGGCGCTCCGAACACCGCCTGCGCGAAGCCGAGTTGTGGGCGACGACCGCCGCGCTGCACGCGCCGGGCTACGCGTACCCGTACGAGAAGCTGGACCGCCTGTGGAAGACGGTCCTGCTGCACCAGTTCCACGACATCCTGCCGGGCTCGTCGATCGCCTGGGTGCACCGGGAGGCGGAGGCCGAATACGCCCGTGTCGCCGAGGAGTTGGAGGCACTGACGGCGGAGGCGGTGGCCGCGCTGGGCGGTGGTGACGCCCGGGTCTTCAACACGAGCCCGTACGAGCGTGCCGAGGTGGTCCGTACGGCAGAGGGCGCACCGGTGTACGTGCGGGTGCCCGCGAGCGGCAGTGCGCCCCTCGCCGACGGCATCGAGTCCCCGCAGCCCGTGCGGGTCGACGGCCGTGTCCTCGACAACGGACTGGTCCGGGTCGAGGTGGCGGAAGACGGAACACTGTCGTCCGTCTTCGATCTACGGTCGAACCGTGAAGTCCTCGCCGACCAGGGCAATCTGCTCCGCCTGCACACGGACCTGCCCAACTACTGGGACGCCTGGGACATCGACAAGCACTACAAGAACCGTTACACGGACCTGCTGGACGCGGACACGGTGACCGTCGTGGAGCAGGACCCGATGCTCGGGGCGATCAAGGTCGAGCGGGCCTTCGGCAAGGGGTCGCGGCTCACCCAGACGATCACCCTGCGCGCCGGCAGCCCCCGGATCGACTTCGAGACCGAGATCGACTGGCACGAGGCCGAGAAGATCCTCAAGGCGGGCTTCCCGGTGGACATCCGCGCCCCGCACTCCTCCGCCGAGATCCAGTTCGGCCACATCCAGCGCCCCACCCACACCAACACCAGCTGGGAGGCGGCCCGCTTCGAGGTCTCCGGCCACCGCTGGGTGCACATCGCCGAGCCCGGCTACGGCGTCGCGGTGATCAACGACTCGACGTACGGCCACGACGTCTCCCGCACGGTCCGCGAGGACGGCGGTACGACGACCAGGGTCAGCCTCAGCCTGGTCCGCGCCCCACGCATCCCGGACCCCGAGGCCGACCAGGGCAAGCACCGCTTCACCTACGCGCTCCTCCCCGGCGCGAGCATCGAGGACGCCGTCGCCGAGGGCTACGCCCTGAACCTGCCCCTGCGGGTGGCGGCTGCGGCGGGCGCGCCCGAGCCGGTCGTCTCCGTCGACGGCGACGGCGTGACCGTCGAGGCGGTCAAGCTGGCCGACGACCGGTCCGGCGACGTCGTCGTACGCCTCTACGAGTCCCGCGGCGGCCGCGCGACCGGTGTCCTGCGCACCGGCTTCCCGCTCGCGGGCGCCCAGGTGACCGACCTGCTGGAGCGCCCGCTGGAGGAGGACGCGGACGTCACCGACGACGGAGGGGTCGCCGTCACGCTGCGCCCCTTCCAGGTCCTCACCCTCCGGCTGCGGCGCACCGAGAGGAGCTGACCGGTGCCGATGCAACCCTGGTTCACCGACGCCAAGTTGGGGATCTTCATCCACTGGGGCATCTACGCCGTCGACGGCGTCCAGGAGTCCTGGTCGTTCTACGACGACATCGTCCCGTACGACCAGTACATGTCCCAGCTCGACCGCTTCACGGCCTCCCGCTACGACCCGCGCGACTGGGCGAAGCTCTTCGCGCGGGCCGGCGCCGGGTACGCCGTCCTGACCAGCCGTCACCACGACGGCGTAGCCCTCTGGGACACCGCGTACGGCGACCTGAACGTGGGCCGCGACCTGATCGGCGGCTACGCCGAGGCCCTGCGCGAGCAGGGCCTCAAGGTCGGCCTGTACTACTCGCACTCGGACTGGAGCCACCCCGACTACGCCTCCACCCGCAAGCCCGACCGCCCGCCGGAGCTGGAGGACAACCGCTACTCGGAGGTCGCGGCCGAGGACGAGGACCTGGAGGCCTGGGAACGCTTCCTCGCCTACCGGGACGGCCAGATCCGCGAGTTGACGTCACGCTACAAGCCGGACCTGCTGTGGTTCGACGGCGAGTGGGACCGCAGCGAGGAGCAGTGGCGCATCCCGGAGCTGGCCGCGCTGATCCGCTCCGAGGTCCCGGACGTCGTCTTCAACGCCCGCATGCTCGGCGAGGGCGACTACGCGACGCCCGAACAGGGCGCCCCGGTCGTTCCGCCCGAGGGCCCCTGGGAGCTGTGCCTGACGGTCAACGACTCCTGGGGGCACCAGCACCACGACCACAACCACAAATCGGTCGACCAGCTGATCCGCTACTTCGCGGAGACGATCGGCGGCGGAGGCAACCTGCTGCTCAGCGTCGGACCGCGCGAGGACGGCACCATCCCGGCCGAGCACGTCGAGCGACTGGAGGGCCTCGGCGACTGGATCGCCCGGCACGCGGAGGCGGTGTACGGCACGGTGCGCGGCCTCCCGGCCGGCCACCACTACGGCCCCAGCACCCTCTCCAAGGACCGCCGCACCCTCTACCTGATCCTCTTCGACGCCCCGCGCGCCGAGATCAACGTCCGCGGACTGCTCGGTTCGGTACGCCGGGTCACGGTGCTCGGCAGCGGCACCGAACTGTCCCACCGCGTCACCGGAGGCCTGCACGAAACGCCGGGCGTGCTCTGGATCGAACCGCCCACCGCGGCGGACCTCGACCCGCACGCCACGGTGCTCGCGGTCGAACTGGACGGTGAGCTGGAGCTCTACCGGGGCGCGGGGCGCTTCTGACCGGGCGGCTCCCCTTCGGACCGGCCGGCCGCCGCCCCCGTGACAGCGCCGGCCGATCCGGGGCCCCCGTGCTCCCCCGTGGTGGTGCGTTCCCCCGGTGATGGTGCTTCCCCCGTGGTGGTGCGTCCCCCGTGTTTCCCCCGTTGTTGCGCTCCCCCCGTTGTTCCCCCGTTGCCTTTCACTCCTATGAGCGCGCGGTCCGCGCCCTGATACACCCTCCCGGAAAAAAATTCCCGGGAGGGTGTCGCCTCAGCCGGTGAACCCGGCCGTGATGGACGTGAACTGCCAGTTGTTCTGGCTGATCCCGGAGCAGTTGCTCGTCACGCCGCCGCCCGGACACGGCCGGTCGCGGTTGACCGACCAGAAGGCGAGGCGGGCGATGTGGTGCGAGTTCGCCCAGTCGCGGATCTGGGTCCAGATCGCCGGAGTGGTGTTCTCCTGCTGGTCGGACAGGCCGTTCATGCCGGAGATGCCGATGTGCGCGTAGGCGGTGGCGTCGTCCCAGCCGAAGGTGGACTTCAGCTTGTTCTTCAACCCCTCCGTCGCGTTCACGGTGTTGCCGTACATGTCGGCACCGCCGCCGAAGTCGAACGGCATGATCGTGAAGACGTCGATGCCGGCGTTCACCGCCTTGGCCTGCTCGATGAGCCGGTTGCCCCAGTACGTCGGCCCGGTCGTCGAGGTGCCGAAGGTGAGGATGGTCCGCAGGCCCGGGTTGTTCGCCTTGACGATCTTCAGCGCGTTCAGGATCCGGTCCTGCACGGTCGCGTTCTCGAACTCGTCCGTGTTCTCGATGTCGACGTCGATCGCCTTGAGCCCGTACGCGTCGATGACCTTCTGATACGCCCCCGCCAGAGCCTCGGCGGTCGAGCAGTTCGGCCCGAGCTTGTTGCCGCTCCACCCGCCGATCGACGGCACGATGTCACCGCCCGCGGAGCGGATGGAGTTGATGACGGACTGGTCGTTCCCGCCGGTCAGCGCACGCTGCCCGTCCCAGGCCGGGTTGCAGCCGCCGGACGACAGGATGAACGCCATCGTGTACCACTTGATGCCGGTCGCGCTCATCACCGACGTCGCACTCGGCGGGTCGCCCCAGCCGAGGTACAGATAGGGCGCGGCCTGCTTGAATCCGGTGCCGCCACCGCCGCCCGCGTCCGTGGTGACGGTCACGGCGTTGGAGGCGGCGGAGACGTTCCCGGCCGCGTCCCTCGCCTTGACCGTGAAGGTGTAACCGGTGCTCGGCGACAGCCCGCTGACCGTCGCGCTCGTACCGGAGACGCTGAGCACCTGGCTCGAACCCTGGTAGATGTCGTACGCCGTCACCCCCACGTTGTCCGTGGCTGCGTTCCACGCGAGCGACACGCTGGACGAGGTCTTGCCGGTGGACCGCAGGCTGCCCGGCACGCTCGGCGCCTGGCTGTCCGAGCCGCCGCCACCGGGCCCGTCGAGGCTGATGTCGTCGGCGTAGTAGGTGCCCTGCGCGTACCAGCCGTGGACGTAGACGGTGGCGCTGGTCTGTGCGGCGCCGGTCGTGAACGACAGGGTCAGCTGACCGTACGCCGACGGCGACGACGTCCACGTGGACGCACCGCCGTCCACACCGAGGTAGACGTAGGACCCCCGCACCCAGCCGCTGAGCCTGTACGTCGTGTTCGGCTGGACGGAGACGGTCTGGCTGCACTTGGCGTTGTCACTCGAACTCACCGCGCCCGCAAGGGCCTTGGAGCCGCCGTGCACGGGGGAGGAGACGACCGAGCCTAGGTTGCCGGTGCAGGACCAGGGGGAGAGGGCGCCGGATTCGAAGCCGGCATTGGAGAGGATGTCGGCCGCGTGGGCCGTACCGGGTAGAGCGACGGCTCCGGCGAGCGCAAGGGCGGCGGAGCCGAGCAGGGCGAGAAGACGCCGTCCGAGGCGTCTGAGGGGTGGTTGTTTGCGCACGCGATCTCCCTGAGGAATGTGGGGTGTTCGGGAGTGCACGAGGTGCTGAGAGGTGCGCAGACCAAGTTGGTATGGACCAATCCCGCTGTCAAGCGTTGAGGCCAGGATTGGTCCATACCGGAGGGGCTAAAGAGGCAGGGCCTGGGCCGCCGCGCTCCCGACCGAATCGACCGACGCCGGCGCGGGCACCGCCGGCAGCAACGGCTCCTCGGCCTCCGTCCGCTGCTGTGGAATGGACACCGGCCTCAGTGGCCGCGGCCCCGACACCACCGTGTAGTCCTGCCCGAGGAACGGCGGAGCCACCTCACCCGGGTCCTCGCCGAGCGCCAACTGCACAGCCAGCCAAGGCACGTTGACCCCGCACAGCGACAGCTGGTGCAGCCCCCCGGCCGGCCGCGTGTTCACATCCATCAGCACGGGCTTCTCCCCGAACATCCGGAACTGGATGTTGGACAGATAGTGCAGCCCGAACCCCTCGGCGATCCGCCGCGCCGGCCCCAGCCACTGCTCGTGCAGCGTGAACCCACGCCGACGGCCGTTCTTGATCCGGCCGATCGCCAGCCGCACCCGGTTGTCCGGACCCGTGAGGCAGTCCACCGACACCTCCGGCTGCTCCAGTCGCGGCATGACCAGCCAGTCCACCGGCTCGTCGGCCCGCCGCAGCGCGTCCACCACGAGATCCAGCTGCACATACGGAGTCGGGAACCCGGTCAGGTGCACCATCGAGAAGGGGGAGCGCGTGATCACCCGGAAGCCCACCCCGCCCGCACCGGACGCCGGCTTGAAGCAGGCCTTGTGCCCACCCGCCTCCAACTCCTCCACCGCCGCCACGAGTTCGTCGGCGGTCCGCACTCGCCACCACGGCGGCACCGGCACCCCGATCGCCTGCACGGCCTCGTACGCGATCACCTTGTCCTGGAAGACCGCCACGGCCTCAGGCGGAGGCGCCAGCAGCGCCGTACCGACCGCCTCGAACTCCGCGCGGTGCGCCACGATCGCCGACTGGTGCAGCCGGGGCACGAAGACGTCGATGCCTCGGCGCTGGCACTGGTCGAGCGCGTACTCGACATATCCGGCCGGGGACAGGCCCTCCGGCTCCAGGTCGGCGGTGTCGGCGGCGGCCAGCACGGGCGAGTCGGCGTCCCCGTGCGTCGCATGGATCTCGACCGCCCGATCGCTGGGATTTCTCCGCAGCTGATCCATGAAGAACACGTTCTCCGCGTACGTGCGGTTGAGCCAGACGCGTACGCGAGAGACCATGCAGGGCCGTCCTTTCGGGGTTCGCGGGCAGGGCGAAGCAGGCCCGTGCCCGGGCAGGGTGGATGGAGGGACACCAAAGCGCCCCGTGCGAAGGGGCATTCATAGCGGTGGTGTTGGGGCGATCATACGGCTTTCAAGGGGTGGCGCGTGCAACGTACGTGTTACGGATTTGCGGATCATTCCTGACCGTCCCGGCCGCCCCGCACCCCCCGCATCCCTCGCACTCCCCCCCCACGGCACCGCCTGCCGGGACGACGACGAGATCCCGCCTTGTACCGTGACCACACCATGTGTTCTCGTGGTTCCATTCGGATGATCGAAAGGGGCGAGGGTGACGTCGACGGCCGGCCGTGCCGGACAGCTGCTGGCCATCAGCGACCTGCACATCGGCTACGAGGAGAACCGCGCCCTCGTCGAGAAGATGCGCCCCGACTCGGACGACGACTGGCTGCTCGTCGCCGGTGACGTGGCCGAGACCGTGGCCGACATCCGCTGGGCCCTCGAAACCCTCGCCGACCGCTTCCGCAAGGTCGTCTGGACGCCGGGCAACCACGAACTGTGGACCCACCCGAAGGACTCCGTCACCCTGCGCGGCGTCGCCCGCTACCAGCACCTGGTCGACCTGTGCCGCGAACTCGGCGTGACCACCCCCGAGGACCCGTACCCCGTCTGGGACGGCCCCGGCGGCGCGGTGGCCGTCGCCCCGCTGTTCCTGCTGTACGACTACTCCTTCCTGCCCTCCGGCTGCACGACCAAGGAAGAGGGGCTGAAGTACGCGCACGGGACCGGCATCGTGTGCAACGACGAGTACCTGCTGCACCCCGACCCGTACCCCTCCCGCGAGGCCTGGTGCGCCGCCCGGGTCGCCGAGACCGAGCGGCGGCTCGCCGCACTGCCCGAGGACCTGCCCACCGTCCTCGTCAACCACTACCCGCTGGACCGGCACCCCACCGACGTCCTGTGGTACCCCGAGTTCGCCATGTGGTGCGGCACCCGCCTCACCGCGGACTGGCACCGCAGGTTCCGCGTCGACACCATGGTCTACGGCCACCTCCACATCCCGCGGACCACCTGGCACGAAGGCGTCCGCTTCGAGGAGGTATCGGTGGGCTACCCCCGCGAGTGGCGCAAGCGAACGGAACCGCCGGGACGACTGCGCCGGATTCTGCCCGGTGTGCCCAGGGAGGACGGGTCCCGTTGATCGAGGAACTGCTGCCGGACGTGGTGGTCACCGTCGAGGCGTACGGCGACGAAGAGCTCCCCCACGCCGTGCTGTACCCCGAGGAGGAGGCCGTCGTGGTCCAGGCGGTCGCCAAGCGACGCCGGGAGTTCGCCCTGGTACGCGCCTGCGCCCGACGCGCCATGGAGAAGCTCGGCGTGCCGCCTCAGCCCATCCTGCCCGGCGAACGCGGCGCCCCCGCCTGGCCGGCCGGCCTCGCCGGCAGCATGACCCACTGCGACGGCTACGGCGCCGCCGCACTGGTGCGCGCCGCCGACCTGGCCTCCCTCGGCATCGACGCCGAACCCCACCAGACACTCCCGGAGGGCGTCCTCCCGGCCGTCTCCCTGCCCGCCGAGGCGGACCGGCTGCGCCGCCTGGCCGGCGACCGCCCCGGCATCCACTGGGACCGGCTCCTGTTCAGTGCCAAGGAGTCCGTCTACAAGGCATGGTTCCCCCTCACCGGACAGTGGCTGGACTTCACCGAGGCCGACATCGACGTCTTCGCCGACCCCGGTGAGCAGGACAGCGGTGGCTTCCGCGCCCGGCTCCTCGTCCCCGGCCCCTGGGTGGGCGACCGCCGGGTCGATCTCTTCGAGGGCCGGTGGACGGTCCGGCGGGGGCTGGTGGCGACAGCGGTGAGCGTGCCGCACACCTGAACCCCCGGCCGCGGCGCCCTACACCGCCTCTGAGGGGCACCAGCTCTGCAGCAGCCGGAAGAACTCCTCCTCGTTGCCCGCCAGTCCAGCGTCCGCCAGGGCCTGTTCCGCCTCGGCGAGGACGGCGGGCGGGACGACCGGCGGCCGGCAGGCCCCGGGGGGCCCGTCGAACGCGGCTCGTACTGTTTGCAACAGTCGCAGATAAGCCTGGACGGCGGTGCGCTCGCGGTCGGTCAGTACGGCGGTGGGCATCGGTCGGCTCTCCCCGAAGTCGGCGTTCATCGCGTCACGCCCCCGCATATGAGGGCGCACCACCAGCTTGCCGCCCACCACTGACAATCGGGTTTGGCTACACGTCGGTTCGCCCGCTTAGCGGAGGTGAAACCTCCCCGAAATCCCTTGGGGGAATCTGCCCCTACGCTGGAAGGAAGGGCTTTCGGCCGCACCCTGGCGGCCATGGGAGCGGGAGGCTTGTGCGTGGTCGACTTCCCGGGGCCGCCCCCGGCGCGCGCCGTACGGCTGCGTCCGGTGGGCGACGGCGAACTCGAGTTGCAGTACCGCGTCGTGCACGGCTACCGGCGCGCCTTCCGGATGGCCGGCGAAGGGCCGGCCCTGGTGCTGATCCACGGCATCGGGGACTCCTCCGACACCTGGGCCCGGCTCATCCCCGACCTCGCTCGCACGCACACCGTGATCGCCCCCGACCTGCTCGGCCACGGCGCCTCGGACAAGCCGCGCGCCGACTACTCGGTGGCCGCGTACGCGAACGGCGTGCGCGATCTGCTCACCACGCTGGGCATCGAGTCGGCGACGCTGGTCGGGCACTCGCTGGGCGGGGGAGTGGCGATGCAGTTCGCCTACCAGTTCCCCGAGCGCACCGAGCGGCTCATCCTGGTCAGCGCGGGCGGCGTCGGACGTGAGGTCAATCCGGTGCTGCGGCTGGTCTCGCTGCCCGGTGCCCATCTGATGCTGTCGGCACTGCGGCTGCCGGGGATGCGGCTTCAAGTGGGCCTGGCGGTCCGGCTGATGAGGCTGTTGGACACCGATCTCGGCCAGGACGCGCCGGAGCTGCTCACGCTCGTCGACGCGCTGCCCGACGAGACCGCGCGCAACGCCTTCATCCGTACCCTGCGGGCGGTCGTCGACTGGCGGGGCCAGGTGGTGACCATGCTCGACCGCTGCTATCTGACCGAGGGGATGCCGACCATGCTGTTGTGGGGGGACCGCGACAGCGTGGTTCCGGTGCGGCACGCGTTCGGGGCACATGAGGCCATGCCGGGGAGCCGGCTGGAGATCTTCGAGGGTGCGGGGCACTTTCCGTTCCACTCCGACCCGGACCGGTTCGTCGCGTTGGTCGAGGAGTTCACGAGCGGCACGGCACCGGCGGCCTGGAGCCGGGAGACGTGGCGCGAGCTGCTGCGGGCGGGCCGCCCGGGAACAGCGGCGGGGCAGCCGGACACGGCTCGCAGCCGTGCGGTGGAGCGGGATCTGCGGGAGGCCAGTGAGCGCAGTGCCACCTGACCGGGTACCTCGGGAGCCAGGTCAGCAGTCCAACCTGCTCACACCCACGCTGAGCAACGGCCCACCCACAGCTACTGTCCCGACGACACCGGCATATGGCGCCCCGTAGGCGACCGAGCCATCATTGCGGCCCCAGGTAGCCCAGCGACGCCTCGATCCGCCCTGCCAGGTGGTCCCGTTGGCCCCGTACCGAGGACACCGCCAGCCATGCCCGGCACTTGCTGGCCAGTAAGAGGCCGAAGGTCTCGGCCTCCTTCTCCTCGGCCTGGTCGAAGTGGCTGCGGGCGGCCACCTTCAGGACCGTCGAGCGCAGGTCGGCGTCGTCGTGCAGGAGGCGGGCCGCCACCGTGGCGCCCTCGACGCTGTGGCTGCAGTGGCCGGCCTTCATGTGCCACAGTTCGTGGCCGAGGATCACCAACTGGTGGTCGGGTGCGGTGCGTTCCTCGATCACGACCAGGTCCTGGTCGGCCATGTCGAGCCAGAGCCCGCTGGCCGTGTCGGCCGGGAAGGCGGCCGTACGGAAGTGGACGGGACGGCCGCGGCGTCTGCTCATCGCGTCACACAGGGCGCCGTACAGCTTCTCCGGCGCCGCGGGTGCGGGGAGCGTCAGCTCCGCGACCAACTCGCCGCACAGGCGGCGCATTTCCCTACCGATGCCCACAGGTCTCCCGTTCTCCCGCATCACGACTCGGGCCGCTTGACGCTCTCCAGGAGCATGTCCAGCCACTCCGCGACCTTGTCGCGGTGCTGGTCGGTGGGTAGTTGGGCGGCCCGCCAGGCGATACCGCGGACGCCGTGGTCCTGGAGGAGTCTCTCAAGGGGGTCGTCGGCGGGCTGTGCCGCCTCGCGTTCCGCGAGCTTCTGGAGCAGGTCCTGTTCGGTGCGCTGGAGGGCGCCCGCGAGTGCCTCGGGGTCCTCGGCCGTGAGGAATCCGGCGTGCACGCGGAAGAAGCGCTGGATGGCGTCGCAGTGCTCCATGGTGGGGCGCCGGTCGCCGTTGATGAGGGCTCCTGCCTGCTGGCGGGACATGCCGGCGCCGTCGGCGATCTCCTGCTGGGTGTACTTGCGGCCGTTGGGCTTGAGGCGGGTGCGGCGCAGCAGGTCCAGGCGCTGCAGGAAGCGGGCCTGGACGTCCGGTTCGCCCGCGGGGCGGCCGCTCAGCAGTGCCTTGACCACGGACACCGGGACGCCGGAGGCCACGGACAGGCGGCCGGTGTCGAAGACCTCCGCGTGCGGCACGCCGAGCCGGTCGGCGAGCGCGGTGACACGAGCGACGACGGCCGGCAGCGCAGCCGTCGGGGTGGCGCCCGGACCCTCGAAGCCATCCGTCACCGACAGATCTCCTACGTCTCTCACAGGCTTCTCACAAGCGGTTGCCGTGAACTTGGTGGAGATTACCCGCTGGTTCGAACTCACATCCAGGTCTCGCCACAACTGTGGCCAATTTCAGCCGTCAACAGGCATGGAATGCCACGATAGTTGACATGGTCCGGACCGGGCAGCAGGATCAAGACGCCGCGTGAAGGCCGCATAGGCAAGAGGGGTGACCTCCCGATGGCATATCAGGCAGGTGGGCAGCGGTTCGTGCCGCGGCCCGTCCCCGACAGCTGCGAGGCCCAGGCGTATCTCCGGGACTACGCCACTCTCATGGAGGCCGTGCCCTTCCCTTCCGTGATCCTCGATCACCGCTGGGACGTCGTTCTGAGCAACACCGCTTTCGCGTCACTTTTCGGTGGAGTGGGCGCACATCCGACGGCCATGCCCGACGACAACTTCCTCAGGTTCGTGCTCTTCCATCCGGATGCCGGCGCGGTCCTCGGTGAGCACGAGTCCAGCTGGTGTCTGCCGATGCTGGCGCAGTTCGCGGCGGCGGTGGAACGGCACGGTCATGACCACGGGCTGCAGGCCATCCGCCGCGAGATCGCCCAGGACCCGATCATGGAGGCCGCCTACCGGCAGGGGCTGCCGCACTGGATCCGCGCGGTCGGCGAGCAGGCCGTCGCTCAGGACGGTGCCGTACGCCCGCTGCTGCACCCGGACCCGCGGTGGGGCGCGACCGAGTGCCGGGTCGTCGACGAGACGCCCAGGACCCTTCAGGAGATGGGCTACACCAGGCTCACGCTGGTGCTGCGCGAGGTGCGGCGTGACCGGCCCAGGGCGCGCGGGGTGCGGCGGAGCGCGGCCCATCTGCGCGTGGTGCCCGCCACCGAGAACTGAACGGGGCACCGTCGGCGTTCAGGTCGTCGACGGCGCCCCGTCAGCGCGGCGGGACCAGTACTTACCGGACATGTACGGCAGGGATGCCGCTGGCGCCGCACCATTCCGTCCCGCAGTGGTGTGTGACATAGTACTGCCGTGAGTGAGCGACCGACCTGCGACGTCGTGGTCGTCGGTGCCGGGATGGTGGGCGCGGCCTGCGCGTTCTACGCGGCCCGGGCGGGCCTCGACGTCATCGTCGTCGACCGGGGCCCGGTGGCCGGCGGCACGACCGGCGCCGGTGAGGGCAATCTCCTCGTCTCCGACAAGGAACCGGGTCCCGAGCTCGACCTCGCACTGCTGTCCGGACGCCTGTGGGCCGAGCTGGCGCGCGAGTTCGGGGCGGTCGTCGAGTACGAGGCGAAGGGCGGCGTGGTCGTGGCGTCGTCGCCGGGCGGGCTCGCGGCGCTCGAGCGGTTCGCCGAGGGGCAGCGCGCCGCCGGGGTCGTGGCGGAGCCGGTGGCGCCGGACGGCCTGTACGACCTCGAACCCCACCTGGCACCGGGCCTGCCGGGCGGCGTCCACTACCCCCAGGACTGCCAGGTCATGCCCGCCCTGGCCGCCGCCCACCTGATCCGCGGCTCGCGCGCCCGCCTGTTCACCGGCCGGACGGTGACGGACATCCTCCGCGCGCCGGACGGCTCGGTACGCGGGGTCCGCACGGACCGGGGCGACCTCCACGCCCCCGCTGTCGTCAACGCGGCCGGCACCTGGGGCGGCGAGCTCGCCGCACTCGCGGGCGTCCACCTGCCCGTCCTCCCGCGGCGAGGCTTCGTCCTGGTCACCGAGCCCCTCCCGCGCAAGGTCCGCCACAAGGTGTACGCCGCCGACTACGTGGCCGACGTCGCCAGCGACTCGGCCGCGCTGCAGACCTCTCCGGTCGTGGAGGGCACCGCGGCGGGCCCGGTCCTGATCGGCGCGAGCCGCGAACGCGTCGGCTTCGACCGGGCGTTCTCGCTGCCCGTCGTACGGGCACTGGCGGCGGGCGCCACGCGGCTGTTCCCGTTCCTCGCGGACGTCCACGCGATGCGCGCCTACCTGGGCTTCCGCCCGTTCATGCCCGACCACCTGCCCGCCCTCGGCCCCGACCCCCGCGTGCCCGGCCTGCACCACGCCTGCGGTCACGAGGGCGCGGGCATCGGACTCGCCACCGGCACCGGCCACTTGATCGCCCAGGCGATGACCGCGAAGACCCCCGACCTGGACCTGACGCCGTTCCGCCCCGACCGCTTCGCCGAGGAGGCCGTGTGAGAACCCCCCTGGACCTGGCCGACGCCGACCCGGGCCCGGCCTTCACGGTCACCCTGGACGGCCGTGAGGTCCGGGCGCTGCCCGGGCAGACGGTCGCCGCCGCGCTCTGGACCGCCGGGGTCACCTCGTGGCGCACCACCCGGGGCGAGGGCCGCCCGCGCGGCGTCTTCTGCGGCATCGGCGTCTGCTTCGACTGCCTGATCACCGTCAACGACCGTCCGAACCAGCGGGCCTGTCTGGTGCCGCTGCGACCGGGGGATGCGATCCGGACGCAGGAGGGGACGGGGCACGAGGCGGAAGGGGACGGGGCACGATGACCGACCGCGACCTCGAACGGGGCAGGCCGCATCTCGCCGTGATCGGGGCGGGCCCCGCCGGACTGGCCGCGGCCCTCGCCGCCGCTGCCCGCGGCGTCCGGGTCACCCTGCTGGACTCGGCCGCCGAGGCGGGCGGCCAGTTCTACCGGCAGCCGGCCACCGGCCTGCGCGCCCGCAGACCGCAGGCCCTGCAGCATGCGTGGCGGACGTGGGAGCGGCTGAGGAACGGGCTGGCCTGCCACGTTCAGGCCGGCCGGGTACGGCACTCGACCGACCACCATGTCTGGCTCGTCGAGCGCCGGACGGACGGCGGCTTCACCGTGCACGCGCTGCTCGGCCCCGAACAGCAGGACCCGGCCGAAGTACGGGTCGACGCCGTGCTCCTCGCGACCGGCGGATACGAGAAGGTGCTGCCCTTCCCGGGCTGGACCCTGCCCGGCGTCGTCACGGCGGGCGGCGCCCAGGCCATGCTCAAGGGCAGCCTCGCGCTGTCCGGGCGCACCGCGGTCGTCGCCGGCACCGGGCCGCTGCTGCTCCCCGTGGCGACCGGGCTCGCCGCGGCCGGCGCCGAGGTGGCCGCGCTCGTGGAGTCCGCCGATCCGAAGGCGTTGGCACGGCGCACCCGTGCGCTGGCGGCCCAGCCCGGCAAAGTCGCCGAAGGCGCCGAATACGCGGCCCGGTTGCTGCGGCACCGGATCAGGCTCCTCGCCCGGCACACCGTCGTCGAGGCGCACGGCACCGGGCGGCTGGAGGCCGTGACCGTCGCCGCGCTCGACGCCGACGGGCGGGTCAGGCCCGGCACCGGGCGCCGTATCCCCTGCGAGACCCTCGCCGTCGGCCACGGCATGCTGCCGCACACCGACCTCGCCGAGACCCTCGGCTGCCGCCTGGACGGACTCGCCGTGCACGTCGACGAGGAGCAGCGCACCGATGTGCCCGGCGTCTGGGCCGCCGGGGAGGCCACCGGCATCGGGGGCGCCGCCCTCTCGCTCGCCGAGGGGCACATCGCCGGGCGATCGGCCGCCGCCCGCCTGCGCGGAGCCCGGCCCGACCCGCGGGAGTGGGCGGCCGCGGCCCGGAGCCGGACGCGGCTGCGCGCCTTCTTCGCCGCACTCGACCCGGTGTACGCCCCGCCGGCCCACTGGCCCGAGCAGATCACCGACGACACCGTCGTCTGCCGCTGCGAGGAGGTCACCGGCGGTGCGATCCGTGCGGCCGTCGCGGAGCTGGGCGCCGGTGACGCGCGGACCGTGAAGCTGCTGACCCGGGCCGGGATGGGCTGGTGTCAGGGACGGATGTGCGGGCCGGCGGTCGCGGGGCTCGCCGGGTGCGAGCTCACTCCGGCGCGTCGGCCCTTCGCTCGGCCGGTGCCGCTCGGGGTGCTCGCGCGGGCAAGGGAGAGCACGGACGGCGACGCCGAAGTTCCGTAGCCGGGAGCCCGGACAGCCCGCCCAGGCCCTGATGCCGCGGCCGTCGGCCGCCTCGCCTGCCAATACAATGTCACACGCCACTGAGAGGGAACTCAGATGACCACCACCGAGAACCGTCCCTGGCGCGGCGTCCTCGTCGCCACCGCCCTCCCGCTCGACGACGACCTCCGGGTCGACTACGGCCGGTACGCCGAGCACTGCGCCTGGCTCGTCGAGAACGGCTGTGACGGCGTCGTGCCGAACGGTTCTCTCGGGGAGTACCAGGTCCTCACCCCCGAGGAGCGCGCGAAGGTCGTGGAGACGGCCGTCGCCGCGATCGGCGGGCCGCGGGTGATGCCCGGTGTGGCCGCCTACGGCTCGGCCGAGTCCCGGCGCTGGGCCGAACAGGCCCGGGACGCGGGCTGTACGTCCGTGATGCTGCTGCCGCCGAACGCCTACCGCGCCGACGAGCGGTCGGTGCTGTCGCACTACGCCGAGGTCGCGCAAGCGGGCGTGCCGGTCGTGGCGTACAACAACCCGATCGACACGAAGGTCGACCTCGTGCCGGAACTCCTCGCCAAGCTGCACGGCGAGGGGTACATCCACGCGGTCAAGGAGTTCTCCGGCGATGTCCGTCGCGCCTACCAGCTCGCCGAACTCGCCCCCGGACTGGACCTGTTGATCGGTGCCGACGACGTCCTGCTGGAGCTCGCGATCGCCGGCGCCAAAGGCTGGGTCGCCGGCTACCCGAACGCGCTGCCGAGGTCGAGTGCTCAGTTGTACCGGGCGGCCGTGGGCGGTGACCTGGGCACCGCCAGGAAGCTCTACGAGCAGCTGCACCCGCTGCTGCGCTGGGACTCCAAGGTCGAGTTCGTCCAGGCGATCAAGCTCTCCATGGACATCGTGGGCCGGCACGGGGGACGCTGCCGTCCACCGCGGGTGCCCCTGCTGCCGGAGCAGGAGGCCACGATCCGCGCCGCCACCGAGAAGGCCGTCGCCGCAGGGCTCGCGTAACCGACCTCGCGCTCACCGCAAAGGAGACCGGACCGTGCGCAGCAAACTCGTCCTGCACGCCGTCGACTCGCACACCGAGGGCATGCCCACCCGCGTCATCACCGGCGGCATCGGCACGATCCCCGGCGCGACCATGAACGAGCGGCGCCTGTACTTCCGCGAGCACCGCGACGACATCAAGCAGCTCCTGATGAACGAGCCGCGCGGCCACTCGGCGATGAGCGGCGCCGTCCTGCAGCCGCCCACCCGCCCCGACTGCGACTGGGGTGTGATCTACATCGAGGTCTCCGGCTATCTGCCGATGTGCGGCCACGGCACCATCGGTGTGGCGACCGTGCTCGTCGAGACCGGCATGGTCGAGGTCGTCGAGCCGGTCACCACCGTCCGGCTCGACACCCCGGCCGGGCTCGTGGTCGCCGAGGTGGCCGTGGAGGACGGCGCCGCGAAGGCGGTCACCCTGCGGAACGTGCCGTCGTTCTCCGTCGCCCTGGACCGCAAGATCACCCTGCCCGACGGACGCACGGTGACATACGACATGGCGTACGGCGGCAACTTCTACGCCATCCTGCCGCTGGACCAGTTCGGGCTGCCCTTCGACCGCTCCCGCAAGGACGACATCCTCAAGGCGGGCCTCTCCCTCATGGCGGCGATCAACGCCGAGGAGGAACCCGTCCATCCCGAGGACCCGTCCATCCGCGGCTGCCACCACGTCCACCTGATCGCCCCGGGCGCCACCGCCCGGCACTCCCGGCACGCCATGGCGATCCACCCCGGCTGGTTCGACCGCTCACCCTGCGGCACGGGCACCAGCGCACGGATGGCGCAGCTGCACGCCCGCGGTGAACTGCCCCTGCACACCGAGTTCGTCAACGAGTCCTTCATCGGGACCCGGTTCACGGGCCGCCTCCTCGGCACCACGGAGGTCGCCGGCATGCCCGCCGTCCTGCCCAGCTTCACCGGACGCGCGTGGATCACCGGCACCGCGCAGTATCTGCTCGACCCGTCCGACCCGTTCCCGGCCGGGTTCGTACTCTAGGCGGGCGCATGATGTCCGGTGACCGAAGGAGAGCGACCGTCGTGGCCCCGCAGCACATCCCCGACCTGCCCGTGCTGGGCGGCAGGAAGCCCAGCCACCGGGAGCGGGTCGCGGACGCCCTGCGGGCCGCGCTGATCGCCGGCGAGCTGCGGCCGGGCGAAGTCCATTCGGCGCCCGGCCTTGCCGCCCGCTTCGGCGTCTCGGCCACCCCGGTGCGCGAGGCCATGCTGGATCTGGTCAAGGAGGGCCTGGTCGACACCGTGCCCAACAAGGGCTTCCGGGTCACCGCCGTCTCCGAGAAGCAGCTCGACGAGTACACCCACATCCGCTCCCTCATCGAGATCCCCACCACGGTCGGCCTGGCGGCCACGGCAGACCCCACCGCCCTTCAGGCCCTGCGCCCGGTGGCCGAGGAGATCGTCACCTCAGCCGCGACCGGCGACCTCGTCGCCTACGTCGAGGCCGACCTGAGATTCCATCTCGGGCTGCTGGCCCTCGCGGGCAACGGCCATCTGGTGGAGGTCGTACGGGACCTGCGGCGCCGCTCCCGCCTGTACGGGCTGACGGCGCTGGTGGAGGCGGGACGCCTGCAGGCGTCGGCCGAGGAGCACCTGGAACTCCTCGACGCTCTGCTGGCACGGGACGAGGACGCCGTACGAGAGGTGATGACCCGCCACCTGGGCCATGTACGGGGCTTGTGGGCGGCGCCCCATTAGCGCGCTCCCCGCTTCGCGGCCTGAATCCGCTCATACACATGCGTCCGCAACTCCGCGAACCGAGGATCCACCCGCGTGTGCAGCTGATCCCGTTCCGCAGGCAGATCCACCTTCAACTGCTCCCGCACCACAGTCGGCGACGCGGACAACACGATCACCCGCTCACCGAGATACACGGCCTCGTCGATGTCATGGGTGACGAACAGGATCGTGATCCCCCGCTCCCGCCACAGCCCCCTCACCAGGTCCTCGAGATCGGCCCGCGTCTGCGCGTCCACCGCCGCGAACGGCTCGTCCATCAGCAGCACACGCGGCTCGTACGCCAGCGCCCGGGCGATGGCGACCCGCTGCTGCATACCGCCGGACAGCTGCCACGGATACGCCCCGACGGCATCCGCCAGCCCCACCGACTCCAGGGCGTCCCGCACCAGCTCCCGGCGCCGCCCCTTGCTCAACTCCTTCTGCCTGAGAGGCAGTTCGACGTTCTCGCCGACCCGCATCCAGGGAAACAGGCTGCGCCCGTACTCCTGGAAGACGAACGCCATCCCGGGTGGCGGACCATTCACCCTCCGCCCCTCCAACAGGACTTCACCGCTGGTCGGCGCAAGCAGACCACCCACGCACTTCAGCAGCGTCGTCTTGCCGCAGCCCGACGGGCCCACGAGACAGACCAGTTCACCCGCGTCGACGGTGAAGGTGAGATCGCGCACCGCCTCCACGCGCCGCCCGGAACCCTCGTAGACCTTCTTCAGGCCGCGTACGTCGAGCATGGACCGCCCCTTCATCATGCTCACTCAGGACCGCCGGGTGGTGGCGCGCAGACCGTGGTACCAGCCGAGCACCCGGCGCTCGACCAGCTGGAAGACGACGGAGAGCAGGAAGCCGAGCAGACCGAGGACGAGGATCCCGGTCCACATGTCGGGGATCGCGAAGCTGCGCTGGAACTGGACGACGGTGAAGCCGATGCCGTTGTTGGCGGCGAACATCTCGCTGATGACCATGAGGATGATGCCGAGGGACAGCGCCTGGCGCAGCCCGGCGAAGATCTGCGGGCTCGCCGAGCGCAGCACCAGATGGCGCAGGCGGGCGATCCCCGTGACGCCGTAGGAGCGGGCCGTCTCCAGCATCACCGAGTCGACCGCGCGCACGCCCTCCACGGTGTTGAGCAGGATGGGCCAGACGCAGCCGCTCGCGATCACGACGATCTTCATGGTGTCGCCGATGCCCGCGAACAGCATGATGACCGGTACCAGCACGGGCGGCGGCACGGCCCGCAGGAACTCCAGGACCGGCTCGCACACCGCGCGCACCCGCCGGTAGGAGCCGATCACCGTGCCGAGCGCGACACCGGCCACGGCAGCCGTCGCAAAGCCCCCCAGGAGGCGCAGGAGGCTCGGTACGACGTCCGTGCGCAGCCGGTCGACCGTCCAGACGTCCGGGAAGGTGTCGAGGATCGTCCGCAGCGGCGGCCAGAACGGGTCCGTGCTGCCGTCGGACGCCGCCCACCACACGGCGACCAGCACCACGGGCAGCGCGACGACGAAGAACAGCCTGAGCAGCAGGCGCCCGATCACACCGCCACCTCCCCGCGCACCGACTGGTGCCAGGCCAGCGCCCGCCGCTCGACCGTCCGCGCGCCGACGTTGATGAGCAGCCCGAGCAGTCCCGCGACGACGATGAGCGCGTACATCTCCGGCACCGCCTGCGAGGTCTGCGCCACCGCGATCCGCTGTCCCAACCCCGGTGCGCCGATGACGAGTTCGGCGGTGATCGCGAGGATCAGCGCCACCGCGGCGGCGAGCCGCACCCCGGTCATGACATACGGCAGGGCCGTCGGCCACAGCACATGGCGGACCCGCGCCCAGGTGCCGAGGCCGTAACTGCGTGCCGTCTCCTCGGCGACCGGGTCGACGTCCTGGACGCCGTACAGGGTCTGGATCAGCACCTGCCAGAAGGAGGCGTACACCACCAGCACGAGCACCGACCTCAGTTCGGTGCCGTAGAGCAGCACCGCGAGCGGGATCAGCGCCACCGACGGGATCGGGCGCAGGAACTCGATCGTCGACGCCGTCGCCTCGCGCAGGTACGGCACGACGGAGACGGCCACGCCCGCGACGACTCCGGCGCAGACCGCGATGGCGAGGCCCAGCGCCCAGCCCGTGAGGGTGTCGCCGAGGGCGTTCCAGAACGCGGAATCGCTCACCTCGTCGACGAGCGCTCCGGCGATCCGGCTCGTCGGCGGGAAGTAGACCTGCTTGACCAGGCCGAGCCGCGGTACCGCCTCGCCGAGTGCGAGGAAGGCCGCGAGCCCGGCCGCACCGAGTGCGACGTTCCCGCCCCTCATCCGTCCGTCCTTCACGGCAGCAGCGCGTCCAGGTCGGGCGTCTTCTTGAACAGGCCGTCCTCCTCGCCGAGTTTCATGAGCGCCTCGATGGAGGAGCGGTTCGGCTCGGCCGGCCACTTCGGCAGGGTCACCCGGTCCAGGACCGACGCCGGGATCTTGGTGTACGTCGTGACGATCTGCCGGGCCTCGTGCGGGTGGGCCTCGGCGTAGGCCAGGGACTCGGCGGTGGCTGTCTGGAACTTCTTGACCACGTCCGGGTGTTGCTGCGCGTACTGCTTCGACGTGAAGTAGAGGGCGACGGTGAGCTGTGGCGCGACGTCGATCAGCGGTGAGGCGATCTCCCGGCCGCCCTGGCTCCTGATGGTGGCGGTCGCCGGCTCCACCACGCACGCGGCGTCGATCCGGCCGCCGTCGAGGGCGGCGGGCATCTGGTCGAAGGCCATCTCGACGAGCTTCACCTTGTCCGGGTCGCCGCCGTCCTTGCGCACCGCCTGGCGGACCGCGGTCTCGTTGATGTTCTTCAGGGTGTTGATGGCGACCTTCTTGCCCTCAAGCTGCTTCGGCGACTTGACGGGGCTGTCCTTCCGGACCATGAGGCCGTTGAAGTCCTTGCCCCGCACGCCCGTCGAAGCGATGCCGTTGGCGACGGCCTGCACGGGAACGCCGTTGGTCTGGGCGACCATCAGGGACGTCACATTGCTGAACCCGAACTGGAACTGCCCGCTGACCACGCCGGGCACGATCGCCGCACCTCCCTGAGCGGTCGTGAACTCCAGCTTCAGGCCCTGCTTTTCGAAGAAGCCCTTCTTCTGGCCGAGGTACAGCGGCGCGACATCGACGATGGGGATGAGGCCGAGCTTGACGGTGGTGACACCACCGGACGACGCGCCCGCCGCCGGCGAAGGGCCGTCGGACGAGCCGCAGGCCGTCGCGACCAGCAGCAGGACGCCGGCGCTGAGACCGGCCGACAGACGACGCATGGCTCCTCCTGTACAGACAACGGTGCAACGGTGTTCCGACAGGTTGTGCGCAAGGCGCACAGTAGTGCGCGGACTTGCTCAGCGGGAAGGTAGAAACCTCAAACGCTTGACACTTCTGGAGGTGGCGATGTCCGCCGAAGCCCGCGCACCGCACTTCGTGAGGTCCTTCGAGCGCGGCCTCGCCGTCATCCGCTCCTTCGACGCGGACCATCCCGCCCGCACGCTCAGCGAGGTCGCGCACACCTGCGACCTGACCCGCGCCGCCGCCCGCCGCCTGCTGCTGACCCTCGCCGACCTCGGCTACGTCCACCAGGACGGACGGCTCTTCCGCCTCACTCCGCGCGTGCTGGAACTCGGCTACTCCTACCTCGCCGGCTACACGCTGCCGCAGATCGCCGAGCCGCATCTGGAGCAACTCGTCGCGCAGGTACGGGAGTCGTCGTCGCTGTGCGTCCTCGACGGCGACGACGTCGTGTACGTCGCCCGGGTGCCGACCCGCCGCATCATGACCGCGTCCATCACGGTGGGCACCCGCTTCCCCGCGTATGTGACGTCGGTGGGCCGGGTGATCCTCGCCCATCTCCCGGACGAGGAGGTCGAAGTCCGGCTCGGCCGTACCGAGTTGAAGCCCCTGACCGCCCGCACCCTCACCGCGCCGGACGCCCTGCGGGCGGAGCTGCGCCGCGTCCGCCGGCAGGGCTACGCCGTCGTCGACCAGGAACTGGAGGAGGGGCTGAGGTCGGTCGCCGCCCCGGTGCGGGACCGGGACGGCGAGGTGGTGGCGGCCGTCAACATCGCCGTGCACGCCGGCCGCAACTCCGTCGACTCCGTGCGCCGCGACCTGCTGCCGCACCTGCTGACGACCGTCGCCCGGATCGAGACCGACCTCAGGATCACGAATCCAGGACAGGGCACGGATCAGGGACGGGTCACGGATTAGGGACGGGTCACAGATCCAGGACCAGTCGCTTCCCGCGGCAGCGCGACACGCAGATCATCATCGTCTCGCCGCTCTCCTGCTCCTCCCGCGTGAGCACGGAGTCCCGGTGGTCCGGGGTGCCGTCGAGGACGTCCGTCTCACAGGTCCCGCAGGTGCCCTCGGTGCAGGAGTAGAGCACCTCGACTCCGGCCGCCCGCACCGTGTCCAGCACGGAGACGCCCGCCGCGACCGTGAGCGTCAGGCCGCTGCGGTCCAGCCGGACCTCGAACTCCCCGTCGTCCCCGCCCGACTGCTCCTTGGGCTGGAACCGCTCGACATGCAGCGCCCGGGACGGGCACCGCTCCTCGACGGCGTCGAGCAGCGGCCCGGGACCGCAGCAGTAGACGAGCGTGCCGTCCGGCACGGCGCCCAGCACCGAGGCCAGATCCAGCAGGCCGGTCTCCTCCTGCGGGGCGATCGTGACCCGGTCGCCGTACCGCTCCAACTCCGCGGTGAACGCCATGGACCGGCGCGTGCGCCCGCCGTACAGCAGCGTCCACTCGGCGCCCGCCGCCTCGGCCGCGGCCAGCATCGGCAGGATCGGGGTGATGCCGATGCCGCCGGCGATGAACCGGTAGCGGGGAGCGGGCTCCAGCCGGAAGTGGTTGCGTGGACCGCGCACCCGGACCTTGTCGCCCTGCCCCACCTGCTCGTGCACACGGGCGGAACCGCCCCGCCCGTCCGGCTCCCGCAGGACGGCGATCCGCCACCGCGTCCGGTCCGCCGGATCGCCGCACAGCGAGTACTGCCGCTCCAGCTCCGGCCCGAGGACGACGTCGATGTGGGCTCCGGGCTCCCAGGCCGGAAGCTGCTCGCCCAGCGGGTGGCGCAGGGTGAGGGCGAGCACGCCGTCCGCTGCGAACTCCCGGCGCTCGACGACCAGTTCGGCTTCGTACCCGGTCATGAACTGTTTCCTTGCGACTCGTCCGAGGAGTGCCCCTGGGGATGGGCGAGCATCCACTCCCACATCTCCACCGGGTCCTGCGCGGTGTGCTCGCGGCCGCAGTGACAGGTGCCGTGCAGGATGTCGGTGCCCGGGAGCCAGTCGATGCGATAGACCTCGCCGGTCGGACCGGTCACTGGACCTTCTCCATCGGCTTCGCGCCCTCCTCGACCAGCCGGGCGAGAATGCGCCGGGCGGCGAGGCCACCCGTGTCGATGTTGATGCTCAGCTCCTGGTAGCCGTGGCGCTCGGTGCCGAGGGTCTTCTGCAGCAGGTTGAGGGCGGTGACGTCCTGCATGACCACCGTGTGGTTGTTGCTCCGCAGGAACTCGGTGACCTCGTCGTCGTCCGTCGCCCAGTCCCGCGAGACCGCCCAGAAGTCGTACACCTTGCCGTCGCCGGACGGCGTGATGGCGTACGTCACCTCCGTGTGGAACCCGTTCGGGTCGCTGCCGTCCGCCTCGGGCACGACCCCGACCGGAGCGACCCGGCTGTGCAGGAGGTACAGGCACGGGGCGTGGTACTCGATGTCCTGCCAGCGGGTGATGCGGCCCTTGATGCCGGTCGACTTGGCGTAGAACGGCGGGCACTCGGCATCGTCCATGTGCCGGCTCACCCGGACGATGCCGGCGCCCTCGTCGACCTCGGTGGTGATCGGCGTCTCGGCGACCTCGGGGGTGCCGATGTAGCCGCCGTGGAGGTAGGTCTCGTGGGAGAGGTCGAGGAGGTTGTCGACGAGGAGGCCGTAGTCGCAGTCGATGGGTTCCATGCCGCGTACGGTGACCCAGCCGGGGGAGTCGAGGTGCCTGGCCCGCGGGATGCTCCGCGGGTCCGCGAGCGCCGGGTCGCCGATCCACACCCAGATCAGGGAGTCCTGCTCGACGACGGGGTACGACGCCACGCGCGCCGTCCGTGGGACACGCTTCTGCCCCGGCACGTACACACACGTACCGGTCGTGTCGTACGTGAACCCGTGGTACCCGCACACGATCCGGTCGCCGTCGAGGCGGGTCGGGGCCTCGGACAGCGGGTAGCGGCGGTGCACACACCGGTCGTGCAGGACGACCGGCGTCCCCTCCTCCGTGCGGTAGAGCACGAGGGTCTCACCGAGAATCGTCCGGCCGAGCAACTCGCGCCCGACCTCATGGCTGTAGGCGGCGACGTACCACTGGTTCCTTGCGAAGGCGGTCATGTGAGGCATGGGGTTCCCGTCCCTGTCGGCGGGGCGTCGCCGCCCCGCGTGCCGTGGTTGGAAACAGGGTCGTGAGGCTTGCATCGGCTCCACAAGACGGCTTCTGTCAGGCGGAAGAGCTTCTGTAAAGAGGCTGTTCAGAGCCCTATTATGTCAACCCCTGATCGCCAGAGTCGAGCGCCGCGTGGTGCAGCCACTCGGTTCAAGCTCGGGGGAGCCGGAGGCGGCGACGGCGAGTACGACGACTCACAACGTGGCATTAATCGCCCAACAATGTCCACTTAGTTTCAATTGTGATACTCCTCTGTCGGCGGATGCTCGGTACACCGGCAAGAATCAGCATCACCGCAGGTCAACTACTGTTCGTTTAGGACTCTGGGCCCTCGGGGCGAATCCGGGTCGAATCCGCACCCCTTCAGGCTGTTCAGCGTATTGCTGCTGGTCAGGGTGGTGCGAGGCCGCGTGCTGGCTCGCTTTGCGGATGGGGGTGGCGTGGCGCACAGTCGGACCGATGAGCCGCTGAAGAGGCACTGAGTGGCGGTGGCTGGCTGCCAGGGGCGGGGGCTGACCAGCGGATTCTTCGCTGCTGGCGGCGGTCGCCTTTCGCGATCATGTCCTGCGGAAGTGTCTTCAAGTGGGACGGCTGATACGTGACGGCCCGGGAATGATGGTTCCTGGCCGAGACCGACCTGCCGGGTGTGTCAGGGGCCGTCCAGGAGTCGCGCGGTGGTCGGGCCATGTCGCCGAGGGCGCGCCGCCTCGCGCGGCAGCGGCGGCCGGCGCTCTCGCAACATCCGGTACACCCCCGGAACTGCCATTCCTCGGAGTAGACATCAGCACAGCCTCGGTTGGCTCGCCGTCACCAACGCGAACTGGAAATCTTGGTACCTCGTCGAGTTCATGGGGCTGCGCGGGGTCCCTTGAGCTGGGAACCTGTCCTCGCTCAGATCATCGGCGCCAGGGCGCGATCAACTCCCGAGGAGGTTGATGATGTCGTCGGCGTGTTCCTCTTCTTCCTCGAGGATCGACTCCATGAGCCGCCGGGTGGTGGGGTCGGAGTCTCCCAGCCACCGGATGATGTCCTGGTAGGTGGAGATCACGATGCGCTCGGCGAGCAGGTTGTCCTCCAGCATGGTCCGCAGTTCCTGCCGGGGCGGCGTCGTGTAGTCGGTGTGGGCGCGTTGGGCCAGTGTCGCCGGGTCGAAGTCCGGGTCTCCGCCGAGTTGTGAGACCCGCTCCGCGGCCCGTAGGGCGTGCTGCATCTCCTCCTCGGCGTGTTCGGTGAACTCCCCGGAGACCTGACTGCGGTCGATGCCGGTCGCCGAGATCGCGTGGCGGGTGTAGCGCAGCCAGCACACCACCTCGGTGGCGACCACGTCGTTGAGGATGTCGATCACCTTCCCCTTGTCCGCGCCGTAGGTGTCGGTGATTGGACCCGCCGCCATCTTCTGCTGTGCTTCGGCTCGGATCCGGCTGACGTCGAGAACGAAGTCGTCCGTCATGGCCCCGGACTCCCTTCCTGGTTCGTCGCACTGTCCCGCGTGCGGGCCGTCGGCGATCGGGTGCACGGCGCGCTCGGTCGCGCCGCGTGTGAGCCCCTCGGGTACCCGTGCAGGTTCCGGGGCACACGGACGTGACCTTCACGCATGAACGGGCGTGGTCTGCCTACTCGGAGGGCATGGCTCGGTCCAACGACGAGGTCGCCGCCCTCCTCCAGGAGTACGCCGACCTGATCTCGATCACCGGAGGAGACGCATACAAATCACGCGTCTACGAGAAGGCCGCCCGGTCCGTGGGCGGCTATCACGCCGACGTGTCCACCCTCGACGTCAACGCCCTGCAGGAGATCCCCAACGTCGGCAAGTCCATCGCCGAGAAGATCCTCGAATACTTCTCCAGCGGCAGCGTGTCCGCCGTCGAGGAGCTGCGGGCGAAGATCCCGGCCGGTGTCCGGCGGCTGACCGCCATCCCCACGCTCGGCCCGAAGAAGGCCAGCGTCCTGTACGAGGAGCTGGGCATCTCCTCCGTCGAGGAACTGGCCGAGGCCATCCACGAGGAGCGGCTGCGTGACCTGAAGGGCTTCGGGCCAAGGACGGAGGAGAACATCCTGCACGGCATCGAGCTGCTGCAGTCCTCCGGAGAGCGGGCCCTGCTCGACGCCGCCATGGACCTCGCCGACGACATCGTCACCGAGCTGTCCCAGGTGACCGGATGCTGGCGCTGCACCTACGCCGGGTCGCTGCGCCGCTTCCGTGAGACGATCGGCGACATCGACGTGCTCGCCGCGGCCGGCAGATCGGCGCCCGTGACGCGGGCTTTCACCGAGCTGCCGTACGCCTCGGAGGTCATCGCGCACGGCGAGAAGAAGACGTCCATCCGCACCACCAAGGGCCTGTCCGTCCGCCTGCGCGTCGTGCCACCGGACTCCTGGGGCGCGGCGCTGCAGTACTTCACGGGGAGCAAGGCGCACAACAGCCGCACCCGGGAGCTGGCCGTCCACCAGAAACTCAAGCTCTCCGAGCACGGGCTCTTCGACGCCGAGAGCGGCAAGAAGATCGTCTCCGAGACGGAGGAGGACGTCTACGCCCGCCTCGGCCTGCCCTGGATCCCGCCTACCCTGCGCGAGGACCGCGGCGAGATCGAGGCCGGACTGCACGACGAGCTGCCCGACCTCGTCCAGGAGACGGACATCCGGGGCGACCTGCACACCCACACCGACCTCACCGACGGGCTCGCGCCGCTGGAAGAGATGGCCGCCGCGGCCGCCGAGCGCGGCTACACCTACTACGCCATCACCGATCACGGCCCGAACCTGTACATGCAGCGGATGACCGACGCACGGATCCTGGCCCAGCGCGAACGCATCCGGGAACTCGACGGCGAGCACGCACGGCGCGGCAATCGTCGCGGTATGCGGCTGCTGCACGGCGCGGAGCTGAACATCGACCCGGACGGCAACGTCGACTGGCCCGAGGAGTTCCTGGCCGGCTTCGACCTGTGCGTGGCCTCTGTGCACTCGCACTTCAACCAGAGTCGCGAGGCGCTGACCCGGCGGATCGTCCGGGCCTGCGAGAACCCGTACGTCAACATCATCGGCCATCCCACCACCCGGATCATCGGCAGGCGGCCGCCCGTCGATGCCGACCTCGACGCGATCTTCGCGGCGTCTGCGCGCACCGGCACCGCCTTGGAGATCAACGCCCACCCCGACCGGCTGGATCTGCGCGACGAGGACATCCTGCGGGCCAAGCGGCACGGTGTGAAGTTCGCCGTCGACAGCGACGCCCACACCACCATCCACCTGGCCAACATGCGCTACGGCGTGGGCACGGCACAGCGCGGCTGGCTCACCAAGGACGACGTGATCAACACCTGGCCCCAGGCCCGCCTGCGGCGCTTCTTGCGCAAGGGAAGGACTGGTCGCAAGTCTCACGGCTGAACCGAAGGTCCCGCGGCTGACCGAACAGAGTCCCGGCGGGGTGTCGGGCGGAGTCGCGCGGTGGGGGTCCAGACGGATCAGGAAGGCATCAGCAGTGTGTCCAGGGGCCGGTCGCTGTGCAGGCGGGCGATGGCGTCGGCGAGCAGCTGGGCCACGGACCGCACCTGCAGTGGTGGGTTCCTACGTCTCCTCCGTGGTCGCCGTGGCGTGGCGAGGGTGTCGGTGACGAGGACGAGGCGCAGGCAGTTGTGCAGGTCCTCGGCGAGCACGGCGGCGACGACCGGCACCGCGGTCAGCACCTCGACCGGTACGGGGGACATGATCTCCAGTGCGGTCGTGTGCGGGTCCATCACCAGCCGGTCCGCGCCCGCCGTCGCCAGGGCTTCGGGCGCGACCCGGGAGCCCACCGGCTCGCCTGCCTGGGGCCGACGGTCCTGCCGGGCCTGGCCTGCCGGGGCGACCTCCTCGAGCGCGCCGGGTTTCCCGAAGAGGTGGGTTTGCGTTCGGTACGACGTGCAGCTTGTTCGGGCGCGCAGCCGCCGTGCGGCCTCCTCGTTGAGCCGCAGCACCTCCCGGTCACGGGCCCGACCAGCAGCAGAACCGGTGCAGACACCTGCTCCAGCGCGTCGCCTGCCAGGCCCGGGCGGCCACCGCGGGAGATGACGGCGAAGGCTCCGACGTCTCGTGCTCCTGGTTGCCCTGCGGCGCCTTACCCCTTCCGGTGACGCCTGACGCCTGACGCCTGACGCCTGACGCCATTCCATCCGTCACGGAGCCTGGTCACCGGGCACTACCGCGGGAAGGACGTTCCCTGCGCCGACGGCGCAGGACGACGATCAGGCCCGCCGCGGAGAACACCGCGAGTGCCGCGCACACCCCTGCAAGAACCGCCAGTTGAGAGGACGTCGGGCTACTGCCCGGCCCCGACTGCACTGACCACACCGCGAACAGCAACCGCTGCGGCCACGAACAGCGGCGTGAAGAAGGCAGACAGCAGCAGCCGCAGTCCCAGAGCACTGCGGGCCGTGACAGGCTCGGTGCCCGTACGCTCCCAGCGGCGGCCGACGAAGCCAGAACGCGCGCGCGGCACAGGCTCGCGCCTGACAGCCGGTCCGCCCTTCTTATGCTTTCGACTCAGGTGTACATGGGGCATCTCCGCCTCCTCGCACCGTAGTTCGCAACGTATCGCTCCGAACGAACCGGTCGGGGCAGGGTGCACGCGCGGCACTCAGGCGGCGACGGCGTGGCCCTCGCCTCCATCTCCCTCTTGCGGACCAAACTCTTCGCTGCTCAGGCGCCTCCTCCGCTCGGATGCTGCTACTGCGACAAAAGGCGCCGCGGGACTCGGTTCGAGTTCCACCGATGACTCGTAGCAATCACGGGCAGCACCTTGTGCGGCGAGCCGAGCCCGGTGAAGACCGGGTTGAGACTCGGCCCGACCCGACAGCGTTTGCTGCTGGCCCGAAGGGGGAGACGGCAGGAGGCGAGGCAGCAAGAGAGCCGTGCACACGCCTTGAGCGTGCCGGGGAGCGAGGTGTGGCTGTCGCGGATTCCAGGCGCCACGGGACCCCCTGCGAATGCCTTCGGCCGGCTTTTGGCCGGTTGTCGTGCGGGATTCCCGCACACGCCCGGCTTTGAAGGGAGCCTCACGATGCCCGCTCACAACCTCCTGGACGGCTTGTCCGGGGAGGAACGCGAGCAGTTGCGGCCGGCGACCGGACACGTCCCGAAGCCCATGCTTGCCACGCTGACCAACACCCCGTTCTCCGACCCTGCCTGGATCTACGAGCGGAAATACGACGGAGAGCGGTGCCTGGGCGCGCGAGACGGAGCGGGAACCCGGATGCTCTCCAGAAGCGGCCGATCACTGACCGCGACCTACCCCGAAGCGGCGGATGCCCTGGCTCGCCAGCCCTGCGACGACTTCGTGGTCGACGGCGAGGTCGTCGCCTTCGAAGGCAACCGGACCAGCTTCGCCCTGCTCCAGCAGCGCATGGGCATCACGAATGAACGCCAGGCCCGGGCCAGCCGGATCGCGATCACCTACTACGTGTTCGATCTGCTGCGCCTTGACGGGCAGGATCTCACCGGCCTGCCACTGCGAACCCGCAAGGCCCTGCTCCGCCGTGCCCTGACATACACCTCCCCTCTGCGCTTCGCCACCCACCGCAACAGCACCGGTGAGGTGTACCTGCGCAAGGCATGCGAGTGGGGGTGGGAGGGTCTGATCGCCAAACGGGCCGACAGCAGGTACGTGTCCCGTCGGTCCACGGACTGGCTGAAGTTCAAATGCGGCAAGCGGCAGGAGTTCGTGATCGGCGGCTTCACCGAGCCGGAGGGCGAGCGCGTCGGATTCGGTGCCCTGCTGGTCGGCTACTACGAAGGCCGGCGCCTGGTATACGCGGGAAAGGTCGGCACCGGCTACGACCGCAACACTCTGACGAGCCTGCGCAAGCGGCTGGATGCCCTGGAATGCGAAGAGCAGCCGTTCGCCGGACAGACCGTACGGGAACGCGGCGCCCACTGGGTCCGTCCCGAACTTGTCGCAGAGATCGGCTTCACCGAGTGGACCGGCAGCGGCAAACTGCGCCACCCGCGCTATCTCGGCCTGCGGACCGACAAGCCCGCCACCCAAGTCGTCAGGGAACGGCCGAGAGGAGGAAAGGAATGAGCAGGGCAGCGAAAGAGGAGATCCGGATCGGCGGGCGCAGCGTTCCCCCGAGGACGGCATCACCAAGGCCGAGTTCGTCAACTACTACCGCACCGTCAGCCGCCTCATGCTCCCGCACCTCCGGGGGCGCCCCCTGGTGATGGAACGCCACCCGGACGGCTACCGCGGAAGGTCCTTCATCCACAAGGACGTGCCCGACTACTTCCCCGACTGGATCCATCGCCGGGAAGTCCCCAAGGAAGGCGGCACCGTGACCATGATGGTCTGCGACGACACCGCCACCCTCGCCTATCTCGCCAACCAGTCACGCATCACCCCGCACCCTTGGCTCGCCCGCGCCGACCGCCTCGACTGCCCCGACCGGCTGGTGTTCGACCTCGACCCGCCAGGCGACGACTTCGAGATCGTCCGATGGACCGCCCGGCGACTCCGCGACCTCCTCACCGGCCTCGGGCTGGCGCCCGCGGTGATGACCACCGGCTCCCGCGGACTGCACCTGCTGGTCCTGCTCGACCGGCGCACCGACTTCGACACCGCCCGCGCCTTCGCCCGCAGCGCCGCCGACCTGCTGGCCGCCCGCCACCCCGACAAACTGACCACCGCACCCCGCAAGGACAAACGCCGCGGCCGGCTCAACCTCGACACTCAACGCAACGCCTACGCCCAGACCTCAGTCGCCCCCTACGCCGTGCGCCCGCCCCCACGCCCCCATCGCTACCCCGTGACCTGGGACGAACTCGACGACCCAGAACTCGGCCCGCAACGATGGACACTGCGCAGCCTGCACGACCGTCTTTCCGACCGGGGCGATGCCTGGAAGGAGCTCAGCCGCTGCCGACGCTCCCTGGCCGGGGCCAGGCGGCGCCTCGACGCACTTGTCAACGAGGAAGCTGCGTGACCGCGCCCGGCAGGCCGGCGTCGGTTCCGACGGCATCGGCGGAGGCGTCGGCGGTGGCCGGGTCGGCGCCGAGCTCGATCAGGTCCGAGCGGATGTGGCGTTTGCGCAGCTCGATCGCCTTGTCCGGGTCGTCGATGTCCCGGGAAGTGTGCACGTAGACGGAGGCGTGGGCCGGGCCTGGCATACAGGGAGTCGATCACCGAGTAGCCAGGTCAGAAACCGCAATCGCCGCGGCGCGCGCGAAAGGCACCACGGCGAGACCTATCTGATCGAGCCGCTGACGGGAACACATTCACGCAAAGGCCAAGCGAGGGCCGATACCCAGGGGGCAAATCTCATCACGTGAGCAGATCCTGTCCATTTCGGCATCTCGCTGCATAGCATTCCGCCCGTCAGAGGAGAGTCGATGGGTGAACACGTTCACGTCCGCATTTGGGACGGCATGAGTGTCAGCGACGGCGGCGACTTGATCGAGCTGTTTCACTGCCGTTGTGGTGCCATGTGGAGCAGGACGCACCGGGTGGACGAAGGACCTCCCGAGGAGTGAGCACGGGCACGGGTGGCGGCCGGGTCAGCCGCCGCTGTCGTGGGTGAGGTCGCCCGGGTCCGCCGGTGTGGCCAGGGGGGCGCAGCCCCGCCGAGACCGAGTGTTCGGAAATGTGTCAGGGCATCACGCGGTGGGTCGACGTCACTGCCGACGTCAGCGAGGTGCTTGCTTGCCACGATGGAGCGTCAGCAGGTCAAGCGTCTGCCGGTGATCGACGAAGACGCTGGTCGGCATGATCAGCGACATCGCCCAGCACCTCAACGAGCATCGGATCGCCGAGTTCGCCGAGCGGGTGTACGCCGCCGCCTGAACACCCTCGGCCGCATGGTCGGCCGGGCGACGGCACCGTCCGTCGCCCGGCTGAGCGTTGCATGAAACCCCAGCCGTCCGAGGTGGAACAGCCGCTGGATCCGATCCGTCCGCGCTTGGCAGCATCCGAGGAGTGGTGATCAGGACGCGTCCCGGTGCGAGGGATCCGCGGTGTCTTGCGCCCAGTCGACGGACACCGGCTGGAGCCGTGCCTTGGTGCGCAGGGTGTCGACCATGTCGTCCAGGTCCAGGAGCGCTCGCCCGAGGTGACGCCGGATGAGGGCCCGGGCGGGCCCGCCCGGGAGATCAGGTCGGCTGGTGACCGGCCTCGGTACTGGTAGGCCGCGTATTCGACTGTCCCAATACTGGGCGGAGCACGGCCCGCTGATGACCCTACAGACGTCGCTCCTCCGTGCTGTCCTGGTACAGGAGGCCGGTTCTTTGCGCGGGCCCAGGCAAGTGTGGATGTGCCAGCAGTTGCCTTGGCCAGTCACATGCCGAGCAGCCGTCGGGTCTCGGCGGCGATCTGCTGTGTCTCGCCGGTTGCGACTACGAGGACCGGGACACCTTTCCCCGCCTGATCGATGCGTAGGAGGCCTTCCCGCATCAAATCGTCCAGTTCGGGGACGAGCAGCCCGCCTCGTACACCGAGAACAGTCAGGGCCGAGCAGATCTCCTCGCGTATCTCGGGTTGGTCTTCGCCGATTTCCCCGGTGAAGACCAGCGCGTCCAGCTGGTCCAGCGAGGTGGCCATCGAGGCGATGCCCCTGCGGCAGCTGAGTGTGAACGTCGCCAGCGCCAACGCGGCCGCGGTATCACCCTCTGCGCGGGCGCGCACCAGGTCCCGGGTGTCTCCCGAGGTACCGGAGAGGCCGAGCAGACCGGAATGCCGGTGGAGTGTGTCATCCAATTCGTCTGTGCTCAGACCGTGCCGCCGCTGCAGCCACAGCAGCGCGCCGGGGTCGAGGCTGCCGCTGCGCCGGCTCATCACCAGGCCTTCTAGCGGAGTGAGGCCCATGGTGGTGTCCACGCTGCGTCCGTTCCGGACGGCGCACGCCGAGCAGCCACCGCCCATGTGCACGAGCACGACCTGGAGGTTGTCGACGGGTCGGCCCAGGGCCTGCGCCGTCCTCTGCAGTGCCCACGAGTAGGAAAGCCCGTGGAAGCCGTACCGGCGCAGCCCGTATTCGGCTCGCCATCGCTCCGGCACGGCGTACGTGCGCGCCTGTGCCGGCAGATCCTTGTGAAAGACAGTGTCAAAGCAGACGACATGAGGAACGTCAGGCAGGAGTTCTCGTGCGGCATCCACCATGTGCAGGGCAGGGGTCACGTGCAGTGGCGCAAGATCGGCGACGTCCGCCAGCAGAGCCCGTACGCGTGCGTCGATCAGCGTATGTCCAGTCAGGTGCGGGCCGCTGTGGACGATGCGGTGACCAACCGCCGCAGGAGCGGGCACCTCGCTGAGGAAGTTCCGCAGTTCCGCCACCGCAGCAGGCCCCGGCGACTCCGAGGCGTCTCGATCCGCCACCCGTTCACCGTCCGCCGCGAACAGAGCGATGTGAAGGCTGGAAGAGCCGGCATCGAGGACCAGTACGTGACCATTACGGCTCTCGTGGGAGCGGTCAGCACTCATCACACACCTCCAGTGCACTCGCGTCCTCCGGCACGGTGCGCCTGCCACGGAGTGCGACCCTGTGCTCAGGGTCGGCCTCGGTACGGACCGGGTTGTGCTCCGCCCGGCTCGGCAGGTCGGTGAGGACGACGCCGATGTCCCAATTCCCTCCTGCAGGCGGGTGCCGACGTTTCGGCCTCATCGGACACGGGGACCTGCTCGTTGGCTGCCTGGGGCACTGTCGGTGTCCGGCTGCCAGCGATGGCCCCTGGCGGTGCGGCGGAGGGGTTCCTCCCGCAGGCCGGAGGCGAAGTCCCGGGCCGTCTCCAAGTAGACCCCGGGTCGGCGCCAGGACGGGCCGCAGGTTTCTGCCGTTCGTGTCCGCGTCGGGCTGCCTCATAGCCCTTGTCCTGCCGCCTGGTAGGCCTCGGTGATGTCGCGCCTCGCCGCTTCCCCCCAGGCTGCCACCACAGGGAGGGGTCCGCTCGTCCACCTGTTCGGCAGCACGCCGCGCCTGCGGGCCGGGGCACCCGTAGCATGCGAATGTGCGACCCATTCTCCCGAAGCTCGAGGGCGGCCGGGTGCAGGGCCTCCTACAGCTCATCGAGGACAGCATCCACCTCGTCGTCGCGGCGCTTCTCGTACTGCTCGCGGGGCTCTTGACCGTCGAGGTCGTCCACGACGTCATCAGGTCGATCCAGGGGCCGTACCGCGCGGAGACGGTCGTTCTCTCCGCCCTGGACAGCAGCCTGGTGCTGTTCATCGTGGCCGAGCTGCTCCACACCGTCCGCCTCACCATCAGGAACCGGACCCTCGACGCGGAGCCGTTCCTCGTTGTCGGTCTGATCGCCGGCATCCGCAAGGTGCTCATCGTGACGGCCGAGGCGGAGAAGTCCTTCCGCTGGAACCCCGAGGGGATCGAACTGCTCATCTTGGCGGGGCTGATCCTCGTGATGGCGACAGCGGTGTACGTGTGGCGGCGCTCGACGCGGCCGGGAGACTACTTCCGGCCTCAGGAGGCGCGGCGCTCCCCGTCGCCGGAGCCGTCACCCACCCCGGTGCGCGGGTCCTGATCCGTCACCTTCCGCAGCCACGGCCTCCCGTACTCGTTGCTCCTCGCGAGCGGAGCCGACGTCCCGTTCCAGGGCGGTGCGGCTTACGGCTGTCGTGAGGTCCTCCAGGGCCCGTTTCTGCAGTTCCGCCCCGCGCCGTAGGACCGGGCTCCGCTCCCGGGCGGCGACGCCCTCCCACGCGTGGAGCGCCTCCTCCACACGCCCCCAGTCCGGATTCCTGTGCTCGCGCACGGCGACTGCCGCCTGCGCGGTGTCCGTCTCCAGGGCCTCGGCGAACTGCTCCGCCTCGGGGACGACACGGCTGTCGGCCCGCGGGACGTGGCTCTCCATGAGCATCGCCGCCCGGCCGAACCCCTTGAGCGCCTCCTGCGCCTCCTGCACCTCGCGCGACGTCAGCCCCCTGGGGCGGACCGGTTCCTGCCTTGCCTGGTCGTAGGCCTCCTGCCAGGCGGCACGTGCCGATCTGCTCTCCAGGAGGGCCCTGCGCATGTCGGCGCGATGCTCCCGGGTGGGTTCGGCGTAGGTGCGGAGCACGGCGGCCGCATAGCGGCCGTTGGCGGCGAGCCAGTCCGCGAGCCGGCTCGGCAGCCGGGGTGTCTCCCATGCGGGGAACACCACGTACGCCAGCATGGCCAGGGCCCCGCCGAGCAGGGTGAGCACCACCCGCTCCGGTACTGTCTGCTCCCATGCCTGGCCGCCCATGCCGAGCAGGAAGACGACGTACGCGGCCGTGAAGCACTGGGAGTAGGCGTAGCCGGTCCGGATCAACGTGTACGACAGGCCCGCCGAGACCACCGCCAGCGCGCCGAACACCTGGGCGTCCGGGGCCAGGGCCCGCACCATGCCGGTGGCGAGCGCGACCCCCGATAGGGTCCCGGCGAGGCGGGCCACCGCACGCGCGTAGGTCCGGTGGAAGTCCGGCCGCATCACCATCACCGAGGCGATGGGCGCCCAGTAGCCGTGGCCGAGGGGGAGCCGGGCGGCGATCAGATAGCCGAGCGTGGCCACCGCCGCCAGGCGGACGGCGTGCCGGAATACGGGGGAGTCCCTGCGGAGCTCACGGCGGACCGCCCGGACGACGACCGGGACCAGCCGGAACATTGTCGGGCGCACCAGGAACTGGGCGCTCGCGGGGCCGGGCGGTGTGGGCGCATTCCCGCGTGCGCCGCCGCTCCCGGCGATTTCCAACGCCTCGCCGAGCAGTTCCACGAGCTGTTCGGCGGCCTGCCGGGCGGGCCCTTCCAGCACCTCGTGCTCCTCGTTGACGCGCAGGACGTCTGCGCTCCCGGGGGGCACCTCGGCGGGAGTGCCGCGGCGGATCGAACGGGCGGCCGCGTCCAGGACGTCGGCGGCCGCGTTGAGCAACTCCCGTGCGCGGTCCCGCCCGGGTCCCTCCGGCGGGGCGCCGACGTCCGGGTCGGCGAGCGCGGCGACGACCGGCCGAATGCGCTCGGCGAGGCCCCGGGGGCCGTGGAGGACGGGGGGACGGGTGCGGGCCTGTGACGGCGTCACGGCCGCCGCGTCCCGGGCCGTCATCAACGGCTCCGGGTCGAACGGGGCGGTCGGGTCGTGCCGCAACCGGCGGGCGTAGTCGGCCACGGCGGCCAGGGCGTCGGCGAGCGCGTCACGGTGCGCCCCCCAACGGCGGATCGGGAACAGCAGGATTAGCACGGCCTGCACCACGCCCCCGAGCGCGATGCTCCCGGCGTGCTCCAGGGCTCGCCCGACGCTCGTAGGCAGTGTGATGGTCACCAGCATGCTGCCGACGGTCGTCGCTGCGACGATCCCGGCGGTCGATCCGACAGCCCACGCCATCCCCGCGGCAAAGGCCCATACGGCCAGCAGTGGGAGGAACGTCACGAGTCGCCCCGCCGCCAGGTAGCCCACGAACGTGCTGAGCGCGAGACCCGCGCCTGCGCCGAGCGCGATCACCTTGCGTGGACGCCAGGTGCGCTGGAAGGTGGCCCCACCCGCGGAGTAGGCACCGAGGGCGGCGGACGCGGCGTACGCAGGGGAGACCAGCCATAGCGCCGGCCCGATGACGATCGCCACGCCGGCGGCCGTGCGCAGCGCGAGCAGGGGCTCCAGCCGCGTCTCCTCGATCGTGAGCCCGGATCTCGCGGCCTCCCCGAAGGCCCGCAGCCACGTCACGGGCGTGAGCCTAGCCGGAACGCCCTGCTGGGTCGCGCCGGCCGCGCCGCCGCCTCCTGACGGCACCGCGCTCGGCGGGCGCGCGACCCCGGCTGGCCTACACCGACAAACCGGCACCCACGTACGGGGCGATCGATGCCACATCCCTAGCCCTGTTCAGCCCGTAGCGGTCGCAGCTCGACGTCGTCCTCGGTAGCCGATCGGGAATGGTCGGCGGGGGTCGCGAAGCGGCTGAAGAAGGGTGCCGGACCTGCCCTGCCGGGGGCCACACCCGCCCCATCATCGCCATGATCAGCCCGCCGGGCACATCGCGCTGCTACCGCCCATGCTCAGCCTGATGTGAGTCGCCCGCCGGCTGAGGGAAGCGGCCCAAGTTCAGCGGACGTGGGGTGGTCCGAGGGACCGCCGCCCGTAGGAGCCATTTGCGCCGGTAGCGGTTCACTTCGAGGGCTGGTCGCCTTGGAGGGCGTGGCGACGTTCCTGTTCGCGCTTGGAGTAGGCGGCTGCCCGGATCGCCTCGTCGCTCTCCAGGCCTGATCCCAGCGCGCCGCCCACGGTGGCGACCGAAGCGACGAACCAGGACAACGTCCAGTACTCCTCGGCGTGCAGTGGGTTTCGTGTCACGGAAGCGAACAGTTGGTCGTTGAGGATGAACAGCGCCCACACCAAGTTGATGACCATCAAACCCACGTAGCAGACGAGCACCCCGATCCCCACGGTCACGACCGTCGAGGCGTTGTAGAGCCGCGCCCGCTGCCTCGCATCCGGCGAGCTCTCTGGTGATCGATGCCACAGCTCCGCGTCCACGATCAGCCAGCCGATCATGATCGCGACAGACCCGACCATGGCGATCACGAGGCGTGGCGTGCTCAGGGACGCGGCCAGGCTCCAGACGGTGGAGTTCACGGTGGCGACTGCTCCCGTGGCGAGTGCGGCCGCCAGGGCTTTCGACAAGCCCGGCACCAACCGCCACGGCCGGTTGGCGCGGACCATACCGACGAGCACTCGCAGGTAACCACGCGGCCCGCTGACGACGTACCGAAGATCGTCGGTCTCCTTCTCACCGGTTGGGCCCGGATGAATAGGCGCGAGACGATTGACGAAGGGCCACCGAAGCGGCTGACTTCGCGGAGCTTCTTCAGTCCCAGTGTTTTGCGGACCCGCCAAGCCCAGCACGGCTTCTTCGACGGCCCGCCGGGCCCTCGTCTGCAGCCGCAGGCCCCCCAGCGAGGGAAGGGAAAGCAGCGCCAAGCCGTGTTCGTGATTCAGATTCACAGCGAGCTTGCGCCCGTGTGAGTGCAGCGGAAGGTCGGTGAGGGCAACGACGATGTCCCACTTCTCCGCACTCGCACGGTCCATGATCCGGTTCATCAAGGTGGGCGGGTCTTCCGTCCCCGAGGTGAAGGGCTCACTGACCACCTCGACGTCGAACTGTCGCCTTTGGCCCGACTTGTCGGCGAGCCGAGCAGAAAGTGTCCGGGCCATGCGCTGCGCGATTTCCGTCGGCGCGTCCGGATCCGCCAGGAGAGCCACGACCGTAGCGCCCTGCGACACCCGCATGACGGACCCTCCTCGTCGGCTGCCCCGCGATCCCGATCCCAAGTGCCCGCAGACGCCGCCGAGGTAACGTCGATGCCGCGTGACACGCTGGCCTCCGCATGCAGGTGCAGGCGGTACGGCCGGATCTCCTCGTCTTTCCAGCTCAGGGCCTGGTCCCAGCACCTGGCCGCGATCGCGTCCGCCGGCGCCACCCGCTCAGGCATCGCCCCGGCTGGGAGAGTCCAGAACGCCTGCGAGGCTCAGCGCCTACGTCCTGCCGGCGTCGGGGCGGCTGGTAGGCGAGAGGTCCACCTCAACAGGGCCCGGGTGCTGTCCACTGGCCTCTCCCGAGTGGTCCCTGGCGTGTCCGCCACCGCGGCGTTCGGCCTCATCAGCAGCGGCATCTGGCGGACCCATTTCGTGGGGTCGCTCCGCGACGCCGTGGTCACCCTGCTGTCGATCCGCACGCCTGTCCGACCCTCCGGGCAGTCGCACGTCTGGGCCTGGCAGGGCAATACAGGGAGGCCGATTGAGCCCGGCATGCGCATGCGTTCGCGCGTCCCCGTCGGCCAGGCTGACTGGGAAGCCCAGGGGGCCGGGAGCCACCCGGCTCCCGCAGCCGGAGGTTGCCGTCATGACCGTGATGTCCATCGCCAGGTTCGAAAGGTTCTTCCGCGCGGCCGGGGGGTTGGACGTCGACAAGAACGATCTCAAGCGCTACAGCGACTTCGTCGACGCCAAGCTCTACGATCTGCTGACCGTCGCCCAGGCCAATGCCAAGGCCAACGGGCGCGACATCATCCGGACCTGTGACCTACCGATCACGAAAGGCCTGCAGGAGAGCATTCACCACTTCCGGAAGATCGACCAGGAAGTAGAACTCAAGCCGATCCTGGAACAGCTCGCCACCCACCCCGCTCTGGACCGCACACCCGACGAGGAGACCGAGGCGGCCTATCCGGACATCATCGGCGGACTCAGCCTGGCCCTTGCCCAGAGCTTCAAGATTCTCCATCCCGACCTGAAGAACCCCCAGACCCAGCACTGGGACGAGGCACGAGCCGTCTTCGACCTCCTGCTGTGAGTGGCGACCGGACCAGGCGGAGCGGGCCGTTGCCAAACACCGTCAGTGCGCTCTGCTTCCCCGACTGCCGCAACGATCCTGCTGGCCGTCCGTCGCAGGGCCTCGTCCACGTCCAGGGCGCTGCTGAGAGCGTTCGTGACCTCAACCGGCAGCGCCAGGCCGTCCCAGAGCCCGTGCTGCAGCGTCGTGTCCACGTCGAACTCTTCCTGCGGTGGAGCGGAACGCCCGCTGCGCGCTGGGTAAACATCCTTCGGGGTGGCTAACGCACGTGGTCGGTGAGCTGGCCGACACCGTGGCGGCCACTTGCCGGCTGCTGGAGCAGACCGCTGTGCGGATAGCGGGGACGACCTGCTGGTGTCGTCAGCCGATACCCGCTGCCCGACCGATGCGCAAGTGTAACCGCAGCACCCCAGGCTGATCGGCCCACATCTCGGGTGTCGGAGGGCTCAGATTGTGGCGGCTCAACCTCGCGGGGATCATCGAAGGCATGGACAGGAACGTGTCCAACGGGTCCGGTGAGCGGCTGCTGGAGGAGCTGGTCAGAGCAGCCCAGCTGGCGTCACCTGCGGAACTGCCCGTGGTCCTGAGCCGGTATGCCGAGGCCATGGGTCTGGGCAGGGCCGGCGTCTATCTGGTCGACCTCCAGCAAAGACTGCTGGTGCCGCTTGTCGAAGGCGAGCCGGAAGTGGACCTCGACACTTCGCTGGCCGGATGGGCCTACCGCACCGACTCTCTCCGAGTGGAAGAAGGCCCCTCCGGCGGGATGAACGTCTGGCTGCCCCTGGCCGACGGAGCGGAGCGGCTGGGCGTCGTGGAGCTGAACATGAGCACCTTGGACGGGCTCAAGCTACGGCGCTGCCGCACGATGGCGCTGCTCCTCGCGCTGATCATCACATCCAAGCGCACCTACAGCGACACCATCGCGCAGCGCATGCGTACCAGGCCGATGCACCTGCCCACGGAGATGGTCAGGGCATTTCTCCCTCCCCGGTCGATCGGCACCGGGCGGGTCGTGTCGACGGCGGTTCTGGAGCCTGCGTACGAACTGGGCGGCGATGCTTTCGATCATGCGTTCACCGAGGACGTTCTGCACGCCGCAATCCTTGACGGCATGGGGCACGATCTGGCGTCCGGACTTGCCACCTCTGTCGCCATGGCAGGCTGCCGTAACGCCCGGCGCAGCGGGGCAGACCTGAACGAACTCGTGGGCACCATGGACGATGCGTTGGCGAAGTGGCTTCCGGATCAGTTCTGCACGGGTGTCTTCACCCAGTTGCACATGCCCACCGGTGTGCTGCGCTGGTGCAACTGCGGCCACCCGGCTCCGTTGCTCATCCGTCGCCACCGCCTGCTCCATAAAGCCTTGGAGCGGCCGCCTGAGCCTCCTTTGGGTCTGCCCGCCAGTCTCGCCGAGACCGCCCGTCAGGTGTACGACGTCAGACTCGAACCCGGTGACCGAATACTGCTCTACTCGGACGGTGTCGTGGAGTCACGCGATGATGCAGGCAAAGAGTTCGGCCTGGAGCGCTTCACCGACTACATCATCCGGTCGACCGCAGCGGGCCAGAACGCCTCGGAAGTGCTGCGCCTGCTCATCCATGCCATCCTCGAGCATCGGCACGACAGACTCAGCGACGACGCCACGATTTTGATGTTCGAGTGGCAGCCCCCTGATCCGTGACCGCAACATCTGCAGTGGCCGGCGCACCCGACTGTCGACGCCCGGATCACGGTAGGAGCGTGGCAAACGAGTTCGGCACCCGGGATTTGAGGTGCTGCCATTCGCCGGCGCTCACATGGCGTTCCAGGGATTTCAGTACGGTGCGCACCAGCTTCTCGCTGCCGCCATCGACCGCATAGGGGAATTCGCTCCGGACTCGTGCAAAGAACTCCTCGTTGCTCATCTTCACGGGCGTCTCGGCCGGTTTCCAGCCGTCGTAGTAGACGCCTCTGACGATGGTCGGCAGCTGGGCACCGAACTGTACTGCCGTCTCGACCGGGAGACGATCCCGGAGCGGGTGCAGCACGGCCCGCAGTGCCGCGTACGACTGCTTGCGGCGGTCTTTGGGCCATTCGAAGGCCTCCTCGACGTCTTTGAGGAGCCGATTGGCCTTGTCCACCATGGTGTCGAACGAGGAGAAACCTGTATCAACCATTTCCGGGGCCTTTCGTTCTGGGCGCCGCGCCCACGGGCTCAGTCCGCGAGGTCGGCCTTGCCGAACAGGACCGCATAACTGGAGGGGAGCTGGCTGATGACCTGATTCAGCTCTCCGCCGGTCACAGCGTCGGCAACGGTGGTCAGGACGGCGCTGGCGTCCCACTGCGCAGTACGCGGCCGGGCGTTGGTGCGCTCGGCGACCCGGCGGTAGAACTCTTCGATCCCGAAGCTCCGCGCCTGCTGCGGCGTGGCATGGTCCAGAACTTGTCCCAGCGGGCCGGGCAGCTGGGATGCAAGGTCCTTGACCTCTCCCGGGCTGATCCGTTGGGCCAGCACTTCCAGCACGGCGTTGGTGACGTCCGCGGCTTCGTCCTGATCGTTGTATTCGCCTCGCTCGCGTACACGGGCGAGGAATCCGTCGTATTTCATCGCTGCCTCCTTTTGCCCCGGTCACCCCTGGTCATGGGGGCCGCTCGGTGCGCTGTCGGGCCGGCCGGGTCCGTCCGTCGGCGCGTAGCTGCCGTTGGCAAGGCTTCTGGCGCGGGACTCCTGCACGGATTCACGCAGGGCACGGCGGAAGCGCCCGGGGCCCCAGGAACGGCCATCCACGGCCTGTTCGAGTTGGTCGCGGCTGGTCGGGCCGGTTTCTCGGAGCGCGTGGGTGATCTGTTCGATCTCGTCGTCGAGGCGTTGTTCGGCCATGGCGGACGTACGGCTTGCTGTGCCCGCGGTGCCCGCCATCCCCGGCGAGTACAGGGTGCTGCCCGACCCGGTGCCCGGTCGGTAGCGGCGGGCTCCGGCGCGCTCCCGCTCCCGGCGGCGGGCGGTGCGGTCGGCGATCCGCAGTTCCCGCTCGTGCTCGGCGTGCCGGACGTGCGCGGGCCGGAGGCGGTCTCGTGCGTCCTGTGGCGCGGGCTCGTCGCGCCAGTCCGCCTCGGTTTCCTCAGCGGTGAGCGGCCGGGCAATGTTCTCCAGGGACTGTTGTTCGGCCCGGACGCCGAAAAAGACCTCGGCCAGCCCGCCCAGCGCCATGGCTGCCGCTCCGACGAGGAAGCCGATGGCCACCAGGCTGGCATCGCCAGTGTGAATCAAATGGCCGAACAGCAGTGGGCCGGTGATTCCGCCCACGGCCGTGCCGATCGCGAAGAACAGCGAGATGGACAGGGCTCGGGTCTCCATGGGGAAGACCTCGCTCACCGTCAGGTAGGCCGAGCTCGCTCCCGCGGACGCCACGAAGAAGGTCAGCGAGACCAGCAGGAAGAACCACCATGCGGTGAGGGAGCCGTTGATCAGAAGGACGGCGAGGACAGCTGCCACGGCTGCCGAGCCGAAGTATGTGCCCGCGATCATCGGCTTTCTGCCAACGGTGTCGAACAATCGGCCGAGAAGGAGTGGTCCGAGGAAATTGGCGATCGCGAAGATGGCAAGGAAGTAGGGGATCGAGCCGGAGCCGATGTCGAAGAAGCCGTTCAGGATCGTGCCCAGGTCGAAGACGATCGCGTTGTACAGGAACGCCTGTCCGACAAAGAGCGCCAGACCGAGAACGGCGCGACGCGGGTACCGCCGCAGAGCCACGCCGGCGATCTCCCGGAACGGGATGACGTCGCGCTGCCGTACGGTGACCGCCTCGCCCGGTTCCGGCAGCTCACGGCCGGTCTCCTGGTGTACCTCGGCCTCGATCCGGTCGACGATGCGTTCAGCCTCGTCTTCATGCCCGTGGATGAACAGCCAGCGCGGACTCTCCGGCACATGGCGGCGGACCAGCATGATGCCCAGGCCCAGAATGCCGCCCAGGCCGAAGGCCAGCCGCCAGCCGAGATCGGCCGCCAGCAGACTCTCGTTGAGAAGCAGCACGGCGACCAGGCTGCCGAGCGCCGCACCGACCCAGTAGCTGCCGTTGATGGCCAGATCCACCTGCCCGCGGTTCCGGGCCGGAATCAGCTCGTCGATGGCCGAGTTGATCGCGGCGTACTCTCCGCCGATGCCCATACCGGTGATGAAGCGGGCGAGATAGAGGTACCAGGCGTCGTGGGCGAACGCGGTCGCGACGGTGGCGAGGACGTAGATCCCGAGCGTGAGCATGAACAGCTTCTTGCGCCCGTAGCGGTCGGTGAGCCTCCCGAACAACAGAGCGCCCGCACATGCGCCTGCCACATAGATGGCGGCGGCAGTGCCGATGTCGGCGCTGGTCAGGTCGATGCCGCTGCCCGGCTCGGTCATACGGGCGGCAACCGCCCCGACGATCGTCACTTCGAGTCCGTCCAGAATCCAGACGGTTCCCAGACCGATGACGATCCGCCAGTGGAACCGGGACCACGGCAGCCGGTCAAGCCGGGCGGGGACCTTGGTGGTGACGATACCGAGCTCGCCAGTGGTGGTCATGCCACGCCTCCTCGTTCAGGGCCACGGGCTGTTGCCGGAAGAGGGACAGAACAGGCCGGACGGGACCGGTCCGCATAGGGTGGTCTTCCGTGCTGCGTTGCCACCTTCTGGGACACCGTTTCCGCTTTCTCCATGAGGGCGACACGATGCGCTGGCACTGCGCGCGTGGCTGCGGAGCGGAGGGAAGCAAGCGATATCCCACGGCCCAGGACGCCGAGCGTTACGCACGGGCCTTCGACCGCGAGGACCAGGAGGACATGGGCCGGCGAGCACCGCTGGGCCTGCTCCCCCTTCGGCTGCTGCGCGCCTGGCGCCTGCGGCGCCGAAAGCAAGCCGGTGGGCAGCCGCGTGCCGAGTCTCCACCGCGGTGAGGGCGTGTGATACGGGACGTCGTTCATGGGTCACCCCGGGTGCCGAGCATCGCCGGCCCGGCCGCGGTTCCGCACGTGCGTCCGGAACCGCGGCGTTTGCGGCTCAGCCGCCGCCCCCGGTGCTTTCACTCGTCTCGCTGATCTCGATGTGCCGGGGCTTTGCGACCTCGGCCTTGGGGACGGTGATGGTGAGCACCCCGTCCGACATCTGCGCATTGATCTTTTCGGTGTCGACCTCTCCGGGCAGCCGCAGCCGGTACTCGAAGGATCCGGTGCGGCGGGTGCTCCGGCGCAGGACTCCTTTGCGTTCCTTCTCCTTGATCTCTCCGGTGACCACCAGCTCCTGGCCGTTGGCTTCGACGTCGATGTCCTTGCTCTTGACGCCGGGGAGTTCGATCTCGACGTGGAAGGCGTCGTCGGACTCCGTGACATCCGCCAGGGGTGTCCACGCGACTGCGGGCGTCGCGCCTGCCACCGTGGATTCGATCAGTCCGCTCATTTCGCTGAGCAGTTGGTCGAACTCCGTCAGCGGATTGCGTGCCCAGCCGACGGGCCTGTCCTGCATTGCGCCACCGCGGTGGCGCCGGACGGGTGTGGTCATTCCCCTCGCCTCCTTCTCCTTCTCCTTCTTGTGATCTCGTGGTCGCTGGAGGTCATGCGAGCCAAGCAGACTCCTTCGGACGGGTGTGCGGGGAGCTGTCGGTACCGCCGGGGGCGGCCGTGTGGCCCAGGTAGCGGTGCACGAAGTGGATGCTCATCGCGCCTTCGCCGACCGCGGAGGCCACGCGCTTCACCGATCCGCTGCGGACGTCGCCGGCGGCGAAGACGCCGGGCATGCTGGTCTCCAACGTCAGGCAGTCGCGGCCCTGGCTCTGCCACAGCTCGGGAACGGAGCAGGCCTGCGCCTCCGCGCCGGTGAGCACGTAGCCGCGCGCGTCGAGGGCGAGCGCGCCGGACAGCCACTCGGTGTGAGGGGCGGCGCCGGTGAAGACGAAAAGGGCCCGCACCTCGAGGTGGCGGTGCTCGCCCGTACGGTGGTCGACCACGGTGACCGCCTCCAGCACCTTGTCGCCGAGTGCCTCGGTCACCTCGGTGCGCAGCAGCACGCGCACCCGCGGGTGGCGCTCGATCTGATCGATCAGGTAGCGGGACATGTGCGCCTCGAGGCTCGGCCCACGGACGAGCAGATACACCTGCGGTGCGTACCCGGCCAGAAAGAGCACGGCCTGGCCCGCGGAGTTGCCTCCGCCGACCACCGCCACCGGGTCGGTACGGCACTGCTGGGCCTCGTAGACGGTCGCCGAGTAGTGGACGCTCGTACCCTCCAACGGCTCGATGCCGGGCACATGGAGGCGGCGGTAGCGGGCGCCGGTGGCCAGGACGACGGTACGGGCGGTGACCTCGCTGCCGTCGGCGAAGCTGACGGCGTAGTGGCCGTCCCGCCGTTCGAGCCGGGCCGCCTCCGCCGGGACACTGATCCGGGCGCCGAACTTGCGCGCCTGTAGTACACCGCGCTCGGTGAGTTCGGCGCCGGAGATGCCGGAGGGGAAGCCGAAGCAGTTGTCGATGCGGGACGACGTCCCGGCCTGGCCCCCGGTGGCCATCGCCTCGACCACGGTGGTGCCCAGGCCCTCCGAGGCCGCGTTCACCGCGGCGGCGAGACCTGCCGGACCGCAGCCGACGACGAGGAGATCGCCGCCGTCGTTGCCCGATTCCAGAGACGGCAGGCCGATGAAGCGGGCCAGTTCGGCGTTGCTCGGATTGCGCAGCAGGGTCGTGTCCCGCCAGATGACCAGTGGCGTCTGCTCCGGACCGACCTCGAAGCGGCGCAGCAGCGCCTCGGCCTCCTCGTCCGTCTCCAGATCGATCCAGCGGTGCGGCAGCCGGTTGCGGGCGGCGAACTCGCGCAGCCGCCGGGTGTCGGGCGAATAGCGCGAACCGATGATGCGGAAACCGGCGCCCTGCCCGACGAGCAGAGCACGGCGGCCCAGGCAGGCGCGCAGCACCACATCACCAAGGGCGGAGTCCCGGGTCACCAGGTTACGCAGCTGATCCATGGACAGGGCAAGGATCTCGCCGGGGTCCCTGACCACGGCGGTGTAGAAGGCCACCTGTCCGTTCAGGAGGCCGAGTTCGCCGATGAAGCGGCCGGGGCCGTGGACACGCAGCAGGCGTTCGCCGGGTGTTCCGTAGCCCTCGACGATGGCGACCGAGCCACTGAGGACGACGTAGAACGTCTCGCATCGCTCCCCCTCCCGGATCAGCACGTCACCAACGTCAACCGCGCGCCGCCGGCCGTGCTGTGCCAGGCGGGCCATCTGGTCGTCCGACAGGCGGGGATAAGCGCCGTAGATGTCGGGAGTCTCGAAGGGGATGCTCTCCTCCGCCTCGTCCGGCACCGGCGCTGTGCCCGGCCGCGTCTCGTCGCTGGGCATCACACGAGCGCCTCGTGGACGTAGCACCACCGCCAGTTCTCGCCGGGCTCCAGCGACGCCACGATCGGATGGCCGTCGGCGGCGGCGTGACGGCGGGCGTGCCGGTTCGGCGAGGAGTCGCAGCAGCCGACGTGCCCGCAGGTCAGGCAGAGCCTGAGGTGGACCCAGGGGGAGCCGATCATCAGACACTCCTGACACCCTTCTGGGGTCAGCGGCTGGACCGGCCGGACGAGCGCGAGGTGGGGATCTGCGTGCAGGGTCATCCGGATCACCCTTTCCGGGCAGTGATCGACTCTTCCACCCACTGGCGCAGAACGGGCGCGGGCGCCGCCCCCGCCTGCCGGGCCACCGTCTCGCCCCGGTCGAGGACCAGCAGCGTCGGTACCGCCTGGACCTCGAACCGCCGCGCCAGGCCCGGGTTCTTGTCGATGTCGACCTTGACCAGTTTGATCTTTCCCGCGAGATCGGCGGCGACCTTCTCCAGCGCGGGGCTCACCATGCGGCAAGGGCCGCACCAGGTGGCCCACAGGTCGACGACGACGGGCACGGTGGCCTGCTCGACGACCTCGGCGAAGTCGTCGTCGCCCGCGTCGGCCATCCACGGCAGCGGCTGCTTGCAGTTGCCGCACCTGGGGCGGCCCTCGGCGGCCGCCGGCACCCGGTTGGTGCGCCCGCAGTGCGGACAGGTGACGTTGGTGGCCTGCACGGTGCTCATGCCGCCCTCGCTCCCTTCATGCCCTCGGGCTGGTCGTAGGTGACCACCAGCTCTCCGTGCTCGGCGTCGACGCGGACCGTCGCGCCGTCCTGGACGTCACCGCGCAGCAGGGCGCGCCCGACGAGGGTTTCGACCTCGTGGGAGATGTAGCGCCGCAGTGGTCGTGCCCCGTACACCGGGTCGTAGCCCTGGTGGGCGATCAACTCCCGGGCGGCGTCGGTGAGTTCGACGGTGATGCGGCGTTCGGCGAGACGACTGCGCAGTTCGTCGAACTGCAGCTCCACGATCCGCTCGATCTGCCGCTCACCAAGCGGTTTGAACAGCACGATGTCGTCGACACGGTTGAGGAACTCCGGGCGGAAGTGCCCGCGCAGTTCGCCCATAACCAGAGCGCGGGCGTCCGGCTTGATCTCGCCCTCGGCGGTGGCGCCGTCGAGGAGGTGCTCGGAGCCGATGTTGGACGTCATGATGATCACGGTGTTGCGGAAGTCGACGGTGCGGCCCTGGGCGTCGGTGATGCGGCCGTCGTCGAGGATCTGCAGCAGGGTGTTGAAGACATCGGTGTGCGCCTTCTCGATCTCGTCGAACAGCACGACCGAGTACGGCTTGCGGCGTACGGCCTCGGTGAGCTGGCCGCCCTCCTCGTAGCCGACGTATCCGGGCGGAGCCCCCATGAGCCGGCTGACGGTGTGCCGTTCCTGGTACTCGCTCATGTCGAGGCGGACCATGTTCTCCTCGGAGTCGAACAGGGCCCGGGCGAGCGTCTTGGCCAGCTCGGTCTTCCCGACGCCGGTGGGGCCGAGGAAGATGAACGAGCCGATGGGGCGGCGCGGATCGCGGATGCCGGAGCGGGCGCGGATGATGGCGTCGGCGACGAGCTTGACGGCCTCGTCCTGGCCGATCACGCGCTCGCGCAGGATCTCGTCGAGGCGCAGCAGCTTCTCGCGTTCGCCCTCCTTCAGGCGGCTGACGGGGATGCCGGTCCAGGCGGCGACGATCTCGGCGATCTCCTCCTCGGTGACAACCTCGCGCAGCAGCCGGTTCTGCCCTTGCTTGGCGGCCAGTTGCTCCTCCTCGGCCGCCAGTCGGCGTTCCAGGTCCTGGAGGCGGCCGTAGCGGAGTTCGGCGGCGCGGTTGAGGTCGTAGGCCCGTTCGGCCTCCTCCGCCTCGTGGCGGACCTGCTCCAGTTCCTGGCGCAGTTCCTGCACGCGGCGGATCGCCTGCCGTTCGGCCTCCCACTGGGCGTGTTTGGCGTCGGCCTCGCCGCGCAGGTCGGCCAGTTCCTTGCGCAGCTCCTCCAGACGGGCTTTGCTGGCGGCATCGGTCTCCTTGGACAGGGCCGCCTCCTCGATCTCCAGGCGGGTCACCCGGCGGGTGATCTCGTCGAGTTCGGCGGGCATCGAGTCGATCTCGGTACGCAGCCGGGCGCAGGCCTCGTCGACGAGGTCGATTGCCTTGTCGGGCAGGAACCGGTCGGTGATGTAGCGGTGGGAGAGCGTCGCCGCCGCGACCAGCGCTGTGTCCTGGATCTTGACACCGTGGAAGACCTCCAGGCGTTCGCGCAGGCCGCGCAGGATGGAGATGGTGTCCTCCACGCTGGGTTCGTCGACCAGGACCTGTTGGAAGCGGCGTTCGAGGGCGGCGTCCTTCTCGATGTGCTTGCGGTACTCGTCCAGGGTCGTCGCGCCGATCATGTGCAGTTCGCCCCGTGCCAGCATGGGCTTGAGCATGTTGCCCGCGTCCATGGCCCCTTCGGCGGCACCCGCGCCGACGACCGTGTGCAACTCGTCGACGAAGAGCAGGATCCGCCCCTCGGCGGCCTTCACCTCGCTCAGCACGGCCTTAAGGCGTTCCTCGAACTCGCCTCGGTACTTGGCGCCCGCCACGAGCGAGCCCATGTCGAGCGCGAACACCGTCTTGTCGCGCAGGCCCTCGGGCACGTCCCCGCGAACGATGCGCTGGGCCAGACCCTCCACAATTGCAGTCTTGCCGACGCCGGGATCGCCGATCAGGACGGGGTTGTTCTTGCTCTTGCGGCTGAGGATCTGGGTGACGCGGCGGATCTCCGCGTCACGGCCGATGACCGGGTCCAGCCGCCCGGACCGAGCCTCAAGGACCAGGTCGCGACCGTACTTCTCCAGAGCCTCGTAGGCCACCTCGGGATTGGCGGAGGTCACGCGCTGGTTGCCGCGGACCTGAGTGAGCGCGCCGAGGAAGGAATCCCGGGTCACGCCGTGCTCCTTCAGCATGCGCCCGGCGGCGGTCGCCGAGCCCTCCTCGGCCAGCGCCAGCAGCAGGTGTTCCACGGACACGTACTCGTCCTTGAGACGTTTGGCCTCCCGCTCGGCCGCATCCAGCAGCCGGGCCAGGCGCTGGGTCACGAAGACCTGGCCCGGCGCCGCGCCCGGGCCGGTCACCTTGGGCCGGCGGGAGAGGTCCTCGCGTACGGCCGCGCGCAGTTCCTTGGGCTCGGTGCCCGCCTGCTGCAGCAGCCGCGGGATCAGGCCCTCCTCCTGGTCGAGGAGGGCGAGCAGCAGATGCTCGCCGTCGACCTCGGTGTGGCCCAGGCGGCCGGCAGCGCTCTGGGCCTCCTGCAGGGCTTCCTGTGACTTCTGAGTCAGGCGGTTCATGTCCATGGCGGTAGATCACTCCTCATGCCTGCACGCCGCAGGGCGGCTTCGAGCAGGCTGATGCGGTCGAGCAGGTCAAGCACCAGACCGAGGGATGCGTAGTTCAGGCACAGCCCGGTGCGCAACCGCTGGACGCGGGCCAGGGCGGCTGGGGCCGTGGGGGCGAACACCAGCCGTCCGGAGGCGTCACGGCCGGCGTCCACCAGTCCGAGGGCGACGAACCGACGGATCAGGTCGGGATGCAGGCCTGAGCGGCGGGCCACGGTCTCCAGGGACAGCCTGGGCACAGGCACGATCGCGTACTGCGCGCCCACCTCGTGCGTGCGTGCGGGGGACGGGCGGGCCTCGGCCGGTCGGTCGGTCATCAGGTCCTCCTGGGGTCGAACGAGGAGACAGCGGCAAGTTCCTCCAACAGCTCGCGCTCCCGGTCGCTCAGCCGGGGCGGCACCATGATCCGCAACTCCGCGTACAGGTCTCCGTTCGCACCGCGCGGGCCCGGCATGCCCTCGCCGCGCAGCCGCAGGCGCCGTCCGCTGGAGGATCCGGCGGGCACGGTCACCTTCGCTGTGGCACCGCCCGGTGTGGGCACGGGCACGGTCGCGCCCAGCGCCGCCTCCCACGGGGTGACCGGAAGCCGCACGTGCACGTCCCGGCCGTCGAGGCGGAACTCGGGGTGGGGCTGGATCCGCACCCTCAGGTACAGGTCCCCGGAGGGAGCGTCGTCTCCGCTCCCGCGCCCGCCCTCCCCGGCCAGCCGGATGCGCTGGCCGTCGGTGGTGCCGGGCGGCACGTCGACCTGGTAGCTCCGCTGCCCGGACGGCCCGGCGAGGGTGACCGTACGGCGGCCGCCCCTATAGGCCTCCTCGACGGTGAGCGGCAGTTCGGCCTCCTGGTCGGCGCCGGGCACACGCATCCGCCCGGCGCCGCCGAACAGCGAGCCGAACAGATCCTCGACGTCGACCCCCTCGCCCCCGAAACCTCCCGTGGAGTACCGCACCCGGGGGCCGCCGCCGGTGGCCCACCGGAATCCGCCGCCCGCTCCGGCACCGGCGCCTACCCGCTCCTCCCAGTCCTCCGGGACCTTCCGGAAGTCCTCGCCGAAGCGGTCGTACCGGGCTCGCTGCTCCGGATCGGACAGGACACTGAAGGCCTCATTGATCTCCTTGAACCGCTCCTCCGCCTGGGGGTCCTTGTTGACGTCGGGGTGGTACCTGCGGGCGAGGGTGCGGTAGGCCCGCTGGATCTCATCCCGGTCGGCGGTGCGCGCAACGCCGAGCACCTCGTAGAAGTCGCGTGCCATGGACGGTCACTCCCGCTTGGCGACGGTCACGGCGGCAGGCCGCAGCTGCCGCTCGGCCTCCCCGTAACCGGGTCGCACCACCTGGACCACGGTGTTCGGATCGGCGTCGGAATCCTGGACCACGCCGACCACCTCGTGCCGCGCCGGGTCGAACGACACGCCCCTCTCCGCGTGGCGCGGGTAGCCCAGCCGCTCCAGGACGCTCACGGCCTGGTCACGCACGGCCCGGACACCCTCGACGATCGCACCGGGGTCGGCGGCCGCGTGGCTCAGGGCAAGTTCCAGGTTGTCGATGACGGGCAGGAAGGCCGCAGCCGTACGGGCGCGTTCGGCCGCGGCCACCCGCTCCAGCTCCCTGACGTGACGTTTGCGCAGGTTGTCAAGGTCGGCCAGGGCGCGGCGCCAGCGGTCCTCGGCCTCTCGCAGCGCGGCCGCGTATTCGTCGTCCTCGCGCAGCGCGGCCGCGTGTTCATCGTCAGGTGCGGCGGTGCCGGTTGCTGCGTCGGGCCCCGGCTCGGCCTCCTCGGCCGGCGGTCCAGGCTGCGTAAGGTCCCCGCGCGGCGGCTGTACGGCGCCTTCCGGTGGCGGGTCGGGTTCTCGGCCTCGGTGTGGCTTGGGCATGGCGGGCCACCTCAGCCCTTGTCGAACTCGGCGTCGATCACATCGTCGTCGTCCCCGGCGCCGCCCGGCGCGGCCCCGCCGGGACCGGATCCGTCCGGTGAGCCGGTGCCCGTCGGACCGCCGGTGGCGGCTCCCGCCTGGTGGGCCGCGAGCCCCGCGAAGACCTGCTGGAGTTCGGACGTCAGCGGCCGGACCTTGTCCGCCCCGGCCTCGTTCTTGACCGCCTCGCGGGCCTCGGACACCAGCATCTCGGCGCGGGCCTTCTCGTGGGCGGGCGCGGCGTCGCCGAGCTCGCCGAGACGCTTTTCGACCTGGTAGGCGATGGCGTCCAGTTCGTTGCGGGCGTCGACCGCCTCGCGCAGGGCCTGGTCCTCGCCGCGGTTGCGCTCGGCCTCCTCGACCATCCGCTCGACCTCGCTGCGATCGAGGTTGGAGCTCTCGCTGATGGTGATGCCCTGCTCCTTGCCGGTGTCCTTGTCCCGCGCGGTGACGTTGAGGATGCCGTTGGCGTCGATGTCGAAGATGACCTCGATCTGCGGCTCTCCGCGCGGCGCGGGGCGGATGTCGGTGAGCTGGAAGCGACCCAGAACCCGGTTGTCGGCGGCCCTCTCCCGCTCGCCCTGCAGGACGACGACATCGACGGCGGGCTGGTTGTCCTCGGCGGTGGAGAAGGTCTCGGAGCGGCGCACCGGGATCGTGGTGTTCCGCTCGATGATCTTCGTCATCACGCCGCCGCGTGTCTCCACGCCCAGCGACAACGGGGTGACATCGAGCAGCAGGACATCCTTGACCTCGCCCTTGAGGACCCCGGCCTGGATCGCGGCGCCCATCGCCACGACCTCGTCGGGGTTGACGCTCATGTTGGGGTCCTTGCCGCCGGTCAGCCTCCGCACCAGGGCCTGGACGGCCGGGATGCGGGTGGAGCCGCCGACGAGGATGACCTCGTCGATGTCGCTGTCACTGACCTTGGCATCGTCCATGGCCTGCCGCACCGGACCCAGGCAGCGCTCCACCAGGTCGCCGGTGATCTGCTCGAACGTGGACCGCATGATCGTCGTGGTCAGATGCTTGGGCCCGGAGGCGTCGGCCGTGACGAATGGCAGGCTGACCTGCGTCTGGGTCACCGAGCTGAGCTCGGTCTTGGCCTTCTCTGCGGCCTCGAACAGGCGCTGCAGGGCCTGTGGGTCCTGGCGCAGGTCGATGCCGTTCTCCTTCTGGAAGCCGTCGGCGAGCTGGTCGACCAGCCTGCGGTCGAAGTCGTCGCCGCCCAGATGGCTGTCGCCCGCCGTGGACCGTACCTCCACCACGCCGTCGCCGACGTCGAGGATGCTGACGTCGAAGGTGCCACCGCCCAGGTCGAAGACGAGCACCGTCTCGTGCTGCTTCTTGTCCATGCCGTAGGCCAGGGCGGCCGCGGTCGGCTCGTTGATGATCCGCAGCACTTCCAGGCCGGCGATCCGTCCGGCGTCCTTGGTGGCGGTGCGCTGGGCGTCGTTGAAGTAGGCGGGCACCGTGATGACCGCCTCCGTGACCCGCTCCCCCAGCTGCTTGGAGGCGTCGTCGGCGAGCTTGCGCAGCACCTGCGCGCTGATCTCCTCGGGCGCGTAGAGCTTGTCGCGCACCTGGAAGCGCGCCGCCCCGCCGTCCCCCTCGACCACGTCGTACGCGACGGCCTTGGCCTCTTCGGAGATCTCGTCGAAATGCCGGCCGATGAACCGCTTGGCCGAGTAGATGGTGCCCTTGGGGTTGAGAATCGCCTGCCGACGGGCTAGCTGGCCCACCAGGCGCTCGCCGGTGTCGGTGAAGGCCACCACGGACGGCGTCGTGCGGTTGCCCTCGCTGTTGGGAACGACCGTCGGCTCGCCGCCCTCCCAGACGGCGATCACCGAGTTCGTGGTGCCCAGGTCGATGCCTACTGCCTTGGCCATGAGGAACTCCTTCCGCGACGGGCGGCCCCCGTTCGCCTCAGAGTCGCGCCCGGTCTTCCGCACTCGCTCAGGTGACGGCGGGACCGCTCCGCGGGCGGCTCTTCCAAGCCCCGCCGCTTGTGCTGGTGTCGATCCCGGTGGGCAGCTCGGCCAGCAGCTGCACCGCCTCCTCGGCGACTGCGTCGTCGGCGACGACGTCGTACCGGCCGGGCTGCATGAAGCTCACCGAGGCGAAGTCCCGGCGGCCACGCTGGGCCGCGTGCACCAGCAGGCCGAACAGCGCGCCGACCAGTGCTCCGAAAACCAGCCCGTACAAGGCGAGGAGCAGCCCCGACACGACCGGATCCAGCCAGTTCAGCAGCCCGAAGATCCAACCGATCAGTGCACCGGGCAGAGCGCCGCTCGCCGCGCCGTGCAGGGCGGCGCCGCCGGGTCCCATGCGGCCGGTGACCTGCTCGACCAGGCGCACGTCCTGCCCGATGATGGCCACCCTCTCGACGGGGAAACCCTGATCGGAAAGGTGATCGACGGCGCGTTCCGCCTCCTGGTAGGTCGTGTACGAGGCGATGGTCCTGCGGGCCTGCTCGTTCATCAGCCAGTCCTTCCTGCCACGGCCACCGGTGCGCCCGGCGATCCCTGACAGGCCCAGAGTTGCAGGAGCGCAGCGCGCTCCGCCTGCACCCGGCAGGTCAGGAATCGACGCAGTGAGTCACTCCATGAGAACAAGGCCGCTACATCCTGATAAGCCGGGTGACCTTGCCTAGGCTGGGTACGCGGGGCTCGCACAGGCGTGGATCCCAACGATTCACTCGATCGCCTCCGAAGACCGGAGAACGGAGTGATCTATGGCCCGCCGTCCGTCACAGAGGTTGTCCTCTGACGTCTCCGGCCGGGAAGTGTCCCGTCTCCCGGGCGACACCGCGGGCACCGAACGGCGCGACCCCCGTTCGCTCGCGGCGCTGGACCCGTACGGGCTGCTGGTGTTGTCCCGCACCCTCTTCACCTGCACGGAGCAGAGTGAGATCGTGCGTCTGGCCATGCGGCATGTCAGTGCCCTTGGTCCCTACAACTCCGAGGCCGGATACCTCGCGACGGGCGACGGTCTGTCCCGCGTCCCCGGCCACGACGCGGGAACGCCAGCGATCGACGACGCACGCATGAAGGAGTTGGGCGAGGCTGACGGCTCCGTATCCCTTCCGGAGCGGTCCTGGAACTGGGCCTTCGGCCTGCGTGGGGCCGGCGGTCTGCTCGGCTACATCGTGGTCTCCTCCCACTCCGGACCCGATGAGCAGGGGCGCTTCCTCCTCTCGACCCTCGTGGGACTCACATCGGCGGCCCTGTCACTGGCGGCCACGCGCGCCGCGCAGCACGACAACGCCGGCGAATTGAGCCGCCTGCGCACCGAACGGGACACCGCACTGCGGCAGCTGGACACGACGCGCTCCGAGCTGCACCTGCAGAAGACCGTGCACGAGACCCTCGCCCGTGTCGCTGCCCGGGGCGGCGGCGAGGACGCCATCACCCAAGCGCTGTACGAGCTCACCGGGCTGTCAGCGCTCATCGAGGACCAGTTCGGCAACCTGAGGTCCTGGGCCGGCCCCGGCCGGCCCGCCCCTCATCCGGTGCGGTCCCCGACCTACCAGGAAGAGATGCTGCGCCAGGTCGCGCGCGAGGCGGGCCCGGTCAGGGTCAAGGCCCGGCTGATCGCCCTGGCCCAGCCACGCGGCGACGTCCTCGGCGTACTCGCCCTCGAGGACCCCGAGGCGACGGCCGACGAGCACACCATGTTCGCCTTGGACCACGCCCAGCGCCTGCTCGCTCAGGAGCTCCTGCATACGCGCGAGCTCACCGAGGTCGAACTGCGGCTGCGCCGCCAACTGATCGACGACCTCCTGGAGGGCACCGACGAGACGAGCGCCTACGCCCGGGCCGAAGCCCTCGGCCACGACCTGCGACGTACCCATTACGTGGTCGTGGTGCACTGGCCGGGCAACGCCGCAGACGACTCCTTCACCCGGGCCGTCGAGCACGCAACGGCCACGACAGCGGCCCGTCCGTTGATCACCCGTCGCGGCGACCGCGTGGTACTGCTGACCGAAGCGAGGCCCGACCACGATGCGGTGCACGCGGCGCTGGCCCATGAGCTGGGGAGGCCCGACGGAGCTATCGGGGTGAGCACCCGCTGCGACTCCCCGGACGGCGTTCCACGCTGCTATCAGGAGGCACTGCGGGCGCTGGAGGTGCGGCAGAACTCCCGCCAGCGCAGCGGGACGACGTTCTTCGACGACCTTGGGCTGTACCGGATCCTGGGGCCCGGAAACGATCTCCGGGAACTCGAAGGCTTCGTGCGAGAGTGGCTCGGCCAGCTGATCGACTACGACGCGGAGCACGACACGGAGTTGGTGGAAACACTCTGTCGCTATTTCGACTGCGGAGGCAACTACGACGAGGCGGCCGCAGCGCTGACAGTCCACCGCAGCACCCTGCGCTACCGGCTGCAGCGCATCCGTGAGATCAGCGACCGCGACCTGGCGGATGTCGACACCCGGCTCAATCTGCAGGTGGCAACGCGCGTATGGAAGATCATCCTGGATGGGCGGCGCTGATCGCTCCCAGGGCACGGGCCCGGCCCGGGGAAATATGAGCCCATGCTTGTCAAGTTTTCTTCTCTGAGTTATATGAATGGTGTACGGGCATCGCAGACCGGATCCGTCGTTCGAAAGGAGATGACCAGTGATGCTCATGCGCACCGACCCGTTCCGTGAACTGGATCGACTCACCCAGCAGGCGCTCGGTACGAGGTCCTGGCCCACCGCCATGCCGATGGAGGCATACCGCGCGGATGACGCATTCGTGGTCCACTTCGACATCCCAGGTGTCGACCCCGAGACCATCGACCTCAACGTCGACCGGAACATCCTCACCGTCCGCGTCGTCCGCCGCTCGTCGGCACCGGATGCGGCACAGGTGATCGCAGCCGAGCGCCCGACCGGGACGTACAGCCGCCAGCTGTTCCTCGGCGACAGCCTCGACACCGAGCGGATCGACGCCTCGTACGATGCCGGGGTCCTCACGCTCCGCATCCCGGTGGCCGAGGAAGCCAAGTCGCGGAAGATCCAGATCTCGGGCGGCGAGCCTCCGAAGCAGATCGACGCCTGAAGCGGGCTGCGCCGGCTTCCGGTGGGAGCCCTCGCTTCGCACTGCCGGCGGCCGGCCCTTCTCCTGCACGCACCGTGTATGACATCGTCGTCGGCGCCTTTGGCTCGGAGATCGGCGAACAGAATGAAGGAAGGGGTACCGGAGATGCGATGGAGCGAACTCGTGGAGGAAGTGCGCGAGCGCGGGGGGTACTCCACCACCAAGGAGGCCGAGCGGATCACAAAGATCGTGCTCTCCACACTGGGCGGGCACCTGACCGGTCCCGCGAAGGCCGATCTGGTCAAGCGGCTTCCTGTCGAGGCCGCCAAGGTCATTGCCGAGCAGGTACCCGTTAGCAAACCGCTGACTGGTGAGCAGTTCGTCGACAGCGTGGCGGCCCGGATCGATGGAGCCACTCCCACGACTGCCCACTGGGACGTCAGCTCGGTCCTGAGCGTGGTGGCGGACGCTGCGGGTGACCAGCTCACAGAGCGCATCATCCGTCTGCTCCCGCCCGGTTACGCCCTGCTGTTCGGCCGGGTTCGGCTTGCGGCCTCATCGCCTGTCCGCACGTGAGGTGTGCTGGTGCCGAGCAACGGCCGACGGGGGTGGGTGACCCGGCCTGTCAACGCCCCACGCGGCGCATCAGCCCTCAGGGGCCTTGCGGTTGTATTCCTCATCCTTGAGATGGACATTCCTCTCCGAATGGGGTGATGGTGATGTTCTGGTCCGTAGCGTCATCGGTTCTCAAGAGGTGCTGGCAAGCCCTGGTGAGGTACGGGCAGATCTTCGAGTGGTGGGGGGACGCCTTCGAGAGGTTCGGTAAGTCCGGCACCACACTGGACGACCTGATCACGGATGTGATCCCGCGGCCCCTGCGAGGAAGCCCCGCGCCAGTCAGCACAGTTGGTACCGCGGAGCGGCACCAAACGCCGACAACAGAGCGGCGCATGCCTGGACCGCGCAGGTCTGAGGACCTGATGGCCGGACGCGCGTGACGTTCGCACCACCGCAACCAGGGAATCATTCGCATCCCCGCAATCGGGGAATCATGGGACGTGTGAAGGAGGGGCAATGATGACTGTCGGACTCTTCCTCATTCGTGTCATCGTCGGAATGCTGCTCATCGGGCACGCCGCCCAGAAGCTCTTCGGCTGGTTCGGCGGGCACGGGCTCGCCGGCACGGGCGCCTTCTTCGACAGCGTCGGCTACCGGCCAGGACGTCGCCTGGCTCTGCTGGCCGGCCTCGCCGAGCTGACCGGTGGCCTGCTGCTGACACTGGGCCTGCTGACCCCGCTCGCCGCCGCCGTCATCGTCGGCACGATGACCGCCGCGGCCGCCATACACATGCGAAACGGCCTGTGGGTGCAGAACGGCGGCTACGAGACCCCGCTGCTCTACGCGGTCACGGCGCTGGGAGTCGCGTTCACCGGACCGGGCGGCGTATCGCTCGACCGCTTGTTCGGGCTGAGCTGGCCGTGGCCGTATGGCCTCTACGCCGCGACGCTCGGTCTGCTCACCGCCCTGCCGTTCGTCATGATGCGCCGACGGCGGCTGGCGAAGGAGCAGGGCCAACCGCAGCGGAACGATGCGCGGCTTCCGAAGCAGCGCCTGAAGATCCGTATCCCAGTCTGACCACGACCGGGCCCCAGTGCCGTTGGAGCGCGTACGCCCCGGCACCGGGGCCTGAGTCGCGCCGGGAGTTCGCCGTGTGCGTGGCCTGTGAGACCCTCCCGTACCTTCTCCTTGACGTCCGCGGGGGCCGCGGGCTCGCGGTAGATGGTGCAGCTGCCGACGAGCCGTTCCCGCAACGGGCGGAGGAGGAGGTCGACCATAGGCCGCCGCCGTTCGCCGGTGCAGGTACCTCGACGCTGGCGGGACAGCGCCTGAACTACGGCGGCTTCTTGATCGCCGCCTCGTCCTTGGGTGTGATCTTCCAGCCGATCGTGTAACGGACCGTGCGCCGCTTCGTGTTCAGCCCCTGAAGGTGTTCCGGCAGGCCGTAGATGGCGCCCGCGGCGTCGACGCGGACAAGGTCTTCGACCGGGAAGAGTGCGGTATCTGAGGCAAGGACTCGGACGTGGTCGTCCGCGGTGTTCGCCCCTGTGTTACGCGCCCGCAGTTCCATCGCGAGGCTCTCGCCGGCGTCCGCCAGCCAGCTGCCCAGCGGGTGGAAGGCGAACGTGCCTTTGAACGTGGCCGCGGCCCCCTGCCTTCCTGGACGCGCTCGTGATGACCGTGACCTCCAGGTGAACGACGAGTCAGCCCGCCAGCCTCCGTCCGGCGACAGTGAGCCACGGGAAGCTGGCGGGCCGCAGGTGGAGCAGCATCCACAGGTGCCGGCGCACCCGTCGCTGCACCTTCGCGATCTCCAGCACGGTCTTGTCGCCCAGTTCGGCCAGCAGGCGACGCATCGTCGAGTCCGAAGGCGCAGGGCCGAACCGGCCCTGGTGGTGGGACTGGAGCCGCTCGGACTCCAGCAGACTCCGCGCCCCGAGCGCCATCGCGATGGCGACGGGCAGTGACGGAACATGGGGCGGTTGTCCCAAGTGACGAGACAGCGACGGTGCGTTTCCTTATGGTGGGCCGCGAGGCATGGCGAGCGCCCCGTACAGCTGGGTTCTGTACGGACGCCTGTGTCCTGTACCGAGCGCACAGGACGTATTACGACGTGGGGGAGCTGGCATGACCGCAACTGCACCGGACGGGACACCGGACCCGCAGCCGAGCGCCGCGAGAGACAACGCTCCAGAGCCGACGGGGCAGCAAGGAGGCTCGGACGCCACCGCGCCGTCTGCCCCTAGTCAGCCCCCGCCGGAGAGGTCCGCCGATACGGGAGGCGGACGCGATGACAGCTTAGGGGCGATCACCTCCGAAGCGCTTGGAGTGGACCCTGCTGCCTCCCGGCGCAAGAAGATCCTGTGGCTGTCGGTGACGGCGACGGTGGGTCTCCTGGGCATGCTGGGTGGCGCGCTGCTTAGCTACTACATGATCAAGCCGAGCGTGACCAGGGAGAACGATTCCAACAAGGGGTACGACGCCTCCCAAGCGCCCTTCACGGCGTCCGTGCAAACCGAGTTAGGCGACCCACGCCAGGACTGGGTCATGGTCCTCGACCGCGAACTGACCAAAGGCGAGACGCGGAAACTGACGTCCAGTAATGACGCCTCCGCCGCCTTCGCGTACCTCAAGTCACTCGGCGGCCGCCTGTTGACCTACGCGTCCTACCTGGAGCACGCCCCGGAGCAGTACACGCAGCGGACGTCGACCGGCCGCTTGGAACTCTCGGGCACCTTCAAGCTGAGAGTACTGAGCACCCGGTCCGCCCCCGTGGTCATCGACGACTGGAAAGCAACCGACGTCAGCTGCCGGCCGAGCACCGCGAAGACGGTCGTCGGCTATCCCTCGCAGGGCGGAGTCGCCTACCAGGGGATCCGGGTCCACGTCCCGCCCCGAGGCGGCGAGCCGGTGCTGACCGACGATGACGAGGGACAGGGCGAGCCCTACTTCGACACCCACAACATTGAGGTTGGCAACGGCCAGTCCTCGGGCGCCATGCGCGTGGAGGCGATCGCGCCGCCAGGACAGTCGTGCGAGTGGGGGATCAAGGTCCACTACATCGACGCCTACCAGAAGGCGCAGTGGCTGCAGTTGAAGGACAGCGACGGGAAGGCGCTGCGCATCCGCACGGAGTCCGTCCCCGCCGACCCCCGGCAGACGTGGGTCTTCGGGGCCGTCCCCTGGACGGCGTGCCACCAGAAGACCAAGGAGCCGATGTGCGGCCTGGTCTAGCCGGAAAAGCTGCGGTCCTTGCGGTCCTCGCGATCCTGCCCCTTCAGGCCTGCACCTCCCAACCGAGCGAGCAGCCCGCGTCCGGGCCTTCGGCGCGCTCGGCGCCCTACCTGGGCAACCGCGGATACGCCCTTGCGGACAGTCCCTTCACCCGCAAGGACACGGTCGTCACCGCCAGGTGCGGCGTAGGCGCCCGCTACGTCGGCGTCGCCGTGACGGCATGGGACCCGGAGAGCTGGAAACCGCGCGCGACACGGTGGTTCGCCGTTCCGGAGGACGCCGCGTTCAACAACTATTCCGGTGCCAAGACGATCCACAGCCCACTCGCAGACCTCTGCGCCGGTAAATCGGACGCACCGGCCCCCTATCCCACGGACCGCCTGGAACACATCGCTCCCCGGGTCCGCGCGCTCTTCGACCTGTCCTACACGCGCATGGCGGTGATCCTCCGGGACCCCGCAAGGAAGACCGCCTCTCACGTCGGTTTCGTCAAGAGCGACGCAGAACAGGACGACTTCGTGCGCCTGAGCGATGCCGCGGGCGACGACGAGCAGAACGCGGTGATGTCGCCGGACGGGCGCAGCGTGTGGTTCACGTACACGGACCGCCACGGCCGGAAGAGGATCGGTTCCCGGTCCGCCGAGGGCGACCACCACCTGTCGGACGAGGGCCCGGCCGCGGGGAACGACCTGCCTCTGACCATCACGGGCAAGCCCGCGCGCGCCATCCAGGCGAACATGGTGCACCTCGCACCGGACGGCCGCCGACTCACAGCGACCGCACCCAAAGTCTTCGGCACCGTCTTCGACACCTGGAACTCCTCAGGCCCGCTCAGCAGAACGTCGGCGCGCGGTGCCGTGCTGCTCAGCGGATGCGCCGGCGTCGTCGGCTGGGCCGGTGACGACCGGGTGCTGTGCCGCACGTCGTCCGGTTCGTTTCGGACCATGAACGCTCGCACCGGCCGCGCCGCGGGCGCACCGATCAGCGTGGTCGGCCCGCAGGACGGCACCGTCGCGGAGGGGATGCTGGTGTCGCCCGACGGGACGAAGTTCATCGTCTCCGTCCACCGGCCCAATGCCGAGCAGGACCCCGACTACGGGTACCAGGCGCCCGACCTCCGGGTGGTGCCGACCACACGGAAAGGAACGGCGACCGATCTCGCTGACGAGGAACTGGACGTACACACGGTGTTCCTGAGCTGGTTGTGAGCGGCTGTGCGCGGCCCGGCGTCACTGCGGCCGCGGTGACTGTGCGAGGCACTCGACGCTCGCTGAAACTGAATCTCCCCACCGGGGCTCTGAATGGACCAAGAGTTGCTCGGCTTCAGTCCCTAGGTGCGCACGTGCCGCCCGCTTTGGTCGACTCGAAACGAATGAAGATGATTTCTTACTCGGCGGAGGCGTGGACCCGGAAGATGCCTCGCATGGGGGCATCACGCACACGCCGGTCGCTGTTGTCTATCTGATCCTGCAGCCCGCTGCCGCGGCACTGGCGCTGTGGCTGTCCAAACGGTTTGATGTGGCCCCTTAGCCGTCACAGCCGTCGCACTGGCGCCGAGCTTGCCCGGCGCCTACCGGGCCGACCGTACCGAGGCCGCGGCAGACACCGACACGAAGGTCAAGAGCTTGGCCGCCGCCGTAGCTGTCGACGAGGCCCGGCAGCGAGCTCAACTAATCGGCCCCGGCGCCCACCGCATCGACCTGACCTTCACCCACCGGCCCGAACCCGCCAACAACGCTAGTGGCGCCCATGCCCAGGGGTTCGCTCATTGACATCGTCTCGTATTACCAGAATCTGCGCCCTGCCCGTTTGGTGATCACTGGCGAACCAGGTGCCGGCAAGACGCTGCTTGCCGTCGAACTCATCCTCGGTCTGCTCACGCACCCCGACCGTAAGCAGGCCGACATGGTTCCGGTTCGCCTCTCCCTGGCGAGCTGGGACACCAGCCGCCCCCTCCCGGATTGGCCCACAGACCAGGTCCACGAGCGGTTCCGCGGCCGCGGCATCAGCCGCGCAGACGCCCGGCAGTTGGTCCAGGGGCACCACATCCTGCCTGTCCTCGACGGTCTGGACGAGATGGACACCGCCACAACGGCCGCCGGCCGCCGCAGCGCCCTGCGCGCCCTGCAAGAGCTCAACACCGGCACCCGGGCAGGGGCAGCGGTGGCGGCCAGCTCGCGGACGAGCGGATCATTTTGCCGGCAGGTTCGCCTGCGACAGATACGCCGCAGCCCTCCGCAGACCCTCGTTCTCCTGCTCAAGCAGCCGGATCCGCTTCCGGGCCTCGCGCAGTTCGGCCGATTCACCCGACGCCGTTGCGGGCCTGGCGCCCTCGTCGGTTTCGGCACGACGCAGCCACTTCGACAGCGTGATCGGGTGGACGCCGAAGTCGGCGGCGAGCGGATACGGCTTGGGCACTGCGACATCTTTCCAGGCTGCCTTTCAGCAAGCCAGGTCAGGTGTCCCCCGATCGTGCAGCAGTCCCGCGCGTGTGCCTCGGATAGATGATTGGTCAGGCACTGCAGTAGACGACGAACGTGCCTCGGGTGAGGGCATGGACGTAGGTGTCGGCGCCGGCCAGCAGCCGCAGCTGTTCTTCCGTGCATGCGGCCGCAGACAGCCCGGGCTGGGCGAGCACTGTGCGGATGCGAGGCCGCAACTGCGGCGCAAGCTCCCGGATCCGGTACAGCTCTTCGATGTTGCCGGCCTCGAAGGGTGAGACCCCGGTGCGTGCCCGGAAGCTTCTGGCGCGCCGGTCCAGATGGTTCAGGAGCGGGCCCAGGTGGTCCTGCCGCCACTTCGCGCCACGGACGGCCTGGCCGCACAGCTCGTACAAGTCAGCCACCCGGCCACCGGGGGTCGGCTCGGAGGAGTACTTGCAGTGCACCAGGGTGACGACCAGTTCGTCTCCGTCGATCTTCATTCCGACCAGGTCGGCTGCTTCGCGAGCGCGGTCGTCGTCGATGAGGACGTCGAACTCGTGGGACTCTTGCAGGTGGGCGGAGATGTAGGCCTGGATGGAGTCGGGTTCGCGCGTGGCGGTCTGCGACTCCTTTTGGATATCTACCCCGGCCCAATCCAAGACGCTCAGTCGCCTGCGGTCGAAGGGGTCGAGATCCTTGCGAGGGGCGAGCAACCGGTCCTCGGCGGTGATCATCTTGTCGCCCGCCAGGAACAGGGTGGGCTTGTTTCGATTGATCCATTCCTGAAGCGGATACTCGTGGATTCCCGAGCGGACATGTCCGTCCGACTCGTCGGGCGTATAGGTCAGCCCGTTGTGGGTGAAGTCGGCGCTGTAGGAGATCTGCCAGGCAGGAGTGGCCAGGCGAAGCCGGAAGGGGCCGGTGGGGGAGTGGTCGGCGACTTCCAGGGCCACGTCGACGGCGGGATAGGACGTGCCGGCGTAGGAGATCTGCGGGCCGGGCCCGCTGCCGGTGAACAGGGGCCAGGGCCATTCGGCCGCGATGAGTACGCCTTCGGGCCGTTCGGTGAGGTCCTCGGGGAAGATGAACCCGTCCATGACGCTGGCCAGGTCGATGCTGGCGTCGGTGAGCTTGGCTCCCTGCTCGTCGCACCAGTTGGTCCAGGCCTTGAGATTGGGGGCGGTCTGCATAGACCAGAACCGTCCCGACAAGGCGGCGCTGATGGTGGTCTTCTCCCCGTTGCGGAATCCAGAGGCGGCGATGTGGGTCTGGCTCTTGCCCTGCCGGTCGGCGGTGGTCAGTGCCTCGTAGACGTCGCTTCCAACATGCATGGAGAAGCGGTTGAAGTGGTCTCGTGAATCCAGCAGGCCTACGTTGGTGGGGATCAGGCGCTCCATGTGGCCCAGCACCCGGAAGGTGACCATGCCGGTGACCGGTCGGGAGTCCATGCCGAGGACGGCCTGGGCGAGTTCGCGGTAGTCGCCGGTGTTGTTCGAGCCATGGATGTAGAGCAGGCCTCGGATACGGCTGAAGTACATGATGATCAGCTCGTAGGTGATCTGCTCCAGGGCTTGCGGGGCGCCCCAGCGGACTTCGCTGCGGTTCTCCACGACGAACCAGGCGACGGTGGAAGTGGTGTTGACAGCGATGGTGCTGTCCAGGATGCGGCCGTCGCCGTAGACGGCCAAGGCCCGTTCCGGAGTCCAGTTGTGGCCTGGAGCGCGGTGGGCGATGGCGCTCATCTTGGGTTCCAGCACCGTGACCGACACCTCTTCCGGGGTGTCGGTGAAGGAGGCCTCGAAGTCGCTGAGCTCCTCCACGCTCGCTGTGGCGCGTTCGGTGATGTCGTGCAGGATCGTGTCCCAGTCGGCGTCCTCGCGCAGCAGTTCACGCAGCGGCGACAGGGCGACCGACGGATCGCGGGCTACGAACACCGAGGCCGTTCCGATCGTGGAGTTGGTGGAAGTGGAGCGGGTGAACCGTCCGATGAACTGGATCATCGGGCTGAGGCTCTTCTTCACGTCGTGCAGTGCGGCGATCTTCAGGGCCGGCAGGTCGAATCCTTCACCGAGCATGTCGACGCAGACCACGATCCGGCACGACCGGTCCTGGAGAGCGGCCAATGCCGCACGTCGAGCTCTGGTCGCTACTTTCTCGTGCAGAACGGTCGGATTCAGCTCCGGAGCGAGGGATTGATAGAGCACGCCGAGTTCTTTGGCCCGCGCGATGCTCCGCGCCCGCGCCATCACGATGTGGTCCAGCCCGGCATCCAGGTCCGCACGGAGCTGTGTCACGGCCAGCTGTGCGAGCGCCCGGTCCGTGTCCTCCAGGCTGAGCACAGCCCGGTAGTTGACGGGGGTGAAGTAACCATCCCGTTGGGCCTCGCGGAGCGGGAACCGAAAGATCGTCCGGCCGGGAACCGGGCGCCCGTCCTCCCTGAACGGAGTGGCGGTGAACAGCAGGACATGGCGGTCGGAGAACGCCTCGACAACGCGTGACCAGCTGGGCGCCGGTGCATGATGGGCCTCGTCGACCATGAGGTGGCTGAATGCAGCCAGCAGTACCTCGCGAGCCTCCGGCTCGCAGGCCTGCAGGGCGTGCGGCGTCGCGACCACCACATTGCAGGCAGCAGCGAATGCCGCCGCCTCGGCAGCGTCACGGAAACCGTGCAGGAGTTTGCCCACCACCGGCCGCATCACGCTCGGAGTGACAATCTGGTGGGTGTGCAGGATGCCGAGCGACTCGAATTTCGCCGCGATCTGGTCACGCAGCGCGGCGGTCGGCACCAGAACCAGCAGACGCTCAGGCCGGGCGGCCACGAGCAGCGCGAGCATCGTCTCCGTTTTACCCGTCCCCGTAGGCATCACCACGATTCCCGGAGCGGTCACCCCGGAGGCCCAGTAGCCGATCACCGAGTGAAGGGCGCCGATCTGCGGACGTCGCAGCGCGTGCGGTTCGGCGTGGTCGCGGAACCCGATACCGTCAACGAACGAGTCCAGCACCGCCTGCGGTGAGCGAAGCGCGCTGTCGCCAATCCACCCCACACGTCCGCCCGTTCTGACGGTGGGTATGACGGCTGTCAGCTGCTCAGGCTCCTTGCCTCCGGCACGTATCGCCGGCCATCTGCCCTGGACACTGGCCACCTCCAGGCTGGCGGCTGTCTCTAGGACTTCCAGAGGCCCGGAGGGCACCAGTAGTTGGCGGACCTCATTGCGGGCGAACACCATTTGCTGGGCCCACACCTTGCTGGTCGCGACGTGCATACGTGCTCCTGTTCCCACAAAGCCTGGGCTGGTAGCACAGTCGCCCCAGTGCCCTCACCCAACCAACATGCCCCTTGCAGCACGTTAGTAGGGGTTAAACGGATATACCCCCGTGAGTCGGCTACCGCACCTCAGATGCCGATCCTGCCCGCCTGCCATCAGCAGCCCACACGCTTCACGATCTCTCTGACCGTCTTGAACAGGGCCTGCAGAAGCACGCTTTGGAGAACCGGTCAAGCTGCAACGGGCGGTCTGGACCGAGTGAAGTCCAAGGAGGTCGGAAGCCAGCGAACCGACACAGCCTGTCAGTGCCGCTCGCTACAGTGAGTGAACAAGTGCGGAGCACCCAGGAGACCAAGTTGGAGCTCAGTCGGCGTACCATCCGTGACCTGGCTGAAATGATCTGTGGCGATGATGTCCCGGCATTGAGGCACTTCATCTATCGCAGCAGCAGCCGCCTTACGGAGTTCTTCGACGAGGCGGGCATGGAGTACCAGCATGACGGATCGACCCGCCGGATCTGGGTGGGCGATGTCCTCAAGGAGGTCCTCAAGGAACCTGCAAATGGCCCTCATGGCGTCCCTCTGGAATTCGCGCGTGTCATCCGGGTACTCATGGACCAGCGGGATGCGAGGGAGGAGGAAGCATCACGCCCCGGCGCTCTGGCTCATCTCAATACCGTACTGGTTCAGGACGGCTACGAGGCGTTCTATGGGGAAGACCGCAAGTGCTACGTTCGGCACATTGCCACTAACACGATCGCACAGCAGGCGCAGAATCCCCACCGTCCACTGACTACGTTGGAGCGCCAGCGTCGGGACGATCTGATCGGCTATCTCGATAGGTGCTCAGAGGACGACTTGATCGAGAGAGTGCTGTTGCCTCTATTCCGGCAGCTCGGGTATCAGCGCATCACCGCGACCGGTCATAAGGACAAGGCGCTGGAATACGGCAAGGACATCTGGATGAAGTACGTCCTGCCGACCAGTCATGCCATTTACTTCGGGCTTCAGGTCAAGAAGAACAAGCTCGATGCAGCAGGGATGTCAAGGCAGGGGAACGCGAACGTCGCCGAGATCCTCAACCAGACATTGATGATGCTCGGACATGAGGTTTTCGATCCAGACTTCAACAGACGTGTCCTGGTCGATCACGCCTACATCGTTGCTGGCGGAGAAATCACCAAACAGGCGCGGTCATGGATCATCAACAGTCTCGATGCGGCGAAGCGGCGTCACATCATTTTCATGGATCGGGAAGACATCGTGAACCTGTTCGTGGTGACGAGTCTGCCTGTTCCGACCCTGGTCGCTCGGTCCGTGCAAAACCCCACGGCGGCAGGCGCCGTCGGCTCGACGTCCAGTGAAAGGGCACCATTCTGACAAGAGCCGATGATGAGAAGGGGGCTCCAGAAAGTACGAGTCGATTTGTTACTCGCGTGGCCAAGGAGTGAAAGCTCGTCGGGGAGCAGGTGTGACACGAAGGCCTGTGCAGCGGGGAGTCGAGCGGCATTTGGCTCGGCTGTTCGCTTATGGTGCTTCGGCCTGGGGCGGATTGAGATCGGGCGGGTAGCCCTTGGCGCGAAGCCAGGTGTCGAGAGCCAGGGCGACGATGTCGCCGTGGGGAATGTCCTGTTCGGCGTTGTAGCGGCGGATGCGCCGCTGGAGTTGCAAGACATCTGGGACGGCGTAGTTGAGCTGTCCGCGTTTGATGTGGCGGTTGCCGATGACCGCAAGAGTGTCGGGATGGGGAGTGAGCGGATCGCCGGTGGGCTGGGACTGGGCTTCGAGTGCGTCTGCGATGTCGCGCAGGCGACGGGCGTGGTGGGAGAGGTCGGGCACGAACATTGCTCCGGTCGGTCCGGCTAGGCGACTAGTTAGCCGCCTATTGGGCTATTGGAATAGTCGGCGGAAGGGGCGGCCGCGCACTCAGTGAGCTTTCCGGGCCGCAGCCGCCCCTGTGCCGTACGGTGGGTCAGAAGCCGCGGGTGGTAAGCCATTCGTCCAGCGCGACCGAGACGATGTCGCCCATGGGCAGGTGATCGAGTTCGTTGTCCAGCGCGAACCGCTTAATCCGCTTCTTCAGCCTCAGCGCAGCGGGGACCGAGGCGTCGAGGCCCTCGCGCGCGATGATGCGCTGATTCAGGACGACCGCCACCTCGGGGATATCCTTCGGGCGCCCGGGCCCGTGTTCCCATGACGTCCCGTTAGCGGGTGCCGCATGCGAACCGGCGTGCTGCTCGTACTGCGGACCGGGCGTTCCGCTGCTGACCGGGAACGCGGTGTTGGTGGTAGGCGGCAGAACCGCATGGCGTACGGCCATCTCAGCTTTCTGAGTCGGCCCGTTCTGCGAATCGTGCTCGGCCGACTGTGCGGGCTGGACCGTACGTGCTGCGGGCTCGGGGGCCAGGACCGGAGGTGGCACCTGCCCCTCCATTGCCTCCCCAGCGGATTCCGTCCCCGCCTCGGGGGCGACGTCAGCGGGGCGAACCAGCTGACTGGTGGCCGGCTCCGGCACGGGGCCGCTCGGCGCCTCGGCAGTCGGCTGGGGAGAGGTCTGTGCCACGTCGGGCGCCGCCCCGGTCCGGCCGTGCGCCGATGCCTCGGCGGGAACGGCGGAAGGCGCGGGCTGAACCTGCGCCTCGCCCGCAGCGGGACGGCCTTGGCCCTGGGCGGCAGTCTGTTCGGCGGCGTACTGCTCGGGGGTGAGCTCGGCGGCCGGGGGAGGGGGCGGCGGGGTCGCCTTCTTGGCCCCGCCCAGGGTGCGACCCGTGCGGCGGGCTGGAGGCTTCATACGCTCGCTCATGCCGTCAGCTCCTTCATCAGCTCGGCGTACTCGCTCAGCTCGGTCGGGATCTCGCCGAAGGCCTCCATGTAGTGCACCCAGGAGTGGATGACGGTCTCGGCGAGCGGGAACGGCTCGTCGCGGTCCGGGCCGATGCCCTCGCCCTGGGCGGGCTCCAGCAGCTTGTCCTTCGCGTTGCGGGGCAGGCTGGTGCGGTCGTCGGCCTTGACCAGCACCACGTGGGCGGTGACGTCGCGCTCGTTGCGGGCGGCGGCGCGCTCGGCCTCGTCGAAGGTGGCCACGAGCTTGCGGCGCTCGATCTTGGTGGGGGCGACCGGCACGAGCAGCAGGTTCGCCTCGGTAACAGCCTCGTGGAAGATGCGGGCGCTGCCGCCGCCGGCGTCGACCACGATCGCGCCGAACTCGGACCGCTTGGCACGGACGTACTCGGCGATGTCGTCGAACGGGTACCGCTCGACCACCAGGTTGGCGGGGATCTCGAAGCCGGCGGCCTGGGCGACCTTGAACCAGTCGTAGGCGGACTGGCTGGTGGCGTCGGCGTCCAGGAGCAGCGTCGGCAGGTCGAGGACGACGGCGTAGTAGAGGGCGATGAACCAGGCGGAGGTGGTCTTGCCGGTGCCGCCCTTGAGCATGCCGACGACGATGACGAAGGCGTCCCAGGCGTGGGCTGTGGCCGCGGCCAGGGTCTTGTGACGGGTGTTCTCGTTCACGTGCTTGATCTCCTGAAAAGGGAAGGGGTGTTGTCTCGTGCGGTTCGGTGACAGTGCCGCTGCTCTGCCAGCACGTCTTCCGGCGGATTGGGGGAGGTGCCCGTGCCCCGCAGCTGCAGCCGGGATGGCCTTCGGGCAGGACGCGCATGCGACGGACATGGCGGGTGGAACGAGCGACGGCTCTGTCTGGCGCGCTCATGGCCGTTTCCCTTCACGAGGAGCAGGGCCGTGGCGGTGCTGAGGCCGCATGCGGGTGCCTGCCTGGTGCAGGAGCCGGTAGACCGTGGCAACGGAGTAGTTGCACTCCTTGGCTAGGTCCGGGACCGTGGCGCCGGCCTCGTAGCGCGCCCGCAGAGACAGCGCCAGCTTGTGCCGCTCAACGGCCCGCGCCGCGGCGCGCATTCGCAGCGTCTGCTGCGTCGTGCGCACGGTGCCGCCGGCCTCGATCAGCAGACGCCGGGCACCACGCCTCGTCCCTCCCGCAGCCGCGGCGAGTTCGGTGAGCGTCGCCCCCTGCTGCTCGTAAAGGGTGCGCAGACGGGCTGCGAGACGTCGGCGGGCTTGGGGATCCTGGCGCATCCTGCGGGTCTGCCACGAGGTGCGCATGACGGTCCCGGCATCGTGCAGCCGGTTGAGGACCGTGCCGTACGACAGACCGCTGACGGCAACGAGTTCGTCGACGGTCGCACCGGACTCGTACTGCTTGCGCAAGGCATCCGGAGTCACCGGGTGACTCTGGGCAGAGTTCGTTGGAGGGTGTTGTTGGTTCATGCGGCGGAGTTCCATTCGCTGAGGGCTTCGGCATGGGCGGCGGCCAGCTCGTCGTAACTGCGCTGGTCGGCAGGGGTGATGAGGATCAGGCGGCCGTCCGTGGCGACCCGCCAGTCGGAAGCCGGACGACCTGTGACCGGGTCGAGGACGCGCCCGTCCGGGGCGTGCCAGGTCGGCGGGATCTCGTCGGGGCGTGACGCGGGGACCAGCACTCGGCGGCCGTCGCGGACGATCACCACGGCCTGGCTGCGGTGCTCCGCGAGCCGGTCCAGCGCCTCCCGGTAGGCCGCACGCTCGACCGCGTGCAGGGCCTTCCGCCGGGCCGCGACACCCGCAGTGCCGTGGTGCTCGGCGACCTTGTCCCAGCCCTGTGCCGCCGCTGCGGTGAGGCCGGTATCCGCGCCCGGGAGGCCGTCACCAAAGCCCTCCAGAGCACGCGGCGCCAGGGCCCAGGTCTCCCCGGTGTGCTGCACGAGGCCGTGCTCGGCGAGGCGTTTCAGAGTCCTATAGGCGGTCGCGCGGGACACCGAGGAGGTACCGACGAGCTCAGCGACCGTCTGGTGGGGGCGCTGGTGCAGGGCGCTGATGAGCATGAGGGCGGCGCTGCCGAGGCCGTGATGGGCGAAGGCGTCGTGGCCCATCAGACGGCCGAGGACGGTGGAGTCGATGTCGGCCGTCGTGGCCGTCTCAGGGGTGGGCCACTCCTCAAGTGCCGGGTCGGGGGGGAACTGAGTGGTCCGGAAACGAGACATCGGAGCAGGGGCACCCTGGCTGGGAGCGCTGCCGCAATCGAGGTACCACGTGGAGCCCTCCCGTCCGTAGCCCACCCGCAGCCGGCGCAGCCAGCCCTGCGGCTTGAGGACGGTGTCGTAGACGGCCCGCAACGTCGTGCGGGAGATGCCGGCTTCCTCCGCGGTCTGCCGCTCACTGGCGTGATGCAGCGGGCCGCCCGCGATCTCGGCGAAGGTCAGATGCGCCCGCAGCACCCGCAGCGCGGTCCGCCCCCGCTCCCCGCGCCAGGGCGTGGTCTCGATGCGGTCGCGCAGCGCGGCGAGAACCTCGTACGCGTCGTGCCGGGAGTCCACCGCCCTGGTGGTGCTGACCGCTTCCGTGGCGTTGGCCCAGACCCGCCGGATGTAGTCCAGGGCGCGCGACTGCCCGGACCGCAACGCGATGTTGCGGGCGTGCCGCCCGCCTTCGTGGTCGGGGTGCAGCAGGAGCTGGGTGAGCTGGTCGACGGTGCCGCCGGCGCGGGCCACGTGGCAGGCGATGGCCGCGGTGATCCGGTGCCCGTGCTCAGCCGCCCCCTGCCGGTCCGCACGCAAGGCCACCGTCCGGCCGCCGGGGGCGAGCCGGCTGTAACTGCCGGTGGCGTAGCGGCCGGTGAGGTCTCCGAGCAGAATGAGATCGGTTGCGGCCGACGGAAGTCGGGCGTATTCCAGAAGGCCGCGGAATTGGGTGGAGTTTCGTTGAGTGAGGGCGTGATGGGTGCTGTCTGGCACGGTGAGGTCGTCTCGCAAAGACGTGGACGCCACCCAGGCCCGCTAAAACCACGGGTGGTGTCCGGAACCGACCTCCATCGGCGCCAGAAAGGTCTCCAGAATGGCCGTCCTGGAGGCCCTCGTATGCCTGGCCCCGAGTGGAGGCAGGCGTCCCCATCGCAGCTCGACCGAGGTCGAACCAGAGCACCGCCAGAGAGGCCCACTGGTGATCCACACCGGCCGACTCAGGTCCCCCAGAGGTCAGTTGCAGAGGTCGCTGCCTCTGACTGCCTCTGAGCGACCCGGGTCGAACCGGGGTCGAATCAGAGTGTTTTCCTCTGACTGCCTCCGATCGCCTCCGCAACCCGTCCTAGCAGGTCACAGCCTCATCGCCCCCACACAAGCGCAGGTCAGAAAGGTGCGCTAGCTGTACCACTGGTTCCTGGCGAAAGTCGTCATGTGCGGCATGGCTGCGGCTCCCGTCGTTGGGTGATGGCGACATCGTCCGGAAGGGCGTCACGGGGACGCAACACTGCTTCCGCCTCACGGAAGGGGCGATCTGAAGGCCCTGGCCGGAGGGCCGTCGTGGAGCACGGAGGTTTCCCTCACGGCCGTCACCGCACGCTCCCACCACATTTCGTTCGCACCCCTGTGCGCAACTTCGTAAGATCTCCGCGCGAGGCGGTACCGCAATGGCCGAGTGCTCGCCCAAGAACTCCGGAGAATCCATGCGCCGTCCTCTCTTGCTCACCGCTGCCGCCGCGCTGCTGTGCGCCGGCTGCTCCACGGCCGACGCCGGAAGCCGTGACAAGCCCGCGTCCGCGTCACCGTCTTCCACCTCGTCGGCCGGCCCCCGCTCCGCAGTACGAGCGGCCGTCGCGGCTCTGCGCGAGGACAGCGCCGGGTTCCGCCAGGAGATCGAACTGGAAGGTGAGGGCCAGGTGTACGGCCTCACCGTCACCGGCGGCTTCGACTTCGCCGCGGACAGGGGTCACCTGGCGGTCGACCTCCCCGGCGGCGCCATCGACCACAGCGACCAGGTCTTCGCGGACGGCAAGATCTACATCAGCGGCGTCCAGGGGATCGGTGAGGACGCCTGGGGGGTTGTGCCCCGGGACAAGGCGCAGGCCCACTACCTGCTGCGGGCCCCGCTCAACGACCCCGAGCACGTCCTGCAGCAGATCGCCGCAATGCGCAAGATCTCCCGGGAGGGCGAGGAGAACGTCCGGGGGGTGCGCGCGGTGCACTACCGCGGCATCCTCGACCACCGGACCGTCACTCTGCGCATGGCCCCGGACGTCCGCACGAAGACGGACCAAGCCCGCGACGTCCTCGGCAGCGACCTCCCGGTCTTCGCGGACGCTTGGGTCGACGGCCGGGGGCGCCTGGTGCAGACCCGCATGAGCGTCAACCTGTCCAGTGCGCGGGTGACGCTGACCATGGCCCTGTCGGACATCGGTGAACCGGTCCGCGTGACGGTTCCGCGGACCGCGGACACGGTCCCCGTCACCGACGTCGGCGGCATCCTGAACGGCTGAACCGGACGGCCACCGGACAGCCCGCCCGGCGTGCCGGTGGTCTGCCGGTCGACGTCGAGCCAGCCGGTGCGGGTGCTCAGCGGCTGGGTGAGGTGACGCGGCGTGGGGACAGCGTGGTGTGCTCGGCTTCGACGCGGCCGGAGTTGATGAGCGCACGAGAAGGCCGTCGCTGCCATGCAGCCCAACTCCCGGATCCCGGCCGGCAGGCGGGCGCACGCGCCGCAGCGCGGCTCCGGCCGTCCCCACCATAGGCGGCCACGGTGGGGATCGACCAGGCCGGGACGGTAGGCAGGGGTGCGGACGAGGCCGTCGGGCTGGTCGTGACAGGCGTAGCGTTCGGCGTGCCGCACGTACCGCGAAAGCTCCCACGAAGACCGTCGACCACACCCCACACTCGGCATCCGCCGACAGGATGCGCACCCGCCAGGGGCGCACCTGCTGTCGCCCCGGTCAGCAGTTGCGGATCGACCAGACCGGCTCCCAGTCCACGTCGGGTGCGTCGGTGCTGACCGGGAAGGTCTGGATCACGTTGCCGTTCTGACCGTAGAGCGTCGCCTGGGCCTCGTCGGTCTGGCTGTTCATGACTTCGCCCGTGCCGTGCCAGTTCGACAGGTAGTAGCGGTTGCACTGGTACAGGAAGAAGACCCGCCACTGGTTGACCGTGGGGTCCCAGACGCCGGCGCAGAAGTTCCCCGTGTCGCAGGTGACGTGGTCGCCGGAGGGCACCAGTTGCGAAGGGGCGGCCGGTGAGATCGTCGGGGGGACGGCGGACGTGGCGGAGGTCGCCGCCTGGGCCGAGCCGGAGGCGCAGACGCCCAGCACCAAGGTCATGGTGCCGATCGCGGCGAGAAGGGATCGCTTGATGCGCATGGGTTCGTTGCTCCTTCGGTGCCGAGCGAGGGGAGTGAGGACGGGCGGATGCCGGTCGGGGCGACCGACGGGACCGCGTGCGGAGGGACCCTGTGCGCACCGGAACTTAGAGGGCCGCCGGTCCCGGCGGTCCCTGACAGGTGTCAGGGACCCGCGTCCGGACTGTGCCCGCCCGCAGCGATTCCGGCGCAGGAGATGGGCAGAGCCGTCATCCGCCATGAGGCCGCGAAAGCGCTTACGGGCCGGGAACCGAGATGATCGGCCGATCGTCCTAGTGGACGTGCCTCGCGCCTCTCACCCGTGGAATCGGCCCGCATGCGGTGCCGGACATGGCAACGGTGTCACCTGTGCGGCTTTTGACCAGAAGTCGGCACGTGGTGGCGAACGATCCATTGACGCCTTCACAGCTGGGACGCGCGAGGTGGCGGAGCGGCGACTGTGACCAGGAGCCACGCCTTGCCCGGTGCCCGGACGCCGGGTTTGCGGCAACCGGAATCGACTCCGCGATCCTGGCGACCACATCGGGGGAAAGTCGGTATGGAAACGATCATTGTGCAGCCGCCCGGCCCGTCACGGCCGGGCCAAGTCGACGCGGCCAGACCCGAGTTGCTGCATCTGGGACCGGGCGACGTGGCCGACTTCGGACGCGGGGTGCCCGGCGGCCGGGACCTCTCCATCGCGCTGCCCGATCCCGGGATCTCCCGGCGGGCGGGGCGGCTGGAGGCGGCCGAGGACTACTGGCGGCTGTCGAACTTCAGCCGTGACACCGCGTATGCGGTCGAGAACCTGGAGGGTGCCGGCGAGTACATCACCGTCGCGCCCGGTCGGCTCGGAGCGCCGGTGCCCTTCGAGTTCTCCCGGGTCGTCCTGCCCGCGCTGTCCGGGACCGTCGACTTCAAGGTGTTCGCCCCGCAGCACGCCTATCTGGACGAGCGATCCTCCCCCGACGCAGGGGAGTTGACCGTCCATCCCTACGCGCTCGATGCTACGGCGAAGTACTTCCTGGTGCTGGTGGCCCTGTGCGAGCCGCGGCTGCGCGACCCCTCGGACGGCACGCTGCCGGGCGCCGGGGACATCGCGGACAGGCTCCGCCCGCTGGAGAGCTGTCGTGGTCTGACCCGCTCCGCGGTCAACTACCACATCGACTATCTGGCCTTCGCCAAGCTGCGTCTGGACATCGGCGACGAGCCCGGAGCGGACGGCAGCGCTCGCACGGGTGCCAAGCGTGCCCGACTGGCCTCCCTCGCCCTGCGCTTCGGCCTGGTGCGCGAGGAGCATCTCGCCCTGTTGCCGTCCCGCAGACGGCCCGTCCCGCAGACGAGCGGCGCGTGAGCACGTCAGGCGCCGAGGAGGGCGCCCGCGAGATGCCGCGGCTGCCGGCGGGTTTCCGCATCGACGGCTGGGAGCTGGACGCCGTCATCGGATCGGGCGGCTGGGGGACCGTGTACGAGGCCCATGCGGTCGCGGACGGCACGATCGCGGCGGTGAAGGTGCTGCCGACCGGTGCCCTGGCGCCCGGTCAGCGTGCCGCGCTCGGTGAACTGGTCGCGCGCGAGGTGCGGTTCAGCGCCGCGGCGGACCATCCGCACCTCGTACGGACGCATGCCGTGTGCACGGTGGCCGCACCGGATCTGCCCGCGCTGGACGGGGCGATCGCGCTCGTCATGGACCGCGCCGAGGCCAGTCTCCGGCAGGTGCTGGACGCCGCCGGGACGGGCGGCCCGATCCCGGACGCCGTGCGGATCCTGCGCGGCGTCGCCGCCGGGCTCGCCCATATGCACGGCGCCGGCTGGGTGCACGGCGACCTCAAACCCGCCAACGTGCTGCTGGGCGCCCACGGAGCGGTCTGGCTCGCCGACTTCGGCCTGGCCACCGAACTCGAGGGCACCCACGCCTATGTGCCGCCGCTCGGCACGCTCGACCATGTGCCGCCGGAGTGGTGGTCCCAGCGCACCGGAGCCGACGGGACGGTGGTGCGGCCGACCGCCGACATCTGGGCCTTCGGCATCCTGGCCCACCAGGTGCTCACCGGTGGCCTGCACCCGTTCCCCGGCGCCACCGCGCGCGCCCGCTCACTCGCCGCGCAGGCCTACGCCCGCGGCACCGCACCGCTGCGTCTGGACGCCGGACTCGACGAGAACTGGCGCCGGCTCATCGAGGACTGTCTGGTACCCGACCACGCGGGCCGCCTGCGCCACACTGCCGCGAGCCTCTCCGCCCGCATCGAGCAACTGGCAAGCCCGCGCCGGCACCGGCTGCTGCCGGTCACCGCAAAGACGCTCGGCGCGGTGTCGGCCGCCGCCATCGCCGGGGCCGTGCTGCTCTCGGGCGCCGGGGCCGCGCTGCTCGGGGGCGGCGGAGGCGGGGACGACGACGACAAGGGGCGCGGCACGCCGGCCGTCGTCACCGACGCGCACAGCCCGGCCGCCGGGGAGATCCCTGAGGACTCCGACGTACCCGAAGCGCTGCGGCCGGTCATCGTGAAGGCCGCCCACCGCTGCACCGACGCGGAGGTCACGCCGGCCTTTCTCGCCGCCATGCTCAAGGCGGAGAGCGGTTTCGACGTGAACGCGGCCCGCCCGGCGAGCGAGGAGTACGGCATCGCCATGTGGACGCCGTCGGTGTTCCGGGCCTGGGCGGTCGACGGCGACGGCGACGGGGACAAGGACTACCGGTCGCCACCGGACGCGATCTCCACGATGTCGCTGTACGTGTGCTGGCTCGACCAGCAGTTCAAGAAGGCCGACATGCCCGCCAAGGATCTTCCCGCGCTGATGGCGGCCGGCTACCGCACGAGCGACCGCACGGTCATCACGGAGGGCGGTGTCCCCGAACGGGTGCGGCCCCACGTCGAGAAAGTGCTCCGCTACCTCGCCGACTACGAGCGGTGAGGTGGCGGAGCTGCCGCTCGAGGCCGTTCAGCAGTCCTTGACGTCCGGCATCTTGTTGTCGGGCGACTTGATGTAGATGTTGGAGATCCAGCCCTTGTACTGAGGGAGGTACGCCCACCATTCGTTGGTGTAGGGCGGTACGTCGACCACCTCGCCCCTGGCCTGGCAGCCCACCAGCACCTCGACGCCCGCGGGGAGTTGGGTGATCGGTGCCTTGCCCGTGCCGGGGTCGGGGCGGACGTTCACATGGTCGCTCCACGTGCCGTACCACCATCCCGCGGGCCGCGCGGCTCCGGGGACGTTCAGGGAGCGGGTCAGCCGGCCGATGTCCGTGTACGCCTTCCCGTACGACGTGCCGACGGGGTGCAGCGTGAACACGGCCACGATGGAGCGGTCACCGGCGCCGACGGTGCCCGTGCTGTGCAGCGCCGGGCGGGTCAGGTCCACGTCCGCGGCGGCGGCCGGTGCCGGGCTCGCCGTGTCCGTCGCGGCAGCGGTGCGCGGCGGGCCGCACGTGCCCTTCTCGTACGAGGATCCCGACCAGCCCTGCTTCACCGCCCACGGCTTCTCGAACGCCCCGGCGATGCCGAAGTGCTGGTCGAATCCGTCCGAGGCGCAGCGGGTGGACTGGCGCAGGTTCCCCATCACGAAGTCGCGCACGGGGCCGGGCGCCGAGTCCAGGAGGTAGCGGTAGATCGTCACCGTGTCGCGGGCGGAGAGCGTGGTGTAGCCCCAGTAGCCCTCGTACCCGGTGGGCGGTGGTGCGGTGTCCTTGAGGCCGAGGCGGCTCACCATGCGGGTGATGATCGCCGTACCGCCGTTGTCCGACCAGTAGGCGCTGGCCGCGTCGTCGTTGCTGCTGCGCAGCATCGGCTCCAGCCATGCGCGGTCGGCTGCGGGCACCGTGTAGTCGGGGCCCCGGTTCCACAGGTGGTCCAGCGCCAGCAGCAGCTTGACGACCGAGGCGGAGCGGAAGCCTGTGCTCGAGTTGAGCTGCTCGGTGAAGGTACCGGTCTGCCGGTCGAAGACGGCGACCCCGGCGCTGACGCCGGCGGGCACCGCGACGGACGCGGCACCCAGTTGCACGGGCTGCCCGGCCGGGGTGTCGGCAGCGGCGGATCCGGCCGCGCCGCCGATCAGCAGCAGCGCGGCGGCGGCAGCGAGAAGACGAAGCTTCACAGGTGGTGCCCCCTGAGATTGACCGAGTGTCCGTATACATGGGTCATGCACGAAAGGCTAGGAGAGCGCGGTCAGGCACGGTCCTGACATGTGTCAGGAGCTCAGGCACCCGGTCGGCCGGGTCCTGCAACGGCTACCAGTACGGCTGGGGCCCGCTCGTCGGCTCCGGCTGGGACCCGAAGTCCGACCCGGACTACGTCTTCAGGGCCGGCTACGACAGCGACCTCAGGGCCGCGCTTCTCCGTTCGCAGCCGCGCGATCACCGTTCCAGAGCCCGGTGCGCGGTCTCGGGCAGGCGCAGATACACCAGCGAGGAGCCCAGGCACAGGGCGGCGACGTACCAGGGGAACAGGCCCGCGTGACCCAGTTCCTTGAACAGCGTGCCGACGTACGGAGCCGTACCCCCGAACAGCGCGACCGTCAGGGAGTAGGGGAACCCGATGCCCGCCGCGCGCACCCGCGGCGGAAACACCTCGGCGTTCACGGCCGCGCTGATCGAGGTGAACCCGGTCAGCAGGACCATCCCCGCGCACTGCACGAGCAGCAGCACGGCGAAGGAGTCGCGCAGGGTGTGCAGGAGCGGGACGGTGAGGAGGGTGAAGCCCAGTCCGAAGAAGAGCAGCAGAGGGCGGCGGCCGAAGCGGTCGGAGAGGAGGCCGCCGAGGGGCTGGAGCAGACCGAAGAAGGCGAGCGAGATCGTGCCCGCGAGGAGGGCGTCGGACTTCTCGACGCCCGCGTTGAGTTCGGCGTACGTCGGCAGGTACGACGTCCAGGTGTAGTAGGCGATCGTTCCGCCGGCTGTGATTCCGCATATCAGCAGCGACTGGCGCGGGTGGCGGCGCAGTGCCTCCAACAGGCCCGGGCGGGCGGCCTGTTGCTGCTCGGTACTCCTCGTCTCCTGCGCGCCCTGCCGGATCCAGAAGCCGACCAGGCTGAGCACCGCCCCCAGCACGAACGGCACCCGCCAGCCCCAGCCGTTCATCTGCCCGTCGCTCAAGGTGTCCACCAGGAGCGTCGCGACGCCGGAGGCGACCAGCTGACCGGCGGTCGTCGACACGTACTGGAAGCTGGAGAACAGCCCGCGCCGCTCCGGCCCCGCCGACTCCACCAGGAACGTCGTCGACGCCGCGAACTCGCCGCCCACCGACAGGCCTTGGAGCAGCCGGGCCAGCACCAGAACCACCGGAGCCAGGACCCCGGCCGCCGCGTACGTCGGGGTCAGCCCGACCAGCAGACTGCTGCCGCCCATCAGCAGGATGGTGACCGTCAGCGCGGCGCGCCGCCCGCGCCGGTCGGCGATCGCGCCCATGAGCAGTCCGCCCACCGGCCGCATGAAGAAGCCCACCGCGAACACCGCGAACGTCGACAGCAGCGGCACCAGTGAGTTGTCCGCGCTCTTGGGGAAGACCTCGGCGGCGATGTAGGTGGCCAGGAACGTGTAGGCGTACCAGTCGTACCACTCCACGGCGTTGCCGACGGAGGCGGCGAGGAGCTGGCGTACGGGCCGTGAGGCCGGCGGGGAGTCCGTGCGCGTCGTCTCTGTCATGATCGCGACCATCCCCCGGGGGCCGCTGCGGCACACCTCGCGTACCCCCGACTTTCACACGAGCGCCACCGGACCCTTCCCTGACGTTTGTTGCTCTTGGAACACTCGCTGCGCGCACCTTCCGTCATGTTCCGGCTCTCCGTGCGCAGGATGAGAGGTCCCTCACTCATGCCCGACGTCAACCGGCGCCGATTCCTCCAACTCGCGGGCGCCACCACGGCGTTCAGCGCCCTGTCGGCCAGTATTCAGCGCGCTGCCGCACTTCCCGCGAACCATCGCACGGGCTCGATCGAGGACGTCGAGCACATCGTCGTCCTGATGCAGGAGAACCGATCCTTCGACCACTACTTCGGCAGGCTGCGCGGCGTCCGCGGCTTCGGCGACCCGCGCCCGGCGACCCTGGCGAACGGCAAGTCGGTGTGGCACCAGACGGACGGCGGCGGCAAGGAGATCCTGCCGTTCCACCCCGACGCCGACGACCTGGGCATGGCCTTCATCCAGGACCTCCCGCACGGCTGGAACGACGGACACGCGGCCTTCAACGGCGGCAAGTACGACAAGTGGGTCCCCTCGAAGAGCTCCACGACGATGGCGTACCTGACCCGCGAGGACATCCCGTTCCACTACGCGCTCGCCGACTCCTTCACCGTCTGCGACGCCTACCACTGCTCGTTCATCGGCTCCACCGACCCCAACCGCTACTACATGTGGACGGGGTACACGGGCAACGACGGCCAGGGCGGCGGCCCGGTCCTCGGCAACGACGAGAAGGGCTACGGCTGGACGACGTACCCGGAGCGTCTGGAGAAGGCGGGCGTCTCCTGGAAGATCTACCAGGACGTCGGCGACGGCCTCGACGCGCAGGGTTCCTGGGGCTGGATCCAGGACGCCTACCGCGGCAACTACGGCGACAACTCGCTGCTGTACTTCAACCAGTACCGGGGCGCCGAGCCCGGCAACCCGCTGTACGACAAGGCGCGCACCGGCACCGACTACACCAAGGGCGAGGGCTACTTCGACCGGCTGAAGGCCGACATCAAGGGCGGCAAACTGCCGCAGATCTCCTGGATCGTCGCCCCCGAGGCCTTCACCGAGCACCCCAACTGGCCCGCCAACTACGGCGCCTGGTACATAGCCCAGGTCCTCGACGCGCTCACCTCCGTCCCCGAGGTGTGGGCGAAGACGGCCCTGTTCATCACCTACGACGAGAACGACGGCTTCTTCGACCACCTGATCCCGCCCTTCCCGCCGGCCTCCGCCGCGCAGGGCAGGTCGACGGTCGATCCCGCCCCGGACCTGTTCAAGGGCGACAGCGGCCATGTCGCCGGTCCGTACGGACTCGGTCAGCGGGTGCCGATGCTGGTCGTCTCGCCCTGGAGCAAGGGCGGATTCGTCTGCTCCGAGACGCTCGACCACACCTCCATCATCCGGTTCATGGAGGGCCGCTTCGGCGTCCACGAGCCGAACATCTCGCCCTGGCGGCGCGCGATCTGCGGCGACCTGACCTCCGCCTTCGACTTCTCCCGCACCGACACCCGCCCGGTCGCCCTGCCGGACACCGACGGCTACGAGCCGCCGGACCGTGTCCGTCACCCCGACTACGTGCCGACGCCGCCCGCGCAGGGATCCCTGCCGAAGCAGGAGCGCGGGCTGCGCCCCGCCCGTCCGCTGAAGTACGCCCCGTACGTGGACGGCTCGGTGGACGCGGCGGCCGGGAAGTTCACCCTGACCTTCGCCTCGGGCGCCAAGGCCGGCGCCGCCTTCCTGGTCACGTCCGGCAATCGCACCGACGGGCCGTGGACCTACACCACCGAGGCCGGCAGGACCGTCGCCGACACCTGGAACTCGGCGTACTCGAACGGCTCGTACGACCTCACCGTGCACGGCCCGAACGGTTTCCTGCGCGCCTTCAAGGGCTCGAACAAGAAGGCCGGTCCCGAGGTCACCGCCCGGCACACGGGGGACGACATCGAGCTGGTCTTCACCAACAAGGGAACGACGAGCGTTCGCCTGAAGATCACCGGCGGATACGGCGGTGCCCCGGTGACGGTGACCGTCCGGCCCGGCGCCACCGTGAAGCACTGCGTCGACCTGACGGCGAGCAGGCGCTGGTACGACCTGACCGTCACCACCGACGCCGACCCGGCCTTCCTGCGGCGCCTCACCGGGCACGTCGAGAACGGACGGCCGGGGGTGAGCGACCCGGCGATCATCACCGAGTAGCCCCTGTCACAGCGGCGTGAGGTGCCCCGGTTGCGGCTGCCGGGGCACCAACACCGGTTCCGGCGCCGCCGATGCGGGCCCCAGCGCCAGTACGGCGGCCACGGGGTGCTCCTCGTCGGTCTCGTGGGAGGGCGTGACGGCGGGCTCGGGTGTCGCCCGGCTGAGCAGCACGACGCCCCAGGACGCCACGCCTGCTCCGGCCAGCGCGAGGAGGACGCCCGCGGCGCCGCCCTGCAGCCGCTCGCCGAGCAGGACGAGTCCGATCACCGCGGCCGCCATCGGGTTGGCCAGCGTCACCACCGCCAGCGGGGCCCCCAGGCCGCCCCGGTAGGCGGTCTGCGACAGCAGCAGTCCACTCGCCGCGAAGGCCGCGACCAGCAGCGCCACGCCGACCACCCGGAGGCTGAGCAGCGGGGCGGAGTGGTCCGTCGCGGCCACCGTCACGGTCTGCGTCAGCGCCGAGGCGACCCCGGAGGTGAGGCCGGACGCGCTCGCGTGCCGCAGTCCGGGCCGGGCGCCGGGCCGCGCCAGCATGCCGATCAGTGCGGCGGTCACGGCCGCGACCGCCAGCGCCTCGGACGTGCTCAGCACATCGTCGGGCGCGGCCCCGGACGCCGTGACGAGGATCGCGGCCAGGCCGACCAGCGTCAGCGCCGTACCGCGCCACTCGACCGCGCTGACCCGCCGCCCCGCGACGCGCGCGCCCAGCGGCACCGCGGCCACCAGGGTGAGCGCGCCCAGCGGCTGCACCACGGTCAGCGGACCGTACTTCAGGGCCACCACGTGCAGCAGCGCACCGGAGGCGTTGAGCAGGACCGCGCCCCACCAGGCGCCTGAGCCCAGCAGCCGCAGCAGGCCCGGGCCCGGGCCGCGGGATGCGAGGCGCTCCTGGGCGACGGCCGCGGCGGCGTAGGCGACGGCGGAGAACAGGGACAGGACGACGGCGAGGAGGGTGGCGTTCATCGGTCCGCTCCCACGAGGACGGCTTCCTCGTCCCGGGGTGTCGGCACGAGCTTGCGGGTGCCGCGTCCGGCCGTGGTGGCCGTGCGGTGCGGCAGGTGGATCGCCGCGAGCGCGAGGCCGAGCATGGCCGTCGCGACGATGGCGTCCAGCCAGTAGTGGTTGGCCGTGCCCACGATGACCAGCAGGGTCAGCAGCGGGTGCAGCAGCCACAGCCGGCGCCAGCGGGACCGGGTCGCGACGATCAGGCCGATCGCCACCATCAGCGCCCACCCGAAGTGCAGCGACGGCATCGCCGCGAACTGGTTCGACAGGTGGTCGGTCTGCGGCGCGCCGTACACGGAGGGGCCGTACACCCGCCCGGTGTCGATCAGGCCGCTCACGGCCAGCATGCGCGGCGGGGCGAGCGGGAAGGCCAGATGGACCACGAGGGCGGCGGCGGTGAGCGCGGCGAGCACGCGGCGGGCCCAGACGTAGTGCGCGGGGCGGCGCAGATAGAGCCAGATCAGGAAGGCCGCGGTGGCCGGGAAGTGGACGGTCGCGTAGTAGGTGTTCGCGATGTGGACGACTGTGTCGCCGTGCAGCAGGAGGTGCTGCACCGAGCCCTCGCCGGGCAGACGGACGGCGCGTTCGAGGTCCCACACACGGTCGGCGTTGCGGAACGCCTCGGAGGTGTGGCCGGTGGCCAGTTGCCGGCCCAGCTTGTAGACGAGGAAGAGCCCTGCGACGAGCAGGAGCTCACGGACCAGCGGAGGCCGCGCTATCGCGTCGGTCTCCGCTTCTGCAGGCTCGGTGCGGCCATTCATTCCCCCGGCCCTTTCCCTGAACGAACTCATCGAGACGTCTGCGTACCGAAACGCCTCTGTACCGATACGCCACTGTACCGATACGTCGGCGTTCCGGTACAGTGGCGTATCGATAGACGTACGACACACTGGAAGCGCGACCCGGTTCACCCGCCGGGCGCCGTACCCGAAGCGAGGGGAAGAGCAGATGACGTCGCAGGCCGCGGACGGACCGGAGACGGTCGCCGCCTCGCGCCGCTCCAAGATCACGCCGGAGCGTGAGCAGGAGTTCTTCGACGCCGTGCTCGAACAGATCCGGGAGTGCGGTTACGACGCCGTCTCCATGGAGGGCATCGCCGCCAGCACACGCTGCAGCAAGTCCACGCTCTACCGGCAGTGGAAGACGAAGCCGCAGTTCGTGGCGGCGGCCCTGCGCGCCAGCCGGCAGACCCGCTTCGAGGGCATCGACACCGGCACACTCGCCGGGGACCTGCGCGAGGCCGCCCGGGCCGCCGGGGCGTGGTCGGGCAAGGACACCCGGCTCCTGCAGGCACTCGGCCACGCCGTGACGCAGGACCGCGAGCTCCAGTGCGCCCTGCGCGAGGCGCTCATCCAGCCCGAGATCGAAGCGCTGAAGGCGATCCTGCGACGCGGGGTGGAGCGCGGCGAGGTCGCCCGCGACCATCCGGCGCTGGCGTACGTCCCCGCCCAGATCTTCGGCGTGCTGCGGGCCCGTCCGATCCTCGAAGGTGAGGACGCCGACCCCGACTATCTCGTCCGTTTCGTGGAGGCCGCCGTACTGCCCTGTCTGGGCCTGACCTGAAGACTCAGGCCGCCGTCCACGGGATGACTGGACGGTGACCTGTTCCGCGCCGCACCGTGGGGACGGGGGCGGCGCGCACCCCCCGGCCGGGTGGGGTTCCTCTTGAGCGGAGGGGCGCCCCACCCGGCCGCATCACGTCCGGCGCGACCGAGCCGCGGGGGCGCCGGGAACGCGGCTCAGACGTCCTGGCCGTTGCCGCCGCCCGTGGACACCTTGATGCCCTTGGCGATCTCGTCGAGGACCGACTGCTCGCCGGCGTCGACGCCGAGGCGGACCACGACCATCTGCTGCTTATTGTGGGGCGAGGGGAAGGCGAGCGACTCGACATAGCCGTCGGCGCCCTTGCTCGTGACCGCCTTCCAGCGGACCATGTAGCCCTTCTGCCCGGCCACGGTCACCGGCTTGGACGCCAGTACCTCGTGCGAGGTGATCTTTCCGTATCCCTTGCCGTAGGACTCGTCGGCGTTCGCCGCGATGTCCGCCTTGGCGATCTCCTCGGCCGTGTCGCCCTTGGTGCGCAGCGCCAGCGCGGGCGCGGAGTAGGCGCCGCCCTTCATGCAGGTCTGGGAGGTGTCGGAGGGGCACTTGTAGGTCTTGTCCGAGGCCACCTGTGCGCCCCACCTGATCTGCTGTCCGTACCAGCCGTCCGGGATGGGGATGCTGATCCCGTTCACGGGGTCGGTCACGGCGCCGCTGTCCACCTTCGGCGCCTCGGACTCGTCGGGGGACGGCGACTGCCCGCCGGACCCGCCGTTGCCCCCGGAACCGCCGCCGTTGCCGCCACCGGAGTCACCGAAGGGCCCGCCCTGGCCGCCTTGTCCACCCGGCCCGCCCGGGCCCTGCCGGGAGTCGGCACTGCCGCCGCCCGCGCCGTCGTCGGCGGCCAGCGCGTACACGCCGACACCGATGCTCGCGAGGACGACCGCGGCCACTCCCACGGCTATGCCCGTGCGCAGACCGCGCCGCCCGCGGGACTGCGGCTCGCCGGGATACCCCGGATGCACCGGATATGCGTAAGGGGCCGCGTCGGCCGGTGACTGCAGCACCTCCGCGGGCTGCGCTCCGCCGGCCGCCGGCTGCCCGTGATCCGCCGGCTGGCCCGGAGGCTCCCACGCGGCGGCCGACCCCGCGGGCCGGACCTGGTCCGTCCATGCCTTGCCGTCCCACCAGCGCTCGGTGGGCGGACCGTCACTTTTCCGGCCGGGGTCGGGGTACCAGCCGGGAGGAGTCACCTGCGTCATACGCCCACCGTATGAGGTCTCGGTGAAAGCCGGATGAGAGGATCCGGTCCCCGCGGGCACGGATTTCGGCCGACGTCACTCCAGAACGAGCCGCACCGGTCGCTCCCGTGCGGGCGGGGGCAGCCGTAGCCCGTGCCGGCCCGGGGTGATCGAGCCGAGCACGCGGGTGTGTCGGGCGCCGGTGGCCGTCGGCTCGGTGCCCGCCAGTCCGTGCACGGTCAGAAACCCCAGCACGGCGAAGGCGTACGCCTCCTTCGCGGCCGCCGGCAGCCCCAGGGCGTCGGAGGTACGCAGCGCCACCCCCGGCAGCCGCTGCCCGAGCATGCGCATCAGCACCGGGTTGCGCGTTCCGCCACCCGAGGCGATCACCTCCGTCGCGCCCACCGAGCGCACGGCGTCGGCGACCGTCCGTGCCGTGAGCATGGTGAGGGTGGCGACGACGTCCTCGGCGGGCAGCGTCCCGACCCCGGCCAGCGCGTCCGTCAGCCGGCCGAGGTGGAACAGCTCCTTGCCGGTCGTCTTGGGTGCGGGCAGCGCGTAGTACGGCTCCTCCAGCAGCCGTCGCAGCAGCGGCTCATGGACCTCGCCGCGACCGGCCAGCGCACCGTCCACGTCGTACACCAGCCGCCCGCCGCTGAACCCGCGCGCCGCAGCGTCGATCAGCGCACAGCCCGGCCCGGTGTCGAAGGCGGTGCCGTCCGGCGCGGTGAGGTTGGCGATGCCGCCGAGGTTGAGGGCGACCGGCGTACCCGGACGCCCGCGCAGCCACAGCAGGTCGACCAGGCTGACCAGCGGTGCACCCTGGCCGCCGGCGGCGATGTCGCGCGGCCGGAAGTCGGCGACCACGGGCAGCCCGGTCGCCTCGGCGATCCACGCCGGCTGCCCGAGCTGCAACGTGCCGTACACCTGCCCGTCCTCGGCCCAGTGGAACACGGTCTGTCCGTGCGAGGCCACCCACTCCGCCCGCCCGTCGCACAGTTCCCGGTCCGCCCGCACGGCCGCCGCCGCGAAGGCCTGCCCGATCCGGGTGTCGAGCCGGCACACCTCGGCCATCGAGGTCGTCCCGGGCGGCAGCGCCGCCGCGAGCTCCTCCCGCAGCGCGTCGTCGTACGCCTCGCTCACCAGCCCCAGCGGCTTCAGCACGAGGCTGTCGCCGACGAGACCCAGGTCGGCGGCGGCCGCGTCGATCGCGTCGTACGACGTGCCCGACATCAGGCCGATCACCCGCATGTGCTCACCTCGCTCTTCCGCCAGGAGCCTTGTCCGGGGCCTCGGAGGCCTTGCCCCCGGCCTTTGGGGTCGTGGCCAGCGCGAGGACGCTCACCGCGCAGGTCGCCGCCGCATAGTACGCGGGGATGTCCACGCTCCCGGTCCGTTCGATCGTCTCCGTGATGATGAGCCCGGCGCAGCCCGAGAACACCGCATTGGACAGCGCGTAGGCGAGTCCCAGCCCCGTGTACCGCACGTTCGTCGGGAACAGCTCGGCGAGCATCGCCGGGCCGGGCCCCGCCAGCAGCCCCACGACGGCACCCGCGCCCCACACTGCCGCACCTTTCACGGTGAGGGAAACGCCCGGGTCCTGAAGAAGGTTGAGCAGCGGCACCGCGAGGACCACCACCAGCACGGCCCCCGTCAGCATCACCGGCCGCCGGCCGAACCGGTCGCTGAGCAGGCCGGCCGGGAGGATGGTCAGCGCGAACCCCAGGTTGGCCAGGACCGTGGCGATCAGCGCCTGCTGGAACGACGCGTCGAGCGTCGACTGCAGATAGGACGGCAGCACGACCAGGAAGGTGTACCCGGCCGCCGCCCACCCCATGATCCGCCCGGCGCCCAGCGCGATCGCCCCCACGACCGCGCGCCCGGGCGGCCGCTCGGCCTCCCGCTCCTCCCGGAACGCCGGCGTCTCGTCAAGCCTCAGCCGCAGCCACAGGGCACCCAGCCCCAGCGGCAGCGTCAGCAGGAACGGCAACCGCCATCCCCAGTCGCCCAGCTGATCCTCCGTCAGCACAGTGGACAGCAGCGCCGCCGCCCCCGCACCGCCCAGCAGCCCCAGCGCCACCGTGAACGACTGCCACGCCCCGTACAGCCCACGCCGCCCCACTGGCGCGAACTCGGTCATCAGCGCCACCGCGCCCCCGAACTCCCCGCCCGCCGACAGCCCTTGAAGCGCCCTCAGGAACGTCAGCAGCCACGGGGCGAGGGCGCCGACGGTGGCGTACGTCGGCAGCGCGCCGATCAGTGTCGTCGCCCCGGTCATCAGCAGGATCACCACGATCAGCACCGGTCTGCGGCCGATGCGGTCGCCGAGCCGGCCGAACAGGGCCGCCCCGACGGGCCGGAAGAAGAACGCCAGCGCGAACGACGCGTACGTCCTCACCAGCGCCTCGGCCTCGCCGCCGCCCTCCGGTGTGAAGAACCGCGCCGCGATGATCGTCGCGAAGTAGCCGTAGACACCGAACTCGTACCACTCGATGAAGTTGCCCACCGAACCCGCGACCAGGGCCCTGCGGGACCGGACCGTTCCCTTTCCATGGATCGTCAGCGTCATGCCCCAGCCTCTCGACTGCCGGTGCCCATATTGGATTTTGACTGTTCGTAAGTTCTGCCGACGCAGGTCGCGGGCCCTGCGCGTCGCCCGCCCGCACCCGCTTTCACCCATCACGGCAACAGCTGCCCGGACCGGCCTCCACTCAGTCAGTGCGACGGCTACGCTCGAGCTCTGTACGTCGTTCGGGCGACTTGGGGAGGGAGCGGGATGACGCAGGTACGGCCCACACCGGCCGCCTCGGCCTCGCTGTGGGAGCGCGACGAGGAACTCGCCGCCGTCGAGCGGGCCCTCGACACCCTGTGCGCCGACGAGTCCTCCGCCGGCAGCCTCCTGGTGCTGCGGGGCGAGGCGGGACTCGGCAAGACCGCGCTGCTGGCCGAGACACGCCGCATCGCCGAGGCACGCAACTGCGCGGTGTGGTCCGCCCGCGGCAGCGAGACCCTCAGGTCCGTCCCCTTCAACGTGGTACGGCAGCTGCTGCAGCCGGCGCTGCTGTCGCTGATGCCGGAAGAGGCACGCGAATACCTCGGCGACTGGTACGACATCGCCGGCCCCGCCCTCGGCATCACGGACCCCGGCGAGCGCCAGGCCGACCCGCAGGGCGTGTGCGACGGCCTGGTCGCCGCCGTACGCCGGCTCGCGCGGCGCGACTGGCCGCTGGTGCTGCTGATCGACGACGCCCACTGGGCCGACCAGGAGACCCTGCGCTGGCTCGCCGCTTTCGCCGAACGCCTCGACGACCTGAACGTCCTCGTCATGGTGGCCCGCCGCCCCGGCGAGGTCAGCGGCGACAGCGCCCGCCACCTCGACGCGGTCGCCGCCGCGGGATCCTCCGTCGCCAGCCTGAGCGCCCTCACCCCGGAGGCCACCGCCGGCCTCACCCGCGCCACCCTCGGCGCGCACGCCGACGCGCCCTTCTGCCGTGAGGTCTGGGCCGTGACCGGCGGCAACCCGTACGAGACCGTCGAACTCCTCGCCAAAGTGCAGGACAGCGAGTTCGAGCCGACCGAGTCCGCGGCCGGCGAGCTGCGCGCCCTGAACCGCTCGGCGCGCGGCGGCGGCCTCGTCGCCCGCCTGGAGACACTCGGCATCGAGGCCACCCGGTTCGCCTGGGCGGCCGCGATCCTCGGCACCGGCATCTCGGTCGACCTGGTGGCCGAACTCGCCACCATGAGCCTCGACGACGCCGTGCGCTGCGCCGACCTGCTGCGCACCGCCCGCATCCTCACCGAGCCCGACCCGGCGGGCGTCCAACCGGACGACGGCGAGCTGCAGTTCGTCCACCCGCTGATCGCCACCGCCGTCTACAACTCCATCCCCGACGCCCTGCGCACCGCGATGCACGGCATCGCCGCCCGCGTCGTCACCGACAACGGCCACAGTGCCGCGGTCGCCGCCCGCCACCTCCTCGAGGTCCACCCGGACAGCGACGAGGAACTCGTCGAGCAACTGCGCGAGGCCGCCCGCGAACACCTCGCCGTCGGCGCGCCCGACGCGGCCCGCCGCTGCCTGGAGCGCGCCCTGGTGGAGCCGCCCCTGCCCGAGGTCCACGCGCGTGTGCTCTACGAACTGGGCTGCGTCACCCTGCTCACCGCGCCCGCCACCACCGTCGACCACCTCCAGACCGCGCTCGCCATGCCCGGCCTGGACGGCGACGAACGCGTCGCCGCCGTCCACCGCCTCTCCCAGGCCCTGCTCCACAACGACCAGCTGGAGGAGGCCGTCCGCACCGTCGAGGCGGAGGCCGCCCGGCAGCCGGCCGGACCCGCCAAGCTGCGGCTCCAGGCGGTGCAGTTCATGTGGGAGGGCATCCACGCGGGCGAGGCCACCTCCCCGGGACGCTCCGCCCGCCTCGCCGATCTCGCCAGAACCTGCACCGGCCGCGACAACTCCGAGCGCGCCCTGCTCATCCTGCGCGGCTTCGACGCCATGGCCCGCGGCGAGAACTCCGAGGAGGTCGTCGAGCTGTGCGACCGCGCCCTCGTCAACGGCCGCCTCGCGCCCGGACTCGGCTGGACCGACCCGGAGTGGGGCCTGGAGCTGCCGATGATGCTGGCCAGCTCCTACGCCTACACCGACCGGCTCGACCGGGCCGAAACCCTCTACAACGAGGGACTGCGCGCCTACGAGTCCGCAGGCTGGAGCGGCGGCCACCTCGCCCTGGCCCACGCCTACGTCGGCCTCGCCCTCCGCAGGCGCGGCCGGCTCCGCGAGGCCGAGGCGTCCCTGCGCAAGTCGCTGGCGCTCGCCGAACGCGTCGGCCGCCGGCTGCCGCTGCACTGGTCCGCGACCTGCAACCTCGTCGACACCCTGCTCGCCCGCGGCCATGTCGACCAGGCGTGGGAGGTCGCCGAGGAGTACGGCTTCGCCCCGCCCTACCCGTCCACCATCGTCCTGCCCGACCCGCGCTCGGTCCGCGGCCGCCTCCTCCTCGCGGTCGGCCGCACCAAGGACGGCATCAACGAACTGGAGGCGGCGGAGAAGGCGGCGGCCGTGCGCGGCCACCACAACCCGGTCCTGGTCCCGTGGGCCGTCGACCTGGCCCGCGCTCTCGCGAGCGAGGACCCCGAGCGCGCCGCCCGGCTCGCCACCGACGTCCGCCGCCACGCCGAGCGCTTCGGCACCGACACCGCCATCGGCGAGGCCCTGCGGTGCGCTGCCGCGCTGGAGACCGGCCAGCGCGCGGTACGCCTCGCCGAGTAGGCGGTCACCTATCTGGAGGCCTCGCCCTGCCAGTACGAACACGCGGCCGCCCGCGTCGAGTACGCCATCGCGGCCCGCTCGGCCGCGGAGCTGCACCGGGGTCTGACGCTGGCGCGGTCGTGCGGGGCGGACGGGCTGGTGGCGCAGGGGGAGGCGGTGTTGCTCTCGGGCGTGGTGTGAGACGGGTCAGAGGGCCAGCAGCTGATCGGTGACCGCGGCCAGCCGCCCCCGCACCTCGGGGTCGTACGTCCCCTCGTGCGCCCGCGCCGGACGCGTGCCGTCGAAGTACCGGCCCGTGCCCAGATCCCGGGTGGCCAGGGCCAGGACGCCGGGAGCGCCGTCGGCGACCGTGTTCCAGGGCGTGATCCCGCCCTCCCGGACCATCGTCGTGTCCATGAAGGTGGCCGGGTGCAGGACGTTCACCGAGACGCCGGTGCCGGCCAGCTCCTCGGCCAGGGTGAACGTATGGGCGGCGAGCGCGAACTTGGCGCGGCGGTACGCCGAGACACCGCTGTAGCCGCGGGTCAGCTCGGGGTCGTCGAAGTCCAGGGGCTCCTGTCCGGCCGAGCCGACGTTCACGATCCGCGCGGGCGCGTTCGCGCGCAGGACCGGGAGCAGGGCGCGGGTCAGCGCGACCGGCGCCAAGTAGTCGACCGCGAGGCGCAGTTCGTGTCCGTCGGCGCTCAGCTCACGGCCCGCGTCGGGCGAACCGAAGCCCAGCCCCGCATTGTTGATCAGTACATCGAGCTCGGGACATGCCCCGGCGACGTGTGACGCCAGCTGACGCACCTGTCCCAGCGAGGCCAGATCGGCGACGAACCCCTCGGCCTCACCCTCGGCCCGCAGCTCCTCGACGAGCCGCTCCGTGCGTCCGGCGTCCCGCCCGTGCGCGAGCACGCGGTGCCCGGAGCGGACCAGCTCGAAGGCCACGTACCGGCCGAGCCCCGAGGTGGCACCCGTGATCAGAATCGTCGACATGCCTCCACCGTAGGCACGCGGTGGAGGCATGTGCGAGATGCTGCCGGCGCTATGACCGGCAGGGTCACCCTTCCTCTTCCGCGAGCACCCGCTGGGCCGCCGCGAACGCCGAGTTCGCCGCCGGGACCCCGCAGTACACGGCCGTCTGCAGCAGCACCGCCCCGATCTCCTCCGGCGTCAGACCGTTGCGCCGCGCCGCCCGGACATGCATGGCCAGCTCGTCGTGATGGCCGTGCGCGACCAGGGCCGTCAGGGTGATCATGCTGCGCTCGCGGCGGGTGAGCGTCGGGTCGGTCCAGATCTCGCCCCAGGCGTAGCGCGAGATGAAGTCCTGGAAGCGCGCGGTGAACGCGGTCTGCCGGGCCTGCGCCCGGTCGACGTGGTCGTCGCCGAGCACCTCGCGCCGCACTGCCATGCCCCGCTCGGCGCCCCCGTTCAGGTGCGCCCGCAGCGCCGTCAGCACGGCCTGCGGACACTGGGCGGGCGCCAGGTGCGAGGCACCCGGGAGCTCGACGAGGGCGGCACCGGGCACGGCGTCCGCGATCTCCCGCAGATGCGCGGGCGGGGTGGCCGGATCCTCGCGCCCGGCGATCAGCAGGGTCGGTACCGCGATCTCCGTCAGCCGGTCCCGCAGGTCGAACGCGGCCAGGGCGTCACAGCAGGCGGCGTACGCGTCCGGATCGGCGTCACGGTGATCGGCGACCAGCTCCGGCACGGTGAAGCCGGGCGTGAACCAGCGGGCGTTCGCGCTGTGCGCCAGCTCCGCCAGCCCCTCGCGCCGCACCAGCGCGGCCCGCTCCTCCCACGGCCCGGAACCGTTGAAGTGCGCCGACGAACAGATCACGGCCAGCGAGGAGACCCGCTCCGGATGGTGCACCGCGAGATGCAGCCCCACCGCACCGCCGAGCGACACACCCGCGTACGCGAACCGCTCGACACCGAGCGAGTCGGCGAGCGCGAGCACCAGACGGGCGAGGTCGCCGACCGTCGCGCCCTCAGTGATGAGATCAGCCGCCGAACCGCCGTGCCCCGGCAGATCCCAGCGGACCACGCGATGGGTGACCGACAGCTCGGGCGCGACCTTGTCCCACAGGGCGTACGACGTGCCGAGCGACGGTCCGAGCAGCAGCGGGGGCGCGGCCGCGGGCCCTTCGGCACGGTGGTTGAGGAGATTCAACGTCGCTCCAGAGCACGGTCGGTGAGGGCTCCCGCGGAGCCGGTGTAGTGGGTGGGGTCGAGGTCCACGTCCGCCAGCTCGGGTGCGGAGTCGAGCGGGCGCCCCTCCGATGCCAGCCGGGTGAGCAGTTCCTTGGCGCGGGCACGGCCCAGCACGGGGGCGAGCTCGGCGGAGAGCCGCTCGGAGACGATCAACCCGTGGGTGAGATACAGGTGTTCCCGCATGACAGCGGGCCTGACGCGCAGCCCCTCGGCCAGCTCGACGGCGTCCCGGGCGGCCCCGCCCACCAGTCGCAGCAGGTCCCGCAGTGGTTCCCACTCGGCGTGCCAGGCTCCGGCCGGCCGCTCGTCCTCCGCGGCCAGCGACCCGTACAGCGTCGCCGCGAGCTGGGGCGCCCGCCGTGCCGCGGAGGCGATCAGGGTGGACCGTACGGGATTGGACTTGTGCGGCATGGCGGACGACTCCCCGCCGCTGCCCTCCGCGACCTCGGCGATCTCGGTGCGGGAAAGGGTGAGGACGTCCACGGCGAGCTTGCCGAGCGCGCCCGCCGTGAAGGCCAGGCACCCGGCGAGGTCGGCGATCGGAGTGCGCAGGGTGTGCCAGGGCAGGTCGGGTGCCCGGAGGCCGAGTTCACCGGCGTACGCCGCCGGCAGCTCGGTCGGATCGCTCGCGCCGTACGCCCCGAAGGCTGCCAAGGTCCCCGCCGCACCGCCGAGTTGGACGGGCAGCGAGTCCCGTACGGCCATCACCCGGTCCCGCGCGTCGAGTACCAGCGCCCGCCATCCGGCCGCCTTCAGCCCGAACGTCGTCGGTACGGCGTGCTGCGTGAGCGTCCGCCCCGGCAGCGCGGTGTCGCGGTGCTCGGTGGCCAGTACCGCCAGTGCGCGCTCCGTGCGGCCGAGGTCGCCGAGGATCAGGTCGAGCGTGCGCACGGCGACCAGCATCGTCGCCGTGTCCATGATGTCCTGGCTGGTGGCGCCCCGGTGCACATAGGGGCCGTACGCGTCGCCGACCGCCTTCGTCAGCTCCGCGACCAGGGGGATGACCGGGTTGCCGCCCGACCGCGCCCGTTCGGCGAGGGACCGCACGTTGAAGGGGTGGTTGTCGGCCGCCTCGGTCACCGCCGTCGCCGCCTCGGCCGGGGCGAGCCCCAGCGCCCACTGGGCCCGGGTCAGCGCGGCCTCCGCGTCGAGCAGCGCCCGCAGACAGGCGGCGTCACTCGTCGCGGCCGCGGCGGGGGAGCCCGTCCACCCCGGGGCGAGCAGGCCGGTGTCGGCCTCGGGTCCGGATTCGGCCCTTTCGGCAGGTGGTGTCACTGGAACTCCAGGAAGACCGTCTCGCCTTCGCCCTGAAGGCGGATGTCGAAACGGTAGGTGTCCGCGCGCTCCTTCCGCGCGATCAGTGTGCCGCGCCGCTCCGGCGCCACCCGGGAGAGCAGCGGATCGGCCGCGAGTGCCGCCTCGTCGCCCGGCAGATAGATCCGGGTGAACAGATGCACCAGCAGCCCGCGAGCGAAGACGCACACGCTGATGTACGGCGCGCTCCGCCCCCGCGCCCCCGGCCGCAGCGTCCGCGCCGTCCAGTGGCCGCCCGCGTCGGTCTGGATGCGGCCCCAGCCGGTGAACTCCACGCCGTTGCGGCCCAGGAAGCCGCCGCTCGCCGGGTCGCGTCGCATCGAGCCGTCGACCTGGGGGACATTGCCGTCCGGGTCGGCGCCCCACAGCTCCACGAAGGCGTCCGGGAGCGGGTTGCCCTCACCGTCGAGGACGTACCCCTGCAGCGTGATGGTGTCCGGGTGGCCCACGGGCGCGATGTCACCGCCGCCGGGGAACGGCAGGGCGTGCCCGTAGAAGGGGCCGACCGTGTGCGACGGCGTGGGGAGCACGGTCTCCGGGCGGCTTGTGTCGATCTTCGTCATGGCAGGTCAGCGTCCCTCTTCGAGCCAGGTGGCGTGCGGTCCGTCGAGCACGATGTCCCAGTGGTAGCCCATCGAGAACTCCGGCACCGACAGGCTGTGGTCGTACGTCGCGACCAGCCGCTGCCGGGCGGCGTCGTCCGTCACGGACTGGATGATCGGGTCGTACGGGAACAGCGGGTCGTTCGGGAAGTACATCTGCGTCACCAGGCGTTGCGTGAACGCCGTACCGAAGAGCGAGAAGTGGATGTGGGCCGGCCGCCACGCGTTGACGTGCTGGCGCCACGGGTACGGGCCGGGCTGGACGGTGGTGAAGTGGTACTGGCCGTCGTCGTCCGTCAGCGTGCGGCCGACGCCCGTGAAGTTCGGGTCCAGCGGCGCGTCGTGCTGCTCGCGCTGGTGCGCGTAGCGGCCGGCCGAGTTCGCCTGCCAGATCTCGATCAGCTGGCCGCGGATCGGGCGGCCGTCGCGGTCCAGGAGGCGGCCGGAGACGGTGATGCGCTCACCGATCGGCTCGCCGTTGTGCTGCCGGGTGAGGTCGTTGTCGATCTCGGTGATGTCCCGCTCCCCGAAGGCGGGGGAGGACAGCTCCACCAGCTCCGGGTCCTTGGTGACGTCGATGGCGATCGGCGGCTGCTCGGGGTGGCGCAGGACCGAGGAGCGGTACGGGGCGTAGTCGCGGCGCGGGTGGTGCTCGACGGGGGCGCCGTCGGCGATCCGCTTCTCGTACGCGGCGCGCTCGGCCGCGATCTCCTGGTCGATGTCGTGCTGGGTGAGAGTCATGGGGGTCCCTGGGGCTTCCTGGGTGTTCGTGACGCCTGCGTGTTCTTACCGTTCGAGGACGAGGGCCAGGCCCTGGCCGACGCCGATGCAGAGGGTGGCGACGCCGATTCCGCCGCCCTTGCGGGCGAGTTGATGGGCGACGGTGCCGGCGAGGCGGGCACCGGAGGCGCCGAGCGGGTGGCCGAGGGCGATGGCGCCGCCCTGCGGGTTGAGGACCGCCGGGTCGAACTCGGGCCATTCGGCGACACAGCCCAGGACCTGGGCGGCGAAGGCCTCGTTCAGTTCGAGGACCGAGAGGTCGCCGAACTCCTTGCCCGCCTTGGCGAGGGCCCGGTTGACGGCCTCGACGGGCGCGAGGCCGAACCAGTGCGGGTCGAGGGCGTTGACGCCGGTGGCCGAGATCCGGGCGAGGGGCTCGCGGCCGGTGGCCTTCAGGCCTTCCTCGTCCGTCAGCAGCAGGGCCGCGGCGCCGTCGTTGAGCGGTGAGGCGTTGCCCGCGGTGACGGTTCCGTTCTCCTTGCGGAAGGACGGCCCCAGCCTGGCCATCGCCTCCAGCGAGGCATCGGGCCGTACGCATTCGTCGGCGCCGAAGACCACCGGATCGCCCCTGCGCTGCGGGATCGACACGGGCGCGAGCTCGGCGTCGAACAGGTCCTCCGCCTGTGCCTTGGCGGCCTTCTGGTGACTGCGCAGGGCGAACTCGTCCTGCTGCTCGCGGCTGATCTTGTGCTTCTCGGCGATGAGCTCGGCCGACTCGCCCAGCGGGACGGTCCACTGCGGCTCCATCCGCGGGTTGACCATGCGCCAGCCGAGGGTGGTCGAGTACAGCTCGGCGTGCCCGGCGGGGAACGGCTTGTCGGACTTGGGCAGCACGTACGGCGCCCGCGTCATCGACTCCACCCCGCCGGCCACGGCGATGGAGGCGTCGCCGACCGCGATGGCGCGGGCCGCCTGGATCACCGCCTCCAGGCCGGAGGCGCACAGCCGGTTGACGGTCACCCCGGGCACGGACGTGGGCAGGCCGGCGAGCAGCGCGGCCATGCGGGCGACGTTGCGGTTCTCCTCCCCGGCGCCGTTGGCGTTGCCGAAGTAGACGTCCTCGATCCGGGAGGGGTCCAGGTCGGGCGTACGGCCGAGGAGTTCCCGCAGGGCGTGGGCGGCCAGGTCGTCCGGGCGCACGCCCGCCAGGCCGCCGCTGTAGCGGCCGATCGGGGTGCGGACGGCGTCGACGAGGTAGACGGTGTTCACAGCAGGCCCTCCACGACGGTGAGCTTGGCGTCGGTCTTGGCGGTGATCTCGTCGACGCTCACACCGGGCGCCGTCTCTACGAGCACCAGGCCGTCGGCGGTGACGTCCAGGACGCCGAGGTCGGTGATGATCCGGTTCACGCACGCCTTGCCGGTGAGCGGCAGGGCGCACTCGGAGAGGATCTTCGTCGAGCCGTCCTTGGCCGTGTGGGTCATGACGACGATGACCGTGCGGGCGCCGTGCACCAGGTCCATCGCCCCGCCGATCCCGGTGATCATCTTCCCGGGGATCGCCCAGTTGGCCAGGTCGCCCTTCTCGGACACCTGCATGGCCCCGAGCACGGCCACGTCGATGTGCCCGCCCCGGATCATCGAGAACGACAGCGCCGAGTCGAAGAAGGACGCGCCCGGCAGCACCGTGACGGTCTCCTTGCCGGCGTTGATCAGGTCCGGGTCGACCTGGTCCTCGGTGGGGTAGGGGCCGGTGCCGAGGATGCCGTTCTCGGATTCCAGGACGACCTCGACGCCCTCGGGGAGGTAGTTCGGGATCAGGGTCGGCAGGCCGATGCCGAGGTTGACGTACTGGCCGTCCTGAAGCTCGCGTGCGGCCCGGGCGGCCATCTCCTCACGTGTCCAGGCCATCAGCTGCTCACCGTCCGCTGCTCGATCTTCTTGTCCGCCGCCTGCTCCGGGCTGAGCGCGACGACCCGCTGCACGAAGATGCCCGGCAGGTGCACCGCGTCCGGATCGATGTCGCCCGGTTCGACGAGTTCCTCCACCTCGGCGATCGTCACCCGGCCGGCCATCGCGGCCAGCGGGTTGAAGTTGCGGGCGGACTTGTTGAAGACCAGGTTCCCGTGCCGGTCGCCCTTCGCGGCCCGTACCAGCGCGAAGTCGGTGCGGATCCCGTGCTCCAGCACATACTCGGTGCCGTCGAACTCCCGCACCTCCTTCGGAGGGGAGGCGAGCGCGACCCCGCCTGAGCCGTCGTAGCGCCACGGAAGTCCGCCCTCGGCGACCTGGGTGCCGACTCCGGCCGGCGTGTAGAAGGCCGGGATGCCCGCCCCGCCGGCGCGCAGCCGCTCGGCCAGCGTGCCCTGCGGGATCATCTCGACCTCCAGCTCACCGGCCAGGTACTGGCGGGCGAACTCCTTGTTCGCGCCGATGTAGGAGCCGGTCACCCGGGCGATCCGCCCCGCGGCGAGCAGCACCGCGAGACCGGACTCCATCGCCCCGCAGTTGTTGGAGACCACGCTCAAGCCGCTGACCCCCCGCTCGTACAGGGCCTGGATCAGCACGTTCGGCACGCCGCTGAGCCCGAAACCGCCCACCGCGAGCGATGCGCCGTCCGGCACATCGGCCACCGCCTCACCGGCCGTGGCGACCACCTTGTCCATCCGTGAAGCCCCATCCCGTCCGAGCGCCCGGTCAACCAGTTAATCAGGGCACTGAGCATTTCGGTGAAGTTTCCTTCACGCTGTCACTTGTGGGGTGAAGCGTCAAGGCCCTGGAGAAAGGCGAGATCGGTGGGGGTGCGGGCGTGCAGACACATGTGGTCCCGGCGGGTATCGTTCAGTGCACGGATGAATTGACCCCCTCAGGAGTGCACATGGCCGCCGTGGACCTCACCACCCACCCCGGGCATCTGGCCCGGCGGCTCCAGCAGGCGCACTACCTGCTCTGGAACACGATGGTCTCCGAGGAGATCACCTCGCCCCAGTTCGCCGTCCTCAACACGCTTGTCGCCGAACCGGGCCTGGACCAGCGGACGGTGGGGGAGCGGGTCGGGCTCGACCGGTCCACCATCGCCGAGGTGATCAGCCGGCTCGGCCGCCGCGGGCTGCTCGACAAGGTCCGCGACCCGCAGGACGGCCGCCGCTTCCTGCTGCGTCTCACGGACGAGGGACTGCGTACGCACAAGAAGCTGACCGTGCGCACGGCCCGTATGAACCAGGTCTTCCTCGCCCCCCTCTCCGCCGACGAGCAGACGCTGTTCTTCGACCTGATCCGCCGGGTCGCGGACGCGGCCGAGGGGCTCCGCAACCCGGCGGAACCCCTCGTCGGACAACCCTGAGCGCCCGTCGGCCGCTCTTCGCCCGGAACGCTCAGCGTGCCGGGGCCAGCACGACCCACACCTGGCCGTGCTGGAACTTCATCGGCTTGCCGTCCCGGGTGGTGAACGTCGTGCCGCCCGAGGCCTTCGGGCGCTTCCAGGTCACGCCGTCGTAGGCGAGTCCGTCGCGCAGCACGGTCGCCTTCCCCGAGCCCACCGTCTGGCTGTACGGGGTGTGTTTGCCGGTGGCGTCATGGAACGGGGACTTGCGCACCTTCACGTACTGCACGACGACCGTCCCGGCCGTCATCGGCTTCTTGTCCGTCGTCATGGCGGCCTTGCCGTCCATGGTGATCAGCCAGCGGTTCTGGCTCCTGGACCAGCTGAAGGCGTACCGGGCCGCATCGAAGCTCACCGTCCGCAAGGCTGTGGCCTTGCCGCCCGCGGGGGCGGCGCCGAAGAGGAAGCCGGTCGTCAGGACGTTCGTGCCCGGGGCGACGGGCATCAGCCGGCGGGGTCGCAGGTAGAGGTTGTGCGGGGAGCGCCTGGTCGTGCTGCGGAAGTAGGCGCTGGAGCCCTTGCCCGGGGGCTCCGCCTGCAGCGGTGCCTTGTCGATGAGCGGCAGGAGCTTGCTCTGGGCCCCGGAGAACGCGAGGATCGGCCGCTCGAACTGGCGCAACAGCTCCAAGTCGGTCTCGCGGGCGCTGCGCACCGGCCCGACGACCTTCGGCACCTTCTGCGCGTACACGGCCATCAGACGGCTGAGCCCGCCTTCGACCTGCTCGACGTACACGATGTCCGCCTCGTTCAGACCCGTGTGCGGCCGCGCGGCACGGACGTTGTCGATCTTCACGGCGAGGACCGATTCGCGGTTCTCCGGGCTGGTGCTCCCACTCGGCGCCGATGGCTGCTCCTGGCCCCGGCCGTCGTCGCGGCCGTCGTCGCGCGCGCCGTCGGACGTCGTGCAGCCGGCCGCCAGGGAAGCGGTCAGCACGGCGGCCACCAGCGCCGCCATCGTCGTGGCGCGTCTCGGCCGCGCCCCTCGTTTCCTGCCCACCATGGTCACCCGCCACCACCCGTCCGGTCTGTGTCGCTAATTGTGCGCTTATCAGTTCATAGGTGCACATACCCCTTGAGTGCCTGCCGCGTGCGTGAATCCGCCGATCGGCCCATGCCCGGGACGGCCGGCCCGTGGGATGTGCCGGGGCCCGGCCCGGCGGTTCGGCGGGGGAGCGCCGGGGTACCCGGCGCCCACCGTACGAGCGGACGCACACGTGACGGAGGGAGCGCGGGGCGATGAGGGCAGTGACCTGGCAGGGCAAGCGGGACGTCCGCGTGGAGAACGTGCCGGACCCGCAGATCCAGGAGCCGACGGACGCGGTCATCCGTGTCACATCCACCGGGCTGTGCGGCTCCGACCTGCATCTCTACGAGGTGCTCACCCCGTTCATGACCCCGGGCGACATCCTCGGTCACGAACCGATCGGCATCGTCGAGGAGGTCGGCGCCGGGGTGATGGACCTGCAGGCCGGCGACCGGGTCGTGGTGCCCTTCCAGATCGCTTGCGGCGACTGCTGGATGTGCCTGACCGGCCTGCCGACCCAGTGCGAGACCACCCAGGTCACCGGCGAGGGCATGGGCGCCGCCCTGTTCGGCTACACCCGCCTGTACGGCTCCGTGCCGGGCGCCCAGGCCGAGTATCTGCGGGTCCCGCAGGCGCAGTTCGGTCCGATCAAGATCCCGGAAGGGCCGCCCGACGACCGGTTCGTCTATCTCTCCGACGTCCTGCCCACCGCCTGGCAGGCGGTCCGCTACGCCGAGATCCCCGAGGGCGGCAGCATCGCCGTGCTCGGCCTCGGCCCCATCGGCGACATGGCCTGCCGGATCGCCCAGGTGCGGGGCGCCGGGCGGGTGTTCGGCGTGGACCTGGTCCCCGAGCGGCTGCAGCGGGCGCGCGAGCGGGGCGTCGAGACGTTCGACCTGCGGTCCTTCGACGACGAGAAGGAACTCGTCGCCGCGATTCGCGACCAGACCGACGGCCGCGGTCCCGACGCCGTGATCGACGCGGTCGGCACCGAGGCCCACGGCAGCGCGGTGGCCCGCCTGGTGCAGAACACCTCCGCCCTGCTGCCGCGCAAGCTGAGCGGCCCGATGGCCGAGCGCTTCAGCGTCGACCGGCTCGCCGCCCTCCATACCGCCATCGACCTGGTACGGCGCGGCGGCACCATCTCACTGTCCGGCGTGTACGGCGGCACGGCCGACCCGCTGCCGCTGCTGACCCTGTTCGACAAGCAGATCCAGATCCGCATGGGCCAGGCCAACGTGCGCCGCTGGACCGACGACATCCTGCCGTACCTGACGGACGAGGACCCCCTGGGCGTCGACGACTTCGCCACCCACCGCGTGCCGCTGAGCGACGCGCCGCACGCGTACGAGATGTTCCAGCGCAAGCAGGAGGGCGCGATCAAGGTACTGATGAAGCCCTGACGCGGGGCTCGAAGCCCATGAGGCTCAGGCCTGCGGTGCGAAGATCTCCGCCAGGTCGTAGCGGACCGGCTCCTCCAACTGCGCGTACGTACAGCTCTCGGGCGTGCGGTCCGGGCGCCAGCGGCGGAATCGCGCCGTGTGCCGGAAGCGCACGCCGTTCTCCATGTGGTCGTACGCCACCTCCGCCACCCGCTCCGGCCGCAGCGGCACCCAGGACAGGTCCTTCTTGCCCGACCAGCGGCTCGGCGCGCCCGGCAGCCGGGCCGTCTCATGAGCCGCCTCGTCGGACCAGGCCGCCCACGGATGCCCCGCGACCTCCTCCATGCGCAGCGGCTCCAGCTCCTCGACCAGCTCGGCGCGCCGCTTCATGGGGAACGCCGCCGACACGCCCACGTGCTGCAGGGCGCCCCGGTCGTCGTACAGGCCGAGCAGCAGGGAGCCCACGACCGGCCCGCTCTTGTGCAGCCGGTAGCCCGCGACGACGACGTCCGCCGTCCGCTCGTGCTTGATCTTGAACATGGCGCGCTCGTCCTGGAGATAGCGCAGGCCGAGCGGTTTGGCGATCACCCCGTCCAGACCGGCCCCCTCGTACTGCTCGAACCATCCCTCGGCCGTCTCGATGTCGGTCGTCGCCGGCGCCACATGCACCGGCGCCGTCACCCCGGACAACGCCATCGTGAGCAATGCCCGCCGGTCCGCCAGCGGGGTCTGCATCAGCGACTCGTCCGCCAGCGCCAGCAGATCGAAGGCCACGAACGACGCCGGGGTCTTCTCGGCCAGCATCCGCACCCGGGAGTCGGCCGGATGGATGCGCTCGGTCAGCGCGTCGAAGTCCAGCCGCCCCTCACGCGCGATGACGATCTCCCCGTCCAGCACGCACCGCTCGGGCAACCGCTCCTTCAGCCCCGCCACCAGCTCGGGAAAGTACCTGGTCAGCGGCTTTCCCGTACGGCTGCCCAGCTCGACCTCGTCCCCGTCGCGGAACACGATCGCCCGGAACCCGTCCCACTTCGCCTCGTACTGCATGCCCGGCGGGATCTTCGCGACCGACTTGGCGAGCATCGGCTTCACGGGCGGCATCACCGGCAGGTCCATGCTCCGACTGTACGAGTCGTCCCTGGTGTCCGCGCGCTTGAGCGCCTCAGTCGATCAGTGGTGCTCAGGGAGCGCTGTGCGGCACGATCATGCAGGGTGTCCCCATGAACATCCAGGTGGACACGCAGATGAATACGCGGTTGGACCGGCCGAAGAGGCACCGTCTGCCGCTGCGCACGGTCAGCGTCGCCTTGGTCATCGCCGTGGCGGGAGGGGTGGGGACGGCCGTATCCGCCGTGGCCGCGCCGTTCGCCCGTCAGGACGCCGCGAAGACCACGGTCGGCCAGTCGAGCCCGCGCGGAGACCAGGTCACCGACCACTGCCTCCTCACCGTCGGACTTCCCGTGTGCTTGGGATGAGCCTCGGCGATCGCCACCGCAGACGCCCCTGACCGCCCGGTGTGCGAGGTATGCCCGCTGCGCCTACCGTGGCTCGCATGGGCGAAGCGGTGGAACTTCAGGCCGGGGGCAGAACCGTGCGCCTGTCCAACCCGGGCAAGATCTTCTTCCCGGAGCGCGGCTTCACCAAGCTGGACCTCGCCCGGTACTACATCGCCGTAGGACCCGGCATCCTGCGCGCCCTGCGCGACCGCCCCACCACCCTGGAGCGCTACCCGGACGGCGTGACCGGCGAGTGGTTCTTCCAGAAGCGGGCGCCCAAGAACATGCCCGACTGGATCCCCACCGCCCACATCACCTTCCCCAGCGGCCGCAGCGCCGACGAGATGTGCCCCACCGAGGAGGCCGCCGTCCTGTGGGCCGCCCAGTACGGCACCCTCACCTTCCACCCCTGGCCGGTGCGCCGCGCCGACGTCGACCGCCCCGACGAACTGCGCATCGACCTCGACCCGCAACCCGGCACGGACTACGCCGACGCCGTGCGCGCCGCCCATGAACTACGGGGCGTGCTGGAGGAGTTCGGCGGGCTGCGCGGCTGGCCGAAGACGTCCGGCGGACGCGGGCTGCACGTCTTCGTGCCCATCGAGCCGCGCTGGACCTTCACCCAGGTGCGGCGGGCCGCGATCGCGATCGGCCGGGAGATGGAACGCCGGATGCCGGATCACGTGACCATCAAGTGGTGGAAGGAGGAGCGGGGCGAACGCATCTTCATCGACTACAACCAGACGGCCCGCGACCGCACGATCGCCTCCGCCTATTCCGTACGACCGCGCCCGCACGCCCCGGTCTCGGCACCGCTGCGCTGGGAGGAGGTCGGCGAGGCAAATCCGCGGGACTTCGACATCGCGACGATGCCCGCGCGCTTCGCCGAACTCGGCGACGTGCACGCGGGCATGGACGAGCACCGCTTCTCCCTGGAGGCCCTGCTGGAGCTGGCCAACAAGGACGAACGCGACCACGGCCTCGGCGACCTGCCGTACCCGCCGGAGTACCCGAAGATGCCGGGGGAGCCCAAGCGGGTCCAGCCGAGCCGGGCCAAGAAGGCGGCGCCGAAGAAGGAGACGCCCCCGTCGGAGGCGCCTCCCCCGGAACCTACAGCTCCTTGATCCGGATGTCCCGGTACGAGATCACATCCGTCGTGCCGTGCACCTGGAGCCCGATGTAGCCGGAGGCGAACCGCCGCCCGTCCGTGCCCGGGTCGTCCGAGCGGGGCGGGGAGAACTCCTGGCCTGCGGTGTTGTCGAACTCATTGATCAGCACGCCGTTGCGGTAGACCGAGTAGTGCTGGTCGACCACGCGGATCTCGTAGTCGTTCCAGGTCCCCTTCTGCGTGACGCCGGCACCGGCGAGCCCCACACGGTCGAAGCCGTAGACCGAGCCCGTCTTGTACATGTCGCCGTCGGGCCGGTCGAACACCTGCACCTCGTGCCCGTACTTGATGGCGACCCACTCGGGACGCGACTCCTCGGGGTGGTCGTGGACCCACGGGAAGCGGACGAACACACCGGAGTTGGCATTCCCGGTGCCCGGGGCGTCGTCACGCCACTGGAGCTTGAGCGAGAAGTCGCCGTACTTGCGCTCCGGGAACCACAGCATGCCCAGGCCCTGCTTCACGGTGCCGCTGGTGATCGATCCGTCGCCGTTCGGCGCGAACGAACCGCCGCCCACGTGCTGCCACTTGGCGAAGGACTCCGCGCTGCCGTCGAGGATCGTGCGGTAGCCCTCGGTCTGGCCGGGCCTGCCGATCCCCGACTCGCGCGCGGCCTTGCGGATGGCGTTGTGCTCGCGCTGGTCGACGACCCCTTCCTTCAGGAGCTTGTCCAGGACCGCCGTGACGTGCTTGAGGAACAGCGCCTGGGACGTCCACTCCTTCTCGTCCTCGATCAACTCGTTGATCCGGCACCGGCTGTTGGTGAGCCGGTTCGGGACGCCCGAGTCGACCGTGCCGACGATCACCGTCAACCGCTCGTCGAACTCGGGGCAGTTGGGTGCCGGAACCTGACTGGACACCACCGTGAAGGTCACCGTGCGGGCCGCGGAGGTGTTGCCCGCCTTGTCCGTCGCCCGGTAGGCGAGGGTGTGCGTGCCCGCGCGGTCGACGATCACAGAAGTGCTGTATGCGATGTACGGTCCGCCGTCGATCGAGTACTCGATCCGGTCGACACCCGAGCCGCCCGCGTCGGTCGCCGTGACGGTCACCTTGGCGTTGCCGATGTACGCCCCGTCGGAGTTCTTCGTGCCCTCGACGGACACGCCCGTCACCGGCGGCGTCGTGTCCTGCGGAGGCGCCGCCACGACCGTGAACTGCACACTCTTCTCGGCGGAGACGTTCCCCGCCTTGTCGGCGGCCCGGTAACGCACCGTATGGGTCCCGGCCGCGTGCACCATCACGGGAGCGGTGTACGGCTGCCAGGCGCCGGAGCCGATCGCGTACTCGATCGTGTTGACGCCGGAACCGGTGTCGGAGGCGGAGACGGTGACCGTCGCCATGTCGATGTACGTCCCGTCGGGGTTCTGCTCGCCGCTGACCGTCGCCGACGTCTCCGGCGGGGTCGTGTCGTCGGTCTGCGGCGCGACGACCGTGAAGGCGACGCTCTTCTCCGCCGAGACGTTCCCCGCCTTGTCGAAGGCGCGGTAGCGGACCTTGTGGTCGCCGACCTGGTCGACCACGACCGGGGTGGTGTACGGCTGCCAGGTGCCCGCGTCGCCGAGTGCGTACTCGACGCGGTCGACTCCGGAACCGCCCTGGTCGTCCGTGGCGTGGATCGCCACGCTCGCCGAACCGACGTACTGCCCCTGTGTGTTCTGCGTCCCGCTGACGTGGGCCGACGCCTCGGGTGGCGTCGTGTCCTCGCCGCTGCCCTCGGTCACCACGAGGATGCCCTGCATCTGCCCGTGCCCGGGGATCGTGCAGTAGTAGCGGTAGCGGCCGGGGGTGAGCGTGACCTCCGCGGTGTGGCGGCCGCCCTGGTCGTCGTTCGGGTTGGCGAGGATGTTCAGCTGGACGTCGTTGTTGAACTCCGGATCGGAGGTGTCGAACGTCAGCGTGTGCGGCATTCCGGTGGTGTTGCCGGTCGCCGCGCTGTTCTCGAAGACGATCGTCGCCTGACCGGCCACCGCGGTCGCCGGCGCCGACGCGTACTTGGTGATGTCGTCGCCCGCGGTCCAGGTGAGCACCTGTGCGGCGGCCGCGGCCGGGGCGTCGGGCTGTCCGACGGCGACGGGCGCGGACTGCAGTCCCAGCATCACGAGCAGCACGGCCGACAAGGCCGTCCAGACTCTTCGTTGACGTCGTCGGCGCATCACCGGGCCCCTCCTCTCGCCAGCCGGTCGGCGGCCGGGGTCGGACCGCCGCCCGTGTAAGTGACCCGCCACAGCGCCGACTTGGCGTCCGAGGTGAAGAAGCCGCGGCCGTAGTCGAGCACGTACAGCGCACCGTCCGGACCGAACTTCCAGTCCATGAGGTTCTTGATGCCGTCGTTGCCGACCGGCACGATCTTCTTCAGCGACTCCGAGTGGACCGGCAGTCCGCCGTCACCCTGGGTCTTCGGGTCGGTGATCACCGCGTTGCGCGGCTGGTCGGCGTCGTAGAAGTCGCCGACGAACCACTTGCCGTCCCAGTACGCCGGCCACCTCACGTCACTCGCGATCGCCGTGTCGTAGCGGTAGACGGGTCCGTTCATCGCCGCCTGCCCGCCGCCCTTGAGCCACGGCAGCAGGTACTTCGACTCCTCCTGCTTGTACGACGGGACACCGTTCGCGTCGCGCGGGAAGTCGGGAGCGCCGCCCTGGGGCGAATACCAGATGTTGTTGCCGGTGACCGGCGGGAGGTTGACGAGGCCGTCGTTGTTCGGCGACTCGTTCTTCGGGTGGTCGCAGTCGTACCAGCCCAGGGGCTTCGTCGGATCCGGCAGATTGCGGTCCCGGTACGGCTGCTTGTTGCCCATGCAGTACGGCCAGCCCCGGTTGCTCGCCTTGGTGATGACCGCGAAGGTGTCGTACTTGGCCGGGCCCCATGTCGGGGAGGGTGCCGAGGCGTCCGGGCCCACCCAGCCCGCGTACAGGATGTCGGTCTTCCTGTCGACGAAGATGCGAGCGGGGTTCCTGACCCCCATCACATAGATCTCGCCGCGTGTCTTGCCGCCGCCCTCGTCGGTCTCCTTGCCGGTGAAGAGGTTCCCGGCCGGGATCGTGTACGTGCCGTCCGGCTCGGGATGGATGCGCAGGATCTTGCCGTTGAGGTTGTTGGTGTTGCCGGCGGTGCGGCGGGCGTCGGCGAAGGACACGCCCTTGTAGTCGGGCTGGGGGTTGTTGCCGGAGTAACCGTCGCTGAAGCGGCTGGAGTTGTTGTCGCCGGTCGCGATGTACAGGTTGCCCTTCGAGTCCCAGGTCATCCCGCCGCCCGCGTGGCAGCAACTGTGGATCTGCACCGGCCACTTGAGCAGCACCTTCTCACTGCTCAGGTCCAGCTTGTTCGTGGCGAGGTCGAGCGTGAACCGGGAGACGCGCCGCTCGGCCATCCGCGTGTCGCGGTTGATCTGCGAGTGCGGGGTGTAGTGCAGATACACCCAGCCGTTCTCCTCGAAGCGCGGGTCGAGCTCGATGCCGAGCAGCCCCTCCTCCACCTTGATCAGCTCGTCGCCGCCGCCCTTGTTGCCGAAGACCGTCAACGCCCCGGCCAGCGTGACCTTCTTGGTCTTCGGGTCATAGACGTGGATCTCGCCCTTGCCCTTGCCGACGTCCGGGTGGTTCCAGTCGGTGACCACCGGCTGGGAGGAGTCGGCGCCGCCCCGGCCGATGTACAGCACGCGGCCGTCGGGCGCGGTGACCAGGCCGTGCGGCTCGCCGATCTGGTCGTTCCGGCCCGGCTGGTTGGGCTGGGTGAGGCGTTCGGCCTTGTAGTTGCCGGTGATGGTGGCCTTGCAGTCGGCCTGGACGAGCCGGGTCGTCCACAGCAGGGCACCGCGCAGGTGCGTACGGAAGTCGGTCTCGTCGTACGACGACACCGTGCCGCCCATGCCGGTGTAGAAGGAGCGGCCGCCGTCGTAGTCACGGCACCAACTGACCGGGTGGTCCCAGCCGTTGGCGCTCGACCCCGGCTGGTAGGACGACTCCCGTACCCGGGCGACCGTATGCACGGTGCCGGACGGGTTCTTCACCCAGTTCAGCCACTTGTCCGGCCGCTTCCACTGCAACGGCAGTTCCTTGGTGGCCGGATGCAGCCGGTCGCCGACCTCGACGACGGCCCGCTGCGCGGTCGTCGGCCCGCCGGCCGCGGGGCGGGCGCCGACGAGGCCGGTGAACCAGTCCGAGTAGGGCTCGGCGCGGGCCGCGTCATGGATGCCGACGAAACCGCCGCCCGCCTCCATGTAGGCCTCCAGGCCCGCCTCTTGCTCGGGGTCCAGGACATCGCCGCCGCCGGTGAGGAAGACGATCGCGTTGAAGCGGCCGAGCGTCGTCTCGTCGGTGAAGACCGTGGCGTCGTTCGTGGCCTCGACCTTGAAGCGCTGGTCGGCGGGGCCGGACAGGCCGATCTTCTCGATCGCCTCGATCCCGGCGTTCACCAGCGGCGACTCATCGCCTGCGGCCGCGGATCCGTAGAAGATCAGCACCCGTACGTTCGCGCCGCCCGGCGGCGACTTCACGGACATCGTTGTCAGGGGCGGGTCCGGAGCCGGGCGCGCGCTGGCGGCGGGACCGGAGAGCAGCCCTGCCGCGACAACCCCGGCGGCAACGGTGGCCGCCCAGGCGCGTCTCCTTCTCCTTCTCGTGCTCAACCCTCGTAAGTGCATGGGCACCTCCTCGGTCACAGCAACAGCGCCAAGGAAGTTAGACCCCTTTGCATGACTCGCCAATACCTATGACCGTAATCGCGCGAACTTTGTCCAGGGTGTGGATAAACGAGTCGAGTGGGGCTACCGTCTCAAAGCCCGTACCGGAGTGGGGAGTTCGGCATGGACAGACGCAGCTTCAACCGACGGGTTCTGCTCGGCGGCACGGCCGTCGCGACATCGTTGTCCCTCGCCCCCGAGGCCGTCAGCGCCGACGGACCGGCGAGGACCGCACCGGCCGGCGGCGAGGTCCGGCACATCACGCTGTACGCCGAGAAACTCGCCGACGGACAGATGGGCTACGGCCTCGAGAAGGGCAAGGCGACCATCCCCGGGCCGCTGATCGAACTCAACGAGGGCGACACCCTGCACGTCGAGTTCGAGAACACGATGGACGTGCCCGTGAGCCTGCACGTCCACGGGCTCGACTACGAAATCACCAGCGACGGCACGAAGTTGAACAAGAGCGACGTCGAACCCGGCGACACCCGCACCTACACCTGGCGCACCCACACCCCCGGCCGCCGTAAGGACGGCACCTGGCGGGCGGGCAGCGCGGGGTACTGGCACTACCACGACCACGTCGTCGGCACCGAGCACGGCACCGGCGGTATCCGCAAGGGCCTGTACGGGCCGGTGATCGTCCGGCGCAAGGGCGACGTCCTCCCGGACGCCACCCACACGATCGTCTTCAACGACATGCTGATCAACAACAAACCCGCGCACAGCGGCCCGAACTTCGAGGCGACGGTGGGCGATCGCGTCGAGTTCGTGATGATCACGCACGGCGAGTACTACCACACCTTCCATCTGCACGGTCACCGCTGGGCCGACAACCGCACGGGCATGCTCACCGGGCCGGACGACCCCAGCCAGGTCATCGACAACAAGATCGTCGGCCCGGCGGACTCGTTCGGGTTCCAGGTGATCGCGGGGGAGGGGGTCGGAGCGGGAGCGTGGATGTACCACTGCCATGTGCAGAGTCACTCGGACATGGGGATGGTCGGGTTGTTCCTGGTGAAGAAGGCGGACGGGACCATTCCCGGCTACGAGCCGCATGAGCACGGACATCAGCCGGCCGAGCACGAGCATTGACCGGTCCCGGCCGCGTTCCCAGGTTCAGCCGTCGCGACCTGCTCCGGCGGCTCCCGCGCTGCTGGAGCCGACGAGACCCAGGGCCACGCCGACGGAGAACAGCAGCCACCATCTGCGGGACACACCGGCCCGGCGCAGTCCTCGGGCAACTGTCTTACTCATGGGGGTGGTCCACATGGCATCTCCTGTAGGGGGCGTGCCGCCCCGACCCGGGCGGCCATCAGCAGCAGCCTCTGCCGCCGTCGATCGATGTGCCAAACAAGATCGGCCGAATGGACCATCGGAGAGCGCTCTCACCTCCGTCTCCCGCCAGGGCTATCCTGATCCGCAACCTCGGACAAGGAGCCCCGACGTGACCGACACAGCCCCGCGCCCCACCCTGGAGGCAGTGGCCGCCCGGGCCGGGGTCTCGCGGGCCACCGTGTCCCGGGTGGTCAACGGCGGGGACGGGGTGAGGGAGCCCCTCGTCGAGCGGGTCCGCAAGGCCGTCGAGGAACTCGGGTACGTGCCCAACCAGGCCGCCCGCAGCCTGGTCACCCGGCGGCACGACGCCGTCGCCGTCGTGGTCGCCGAACCGGAGACCCGCGTCTTCGCCGACCCCTTCTTCGCCCTGCAACTGCGCGGCATCAGCAAGGAACTGACGGCCCACGACAACCAGCTCGTGCTGCTCCTCACCGAGGGCCGCGACGACCACGCCCGCGTCGCCCGCTATCTCGCCGGCGGGCATGTCGACGGGGCGCTCGTCTTCTCGCTGCACCTCGACGACCCGCTGCCGGGACTGATCCAGCGGGCCGCGATCCCCACCGTGTTCGGCGGACGGCCCGGCTGGAGCGGCGATCGGCGCGGCGTGGTGTACGTCGACAGCGACAACCGCGGTGGCGCCCGCGACGCCGTACGGCACCTCGCCGGCCTCGGCCGCACCCGCATCGCGCACATCACCGGCGCCCTCGACCAGACGTCGGCGGTGGACCGGCTCGACGGATACCGGGACGTCATGGTCGACGCCGACCCCCGGCTCATCGTCGAGGGCGACTTCACACCGGCCGGGGGCGAACAGGCCATGCGGGAGCTGCTCGTACGCTGCCCCGACCTTGATGCGGTGTTCGCCGCCAACGATCTGACCGCGGCGGGCGCGCTGCGGGTGTTGCGCGAGTCCGGGCGCCGGGTGCCGGACGATGTCGCCGTGGTCGGGTTCGACGACATGGTGCCGGTCGCGGAGCAGACCGACCCGCCGCTCACGACGGTCCGTCAGGACATCGAGGAGATGGGCCGGTTGATGGCCCGGCTGCTGCTGCGGGGACCCGGCCGAGGCGCCGCCGAGCAGGGCGTGCACGCCGCGCCGTCCAGCGTGGTGCTGCCGACGACGCTGGTGCGGCGGGCGTCCGCCTAGAGTCCGTCTCGCGGATCGTGCCGGGGTTGCGGGGCCCGGCATGCGCGCCCCCATAGGGGGGATCCCAGCCGCGCTGTCGTCCCCCTCTTCCACTCTCGGCTTCGCTCGCGCCGGGGCGCCCCCGAGGACGCGCCGCGCCCCTCAGCTCGGTGGCGGCACGCTCTTGATCACCGCGAAGCGTGCCCCGTACGGGTCGGTGAGCTTGGCGAGGCGGCCGACGTCCGGCAGGTCCGTGGCGGGCATACGGACGGTGCCGCCCATTTCCTGCGCCCGGGCGACCGTGGCGTCCGTGTCCGTGACCTCGAAGTACGGAAGCCAGTACGCCGGGCCGTCCGCCTCCGCCGGGTCGTCGGCCTTGTCGACGACCCCGCCGAACATGGCGTCCTCCCCTTCCCCGGCAGGGCTGAACGTCGTGTAGGTGCCGCCGTAGAAGTCGAGGGCGAAGGTCTCCAGGCCGAGTGTCGCGTTGTAGAACCCCGCCGCGGCCGGCACGTCCGGGATGTAGAGCTCCAGCCAGCACAGCGAGCCGGGCTCCTGGACGACGTCCAGGCCCTTGTTGGTGCCGGGCTGCCAGAGACCGAAGGGCACGCCCGCCTTGTCGGCGAGGATGGCCATGCGGCCCAGGTCCATCACGTCCATGGGCTGCATCAGTACCGAGCCGTGCGCCTGCTCGGCGGCCTTCGCCGTGGCGTCCACGTCCGGTGTCCGGAAGTACACCGTCCAGGAGGGCGGGCCCTGCTCCTCGGTAGTCTGCATACCGCCGGCCGCCGTCCTGCCGCCGAGCTGGAACAGGCCGTAGCCGCCGGTCTCGGGCCCGCCCGGCTGGAACCGCCAGCCGAACAGGGCGCCGTAGAAGGCACTGGCGCCCTCGATGTCGGGGGTGCCCAGGTCGATCCAGTTCGGCGCGCCGGTGACATAACGGGTGGTGAGCATCATCGCCCTCCTCGGAAGGGTCCCGTCGTCTGCTCTGCCGAGTCTTGCACCGCCCACTGACAATCGCCGCCGGAACGCTGCCGCGCGTTTTCGTCCCGCCCCCGCGCGCCCCCGCGCGCCGCCGTGCGCCGCGGAGGGCGACGGGAGACCATCGGGGTCTGCCGGGGAGTCCGCGTGGGGCGCGGCCGGAGGCCCCGGGGCGCGGCGTTGATCCCGCGTTGATCGAACGTTTTTCGCCCCCCGGCACGATATCGGCCATGCACATCGAAACGATCAAGCTCGCCGTTCCGGACTGGCAGGCCCAGGCACTGTGCGCGCAGACCGGAGCGGACTTCTTCTTTCCCGAGCCCGGGAGCTCCGTGCGGGAGGCGAAGCGCATCTGCGGCATGTGCGAGATGCGCTCGGCCTGTCTGGAGTACGCCCTGAACAACGACGAGCGTTTCGGCGTCTGGGGCGGTCTCTCGGAGAAGGAGCGACTGGAACTCAGGCGTACGGCACTCTGATACCCGGCGGTCAGCCTCCGGCCCGAGCCGCCATCCGGGCCTTGCGGGCCGCCAGCTTCTCGTCGAACTTCGAGGCCTCCGCGTTCAGTCCCCCCATGAAGAGGCCCAGCTCCTCCTGTGCCTGGAGTCCCTCGGGGCCGAGGCCGTCGATCTCCAGGACCCTCAGGTGGCGCAGGACGGGCTGGAGGACGTCGTCGTGGTGGATCCGCAGGTTGTAGACCTCGCCGATGGCCATCTGGGCGGCGGCGCGCTCGAAGCCGGGGATGCCGTGGCCGGGCATGCGGAATTTGACCACGACGTCACGCACCGCCTGCATGGTGAGGTCGGGGGCGAGCTCGAACGCGGCCTTCAGCAGGTTCCGGTAGAAGACCATGTGCAGGTTCTCGTCGGTCGCGATGCGCGCGAGCATGCGGTCGCAGATGGGGTCGCCCGACTGGTGGCCGGTGTTGCGGTGCGAGATGCGGGTGGCGAGCTCCTGGAAGGCGACGTAGGCGACCGAGTGCAGCATCGAGTGCCGGTTGTCCGACTCGAAGCCCTCGCTCATGTGGGACATGCGGAACTGCTCCAGCTTGTCCGGGTCCACCGCGCGCGAGGTGAGCAGGTAGTCGCGCATCACGATGCCGTGCCGGCCCTCCTCCGCGGTCCAGCGGTGCACCCAGGTGCCCCAGGCGCCGTCACGGCCGAACAGCGAGGCGATCTCGTGGTGGTAGCTGGGGAGGTTGTCCTCGGTCAGCAGGTTCACCACCAGTGCGATCCGGCCGATCTCGGTAACCTTGGACTGCTCCTTGTCCCAGGCCTCACCGTCCTCGAAGAGGCCGGGGAAGTTACGGCCGTCCGTCCACGGCACGTACTCGTGCGGCATCCAGTCCTTGGCGACCTTCAGATGCCGGTTGAGTTCCTGCTCGACCACTTCCTCCAGCGCGTACAGCAGTCGGGCGTCGGTCCAGGCGGAGGACGGGCTGCCGAGGTGAGGGGAAGTGATCGTCACGGGAACTCCAGGGGGACGCACAACACAGGGAAGTGACCGGCGAGCGGGTGCCGGAACCTACGGGATCGTAGGCTACGAAGCCGTAGGTTACGAAGCCGTAGGTTAAGAGCGATGTAAAGACCGCTGATCAGCCGCCCTGCCGCGGGGACTTCACGGGCATGCGAAAAGCCCCGGGACCCGCAGGTCCCGGGGTTGCGAGGGTGATCCGCTCAGTCGATCAGGCGTACAGCTCCCGCATGCGCACCGAGAGACATGTCACACACCCTTCGAGCTTCTCGAACTCGCTGATGTCCACCAGAACGGGCTCGTGGCCGAGGTCGGCGAGCAGCTCCGCCGTCTTCGGAGCGCTCGCGGCCATGAGCAGCTTGTCGCCGCCCAGCAGCACCACATGCGCCCCGGACTCCTCCGGCACCGGCAGGAAGCGCGGGAACAGCGACGGGGCGTCCAGCTGCGGTATGCGGCCGAGGATGGTCCCGTCCGGCAGCGCCGTGATCGCCGACTTCAGGTGCAGGACCTTGCTGACCGGTACGGCGACGACCCGCGCCCCGAGCGGCTCGAAGGCGGCCCGCAGCTGCTGGACGCCGGCCGCGTTGGTACGGCCGCCACGGCCGACGTAGATCGTGTCGCCGACCTTCAGGACGTCGCCGCCGTCCAGGGTGCCGGGCTCCCAGATCCAGTTCACGGAACAGCCCAGCGAGGCCACGGCCTCCTCCACGCCGATGGTCTCGTCACGCCTGGACTCGGCTCCGGGCCGGGTGATCAGCGCGACGTTCCGGTACATGACGACCGTGTCCTCGACGAACACGGAGTCGGGGCAGTCGTCGGCCGGGTCCACCTCGATCGTCTCCCAGCCGTGCGTACGCAGGGCCTGCGCGTACGCCTCCCACTGCTCGACCGCGAGATCGACGTCGACCTTCTCCCGCTCGATGTGCGTCACCAGGCCTTCGGCGAGGCGCGGACCGGGGCGGCGGATGAGGGCCTTCTTGCTGGGCACGGTGGGTCTCCGGGTCGGTGGCGGGTTTCGGTGCCCCCTGATGCAGAGGGCACCGACTGGCCATCATGCAGGGCGGGCCGGTGCGCACAAAACCCGAGTGACCAGGCTGTGGCCCTCCTGAGATGCTCCGCGGCGGGATCCGGCACGCACTCACCCCCAGAGGGGGCACCTCCAGCCGCGTTGTCGTCACTCGCCGAGTCCCCCCACTCTCGGTACTTCGCTCGAGCGGCTGCCGCATCGCGTCGCCCGCCCCGGCACCGGCTGATGTCACAACCTCCTCCGCCTTGCAGCTGCACGCTCCCCAGGCGGGAACCGGCTGCGCTCGGCTCGCGCGGGGCACCCCCCATCGCCCCCGGCTCGGGCCGGCTGAAAGGCGCCGCACCTCTGAGCCGGCCGGATCCGAACGACAGGGCCTACGCGGGATACCCGACCGCTTCCGGCGTGACTTCCTTCAGTTCTCCCTCCTCCATCATCAGCCAGCGTGTGATGCCGATCGACTCCAGGAACGGCAGGTCGTGACTGGCCACGATCAGCGCCCCCTCGTACGACTCCAGGGCCGTGGTGAGCTGGCGCACGCTCGCCATGTCCAGGTTGTTCGTCGGCTCGTCCAGCATCAGCAGCTGGGGCGCGGGTTCGGCCAGCATCAGCGCGGCCAGGGCCGCACGGAAGCGTTCGCCGCCGGAGAGCGTCGCCGCCTTCCGGTCGGCGCGGGCGCCCCGGAACAGGAAGCGGGCCAGCCGTGCCCGGATCCGGTTGTTGGTGGCGGCCGGCGCGAACCGGGCCACGTTCTCGGCGACCGTCAGCTCGCCGTCGAGGACGTCGAGCCGCTGCGGCAGGAACCGCAGCGGCACGTGTGCCGTCGCCTCGCCCGCCACCGGCTCCAGCTCGCCGGCGATCGTCCGCAGCAGCGTCGTCTTGCCCGCGCCGTTGCGTCCGATCAGCGCGATCCGCTCCGGACCGTGCAGATCGAAGCCGCCCGTCACCCGCGCGCCGTACTGGAGTTCCAGTTCGCGCAGTGTGAGCACGCCGCGGCCCGGCGGCACCGCCGTGTACGGCAGGTCGACGCGGATCTCGTCGTCGTCCCGTACGGCTTCCACCGCCTCGTCGAGCCGCCCCTTGGCCTCGGCGAGCTTCTCCTCGTGCATGATGCGGTGCTTGCCCGCGGACTCCTGCGCCGAGCGCTTGCGCGCCCCCATGACGATCTTCGGCTCACGCTTCTGCTCCCACATCTTCTGCCCGTACCGCTTGCGCCGCGCCAACTTGACCTGGGCGTCCACGAGTTCACGCTTCTGCTTCTTCAGGTCGGCCTCGGCGACCCGCACCATGCGCTCGGCCGCCTCCTGCTCGGTGGCGAGGGCCTCCTCGTACGCCGAGTAGTTGCCGCCGAACCAGGTGATCTCCCCGGCGCGCAGATCGGCGATCTGGTCGACCAGTTCGAGGAGTTCACGGTCGTGGCTGACCACCACCATCACCCCGGGCCAGGACGCGACGGCCGCGTACAGCCGCCTGCGCGCGTACAGGTCGAGGTTGTTGGTGGGCTCGTCGAGCAGCAGGATGTCCGGGCGGCGCAGCAGCAGTGCGGCCAGGCGCAGCAGTACCGACTCGCCGCCCGACACCTCGCCGATCGTGCGGTCCAACTCGACGTGGCCGAGCCCGAGTTCGCCGAGGGTGGCGAGGGCGCGCTCCTCCACGTCCCAGTCGTCGCCGACGGTCTCGAAGTGCTCCTCGGCCACGTCGCCCGCCTCGATGGCGTGCAGCGCGGCCCGCTGCGCGGCGATGCCGAGGGCCTCGTCGACCTTCAGGGCGGTGTCGAGGGTGACGTTCTGCGGGAGGTAGCCGACCTCGCCGGCGACGTGTACGGCGCCGTCGGCCGCGGTGAGCTCACCCGCGATGAGCTTCAACAGGGTTGACTTTCCCGACCCGTTGACGCCGACGAGCCCGGTCCGGCCGGGAGCGAAGGTGACGTCGAGGCCCTCGAAGACGGGGGTGCCGTCGGGCCAGGTGAAGGAAAGGGACGTGCATGTGATGGACGTAGGCATGGGGTGCCCTCCGCGGTTGCTCGAAACGATCAGGGGCAAACGCGTATCGAGACACCGGCGACCAACGGGGAGGCCTCGGGGGGGCATGAAAAAAGCCCTGTTCCGTGAGGACGGCTCGAACGCCGAGGTCGCACGCAGCGCACACACACTTCAGGCGTGTGACGCGGTGTCTCAGGACCTCAGACGAGCAACGTCCTTCTCCAATCGACGGCAACAGGAACGGTGTACACCGTAGGAGGGGGCTCCAGGGCTGTCAACGAATTAACGAGCCCGGCGCCCGGGTTGGCCTGATCCTGCCGAGGGGACGCGTCAGGCGTCCCGCATCAGCTCCGCGAGGTCACGGTCCAGGTCGAGCTGGAGGTGTTCCAGGCCGAGGGGCACCAGCTCGCTCGTGGACTGCAGGAAGCGCCGGACCTCGCCCGTGCGGATGTGGACGACCGCGGTGCCCTCGGGGGCGTGGAACTCCAGGACCGTACGGTCGTAGCCGTACGGCCGCACCCGGACGTCGCCGTGGCCCTCGGGGCCCTCCAGGCCGGCGAGCAGCAGCTCGCGGCTGAAGGTCCAGCACACCTCCACGCCCTCCAGGGTGGCGGGGGCCGGGAAGGTCATGCGGACGGCGAAGGGATCGCGCCGGTCGTAGCGCAGGGTCGCGGGAATGCTCGGCATCCGCGGCGCGGCGGCGACGAGACGGGCCTCAACGGGCTGCTCGATGACGGTGGACAACGCCTTGCTCCCTTGTGACGGCTGGACGGACATCCGGGCGGACGAGACCGGGCACTGGTAGAGACGACGGAATCAGCCAATCCGTGCACACGATGGCCGAGTGACCTCTGTCACCGCCTTCATGCACGGGAGTGGGGCGTTCGCCCTCCCGTGCCGGGAAAGTCACCTGTGATCTGTTGTCATCGCCCGTGGTCACGCGTGCTCGCCCGGGATCGTCGTGGCCATCTGGACGGCACCGCGGCAGTGGGCTAGCTTCGCCCGCCATGAGGCGTTCGGGGAGCACGCGACGGTCGGGGCGTATGTTTCGGACAGTGGCCGCGGGGGCGGCGTGCGGGGCGGCGATGGCCGCGCTGACGGCCGTACCCGCGCAGGCGCACGAGCCGGAACACCGGGCCCCGCACTGGGAACCGAAGGACACGGGCTCGCCCGAGGTGCGCTTCCGGGGGCTCGCGGCGGTCAGCCGGAGCACCGCCTGGCTGGCCGGAACCCGGGGTACCGTCCTGCGCACCACCGACGGCGGAGCGACCTGGCGGAACGTCTCGCCGCCCGGTGCCGGCGAACTCCAGTTTCGGGACGTCGAGGCGTTCGACGCACGACGCGCCGTGGTGCTGGCCATCGGAGAGGGCGAGGCGTCCCGCGTCTACCGCACGGACGACGGCGGCGCGACCTGGACCGAGTCCTTCCGCAACACCGACGCGCGGGCCTTCTACGACTGCATGACCTTCTTCGACCGCCGCCACGGCCTGGCGATGAGCGACCCGGTCGACGGCAGGTTCCGCATCCTGTCGACCGGCGACGGCGGCCGCTCCTGGAAGGTGCTGCCGAACGAGGGGATGCCCGCGGCACTGGAGGGCGAGGCGGGCTTCGCGGCGAGCGGGCAGTGCCTGGTCAGTTCGGGACCGAAGGACGTCTGGCTGGCCACCGGCGGCGCGGCACGCGCGCGTGTGCTGCACTCCGGCGACCGTGGGCTGACCTGGAAGGCCGCCGACACACCGGTCCCGGCGGGCGACCCGGCCCGCGGCGTCTTCGCCCTCGCCTTCCGCGACCGCGCGCACGGCCTCGCCGTCGGCGGCGACTACCGCCCCGACCAGGCCTCCCCGCAGGCCGCCGCCCGTACCGGCGACGGGGGCGCCGACTGGCAGCCCGCCGCCACGCCGGTGCGGGCCTACCGCTCCGGCGTCGCCTGGCTCCCGCACAGCCGCACCGCCGCGCTCGCCGTCGGCCCCACCGGCACCGACCTGACCACCGACGCCGGCCGCACCTGGCGGACCGTCGACACCGGGTCGTACGACACCGTGGACTGCACACCGGACCTGGGCTGCTGGGCCGCGGGGGAGAAGGGCCGGGTCGCTCGGCTGGAGAGCTGAACCGGAATGTGGGTACTCGGACGCCGAGAGCGAGAGGAGTGACTCACATGCCGGCCGGTTCTAGCTCGAAGCGGGAACGCCAGTACGAGCACATCAAGAAGAGCGCCCAGGACCGGGGCGAGAGCACCTCGCGCGCCAAGGAGATCGCGGCGCGGACGGTGAACAAGGAACGCGCCCGGTCCGGCGAGTCGAAGTCCGCCAGCCGCACGTCGACCCAGGACAAGTCCTCCGGCCAGCGCGGCGGCCAGCGCTCGGGCAAGGGCTCGCAGGGCCCCACCCGCGACCAGCTGTACGAGGAGGCCAAGAAGCGCAACATCCACGGCCGTTCGGACATGAACAAGAGCCAGCTCAAGCAGGCGCTGGGCAAGTGAGGTTCAGCCGAGCGGCTCGCGGTACCGGTCAAGCTCCGGCGCCGTCTTCGTGGCGACGAACTCGGTGATGCGGTACGCGCAGACCCCGGCGCCGACGAACGGATCCGTCGCGGCGATCTCTTCGATCCGGGCCCGGCTCTCCGCGACGGCGAGGATCACCCCGCCGTCGCGGGGGTTCTTGCGCCCCGAGGCGAGAAACAACCCCTTGTCGTACTGCTCGTCGAGCCACGCCACATGCGCCTCCAGCACGGCGTCGACGTCCTCGATGGGGGCGGTGTAGGTCAGCTCCAGCACGAACATGATCGCGAGCCTACCCCTGGGCCCGTGGCGGCCGCCCGGTCCCCGTAGGCTCGGGCCCACCATGACGACCGTACGCATCCCCGCGGGCTGGCCCGCGACCGAGGACGAAGCCCGCGCCGTCCAGGACGAGTTGCGGGAACGGGTGGTGCTCGACGAGCCGGGCCCGCCGCCCGGAGCCGGGCATGTGACGGGTGTCGACGTGGCCTACGACGACGAGCGGGACGTGGTCGCGGCGGCCGCGGTCGTCCTCGACGCGGCGACCCTGGAGGTCGTCGCCGAGGCCACGGCGGTCGGGCGGATCTCCTTCCGCTACGTCCCCGGCCTGCTCGCCTTCCGCGAGATCCCCACGGTCCTGGCCGCGCTCGACGCCCTGCCCTGCTCACCCGGCCTCGTCGTCTGCGACGGCTACGGCCTCGCCCACCCCCGCCGCTTCGGCCTCGCCAGCCACCTGGGCGTCCTCACCGGGCTGCCCACGATCGGCGTCGCGAAGAACCCGTTCACCTTCACGTACGACGATCCCGGCGCCGCACGAGGGTCATCCGCGCCGCTCCTGGCAGGCGACGAGGAGGTCGGCCGCGCCCTGCGCACCCGGGACGCCGTCAAGCCGGTCTTCGTCTCGGTCGGCCACCGGGTGAGCCTCGACAACGCCTGCGCGCACACGCTCGCGCTGACCCGCCAGTACCGGCTCCCCGAGACCACGCGCCGCGCGGACTCCCTGTGCCGCCGGGCGCTGAGGGAGGCCACCCGTCCTGGGCCGGAACTCGCCGCCCGAGCGGCGGCGGACCCCAGCCGGACGTGGGGGCGGTCCCTGTTCGAGCGTCAGCCTCTGCCGGTGGCCTGGGCGGGACGGGTACTCGCGGCAGCGGCGGAGGGCGTGGGCCGGACCCCGGAGATCGATGCCGCGGTGGAACTGGCGGGCGACCGCGAGCGGTGGAGCCGGGGCAGCGAGGTGTTCGGGCTGGTCCGCGGGCGCGGACTCGACGCCTGGGAGCACCCGACGGACCAGCAGCGGCTGCTGGTCCGCCTTGCGGAGCTGGTCGGCAAAGTCGCCCACAACGAGGCAGGGCCACCTCCCCTCTACGACCACCACGCCGGCTGGCAGATCGGCCCCCTCGCCGTCCGCATCGCCGCCTGCGTGCAGGATCCGGCCGTGCGGGACAGGATCGCCCAAGCGCTGGGGGACTGGCCGACGACCGACGACGACTGAGTACGGCGTCTGAGCCCGCCGTCTGAGTACGCCGTCTGAGTACCCGTACGGATGTCGCCCCCTGCGCCGGTCGGCAGGCTGGTCCTCATGACGACGCACCGCTCCCCGAAGCCCCTCGCCGACCCCGACCGCCCCGTCGAGCGTGCCGTGACGGCCGCTCTCGTCCTCGCCACCCTGGCCGGGCTGGGCTGGATCGTCGGGATGATCTACACCATCGCCGGGTGGCCGCTCTAGGGGCAGGCGGCCCGTGCCGGCGGCCGGCGCAGAATCGGTTCAGCGGGTCGCGGCCACCCGGAAGGTGATCCCCGCTCCGCGCAGCCGTCCGATCAGCGCGTCCCCCATCGCGACCGCCGTGGTGACCTGTCCGGCCGTCGGCGGCAGGTCGTCGAAGGCGAGGGACAGGGCCGACTCGGCGAACATCTTCGCCGTCTCACCGTAGCCGGGGTCGCCGCCCGCGACCTCGGTGAACACCCGCCGGCCGCCACCCTCGCCCACGAAGCGGACCGAGAACCAGCTCTTCGCTCGCTTCTCGGCGCTCGGCCCCTCGCCGGGCTTGAGCCGGTCGGACAACCAGCGCCGGGCAGGAGGCAGTTGGGCGGCCGTGAAGAGCGCCCCCATCGTCGCGGCCCCGCCGACCGCGACGGGCAGATGCCGTACGGCGGCGTAGTGGCGGTAGCGGAAGTCGGGCCCGTAGCGCTGCAGGGCCCTCGCCGAGCGCTTGACGATCTGCGGGTCGATCGTCGGCAGCGGCACCGCCCAGGCGCCGACCTCCTTGGCGAACCGGGGCGTGCCCGTGGGTGCCAGCGCCCGGCGCCCCATCAGGCGCGGCTCGTGGCGGGCGCGGTCGCGCGCGGCTGCCAGCATCTGGCGTCCGCGCGAGAACTGGTTGAGCGCCGAGGCGAACGTACCGCCCGAGAAGGTGGCGTCGGCGGTCACGAACCCGTCCACGGTCAGGGGCACCCCTTCCGGCAACTGCTGGACCGTGAAGTACGCGCCCAGGTCGTGCGGGACGGAGTCGAAGCCACAGGCGTGCACCAGTCGCGCGCCCGTCTCCCGCGCGCGTGCGTCGTGCAACACGTACGTCCGGTCCACGAACTCCGGCTCACCCGAGAGGTCCAGGTAGTCCGCGCCGGTGTCCGCGCAGGCCGCGACGAGGTCCTCGCCGTACGTCACGTAGGGGCCCACCGTCGTGGCCACCACGCGCGCGTGCTCGGCGAGACGGCGCATCGAGGCCGGATCGGCGACGTCCGCCGCCAGCAGTCCGATCCCGGCGGCGCCCGGCAACCGCTCGCGCAGCCGTTCCAGCTTCTCCTCGCTGCGGCCGGCGATCGCCCAGCGCAGCCCCTCGGGCGCGTGCGCGGCGAGGTACTCCGCGGTGAGTGTCCCGACGAAGCCCGTCGCTCCGAAGAGGACGATGTCGTACGGACGGTCTGTCCCATTCAGCCTGGTCATGACACCCCTCGGTCTCGCAGCACGCGCCGTTGTCGGTGGCCGAGGCTAGCGTGAGGGGTGCGGAGCCCGACGACGAGCCCGGAGGTATGCGGTGGCCGTGCCCAGGAATGCCCTGAAGAAGTGGGAGAAAGTGCGCGACTTCGCCCTGGGGCTGCCCGGCGCCACCGAGCCACGCGGCGGAGCCGCATATCGATACAGCCCGTGGGGCGAGACGGTCGCGAAGGTCAACAAGAAGGTGTTCGTCTTCCTCGGCGTGGACGACGGCAGCCATCCGCTGGGCATCACCGTGAAGCTCAAGGACGAGTCGGCCCATGCGCACGCCCTGACCTGCCCGGGCGCCGAGCCCGCGGGATACGGCCTGGGCCGGTCTGGCTGGGTGAGCGTGCCGCTGGAGCAGCAGGGCGCCCCGGCGGCGGAGCTGCTGTGCGACTGGGTGGAGGAGAGCTGCCGCACGATCGCGCCGAAGCGGCTGATAGTGGAGTTGGACGGGCGCTGATTGCGCCGAGGCGGGTTCGCGGCCGGGCTCCTGGCGGGTAACTTCCTAAGCGCTTGCTCTTGTGCCTGCTGAACCATGTTCTTAGCATCGCTGGTGTTACAGCGGTTGTGTCATACCCTTGGGGGCAGGATGGCGACGATGCCAGGACAAGGCCCGCTCACCGGCGTGCGCGTGGTCGAGCTGGCCGGGATCGGGCCGGGCCCGTTCGCCGCCATGCTCCTCGCCGACCTGGGCGCCGACGTGGTCCGCGTGGACCGGCCCGGCGGCACGGGGCTGGCCATCGACACCGAGTACGACATCACCAACCGCAACAAGCGCTCGGTGATCATCGACCTGAAGTCCCCCGACGGCGCGGCCCGCGTCCTCGACCTTGCCGCCCGCGCCGACATCCTCGTCGAGGGCTACCGCCCCGGCGTAGCCGAGCGCCTCGGCGTCGGCCCCGACGCCTGCCACGCCCGCAACCCGCGGCTGGTCTACGGCCGCATGACCGGCTGGGGCCAGGAGGGGCCGCTCGCCCACCGCGCCGGACACGACATCGCCTACATCGCGCTCACCGGCACCCTCGGCATGATCGGCAGCCCCGACGAGCCGCCGGCCGTCCCCGCCAACCTGGTCGGCGACTACGCGGGCGGCTCCCTCTACCTCGTCGTCGGCGTCCTCGCCGCCCTCCACCACGCGCGCGCGACCGGCACCGGCCAGGTCGTCGACGCCGCCATCGTCGACGGCACCTCCCACCTCGCCGCGATGATCCACGGCATGCTCGCCGCCGGCGGCTGGCAGGACCGGCGCGGCGCCAACCTCCTGGACGGCGGCTGCCCGTACTACGGCACCTATGAGACGGCCGACGGCAAGCACATGGCGGTCGGCGCCCTGGAACCCCAGTTCTACGCCGAGTTCCTGGAGCTGCTCGGCATCGAGGAGTACGCGTCCGCGCGCAAGGACTGGTCCCGCTGGGGCGAGCTGCGCGAGGCCGTCGCCGCCCGCTTCAAGTCCCGCACGCGGGACGAGTGGACGGCCGTCTTCGAGGGCTCCGACGCATGCGTGGCCCCCGTGCTGTCCCTGCGCGAGGCCCCGCACCACCCCCACCTCGCCGCCCGCGGCACCTTCACCGACCACGGCGGCATCACCCAGCCCGCCCCCGCGCCCCGCTTCTCCGCCACCCCCACCGCCGTGCGCACCGGCCCCGCCCAGCCGGGCGCCGACACGGCGGAGGTCGCCCGGGACTGGGGCGTACCCGACCTGCTGAAGGGCCTCGACCCGAAGGGCGCCGGCCCGACGGCCCCGGACACGAACAGCGCCGACCTGAAGGGCCTCGCATGAAGCGGCAGATCTTCGCCCCCGAGCACGACGCGTTCCGCGCGACCGTGCGCAGCTTCCTGGCCAGGGAGGTGCTGCCGTACTACGAGCAGTGGGAGAAGGACGGCATCGTCTCCCGTGACGCCTGGCGCGCGGCCGGAAAACAGGGCCTGCTCGGATTCGCCGTGCCCGAGGAGTACGGAGGCGGCGGCACCCCCGACTTCCGCTACAGCGCCGTCCTCGCCGAGGAGTTCACCCGCGCGGGCGCCCCGGGCCTCGCCCTTGGCCTGCACAACGACATCATCGGCCCGTACCTCACCTCACTCGCCACCGACGAGCAGAAGCGCCGCTGGCTGCCCGGCTTCTGCGACGGCACGCTGATCACGGCCATCGCCATGACCGAACCCGGCGCCGGCTCCGACCTCCAGGGCGTCCGCACGCAGGCCGAGGACCGCGGCGACCACTGGGTGCTGAACGGCTCCAAGACCTTCATCTCCAACGGCATCCTCGCCGACCTGGTGATCGTCGTCGCGAAGACCACCCCCGAGGGCGGCGCGCACGGCCTCTCGCTGCTCGTCGTCGAGCGCGGCATGGACGGCTTCGAGCGCGGCCGCAACCTCGACAAGATCGGCCAGAAGGCACAGGACACGGCCGAGCTGTTCTTCCACGACGTGCGCGTGCCCAAGGAGAACCTCCTCGGCGACCTCAACGGCGCCTTCGTCCACCTGATGACGAACCTCGCCCAGGAGCGCCTGAGCATCGCCGTCTCCGCGATCGCCGCCGCCGAGCACCTGCTGGAGATCACCACGGAGTACGTCAAGGAACGCGAGGCCTTCGGCCGGCCGCTCGCGACCAAGCAGCACATCCGCTTCGAGGTGGCCGAGATGGCGACCGAGTGCGCCGTCACCCGCACGTTCCTCGACCGCTGCATCGAGGACCACTCGAACGGTGAACTCGACGCCGTCCACGCGTCCATGGCCAAGTGGTGGGCGACCGAGCTGCAGAAGCGGGTCGCCGACCGCTGTCTGCAACTGCACGGCGGCTACGGCTACATGAGCGAATTCCCGGTCGCCCGCGCCTTCACCGACGGCCGCATCCAGACCATCTACGGCGGTACGACCGAGATCATGAAGGAGATCATCGGCCGCTCCCTCCTCGGCTGAAGCTCTCCCGCCCCGCTGACCCTCACCCTCGAAAGGCTTCCCTGTGAGCACCGAAGCGTACGTGTACGACGCGATCCGCACCCCGCGCGGTCGCGGCAAGGCGAACGGCGCCCTGCACGGCACCAAGCCCATCGACCTGGTCGTCGGCCTCATCCACGAGATCCGCGACCGCTTCCCCGGCCTGGACCCGGCCGCCGTCGACGACATCGTGCTGGGCGTCGTCGGCCCGGTCGGCGACCAGGGCTCCGACATCGCCCGCATCGCCGCCATCGCCGCCGGGCTGCCGGACACGGTCGCCGGCGTGCAGGAGAACCGCTTCTGTGCCTCCGGCCTGGAGGCCGTCAACCTGGCCGCCGCCAAGGTGCGGTCCGGCTGGGAGGACCTCGTCCTCGCGGGCGGCGTCGAGTCCATGTCGCGGGTGCCGATGGCCTCGGACGGCGGGGCCTGGTTCAACGACCCGATGACCAACCTCGCCGTCAACTTCGTGCCGCAGGGCATCGGCGCCGACCTCATCGCCACCATCGAGGGCTTCTCCCGCCGGGACGTCGACGAGTACGCGGCCCTGTCCCAGGAGCGGGCGGCCACGGCCTGGAAGGAGGGCCGCTTCGACCGCTCCGTCGTCCCGGTCAAGGACCGCAGCGGCCTGACGATCCTCGACCACGACGAACACATGCGCCCGGGCACCACCGCCGACTCCCTCGCCAAGCTGAAGCCGTCCTTCGCGGACATCGGCGACCTGGGCGGCTTCGACGCCGTGGCCCTGCAGAAGTACCACTGGGTCGAGAAGATCGACCACGTCCACCACGCGGGCAACTCCTCCGGCATCGTGGACGGCGCCTCGCTGGTCGCCATCGGCTCGAAGGAGGTCGGTGAGCGCTACGGCCTCACGCCGCGCGCGCGGGTCGTCTCCGCCGCCGTCTCCGGCTCCGAGCCCACCATCATGCTCACCGGCCCCGCCCCCGCCACCCGCAAGGCGCTCGCCAAGGCCGGGCTGACCATCGACGACATCGACCTCGTCGAGATCAACGAGGCCTTCGCGGCCGTAGTCCTGCGCTTCGTGCGGGACATGGGCCTGTCCCTGGACAAGGTCAACGTCAACGGCGGCGCGATCGCCCTCGGCCACCCGCTTGGCGCGACCGGCGCGATGATCCTGGGCAGCCTGATCGACGAGCTGGAGCGCCAGGACAAGCGGTACGGCCTCGCGACCCTCTGCGTCGGCGGCGGCATGGGCATCGCGACCGTCATCGAGCGCATCTGAATCCCCGGCGGACCCAAGAGACTTCTACGGAGACCCTCGTCATGACACAGAGCACCACGATCCGCTGGGAACAGGACCGCGAAGGCGTCGTCACCCTCGTCCTCGACGACCCGAACCAGTCCGCGAACACCATGAACCAGGCGTTCCGCGACTCCCTCGCCGTGATCACCGACCGCCTGGAGGCCGAGAAGGACACCATCCGCGGTGTCATCATCACCTCCGCGAAGAAGACCTTCTTCGCCGGCGGCGACCTGCGCGACCTCATCCGGGTCACGCCCGAGACCGCGCAGGATCTCTTCGACGGCGGCATGGCGATCAAGCGCAACCTGCGCCGCATCGAGACCCTGGGCAAGCCGGTCGTCGCCGCGATGAACGGCGCCGCCCTGGGCGGCGGTTACGAGATCGCACTCGCCTGCCACCACCGCATCGCCCTCGACGCGCCCGGCTCCAAGATCGGCTGCCCCGAGGTCACCCTCGGCCTGCTGCCGGGCGGAGGCGGCGTCGTCCGCACCGTCCGCCTGCTCGGCATCGCCGACGCCCTGCTGAAGGTCCTCCTCCAGGGCACCCAGTACAACCCGCGGCGCGCCCTGCAGAACGGCCTGGTCGACGACGTCGCCGCCACCCAGGAGGAGCTGCTCGCCAAGGCCCGCGCCTTCATCGAGGCCCACCCTGAGTCGCAGCAGCCCTGGGACAGGCCGGGCTACCGGATCCCCGGCGGCACCCCCGCCAACCCCAAGTTCGCGGCGAACCTGCCCGCCTTCCCGGCCAACCTGCGCAAGCAGACGAACGGCGCCCCCTACCCGGCCCCGCGCAACATCCTCGCGGCCGCCGTCGAGGGCGCCCAGGTCGACTTCGAGACCGCGCAGGTCATCGAGGCCCGCTACTTCGTGGAGCTGGCGGCCGGCCAGACCTCCAAGAACATGATCCAGGCGTTCTTCTTCGACCTCCAGGCCGTCAACTCGGGCGCCAACCGCCCCAAGGGCATCGAGCCGCGCCAGGTCCGCAAGGTCGCCGTCCTGGGCGCCGGGATGATGGGCGCGGGCATCGCCTACTCGTGCGCCCGCGCGGGAATCGACGTCGTCCTGAAGGACGTGTCACTGGAGGCGGCCCTCAAGGGCAAGGGCTACTCCGAGAAGCTGTGCGCCAAGGCCGTCTCCCGGGGCCGTACGACACAGGAGAAGGCGGACGCGCTGCTGGCCCGCATCACGCCGACCGCCGACCCCGCCGACCTCGCGGGCTGCGACGCGGTGATCGAGGCGGTCTTCGAGAACCCCGAGCTCAAGCACAAGGTGTTCCAGGAGATCCAGCACGTCGTCGCGCCGGACGCGCTCCTGTGCTCCAACACCTCGACCCTGCCGATCACCGCCCTCGCCGAAGGTGTGGACCGCCAGGCCGACTTCATCGGACTGCATTTCTTCTCGCCCGTCGACAAGATGCCGCTCGTCGAGATCATCAAGGGCGAGCGGACGGGCGAGGAGGCGCTGGCCCGCGCCTTCGACCTGGTCCGTCAGATCAAGAAGACGCCGATCGTCGTCAACGACTCCCGCGGCTTCTTCACCTCCCGCGTCATCGGCCACTTCATCAACGAGGGCGTGGCCATGGTCGGCGAGGGCATCGAGCCGGCGTCGGTCGAACAGGCGGCGGCGCAGGCGGGTTACCCCGCGAAGGTCCTCTCCCTCATGGACGAGCTGACGCTCACGCTGCCCCGCAAGATCCGGGGCGAGTCCAAGCGGGCCGTGGAGGAGGCGGGCGGCACCTGGTCGGCGCACCCCGCCGAGGCCGTCATCGACCGCATGGTCGACGAGTTCGGCCGCACGGGTCGCAGCGGGGGAGCGGGCTTCTACGACTACGACGACGACGGCAAGCGGACGGGACTGTGGCCGGGCCTGCGCGAGCACTTCACCCGCGAGGGCGCGCAGATCCCCTTCCGGGACATGCAGGAACGCATGCTCTTCTCCGAGGCCCTCGACACCGTCAAGCTCCTGGAGGAGGGCGTCCTGACCTCGGTCGCCGACGCCAACATCGGCTCCATCTTCGGCATCGGCTTCCCCGGCTGGACGGGTGGCGTCCTGCAGTACATCAACGGCTACGACGGCGGCCTCGCCGGCTTCGCGGCCCGCGCGCGCGAACTCGCCGAGCGGTACGGCGACCGGTTCACGCCGCCGGCACTGCTGGTGGAGAAGGCGGAGAAGGGGGAGCGTTTCGGCGACGCGTGACGCCGGGCGGCGGGGGAGGGTTTCGCCCCCGCCGCCCCTACCCGTCCCGTCCCTGGGGGCTGCGCCCCCAGACCCCCGCTTCGGCCCTGAAGGGGCCTCGTCCTCAAACGCCGGACGGGCTGGGTAAGTCAGCCCCTCCGGCGTTTGAGGAGCGGGGGTCCAGGGGGCGGAGCCCCCTGGCGGGGTCGAAGGAGTCAGGCGGATCCGCCTTCCTCCGGAACACCGCCCAGCCACTCCCGCAGATCCTCCCGCAACGACCGCTGGAACGTCGTCAACAGGGCCTGCACCACCACGGGTTGCATATACGCGGAGAGCGACTTCACGTCCTGCGCCGCACGCTGCGACACCTCACCGCGAAACAGCTGCGACAGCTCGTGCGCGGCGGCCCGCGCATGCTCGATGAGAACGTTGCGCGCCGCGAGGATCGCCTCCTGCGACAGCGGTACGTCCAGCAGCCCAACTCCCAGCCGCAGCAACCCCATGTCGACGCGGTAAGCCCCGTCACCGGCCTCGATCACCCCCATCGCGGCCAGCCGCTCCACATCGTCGTCGCCGAGCCCCCGCCCCGCCCGCCGCTCGAGTTCCGCCCGCGTCACCCTCTCGACGGCGTCCGGTGCCCACGAGGCCACCACGGCCCGGTGAATGGCCAGGTCATGGGCGTCCAGATCCGGCGGCAACTGCTGCAGATACCGCTCGATCGCCGCCAGCGTCATCCCCTGCTGCTGAAGCTCCTCGATGAGCGCCAGCCGGGCCAGATGCTCACGCCCGTAGTGCCCCACCCTGCGCGGACCGATCACCGGAGGCGGCAGCAGCCCCTTGGTGCCGTAGAACCGCACCGTGCGGACCGTCACGCCCGCCCGCGCGGCCAGCTCGTCGATCGTGAGGGTCGAGTCCTCGGTGCCGGTCGTCATGTGCAGCAGTATCGCTGTCTCACCAGTGCTGTGACACCTGGGGCGAGCAACGTGACCGCCGTGTGAGAAGTAACGCTGTGTGACATGCGCCACCGCGTGAGCCGCGTTCCCTGGGGGAAGGTGACCCCTTGGTCTGCGCCTCTACCGAGGGCGCAGGCCATACGTACGTCCGGACACCCGAGCGCGACCCGCTCGGGCGCACCAGAGAGTGGTACCACCCGTGAGCAAGGACGCCGTGAACACGGCCGTGGCCGCACCCCGCACCGACGCGGCCCAGATGCCCGCGGACGCGGGCGACGCCGGTTACAGCAAGGACCTCAAGGCCCGCCACGTCAACATGATCGCCATCGGCGGGGCCATCGGCACCGGCCTTTTCCTCGGCGCCGGCGGCCGCCTCCACAACGCGGGCCCGGCACTGGCGATCGCCTACCTGGTCTGCGGCATCTTCGCCTTCTTCGTCGTCCGCGCCCTCGGCGAGCTGGTGCTCTACCGCCCCTCGTCCGGCTCCTTCGTGTCGTACGCGCGCGAGTTCCTCGGCGAGAAGGGCGCGTACGTCGCCGGCTGGATGTACTTCCTGAACTGGTCGACGACCGGCATCGCCGACATCACCGCGATCGCGCTGTACACGCACTACTGGAGCCTGTTCACCGACATCCCGCAGTGGGTGCTCGCCCTGGCCGCCCTCGCGGTGGTCCTGGCGGTGAACCTGATCTCGGTGAAGATCTTCGGCGAGATGGAGTTCTGGTTCGCGATCATCAAGGTCGCCACGCTCGTCGGCTTCATGCTGATCGGCATCTTCCTCCTGGCCACCCAGCACAAGGTCGGCGGCCAGACCCCCGGCCTGGACGTGATCACCGACCACGGCGGCGTCTTCCCGCACGGCCTGATGCCCGTCGTCCTGGTCATGCAGGGCGTGATCTTCGCGTACGCCGCCCTGGAGCTGGTCGGCGTAGCCGCGGGCGAGACCGCCGAGCCGGAGAAGGTCGTCCCGCGCGCGGTGAACTCGATCATGTGGCGCGTGGGTCTGTTCTACGTCGGCTCGGTCGTCCTGCTCGCCCTCCTGCTCCCCGGCTCGGTCTACTCGGCCGACGAGAGCCCCTTCGTGACGGTCCTGTCGAAGATCGGCGTCGAGGGCGCGGGCGACGTGATGAACCTGGTGGTCCTGACGGCCGCGATGTCGTCCCTGAACTCCGGCCTGTACTCGACGGGTCGCATCCTCCGCTCGATGGCGATGGCGGGCTCGGCCCCGAAGTTCACGGCGCGGATGAACCGGAGCCAGGTGCCCTACGGCGGCATCCTGCTGACCTGCGCCGTCTGTGTGCTGGGCGTCGGCCTGAACTACCTCATGCCCGCCCAGGCCTTCGAGATCGTTCTGAACGTGGCCTCCCTCGGCATCATCTCGACCTGGGTGATCATCATGATCTGCCACCTGATCTTCGTCCGCCGCGCCAAGGCGGGCCTGGTCGCACGCCCCTCCTTCCGCCTTCCCGGCAGCCCGGTCACGGAGATCGCGACGATCGCCTTCCTCCTCGCCACGCTCGCCCTGATGTGGAACGACCCCGAGGTCGGCCGCAGGACCCTCCTCCTCATCCCGGTGATCGCGGCCATGCTGGTCGCCGGCTGGTACGCCATCCGCCGCCGGGTGGCCAAGGCGGAGGACCAGGAACTGGCGAACCTCACGAAGTAACTCCCCGAACAGGCGGAGGCCGTTGTCAGTGGCGGCGTCTACGGTGGCGTCATGTCGGAGATCACGTATGTCCGGGGTGACGCCACCGTTCCGTCGCTGAAGGGCGTCAAGGTGATCGCCCATGTCTGCAACGACATAGGGGGGTGGGGGAAGGGCTTCGTCCTGGCCATATCGCGCCGCTGGCCGGAACCGGAGAAGTCCTATCGCGCATGGCACCGAGAGCGCGCCACGAATGACTTCGGTCTGGGCGCGGTCCAGTTCGTCCAGGTCGAGCCCTGCGTCTGGGTGGCGAACATGGTCGGGCAGCGTGGCATCCGCACCGGCAGCAAAGGCGTCCCCGTTCGCTATGAGGCGATCGACGCTGCGCTGGAGCGGCTGGCGGACAAGGCGGCCGAACTCGGCGCGTCGGTGCACATGCCGCGGATAGGGTGCGGGCTGGCCGGGGGCAAGTGGTCCCGCGTCGAGCCGATCATCACCGAGCGGCTGGTGAGACGAGGCATCGCTGTCACGGTCTACGACCACGGGGAGGATCTGGGTTGAGCCGTGACATCGACGTGCTCGTGCTGGGAGGGGCGGGCGTGGACACCGTCGTCCATGTCCCCGAGCTGCCGCTCCCGTACGCCGACAGCTACATGATCGACAGTGGGGTCCGTACCCGCGCCGGTCAGACCGGGGACTTCGTGGCCGTCGGCCTGAGCAGCCTCGGACTGCGCACCCACCATGTCGACTTCCTCGGCGACGACCCCGAGGGCGATCTCGTCCGCGCCCTGCACCGTGAGCACGGCATCGCCCTGACCGCGGTCCCGCAGCCCGCCGGCACCAAGCGCGCGGTCAACCTGGTCGGGCCGGACGGACGGCGGCTGTCCCTGTACGACACCAGCAGGGCACACCCGGACGACCGGTTCCCCGAGGACACGCTGCGCACCCTCGCCGGGGCCGGCCGTCACGCGCACGTGTCGATCACCCACCCCTGCGCCCACGCCCTGCCCGTCCTGCGCGAGGCAGGCCTCACGCTCTCGACCGACCTGCACAACTGGGACGGGGAAAACCCGTACCACGAGCCGTTCGCCCACGCGGCCGACGTGGTGTTCCTCTCCGCGGCCGCCCTGCCCGACCCGGCGCGGACGATGCGCCGTATCGCCGAGCGGGGAAGGGCCGAGGTGGTCGTCGCCACCGCCGGAGCCGAGGGCGCGTACCTCCTGGCCGACGGGCAGATCACGCATGTCCCCCCGGTGGCCCCACCGGCGCCGGTGGTCGACTCCAACGGTGCCGGCGACGCCTTCGCGGCCGCCTTCCTCCACGGCAGACTGTCCGGCGAGCCACCGCACCGATGTGCCCTGTACGGCGCGGTGGCCGGTGCCCATGCCTGCACTGTGCCGTCGACGGAGATGAACACGATGGGCCGGGACGAACTCCTCAAGCGTGCGGCCTCGTTCGAGGCGCCCTAGGTCGTCAGTGGTCGCCCTCGTGGCTGTGCTCGTGGTCGTGCTCGTGGTCGTGCTCGTGCACGCCGTTCGTAGCCGCGATCTTCTTCCAGGACTTCGGCTGCACCGGCTCCTGGGCCGACCTGGCGATGGACGCGCTCTTCGCCGCCGGAGCTCCTGGCTTCGAGGGCTGGAACAGCCACGTGTCGAAGAGCGCAGCCAACGGCTTCCCGGACACCTCCTCGGCGTACCGCTGGAAGTCGGCCACGGACGCGTTGCCGTAGGCGTACTTCTGCGGCCAGCCCTTGAGGATCGCGAAGAACGCCCCGTCCCCGATCTCGTTGCGCAGCGCCTGCAGGGCCAACGCGCCCCGGTCGTAGACCGCGATGTGGAACTGGTTCTCCGGCCCCGGATCCCCCGGCTTGACGTTCCAGAACGGATCGTCGGCCGGGCGCGAGGCGTACACGTAGTCCGCGATCTCCTGCGCCGTCCCCTCGCCCTCGTGCTCCGACCACAGCCACTGCGCGTACCGAGCGAAGCCTTCGTTGATCCAGATGTCCTTCCAGCCCTTGACCGACACGTCGTCGCCGTACCACTGGTGGGCCAGCTCATGGACGACGACGGAGACGTTCGACCCGCTCGCGAACTGGCGGGGGCTGTAGAAGGGCCGGGTCTGGGTCTCCAGCGCGTAGCCGACGGCCGGAGTGTTGGGGACGTATCCGCCGACCGCGTTGTAGGGGTACGGCCCGAAGTACTCGGTCAGCCAGTCGGCGACCTCGCCGGTTCGCTCGACGCTCGCCCGCGCGGAACCGGCGTTGTCGCCGAGGTCCTTGCTGTAGGCGTTGATGACCGGAATTCCACTGTCGGAGGTCCCGGTGGTGACGTCGAACCGGCCGGCCGCGAACGTGGCGAGATAGGTGGCCTGCGGCTTGTTGGAGCGCCAGTTGTAGCGGGTCCAGCCGGCCCGCGAGACCGTCGACTGCAGCGTCCCGTTGGAGACGAACTGCGTGCCGTCCGGGACCTGCACCGACACGTCGAAGGTCGCCTTGTCGAGCGGATGGTCGTTGCTCGGGAACCACCACCAGGCCCCCTCGGGCTCACCCGCGGCGACCCCGCCGTCCGGCGTGCGCAGCCAGGCGTTGAAGCCGTACGCCTTCTTCGACGACGGCACACCCTTGTAGCGCACGACCACGGTGACGGCGGTGCCCTTGGCCGGCGGGCTCTTCGGAGTGATCTCCAGCTCGTGTTCGCCCGAGGTCGCGAACGACGCCTTCACGCCATTGACCCGCACCTCGCTGACGTCCAGCAGAAAGTCCAGATTGAAGCGGGACAGGTCCTGCGTGGTCTTGGCCAGCAGGGTCGCCGTTCCCTCCAACTGGTCCGTGGCGGGCTGGTACTTCAGCCGGAGGTCGTAGTGGGAGACGTCGTATCCGCCGTTGCCGTAGGCCGGGTAGTAGGGGTCGCCGATGCCCGGAGCACCGGGGGAGTTGCTCGCGGCCGATGCCGGGATCGCCAGCATCAGGGTGGCGGCTGCGAGCGCGCCCGGCGCCATGATTCTGCGGTGCACGAAAGCTCCAAGTCGTAGGGGCCCGAAGTCTGTCCGGAGCCTATTCACCACCTGCGTCTCCGATGTGTCCATGACCACCCCTGTCACACGATCGCCATTCGGCCGACATGAACCGACCCGCCCGGGTGACGTCTTTCGGCCACATGCGATCTCACACGCCATCAGCCGCCCCCTTCTGCACAGGAGTTGATCGATGTACCGTCCGCGCATGCCGAAACGCATGCGCTTCACGATCTGGAGACCGCTCGCGACAGCGGCCGTCGCCGCCCTGATGGCCGCGTTCCTCTCACCCGCCTCGGCGCACGCCGCCCCGCGGGAGAGCAGACCCGTCTACTCGTACGAGAACGCCATCCGCGAGGCCGTATGGGTGGACACCGGGCTCGACCACGACCGCGACGGAAAGAGCGACCGCGTAGCCGTCGACATCGTCCGGCCCCGGGAACCCGCCGCGCAGGGCCGCAAGGTACCCGTCATCATGGACGCCAGCCCCTACTACTCCTGCTGCGGGCGCGGCAACGAGAGCCAGAAGAAGACGTACGACGCGGACGGCGACGTCGTCCAGATGCCGCTGTTCTACGACAACTACTTCGTGCCCCGCGGCTACGCCTTCGTCGGCGTCGACCTCGCGGGCACCAACCGCTCCGACGGCTGCGTGGACGTCGGCGGCCGTTCCGACGTCCTGTCCGCGAAGGCCGTCGTCGACTGGCTCAACGGCCGCGCCAAGGCGTACACGACCCGCACCGGCACCACCAAGGCCACAGCGACGTGGACCAACGGCCACACCGGCATGATCGGCAAAAGCTGGGACGGCACCATCGCCAACGGCGTCGCGGCCACTGGGGTCGAGGGCCTGAAGACCATCGTGCCGATCAGCGCCATCTCCTCCTGGTACGACTACTACTTCCAGCAGGGCGCCCCGCTGTACGACTCCGGCCCCGACTGGCTCTCGGACTACGTCGACAGCCCCGACGCGCGCGCCAAGTGCGGCGCCGTCCAGCAGATGCTCGTCGACGGGGCCCCGCGCACCGGCGACTGGACGCCGCTGTGGACCGAGCGCGACTACGTGAAGGACGCCCGCAAGGTCAGGGCGAGCGTCTTCCTGATCCACGGCATGCAGGACCTCAACGTCCGTATGAAGCACGTCGGTCAGTGGTGGGACGCGCTGGGCAGGAACGGCGTCGAGCGCAAGATCTGGCTCTCCCAGACCGGCCACGTCGACCCCTTCGACTTCCGCCGCGCCGCATGGGTCGACACCCTGCACCGCTGGTTCGACCACGAACTCCTCGGCTACGACAACGGCATCGACCGCGAGCCCATGGCCGACATCGAGCGCCACCCCGACCAGTGGGTCACCTCCCAGGCCTGGCCCCCGATCGGCACCGCCACGACCACCCTGCGCCCGGCCCAGGGCACCGAGGCAGGCGTCGGCACCCTCGGCCTGACCAAGGGCAAGGGCGCCGAGACCTTCACCGACGACCCGCAGCACAGCGAGACCGACTGGGCCGCCCACATCGACCGGCCCACCCCCGACAAGGCGGGCTTCGTGACCAAGCCGCTCAGCCGCGACCTGCGCCTGTCCGGCTCCTCGAAGGTCACCGTCACCGCGACCCCGACCACCTCGACGGCCCACCTCTCCGCCGTCCTGGTCGACCTCGGCCCCGACACCATCCGCGACTACGCGACGAGCGGTGAGGGCATCACCACGCTCACCGACCGCACCTGCTGGGGCGCGAGCACCACCGGCGACAGCGCCTGCTTCAAGGAGACGAAGGCCAAGACCACCGCCGTCGACTACACGGTCGTCAGCCGCGGATGGGCCGACCTGGGTAATTACGCCTCCGACCTGAAGGGTGTGCCGCTCACCCCGGGTAAGCCGTACACGATCACGCTCGACCTGGCCGCCACCGATCATGTCGTCCCGGCCGGCCACCGTCTGGCGCTGATCGTCGCGGGTACGGACAAGGACCTCATCGACCCGCCGGCCGGCACACCCGCGCTGACGCTCGACCTGTCCCGTACGAAGGCCCGGGTCCCGCTGGTCGGTGGCGCCGCCGCGTTCGCCCGCGCCACCGCCGGCTCCGCGTACGGCACGCCCGAGGCCACCCCCCTCGACGGCGTGACCCACCCGCGGACCCTGACCCGCGTCCCGGAGGGAGGCCAGTGACCCGCGCCCGAACCCTCACCCTGACGGCGGCGGCCCTGGCCGCATCCCTCGTGACCGTCCCCGCCCACGCCGCCGACTCCCCGCCGCGCACCGGCTTCGAGGAGTCCAACGGCGCCAGATGGACGGGGCAGTCCGAGGAGCAGGACTTCCTCGCGGCCGTGGACAGGGCGAGCGACCGGGTCTCCGTCGCCCGCATCGGGACGACGCAACAGGGCCGTCCGCTCCAGCTCGTACGGATCGGCACCAGCCCCGCCCCGAACAAGGTGCTCCTCGTGTGCAGCCAGCACGGCGACGAGCCCTCCGGCCGCGAGGCCTGCCTGTCCACCATCCGCGACCTGGCCTACGCGAACGACCGGCAGACCCGGCGCTTCCTGGAGCGCACCACCCTGCTGGTCGTGCCCACCGCCAACCCCGACGGCCGGGCCGCCGACACCCGCGGCAACAGCGACGGCGTGGACATCAACCGCGACCACATCGCCCTGCAGACCGCCGAGGGCCGTGCCATGGCCGCGGTCGTCCGGGACCATCGCCCCGATGTCGTCTACGACCTGCACGAGTACGGCGCCACACCCCCGTACTACGACAAGGACCTGTTCGACCTGTGGCCGCGCAACCTCAACACGGACGCCCACGTCCACGACGAGGCGCAGGCCCTGTCCGGGGCGTACGTACGCCCCGCCGCGACGAGCGCCGGTCACTCGACCGGCACATACGGCATCTGGACCGACCCGGAGACCGGCGAACCGATCCGGCAGGTCGCCGGCGACGGCCAGGAACGCATCCTGCGGAACATGTCCGGCGTCAAGCACTCGGTCGGCCTGCTGATCGAGAGCCGGGTCGATCCGCTCACGGACGCCGAGAAGGCGGACGAAGCCCTCAACAACCGCCGCCGTGTCACCTCCCAACTCGCCGCACTGGGCGGCCTGTTCGACTTCGCCGACGAGCGTCGCCGGCAGGTCGAGGCGGCCACCGGCAGGGCCCGGCTGGCCGGCTGGGCCGACACCGGTCCCGTCTACCTCGGCGGCGCCGACAACGACCCGGCCGAACCCGCCGAGGTGATCCAGGACCCGCCCTGCGGGTACCGGCTCACCGCCGACCAGTACAGGCGGGTGAAGGACGAACTCGCCCTCCACGGAGTCAAGTCGAAGGCGACCGCCGCCGGCACCCTGGTCCCGCTCCGCCAATCCCTGCGCGCCCTCGTCCCGTTGCTCCTCGACGAGCGGGCGCCGTATCACATCACGGTGGGTGAGCCCGACACCGACTGCTGAGTGCGGGCGTGCGCGGGCGGCCGGGCACAGCGGCTCGGCCGCCCGCCGCGCACACCGGTTAGTCGTACCCAAGCCGGGACGAAGCGGAATATGTCATGCCGCGCTCATTTCGGTCCCGGGCCGGGAATACTCACTGCATGTCTGCCGAGTACGCGACCTTCGGCCTGGCACCGGCGATGCGTGCCGGTGGCGTCCTCGCCAACGGTGACTACCAGGTGCACCGGGACTTCGTGGACTTCATCGTCGACGGACGCCCGCTGCTGTTCCAGCTCTCCGACCTCGACGCCGTCTCCCCGCTCGCCTCCGACGTCCCGCCCGCCATCTTCACCGCACAGGTCCGCGGCCTGCTCCTGGAGGCGGAAGCCCCCCTTCCAGGCGGCCGGTACGTCATCTACGGCTGCCCCGAGTGCGCCGACCTCGCCTGCGGTGCCGTCACCGCGGTCATCGGCAAGGACGGCGACGACTACATCTGGCGGGACTTCGCCTGGCAGACCGACGAACACGCCGACCTCGAACTCAACGGCTACCACGGCATCGGGCCCTTCCGCTTCCGCGCCGCCGAGTACCGCGCGGCGCTCGGCTCCCTGCTCGACGGCGACGCCGGGACGCCGGCCGTCCGCCGCCGAGTGCTCCTCATCGGCGCCCGCGTCGCCCTCCTCGCCAAGCTCGCCGCCGCCCTGCGCACCATCGGCATCGGCGCCGACATCACCCACGACGTGGGCGACGTCCCCGCCGACGAACTGCGCACCTACGGCGCCGTCGCCTTCGGCCGCGCGATCGGCGAGGAGCAGCGCGCCGCCGTACGCCGCGCCTTCGCGGACGCCGGAGTCGACGTGGCGTACGTCGACGGCCTCGCGCCGATCGTGCCGCTGCTCGTCGCCCAGATCGAACACGCCCTGGACCGCAGCCCGGTCGAGCAGCGCCGGCTGACCCGCCTGGTGGCCGCCGACGGGGAGGCGGGCGTCGAGGTCACCTCGTCCTGCCGGGTCCGCGTCACGGCGTACCGCCTCGACCGGCTGTACCGCACCCACACCCACGAGGTCTTCGACGGCATCCTGGAACCGGGCCGGCACCGCATCGCGCTGGATGCGAAGGCGGTCAAGGGGGAGGCGTTCGTGGTGGCGCGGACGGCGGGGAGTGTGCTGGTCGCTCCGCTGGGGGTGCCGTGACGGGGGTGGGTGCCGCGATATGCCGTCTCGCGTTCTGCGGGTGCGTTGTGGCTGGTCGCGCCCGCGCGGCGGAGCCGCATATCGACACAGCCCCGCGCCCCTTAGGGGCGTAGCCCACACCGGCGATCCCATGCGCCGTAAACCCCGGCGCGTCCGATCTGTTCCGCCCATTAGGATCGCCCCTTGTGACCGCCACACTCGTCGTCAAGAACCTCGCCGCCGGACACGGTGACCGCTCCCTGTTCAGTGGGCTCGAACTCGTTGTCGCGCCCGGAGACGTGATCGGCCTGGTCGGGGCCAACGGGGCGGGCAAGTCCACGTTGCTCAGGCTGCTCGCCGGGCTGGTCGCGCCGGAGGAGGGCGAGGTGCGGCTGTCTCCGCCCACGGCTACCGTCGGGCATCTGCCGCAGGAGCCGGAGCGCCGGCCCGGTGAGACGGTGCGGGAGTTCCTGGCCCGGCGTACCGGCGTCGCCGAGGCACAGCGGGCGATGGACGAGGCGACACAGGCGCTGGTCGACGGGGCGCCGGGCGCGGACGACGCGTACGCGACGAGCCTGGACCGCTGGCTTAACCTCGGCGGCGCGGACCTGGACGAGCGGGCCGAGGAGGTGGCCGACTCCCTGGGCCTCACGGTCGGTCTCGACCAGCCGATGAGGTCTCTCTCGGGCGGTCAGGCGGCCCGAGCGGGCCTCGCCTCCCTCCTGCTGTCCCGCTACGACGTCTTCCTGCTCGACGAGCCGACGAACGACCTCGACCTCGACGGCCTGGAGCGCCTGGAACGCTTCGTCGGCGGCCTGCGCGCCGGCACCGTCGTCGTCAGTCACGACCGCGAGTTCCTCACCCGCACGGTCACCAAGGTCCTCGAACTCGACCTCGCCCAGCGGCAGATCAACCTCTACGGCGGCGGTTACGAGGCCTACCTGGAGGAACGCGAGGTGGCCCGCCGGCACGCCCGCGACGACTACGAGGAGTACGCCGACAAGAAGGCCGCCCTCCAGGACCGGGCGCAGATGCAGCGTTCCTGGATGGACAAGGGCGTCAAGAACGCCCGGCGCAAGGCGGGCAACGACAACGACAAGATCGGCCGCAAGTTCCGCAGCGAGGCCAGCGAGAAGCAGGCCGCGAAGGCCCGCCAGACCCAGCGCATGATCGAGCGCCTGGAGGTCGTCGAGGAGCCGCGCAAGGAGTGGGAACTGCGCATGGAGATCGCGTCGGCCCCGCGCTCCGGCGCGGTCGTCGCCGCGCTCCGCGACGCCGAGGTCCGGCGCGGCGACTTCACCTTCGGACCGGTGTCCCTGCAGATCGACTGGGCGGACCGGGTCGCGGTCACCGGAGCCAACGGCGCCGGAAAGTCCACCCTGCTCGGCGCCCTGCTCGGCCGTGTCCCGCTCGACTCCGGACACACCGCACTCGGCCCGGGCGTCCAGGTCGGCGAGGTCGACCAGGCCCGGGGGCTGTTCCACGGCCCCGAGTCCCTGCTCGACGCCTTCCACGCGGCGGTCCCCGACACCGAGCCGGTGGAGGTCCGCACCCTGCTCGCCAAGTTCGGCCTGAGGTCCGGCCACGTCCTGCGCCCGGCCGCCACCCTCTCCCCGGGCGAACGCACCCGCGCCGCCCTCGCGTTGCTCCAGGGCCGCGGAGTCAACCTCCTCGTCCTCGACGAGCCGACGAACCACCTCGACCTGCCCGCCATCGAACAGCTGGAGTCGGCCCTCGACTCCTACGAGGGCACCCTCCTCCTCGTCACCCACGACCGGCGCATGCTGGACGCGGTCCGGGTGACCAGGCGCCTGGAAGTGGCGGACGGCAAGGTGACGGAGCGTTAGGCACCGGAATCGCCCGATCGCGTATCGCCCCGACCCGGGATGCCCTACCGTAGGGCGCCGTCAAAGCACCGGTGGGGGAGGGTCGGGTGCCGACAGGGGAGGAAGGGCCCAAGGGCCCGCTCACGTACCAGGATCACGTCGACTTCCGGGGCAGCCACTTCCACGGCCCGGTGTCGGTGGGCGCCGACGACGACTCTTCCTCGTACGAACCGAATGTGCTGTCAGCCCTGCCGGCCGCCCCCGTCGGCTTCACCGGCCGTGAACGTGAACTCGCCGCGCTGCTGCGGGGCTTACGACCGCCCGACGGCACCCCGGCCACCGAGTCGTCGGTCCTGTGGGCCGTGACCGGGCTGGGCGGCATCGGCAAGACGGCGCTCGCCCTGCAGGCCGCGCACAGCGCGCGGCGCGACGGCTGGTTCTCCGGCGGGATCCTCTTCCTCGACCTGGCGGGGTACGACGACACCCCTGTCACGCCCGCGCAGGCCGTCGCCTCCCTGCTCTACGCCCTCGGAGTCGGTGGCGCCCACCTGCCCTCCGAAGAGGTCGATCAGCACGCCCTGTACCGCAGCCGGCTGGCCACGCTCGCCGATCAGGGCAGACGGGTGCTGCTGCTCTTCGACAACGTCTGCGAACCCGGTCAGCTCCCGCCGCTGCTGCCCGGCAGCGACGGCCACTGTGTCGTCTTCACCTCACGTGAGTCCCACCCTTCGCTGCCCGCCCGGGAGCTGCCGCTCGGCCCGCTGTGCCCCAGGGATTCCGCCGCGCTCGTCACCGAGGCGCTGCGCCTGCGCGGCGTCGAGGACGACCGGCTGGAGCGGCAGGCCGAGTCGGTGGGCGAACTGACGAAACTGTGCGAACACATGCCGCTGGCGCTGCAGATCGCGGCCGCGCTTCTGCGCCACCGCCGCTCCCGCGGTCGCGTCGCGTCCCTGGTCGAGGAGCTGGGGTCGGCGGCCCATCTCACCGACACACTCCGCAGCCGGGGCGTCGACCAGTACGGCAGGCCGCTGGCCATGGCCCCCGTGTTCGAGGCCTCCATGCGCCGCCTGCCCGCCGACCGGGCCCGGGCCCTGTGCCTGCTGGCCCAGGTCCCCTGCGCGGACTACGACACGGACACGGTGACGGTGATCACCGACCTGGACGGACCGGTGGCGCTGGACGTGCTCGACGACCTGGCCTGCGCCCATCTCATGACGTGCGAGGAGCCCGACGACGAAGGGCCCGAACGCTGGCGCATCCACGACCTCGTCCGCAGCTACGCGTCCGCCCGCGCCGCCGCCGACCCGCCCCTCGCCGCCGCGGCGCGGACCGCGCGGGCCCGGGCTCGGGAGCACTACCACCGGCAGGCCGCACTCAGCGACCGTCACCTCCCCTCGCCGGTCCACGACCCGTCCCCGGCCGCCGTCGCGCGCCGGGACACCGCCCTCGCCTGGTTCGACCGGGAGCGCACGAACCTCGTCGCCGCCGTTCAGTGGCCCGACGAGGACGACCCTCAGGCCCGCGTGGGCCTCGCCCTGCACCTCGCCGGCTACCTGCGCTGGCGCCGCTTCTTCGAGGACTGGATCACCGTCAGCCGCACGGCCCGCGCCCTGGCCCACCGGCTGGGCCACGAGCGGGCCGAGGCCACCGCCTGCAATCACCTGGGCAACGCCCTGTCACGCGGCGGACGGCCCGTCGAAGCCCTCGAACCCCTCATCCGGGCGGCGCACCTCTTCCACCGCACCGCCGACCCGACCGGTGAGGGCATGGCCTGGAACAACCTCGGCCTCGCCCAGCGCAGATCCGGGCACTTCGACCTCGCCCTCGCCACCCACCTGGACGCCCGGGACCGCTTCCGGGCCCTCGGCGACCAGTGGAACGAGGGCCGCGCCCAGCACAACATCGGGCTGGCTCTGGACGCGGCAGGCCGTCACACCGAGGCGGCCGACGCCTTCCGCCGGGCGTGCGCACTCCACCGGGAGCACGACCGCATCTTCCACGGCGACTCCCTCAACAGCCTCGGCTGGGCCCTGTACGCGGTGGGCCGCACGGACGAAGCGGTCACGGCCCTGCAGGGGTCGCTCCGCATCCGCCAGGAGTACGACAACTGGTACGCGACCGGGCTGACCGGCTCCAACCTCGCCCTGGCACTGGAGTCGGCGGGCCGGCAGGCGGAAGCGGCCCAGGCGCGGGCCCTGGCCGACGAGGCCTGCGCCCGCGCCGGCACTCGGGCGGCCGTGTACGGGCACCACCACTGAGCGGGTTCACCTCAGGCGGGTGGCGAGCTGCGGATAGTCGACCACGCAGCCCTCCGCGTCCAGCTCCAGCTCGCTGCGGAAGTCACCCGAGGCGTAGCGGACGCGCCCGAGCCCCAGATGCGTGTACGTCTGCCGGGACGGCTGCACGGTCAGGTCGGGCACCGACACCCAGGCCATGAGGAACGCGCGCTCGCCGGGGGCCTGGTGGAGCCCGTGGCGCAGCACCGGCATGGTGTTGGTGAGCGGGCACAGACCGAGGTCGCAGTCGAGGGCGCCGTCGACCTCCGGCAGCCGCTCTCCGTCCGCCGTCCACCTGCCCTCGCCGTCGTGCCGCAGGTCGAGGGTGCGGGTGCCGCCCGCCGACTCGGCCGTCACCGTCAGCCGACGGGTCACGAAGCCGTCGGCCGTGTCGAGGCCGTAGGTGATCCAGTACGGCTCGGGGACGGTACCGACGGCCCGGCCGCGTGCCCGCAGCGCCCCGTCGCCGAGCTCGACCCAGGCGGTCTCGTACCCCCGGCTCGCGGTGACGTCCCAGGTGATGACGCGTGTGGTCGGCATGCCGCCACCTTACGGGCGGACCGGGCCGGGCTCTCCCGCCGTGCCGGAGAGCCCGGGCCCGGGATGCCTCAGCGCCGCCCGTTCTTCGGGTCGAGCAGACCGGCGCGCCGCAGCGCGTCGGCCATCGCGCTGTTGGCGGGCGCGGGCGCCTGACGCGAGCCGCCACCGCCACCGCCGCCGCGCCCCTGACGCTGCTGCGGGGGCCGCCCGCCGCGCTGCCGGCGCTCGCCGCCGCCACCGCCCTGCTGGCCCTGCGGGGCCGCCTCGTCGTCGAGCCGCAGCGTGAGTGAGATCCGCTTGCGCGGGATGTCGACGTCGAGGACCTTCACCTTGACGATGTCACCGGGCTTCACCACGTCCCGCGGGTCCTTGACGAACGTCTTCGACATCGCGGAGACGTGCACCAGCCCGTCCTGGTGGACGCCGATGTCCACGAACGCACCGAACGCCGCCACGTTCGTCACGACGCCCTCCAGGACCATCCCGGACGCCAGGTCGGAGATCTTCTCGACGCCCTCCTTGAAGGTGGCCGTCTTGAAGGCCGGACGCGGGTCGCGGCCGGGCTTCTCCAGCTCCTTGAGGATGTCGGTCACGGTCGGCAGACCGAACGTCTCGTCCACGAACTCCTGCGGCTTCAGCGAGCGCAGCACACCCGTGTTGCCGATGAGGGAGGCCACCTCCTGACCGGAGGTCTTCACCATCCGCCGCACCACCGGATACGCCTCCGGGTGCACGCTGGAGGCGTCCAGCGGGTCGTCGCCGCCGCGGATGCGCAGGAAGCCCGCGCACTGCTCGTAGGCCTTCGGGCCGAGCCGCGCCACGTTCTTCAGCTGCGAGCGGGACGTGAACGGGCCGTTGGCGTCCCGGTGGGCCACGATGTTCTCGGCGAGCCCGGAGGTGACGCCGGAGACGCGCGCGAGCAGGGGCGCGGAGGCCGTGTTGACGTCGACGCCGACGCCGTTCACACAGTCCTCCACCACCGCGTCCAGCGAGCGCGACAGCTTCACCTCGGACAGGTCGTGCTGGTACTGGCCGACACCGATCGACTTCGGGTCGATCTTCACCAGCTCGGCCAGCGGGTCCTGCAGCCGGCGGGCGATGGACACCGCGCCGCGCAGCGACACGTCCATGTCGGGCAGCTCCTGCGAGGCGAAGGCCGAGGCCGAGTACACCGAGGCGCCGGCCTCGGAGACCATCACCTTGGTGAGCTTCAACTCCGGGTGCTTCGTGATGAGTTCACCGGCGAGCTTGTCCGTCTCGCGGGACGCCGTGCCGTTGCCGATCGCGACCAGCTCGACCGCGTGCTCCTTCGCCAGCCGCGCCAGCTTGGCGATGGCCTCGTCCCACTTGTTGGCCGGGACGTGCGGGTAGATCACGTCGGTGGCCACCACCTTGCCGGTGGCGTCGACGACGGCGACCTTCACGCCCGTACGGAAGCCCGGGTCCAGGCCGAGCGTCGCGCGTGTGCCGGCCGGGGCGGCGAGCAGCAGGTCGCGGAGGTTGGCGGCGAAGACGCCGACGGCCTCGTCCTCGGCGGCCGTGCGCAGACGCAGGCGCAGGTCGATGCCGAGGTGAACCAGGATCCGCGTCCGCCAGGCCCAGCGGACCGTGTCCGTCAGCCACTTGTCGGCGGGGCGGCCGCGGTCGGCGATCCCGAACCTGGCGGCGACGATGCCCTCGTACGACGAGGGCCCGTCGGTGGGCTCCTCCGGCTCCAGAACGAGATCGAGCACCTCTTCCTTCTCACCGCGGAGCATGGCGAGGATCCGGTGCGAGGGAAGCTCCGTGAACGGCTCGGCGAAGTCGAAGTAGTCGGCGAACTTCGCGCCCGCCTCCTCCTTGCCCTCCCGCACCTTGGCGGCCAGCCGCCCGCGCACCCACATGCGCTCGCGCAGCTCGCCGATGAGGTCGGCGTCCTCCGAGAACCGCTCGGTGAGGATCGCCCGGGCGCCGTCGAGGGCCGCCTGCGGGTCGGCGACGCCCTTGTCGGCGTCGACGAAGGCGGCCGCAGCGGCGAGAGGCTCGACCGTCGGGTCACCGAGCAGCCCCTCGGCGAGCGGCTCCAGTCCCGCCTCGCGTGCGATCTGCGCCTTGGTCCTGCGCTTGGGCTTGTAGGGCAGATAGATGTCCTCGAGCCGCGCCTTGGTCTCGGCGCCGCGGATCTGCGCCTCCAGCTCCTCGGTCAGCTTGCCCTGTTCGCGCACCGACTCGAGGATCGCCGTCCGCCGCTCCTCCAGCTCCCGCAGGTAGCGCAGCCGCTCCTCGATCGTGCGCAGCTGCGCGTCGTCGAGCATCTCGGTCGCTTCCTTGCGGTAGCGGGCGATGAAAGGCACCGTCGAACCGCCGTCGAGCAGCTCCACGGCAGCCTTCACCTGCCGCTCCCGTACGCCGAGCTCCGCGGCGATCCTGCCTTCGATGGACCCTACGAGGGGTGTCGTCACGATCCCGTCCCGCTTTCTCACTGAGGTTGCGCGGCAATTGTGGCAGGTGACACCGACAACCGGGGCTCAGGGCGGCAACCCCGGCCGGTCGCGGGGTACGGAATCAGACCCTGCGGCTGCGCGTACTGCCGGAGGCACCACCGAAAAGCCGGGCGAGTGCCCGGAACGGCAACGTCACGACGGTGGCGATGGCGCCGCCGATCTGGCGCAATACGTCTGCGATTGCACGGAACACGTGGTTTCCCTTTCCTCTGCTGGTTGCTGTGAGCAGTCGAGGTCCGGGTACCGCGACTCGGTCAGGGCATGCGGGGCGGCATTTCGGGGGACGGGCAGGGGCCGCGGGGTGAGAAACCGCCCTGCTGAGGGTCAGCCCCTGCCGATCAGGTCCGCCGGAAACGCCCCGGCGAACGCCGCCGCCCGCGCGAACCCCGCACCGAGTTCCGTCAGCCGCGCGACGCCCTCCGCCCCGAGGTGCTCGTACGGCGCCCGGTCCAACCGGTCCGTCTCGGACTCGATCTCCTCACGCAGCGCGATCCCCTCCGGCGTCAGTTCCCCCGAATCGTCCAGCAGCCCGCGCTCACGCAGTCGTCCGGCCGCCGCGCTCCAGTCGTCCTCAGTCCAGCCACGCGTGGCGGACACCCACTTCGGCGTCATGCCCTTACCGGTCGCGGTGTGCGTGACCACGGCCTCCAGGCCGTCGAGCCCCGCCGACATCAGCACGGCGAGGTGGCCGTCACCCCGGTGCTCGCGCAGCAGCGTGGCCGCGTGGAAATACGCCAGATGCGGCTCCTCGGGCACCGGGAGGTCCGCGTGTGCCGAGTACAGCGGCCGGGCGCCGCGAGAACACGCCTCCGCGGCCCGCAGCGCGAGCCGCGCTGCCTCCGCCATCTCCGCGGACGTCACCGCCTCCGCACCGAGCAGCCGCCGCAGCGCCGCGTCGACCGCACGCGCGCGTGCCGCCAGCACGTCCTCGGGCGAGGCGATCGCCCAGACCGCGGGGACATGCCGCGCCACCAGGTCGTACTTGTAGTTGTAGAACGTCGCCGTCACCGCCCCCGCACCGACCGGCCCCAGCGCGGCCGCCCGCACCGCGAAATTGACGGCCCTGGGATGCGTGATCCCGAGGGCGCCCAGTTCCTGCCCCAGCTCGGGGGCGAAGTAGGACGTCGCATGAAGGGTGTTGAGCGCGTTCTGGCAGCGGCGGCCGGCGCGGGGCTCAAGGGCGGCAGTAGTCATGGCGGGCAGGTTACCAACCGCTTGGTACGTTCATCTGTCGTGCGCGCGGCATGGCAGAAAAGGTGGGGTCTTCGTCATTGCCGCCATCCGTCCCCTCCCGAAGAATCGATGGCATGGCGCAGCGAACCGTTCTCTTCGTCCTCTTCGACGACGTGCAGAGCCTCGATGTCACCGGACCGCTGGAGGTCTTCGCGGGCGCGGAGCAGCACACCCCGGGCACCTATCGCATCCGCACGGCCTCTCTCGACGGCCGTCCGGTACGGACATCCGGCGGCCTGACCGTCGTACCGCACCAGGCCCTCCCCGACGCTCCCGATCCGCACACCCTCGTCGTCCCCGGCGGTCAAGGCACACGCCAACCGCACCCCGCCCTCACCGACTGGCTGCGCGAGCACGGCCCCCGTGCCGAGCGCCTGGTCTCCGTCTGTACCGGCGCCATCCTGCTCGCCGCGGCGGGCCTGCTCGACGGGCGCCGTGCCACGACCCACTGGGCCTACTGCGACAAGCTCGCCCGCGACCACCCGGCCGTCGAGGTCGACCCGGACCCCATCTACGTACGCGACGGACAGGTCGCCACCTCCGCCGGCGTGACCTCGGGCATCGACCTCGCCCTCGCCCTGGTCGAGGAGGACCTGGGCCGGGACGTGGCCCTCGCGATAGCCCGCCACCTGGTCGTCTTCCTGCGCCGGCCAGGAAACCAGGCCCAGTTCAGCGCCCAGCTCGCCGCCCAGACCGCCCAGCGGGAGCCCTTGAGGGAAGTGCAGCGCTGGATCACCGAACACCCCGACGCCGATCTCACGGTCGAGGCGCTCGCCGCCCGCGCGAGCCTCTCGCCGCGCCACTTCGCCCGCGCCTTCCAGACCGAGACCGGCATGACCCCGGGCCGATATGTCGACCGGGTCCGCCTCGAACACGCCCGCCGCCTCCTGGAGGACACCGGCGACGGCGTCGAGGAGATCTCCCGTGCCAGCGGCTACGGCACCCCGGAGGCGATGCGTCGCGCCTTCGTCAGAACCCTCGGCGCGGCCCCGGCCGAGTACCGGCGCCGCTTCCGCCCGGCGCCCGCCGCCCACTGAACACCCGCAGCCGACCCATCCACAACCGATGCACCCGTAACCGTTCCAAGGGGGAACCATGCAGTTCGCGATCGTCCTCTACGACCGCTTCACCGCCCTCGACGCCGTCGGACCGTACGAGACCCTCGGCCGCCTGCCGGACTCCGAGGTCGTCTTCGTCGCCGAGGAGACCGGCCCCGTCCGCGCCGACAGCGGGCACCTCTCGCTGATCGCCGACAGGACCCTCGCCGAGGTGCCGAGCCCGGACGTCCTGGTGGTCCCCGGCGGCCCCGGACAGACCCCGCAGATGGAGAACAAGGCCCTCCTCGACTGGATCCGCGCCGCCGACGCCACCAGTACCTGGACGACGTCCGTGTGCACCGGCTCCCTGCTGCTGGGCGCGGCAGGCCTCCTGGAAGGGCGCCGCGCGACCTCGCACTGGCTCGCCCTCGACGAACTGAGGAAGTTCGGTGCCGAGCCTACGGGAGAGCGGGTGGTCACCGACGGTAAGTACGTCACCGCGGCCGGCGTCTCCTCCGGCATCGACATGGGGCTCGCGCTGCTCGGCCACATCGCGGGCGACTTCGTCGCCCAGGCCGTACAGCTGGGAATCGAGTACGACCCGCAGCCCCCCTACGACGCCGGGGCCCCGCAGAAGGCGCCCGCGGACGTCGTCGAGCTGATCCGCTCCATGAGCCGGTTCATCCTCGGCCAGGAACCGACCACGTGAACCGCGGCTGACGGCGCTCCAGGAACGCGGCGACCCCCTCCGTGGTGTCGCCGCTGCCGCGCGCCTGCTCGTTCCAGTACGCGTCCCGGTCCGTGCGGCCGTTCGCGAACTCCTTCGCCGCGGCCTGCGTCAGCTGCGAACGGGACACCAGGATCCGGGCGAACTCCAGGACTCGCTTGTCGAGTTCGCCCTCCGGCAGCACCTCGTCCACCAGTCCCGTACGCAGCGCCCGCTCCGCGTCGATCAACTCGCCCGAGTACAGCAGGTACTTGGTGGTGGCGGGTCCCACCAGTGCCACCAACCGCCGGGTGGAGGACGCCGGATACACGATCCCGAGCTTCGCCGGCGTCACCCCGAACAGCGACCCCTCCTCGGCGAACCGCAGATCACACGCCGCCGCCAGCTGCGACCCGCCGCCCACACAGTGCCCCCGGACCGCCGCCAGCGTCGGCTTCGGGAAGGCGGCCAGCGCCTCCTCGGCCGCCACGGCCAGCCCCTGCGCCTCCTCGGGCGACCCCTGGAGCGTGGAGATGTCGGCGCCCGCGCAGAACGTCCCGCCCGCACCGGTCAGCACCAGCGCGCGTACGGCAGGGTCGGCGGCCAGCGTGCCGAGCAACGGCGGCAGCGCCCGCCACATCGCGGCCGTCATCGCGTTGCGCTTGGCCGGATGATGGATGACGACGGTGGCGACCGAGTCGGTGACGCTGTGCAGTAGCTGGGGCTCCATGCGCCGGATGCTATCCGCCCACGTCCAACGGCCGATCAGGGAGTACCGCCCGGTGCCGGGCGCAGGGCAGGCGGACGCCCGCCAAACCCGTACAACCCGAATAGTTCTCCAAGTCGGCACGAGCGCGACAGGAGTGGTCCCCCATCTGACGGTGTCATACGCCAACGATCAGAAACGTTCGATATCTGCTGACTTGTGTTCAGTTCTACGGTCCGGACCTGCGCGTTACCAACACTCGACGTGTGGTGACAATCGAGCGCGAGGGTGGCGACCGGACGATGGAGAACCACGGGCGCGGGTCCGGCCCACGCCCAGCAGGCGGCGCGGACGAACCCCTCGGTCAGCAGCCGCCGAATCCCCTGCCGTACGAGGGCGTGTGGCGGTTCACCGCTCCCGCCGTCGAAGCCTCGGTCCCGCAGGCCCGGCACGCCGTACGGGACCTGCTGTACCGCCAGGGCGTGCCGGCCCCGGACGACCTGGTTCAGGGAGTGCTGCTGATCGTTTCCGAGCTGGTCACGAACGCCGTCCGGCACGCGGCGCTGCTGTCGCCGACGCTCGCCGTGGAGGTCGCCGTCGGCGCCGAGTGGCTGCGGGTGTCCGTGGAGGACAACCACCCCTACCGTCCGACCGCCCTGGAGGCGGACCACGGCCGGACCGGCGGCCGCGGTCTGCTTCTGGTGCGCGAGGTCACGCGGGAGGCGGGCGGCGTGTGCGACGTCGAACACACGGCGAGCGGGGGCAAGGTGATCTGGGCCGCCGTCCCGCTCAAACCCGTGCACGTGCCGTAGGGCCCGGCCGAGGGCGTGTCACCAGCCGGCCGACGGGCCCGTCAGTTCCCTGATCGCGGGGCGGGCGGCGTCGAGCACTGTCATGAACCAGGCGGAGAAGGTGTCCTTCGCGTGGCGCTCCGCCAGCTCGGCGGACGTCACGAAGGCCGTCTCGCCGACCTCTTCCGGGTCCGGCCGCAGCGGGGACTGGACCAGGCCGACGAAGAGGTGGTTGTACTCCTGCTCCACCAGGCCCGACTCCGGGTCCGGGTGGTTGTAGCGGACCGTGCCCGCCTCGGCGAGCAGCGAGGGTGAGACGCCCAGCTCCTCGTGCGTGCGCCGGGCGGCGGCCGCGAAGGGAGCCTCGCCGGGGTAGGGGTGACCGCAGCAGGTGTTGGACCACACGCCGGGGGAGTGGTACTTGCCGAGCGCCCGCTGCTGGAGCAGCAGCCGGCCGTGCTCGTCGAACAGGAACACCGAGAAGGCGCGGTGCAGCTGCCCCGGCGGCTGATGGGCGGCGAGCTTCTCCGCGGTGCCGATCGTGACGCCGTCCTCGTCGACCAGTTCCAGCAAAATCGCGTCTGCGGCGCCGTTCGACGGAGTGTGCGTCGCGGTGGCAGGTGTGATCGGCATACCCATCCTTCACATCGGTCTTCGCGCCCCAAGTGTGCCGTACGAATCCGGCACTCCCGGCAGTTGATCGTGCCCGGCGCGGCGGGCACGGAACCGTCCGCGGGGGCGATGTGAGGGTGAGGACGCGACCGACCACCGGATCGCTGCATTCCGTCCGTACTGGCGTTTTGTCGGACCGTACGGTTGTTTCAGTGACAGAGCCGGGCCTCGTGCTCGGCGTGCCCGACCGGCTCCAGCTGGAAGGTGCAGTGCTCCACGTCGAAGTGGTGACCCAGGCACCCCTGGAGCTCGTGCAGCATCTTCTCGTGGCCGATGGCGTTCAGGACGTCGGAGCGCACCACCACGTGCGCAGACAGCACCGGCATGCCGGACGTGATCGTCCAGGCGTGCAGGTCGTGGACGTCCTCGACACCGTCCAGGGCGAGTATGTGGGCCCGGACCTGAGCCATGTCGACGTCCTTGGGGGCGGACTCCAGCAGCACGTCGAGGGTCTCGCGCAGCAGCTTGAAGGTGCGCGGCACGATCATCAGGCCGATGATCAGCGAGGCGATCGGGTCGGCGGTCTGCCAGCCGGTGGCCAGGATCACCGCCGCCGAGATCAGCACCGCGAGCGAGCCCAGCGCGTCCGCGGCCACCTCCAGGAAGGCGCCGCGCACGTTCAGGCTCTCCTTCTGGCCCCGCATCAGCAGCGTCAGGGAGATCATGTTCGCGACCAGGCCGATCGCACCGAACACGATCATCAAGCCGCCCTCGGTGTCCGCGGGCGTGAGGAACCGCTGGATCGCCTCGTAGAGCACATAGCCGCCGACGCCGAGCAGCAGCAGGCAGTTGGCGAGCGCGGCGAGGATCTCCGCGCGGGCGTAGCCGAAGGTGCGCGTCATGCTGGGCGGGCGGTTCGCGAAGTGGATGGCGAGCAGGGCCATGCCCAGGCCCAGTGCGTCCGTCGCCATGTGCGCCGCGTCCGCGATCAGGGCGAGCGAGTCGGCGACCACACCACCGACGATCTCGACCACCATGACGCCGAGCGTGATCGACAGCGCCACCCGCAGTCTGCCGCGGTAGGCGGCCGCCGCCGTACCGGTCGTGGGCCCATGCGCGTGCGCGTGCCCGTGATCGTGCCCAGCCCCCATGGATAGCCGCCCTTCTGCGGTCCGTAGACGATCGGAACATCGGTCCGGGAGCACAGTGAACTACGGGTGGGGGGTATCGGGCAACGCGGCAGTGAACACCGTTGTCATCTGCCCTGACCTGCGGAAACGATGCGCAGGTCAGGGCACCGCGCAGGATCAGCCGCCGTGGTGCAGCCGCCACCCCCGCCATGCCGACTCGACCATCTCGGGTACCCCGTGCCGAGCCGTCCAGCCGAGCTCCCCGGCGGCCAGTGCGGCCGAGGCGACCGCGCGCGGGGCGTCCCCGGGACGCCGGGCCTCGACGACGGCCGGTCGCCGGTCGCCGGTGACCTCGCCGATGACCGTGATCAGCTCCCGCACGGAGACGCCCTCGCCGCGACCGATGTTGACCGTCAGATCACCGCTCGCGTCCGCCGCGGTCAGCCGCCGCGCGGCCGCCAGGTGTGCCTCGGCGAGGTCGGCGACATGGATGTAGTCACGGATACAGGTGCCGTCCGGTGTCGGATAGTCGTCACCGAAGATCCGCGGGGCCTCGTCGCGGGTGAGCCGGTCGAAGACCATCGGGACGATGTTGAAGACGCCCGTGTCCGCCAGCTCGGGTGCGGCCGCCCCGGCGACGTTGAAATAGCGCAGACAGACGGTGGAGATTCCGTGTGCCTGTCCCGCCGCCCGCACCAGCCACTCCCCGGCGAGCTTGGTCTCGCCGTACGGGTTCACCGGCGCACACGCCGTGTCCTCCGTGATGAGATCCACGTCCGGGCTGCCGTAGACGGCGGCGGACGACGAGAACACGAAGCGCTTGATCCCGGCCTCGGCGACCGCATCCAGGAGCGTGGCCAGACCGCCCACGTTCTCCCGGTAGTAGCGCGTCGGCTGCTCCACCGACTCACCGACCTGCTTGCGCGCGGCGAGGTGCACCACACCCGTCACCGCGTGCTCGGCCAGCACCCGCTTCATCAGGGCACCGTCCAGCGACGAGCCCTCGACGAGCGGGACGTCCGCCGGGAGCCGAGCGGGCACGCCGGCCGAGAGGTCGTCCAGAACGAGGACCCGCTCCCCGGCGTCGGTCATGGCCCGCGCCACATGTGCCCCGATGTAGCCGGCTCCGCCTGTGATCAGCCATGTCATGGTCGCCCACCCTATGCCGAAGCATCAGCGGTGGAACCAATGTCCCCGATGTCCCCGTCTGTGAGTACGAGTTTGTGAGCCGGCCCCGGGATCCCCGATGATGATCGCGGCAAAGCTCTGGGCAAACCACGTTGATCGCTCCGCCAAACGGGTGGTGAACGCCGGCCCTCAACCATCCGATAGCCTCTGCCGACATGCCGCCCGCGCCCCAGGCAACGGGCGCCCCCACACATGCACATGACCGGCGCGGACACGCCGGCACCCAGGGAGTGAGTTCGGTTTGTCGACCGCCATCCTCACCGGTCAGCCGGTCCCCGGATCGTCGATCGAGGGCGATCTGCGGTCCCTCGGCTACGACGTGCGGGTCGCCGCCGACCCGGCCGACGCCGAGACGCTCCTCGCCCAGGTGCCCGGCGACCAGCGGGTCGCCCTGGTCGACGCCCGCTTCGTCGGCCACGTGCACGCGCTGCGCCTCGGCCTCACCGACCCGCGCTTCCCGCTCGCCGCGATCCCGGGTGCCGTGACCGCGCAGCCGGCCGGCCGCCAGGCCCTGACCCGCGCGATGGCCAGGGAGCATTCGGCAGGCGCCGGCACGACCCTGGTGGACAGCCTCGCCGACCGCCTCGTCACCGCGCTCGACGCCGACGGCACCGACGTCCACCGTCCCGAGCTCGGCAGCCTGGTCGCCGCCGTCCCGGCCGACCCCCAGACCCGCAACGAGGCACGGCAGGCCGTCGCCGCCGTCGACGACGAGGCCGTACGCCTGAAGTCGGCCGTGAAGTCCCGGGACGGCTTCTTCACGACCTTCTTCATCAGCCCGTACTCCCGCTACATCGCCCGCTGGTGCGCGCGGCGGGGCCTGACCCCGAACCAGGTCACCACCGCCTCCCTGCTCACCGCGCTCATCGCGGCCGCCTGCGCGGCCACCGGCACCCGCGGCGGCTTCGTCGCGGCCGGCGTCCTGCTGATCGCGTCGTTCGTCCTGGACTGCACCGACGGCCAGCTCGCCCGCTACTCCCTGCAGTACTCCACCCTCGGCGCCTGGCTGGACGCCACCTTCGACCGGGCCAAGGAGTACGCCTACTACGCCGGCCTCGCGCTGGGAGCCGCGCGGGGCGGCGACGACGTATGGGCCCTCGCCCTCGGCGCGATGATCCTCCAGACCTGCCGGCACGTCGTCGACTTCTCCTTCAACGAGGCCAACCACGACGCGACCGCCAACACCAGCCCCACGGCCGCCCTGTCCGACAAGCTCGACAGCGTCGGCTGGACGGTGTGGGTGCGGCGCATGATCGTGCTGCCGATCGGCGAGCGCTGGGCGATGATCGCGGTACTCACGGCGGTCACCACGCCCCGTATCACCTTCTACGCGCTGCTCATCGGCTGTGCCTTCGCGGCGACGTACACCACGGCGGGACGGGTCCTGCGGTCGGTGACCCGCAAGGCGCAGCGGACCGACCGGGCGGCTCAGGCGCTGAGGGACCTCACGGACACCGGCCCGCTCGCCGAGGGACTCGGCCGTGTCGCGCTGCCCCTGCGGACCCCGCTGGTCGCGGCGCTGTCGGCCACCGGCGCGATCCTGCTCACCGTCGCCTTCGCCCCGTACGGCAACCGGCTGCCCGCCCTGGTCGCCGTCTTCTACGTGGCCCTCTCCGCCGTGGCCGCCGCCGCCCGCCCCCTCAAGGGCGCTCTCGACTGGCTCGTCCCGCCCTTGTTCCGCGCCGCCGAATACGGCACCGTCCTGATCCTCGCGGCCAAAGCGGACGTGAACGGAGCCCTTCCTGCGGCTTTCGGGCTGGTGGCGGCCGTCGCCTACCATCACTACGACACGGTGTACCGCATCCGCGGCAACGCCGGAGCGCCCCCGGCCTGGCTGGTGCGCGCCATCGGGGGGCACGAAGGACGGACGCTGCTCGTCACCGTCCTCGCCGCGGTGCTCTCCGCCTCGCAGTTCACGGTCGCGCTCACGGCTCTCGCCGTGGCCGTGGCCCTGGTGGTGCTCGTCGAGAGCATCCGCTTCTGGGTGTCCGCTGGGGCGCCCGCCGTACACGATGAAGGAGAACCCGCATGATCGGCCTCGTGCTGGCGGCCGGCGCCGGACGGCGTCTGCGTCCCTACACCGACAGCCTTCCCAAGGCTCTGGTGCCGGTGGGACCCGCGGGCATAGAGGGCGAACCCACGGTTCTCGACCTGACCCTCGGCAACTTCGCCGAGATCGGGCTGACCGAGGTCGCGATCATCGTCGGCTACCGCAAGGAGGCCGTGTACGCGCGCAAGGAAGCCCTGGAGCAGAAGTACGGGCTCAAGCTCACCCTCATCGACAACGACAAGGCCGAGGAGTGGAACAACGCCTACTCCCTGTGGTGCGGCCGTGACGCCCTCAAGGACGGTGTGATCCTCGCCAACGGCGACACCGTCCACCCGGTCTCCGTCGAGAAGACGCTGCTCGCCGCCCGCGGCGACGGCAAGAAGATCATCCTCGCCCTGGACACGGTCAAGCACCTGGCCGACGAGGAGATGAAGGTCGTCGTCGACCCCGAGAAGGGCATGACGAAGATCACCAAGCTGATGGACCCCGCCGAGGCCACCGGCGAGTACATCGGCGTCACCCTCATCGAGGGCGACGCCGCCCCCGAGCTGGCCGACGCCCTGAAGACCGTCTGGGAGACGGACCCGCAGCAGTTCTACGAGCACGGCTACCAGGAGCTCGTGAACCGCGGCTTCCGCATCGACGTGGCGCCGATCGGCGACGTCAAGTGGGTGGAGATCGACAACCACGACGATCTCGCCCGCGGACGGGAGATCGCGTGCCAGTACTGACCCGGCTGATTCCCTCGCCCGTCGTCGTGGACATCCGCCCGGGTGCCCTCGACGACCTGGCCTGTGTGCTCGCCGACGAGCGCATCTCGCACTCCGGAAAGCTCGCCATCGCGGTGAGCGGCGGCTCGGGTGCGCGGCTGCGCGCGCGGCTCGAACCGACGCTGCCCGGGGCGACCTGGTACGAGGTCGGCGGCGGCACCATCGACGACGCGGTCCGGCTGGCGAGCGACATAAAGGCGGGCCACTACGACGCGGTCGTCGGGCTCGGCGGTGGCAAGATCATCGACTGTGCCAAGTTCGCGGCGGCACGCGTCGGCCTCCCCCTGGTCGCCGTCGCCACCAACCTCGCGCACGACGGTCTGTGCTCGCCGGTCGCCACCCTCGACAACGACGCGGGCCGCGGCTCGTACGGTGTGCCGAACCCGATCGCGGTCGTCATCGACCTCAACGTGATCCGCGAGGCTCCCGTGCGCTTCGTGCGCTCCGGCATCGGTGACGCCATCTCCAACATCTCGGCGGTCGCGGACTGGGAGCTTTCCAACCGCGTCAACGGCGAGAAGATCGACGGCCTCGCCGCCGCCATGGCCCGCCAGGCGGGCGAGGCGGTGCTCAGGCACCCGGGCGGCGTCGGCGACGACGGCTTCCTGCAGGTCCTGGCCGAGTCGCTGGTGCTCACCGGGATCGCCATGTCGGTGTCGGGTGACTCCCGTCCGTCCTCCGGCGCCTGCCACGAGATCAACCACGCCTTCGACCTGCTGTTCCCCAAGCGCGCCGCCGCCCACGGCGAGCAGTGCGGACTGGGCGCGGCCTTCGCGATGTACCTGCGCGGGGCCCACGAGGAGTCGGCCTACATGGCCGAGGTGCTGCGTCGGCACGGGCTGCCGGTTCTGCCGGAGGAGATCGGCTTCACGGACGACGAGTTCGTCCGCGCCGTGGAGTTCGCTCCCCAGACCCGGCCCGGCCGATACACGATCCTCGAACACCTCGACCTGACAACCGACCAGATCAAGGACATCTACGCCGACTATGTCAAGGCCATCGGTAGCTGAACTCCGCCCCGTCGTTCACCCCGCGGGGGTGAAGGACAGGCGCAGCGGTGAGCACTGGATGGGACGCCTCTACATGCGTGAGGTGTCCCTGCGGGTCGACCGCTACCTGGTGAACACCAGGGTCACGCCCAACCAGCTCACGTACCTGATGACCGTCTTCGGCGTGCTCGCGGCCCCGGCACTCCTCGTGCCGGGGATCCCGGGCGCCGTGCTCGGCGTGGTGTGCGTCCAGATGTACCTGCTGCTGGACTGCGTCGACGGCGAGATCGCCCGCTGGAAGAAGCAGTACTCGCTGAACGGCGTCTACCTGGACCGGGTCGGCGCCTACCTCACCGACGCCGCGGTGCTCGTCGGCTTCGGCCTGCGCGCCGCCGACCTGTGGGGCAGCGGCCGTATCGACTGGCTCTGGGCCTTCCTCGGCACCCTCGCCGCACTCGGCGCGATCCTGATCAAGGCCGAGACCGACCTGGTCGGCGTCGCCCGGCACCAGGCCGGCAAGCCGCCCGTGCAGGAGGCGGCGTCCGAGATGCGCTCCTCCGGAATGGCCCTGGCCCGCAAGGCCGCCGCCATGCTCAAGTTCCACCGTCTGATCCTCGGCATCGAGGCGTCGCTGCTGATCCTGGTCCTCGCGATCGCCGACCAGGTCCGCGGCGACCTGTTCTTCTCCCGGCTCGGCGTCGCGGTGCTGGCCGGCATCGCGCTGCTGCAGACCCTGCTGCACCTGGTGTCCATCCTCGCCTCGAGCAGGCTGAAGTGAGCGGCATGGACTCTTCAGCGGCAGCCGCGCCGAAGGTCGGCGCGGTCATCATCACCATGGGCAACCGCCCCGACGAGCTTCGGGCCCTCCTCGACTCGGTCGCCAAGCAGGACGGCGACCGCGTCGAGGTGGTCGTGGTCGGCAACGGCTCACCGGTCCCGGACGTCCCCGAAGGCGTCCGCACGATCGAGCTGCCCGAGAACCTCGGCATACCCGGCGGCCGCAATGTCGGCATCGAAGCCTTCGGCCCCAGCGGCCGCGATGTCGACATATTGCTCTTCCTCGACGACGACGGCCTCCTCGCCCACCACGACACGGCCGAGCTGTGCCGGCAGGCCTTCGCGGCCGACCCGAAGCTCGGCATCATCAGCTTCCGCATCGCCGACCCGGACACCGGCGTCACCCAGCGCCGCCACGTCCCCCGGCTGCGCGCCTCCGACCCGATGCGCTCCTCCCGGGTCACCACCTTCCTCGGCGGCGCCAACGCCGTCCGTACCCAGGTCTTCGCCGAAGTCGGCGGGCTGCCGGACGAATTCTTCTACGCCCACGAGGAAACCGACCTGGCATGGCGGGCCCTCGACGCGGGCTGGATGATCGACTACCGGTCCGACATGGTGCTGTACCACCCGACGACCGCGCCCTCGCGGCACGCGGTCTACCACCGCATGGTCGCCCGCAACCGCGTCTGGCTGGCCCGCCGCAACCTCCCCGCGCTCCTCGTCCCGGTCTATCTGGGCGTGTGGATGCTGCTCACCCTCGTCCGGCGCCCGTCACGCCCTGCCCTGAAGGCATGGTTCGGCGGATTCCGGGAAGGCTGGACCACCCCGTGCGGTCCCCGCAAGCCCATGAAGTGGCGTACGGTGTGGCGGCTGACTCGACTGGGCCGACCTCCCGTCATCTGACAAGGTCGACCCTGAGAGTGACCGGGCCGCACCCGGGCACCACGGTTCATGCCATGCCCGCACAGGCTGCGCATCTCGAAGACGAAAGTTTCAACTGGTGAGTGAGACAACGCACGACGGCTCCGTCGCGGTGAGCGCGCCTCCGTCACCCGACGAAGGCCTCACGGCGGCGCAGCTGGCCGCCAAGTACGGGCTGTCCGTGAGCGGTGCCCGCCCCTCGCTGTTCGAGTACGTCCGCCAGCTCTGGGACCGGCGGCACTTCATCCTCGCGTTCTCGCGGGCGAAGCTGACCGCACAGTACAGCCAGGCGAAGCTCGGTCAGCTGTGGCAGGTGGCGACGCCGCTGCTGAACGCGGCGGTGTACTTCTTCATCTTCGGCGTCATCCTGGGCGCCAGTAAGCACATGCCGAAGGAGGTGTACATCCCGTTCCTGGTGACAGGTGTGTTCGTGTTCACCTTCACGCAGAGCTCGGTCATGGCGGGCGTACGCGCGATCTCCGGCAACCTCGGCCTGGTCCGCGCCCTGCACTTCCCGCGTGCCTCGCTGCCGATCTCCTTCGCGCTCCAGCAGCTCCAGCAGCTGCTGTTCTCGATGATCGTGCTGTTCCTCGTGGCGGTCGGCTTCGGCAGCTACCCGAGCATGTCCTGGCTGCTGATCGTGCCGGTGCTGGTGCTGCAGTTCCTCTTCAACACCGGCCTCGCCCTGATCATGGCCCGTGCGGGCGCCAAGACCCCGGACCTGGCCCAGCTGATGCCCTTCGTGATGCGTACGTGGATGTACGCGTCCGGCGTGATGTTCTCCATCCCGATCATGCTGGCGGACAAGCCGGACTGGATCGCCACCGTCCTGCAGTGGAACCCGGCCGCCATCTACATGGACCTGATGCGCTTCGCCCTCATCGACGGCTACGGCCGTGAGAACCTCCCCCACCACGTCTGGGCGGCCGCGCTCGGCTGGGCCGTGCTGACCGCCGTGGGCGGCTTCGTGTACTTCTGGAAGGCGGAGGAGAGGTACGGCCGTGGCTGAGCAGAAGACGGATGCCCGCATCCCCACCGTCATCGCCGACGAGCTGCACATCGTCTACCGCGTCAACGGCGCCAAGACCGGCAAGGGCAGCGCCACCGCGGCCCTCAGCCGCATCCTCAAGAGGGGCTCCGACGATGCGGAACGCGGCGTACGCAAGGTGCATGCCGTCCGCGGGGTCTCCTTCGTCGCCTACCGCGGTGAGGCCATCGGCCTGATCGGCTCGAACGGCTCCGGCAAGTCGACCCTGCTGCGCGCCATCGCCGGCCTGCTCCCGCCCGAGAAGGGCAAGGTCTACACCGACGGCCAGCCCTCCCTGCTCGGGGTGAACGCGGCCCTGATGAACGACCTCACCGGCGAACGCAACGTCATATTGGGCGGCCTCGCCATGGGCATGTCCCGCGAGGAGATCAAGGAGCGCTACCAGGAGATCGTCGACTTCTCCGGCATCAACGAGAAGGGCGACTTCATCACCCTGCCGATGCGCACGTACTCCTCCGGCATGGCGGCCCGCCTGCGCTTCTCCATCGCCGCCGCCAAGGATCACGACGTCCTCATGATCGACGAGGCGCTGGCCACCGGCGACCGCAAGTTCCAGAAGCGCTCCGAGGACCGCATCCGCGAGCTGCGCAAGGAAGCCGGCACCGTCTTCCTCGTCAGCCACAACAACAAGTCGATCCGCGACACCTGCGACCGCGTCCTGTGGCTGGAACGCGGCGAGCTGCGCATGGACGGACCGACGGACGAGGTCCTCAAGGAGTACGAGAAGTTCACGGGCAAGTAGTCCACCCGGACATGGGCCGCGCGGCCCAGCCCGCTTCCCACGGCCCCGCCGGAACTGCTTCGGCGGGGCCCGCGTCTGCAAAGGAAACGTCAACTCCGGCTGGCGTCAGGAATCTTGACACCAATCGGTGTGTTGTTGTGATGTGCAGGACACCCGCACAGGCCCCGCCTCGTTGTACAACGTAAGCTGTACCGGTGCCGAAACGCGGCAAGTGGGGCGATAAGGCGCGACACCCCCCTCTCCGGGCTGCGGCGCGGAGGGCCGGGCGGCGTGTCCGAAATAGTATGCATTGGGTCGGCGGTGTAGAACGGGAGATGTGACGGCAATGGCTACGGAAACTCCCCAGCTCAACGCAGCAGCCTGTGCCGTCCGCGCCCCGGGCAGTCCGCGGTGACGGGAACCGGCGCACGCGCGGGTGACCCAGAGCGCGGCACGCTCGACAAGGCCGCCGCGGAGAACTTCCCCGTGGCGCCGTTCTTCCTGCCCAGGGCCTGGCGCGCCGACCTCATGGCCGTCTACGGCTTCGCCCGCCTCGTCGACGACATCGGCGACGGCGATCTCGCTCCCGGCGGTGCCGACGCCCGCCTGCTCGGCGTGTCGGCCGAGGGCGCCGAGGACCGCCTGGTCCTCCTGGACGCCTTCGAGACCGACCTGCGCCGGGTCTTCGACGGCACCCCGCGTCACCCCCTGCTGCGCCGCCTCCAGTCGACCGTCCGCCGCCGCTCGCTGACCCCCGAGCCCTTCCTCGGCCTGATCGCCGCCAACCGCCAGGATCAGCTCGTCGGGCGGTACGAGACCTACGACGATCTCCTTGCCTACTGCGAACTGTCCGCCAACCCCGTCGGCCGTCTCGTCCTCGCCGTCACCGGCACCGAGACCCCCGAGCGGATCCGCCGCTCCGACGCGGTGTGCACGGCGCTGCAGATCGTCGAGCACCTCCAGGATGTCGCCGAGGACCTCGGCCGTGACCGGATCTATCTGCCATCCGCGGACATGAAGCGCTTTCACGTGGACGAAACCGATCTCGCGGCGAAAACAGCGGGCGCATCGGTGCGTGCCCTGGTTGCATACGAAGCCGAACGTGCCCAGCACCTCCTGAATGAAGGCACCCCCCTGGTGGGTAGCGTCCACGGCAGGCTCAAGCTGCTGCTCGCAGGCTTCGTGGCGGGGGGAAGAGCGGCGATCCGTGCGATCGCCGCCGCCGAATACGACGTACTTCCCGGCCCGCCCAAGGCCAGCAAGCTCCAGTTGCTGCGCGAGGTGGGCGTGACTCTGCGAGGAGAGGGGTGATCCGGACCGTGGAGTCTGCACCACACGCGTCCGCACCGGTACTCGCCGCCTACAGCTACTGCGAGGCCGTCACCGGACAACAGGCCCGTAACTTCGCCTACGGCATCCGACTGCTGCCCACGCCCAAGCGCCGCGCGATGTCGGCGCTGTACGCGTTCTCGCGCCGCGTCGACGACATCGGCGACGGCGCGCTGACCGACGAGGTCAAGGTCGCCAGACTCGAGGACACCCGGGAGCTGCTGACCCGGATCCGCGACGGGGCGGTCGACGAGGACGACATCGACCCCGTGGCCGTCGCCCTCGCCCATGCCGCCGACACCTTCCCGGTCCCGCTCGGCGGCCTGGACGAGCTCATCGACGGTGTCCTGATGGACGTGCGCGGCGAGACCTACGAGACCTGGGACGACCTGAAGGTCTACTGCCGCTGCGTGGCGGGCGCCATCGGGCGGCTCTCGCTCGGCGTGTTCGGCACGGAACCGGGGGCACGCGGCGCCGAGCGCGCGCCCGAGTACGCCGACACGCTCGGGCTGGCACTGCAACTCACCAACATCCTCCGGGACGTTCGCGAGGACGCCGAAGGAGGACGCACCTATCTGCCCTCCGACGACCTCGCCAAATTCGGCTGCTCCACCGGCTTCAGCGGGCCGACACCACCGGAGGGCTCCGACTTCGCGGGCCTCGTGCACTTCGAAGTGCGTCGGGCCCGCGCTCTTTTCGCCGAGGGGTACCGGCTGCTCCCCATGCTCGACCGGCGCAGCGGCGCCTGTGTCGCCGCCATGGCCGGGATCTACCGCCGCCTCCTCGACCGTATCGAGCGCGATCCGGAGGCCGTGCTGCGCGGCCGTGTCTCACTGCCCGGACGCGAGAAGGCGTACGTCGCCGTACGCGGCCTGAGCGGTCTGGACACCCGGCACATGAATCGCCGTACCGTCAGGAGGCGTGCCTGATGGACATTCCGGTCCAAGGTGATGCCACCGGCGAAAAGCGGCGGGCAACCCTCCGCGGCCTGTCCGCGTCCCTGACTGAGACGACCGGCCGTGCAGCGTTCAAGCACCGGCACGACGGTCGCGCAGGGGAGGGTGCACGATGACCGACGGCATGCGGCCCGAAGAGGCGCTCGCGGACATCCCCGGCGGTTCCGGGCGGGACGCCGTCGTGATCGGCGGTGGCCTCGCCGGCATCACCGCCGCGCTCGCGCTCGCCGACGCCGGAGTGCGCGTCACCCTGATCGAGGGCAGGCCGAGACTCGGTGGCCTGGCCTTCTCCTTCCAGCGCGGCGAACTCACCGTCGACAACGGCCAGCACGTGTATCTGCGCTGCTGCACCGCCTACCGCTGGTTCCTCGACCGGATCGAGGGGGCGGCGCTGGCGCCGCTGCAGGATCGTCTCGACGTGCCCGTACTCGACGTGGCGCGGCCCGAGGGGCGACGGCTCGGCAGGCTGCGGCGCGACGCGCTGCCCGTGCCCCTGCACCTGGGCCGGAGCCTGGCGACGTATCCGCATCTGTCACTCGCCGATCGCGCCAAGGTCGGACGTGCCGCGCTCGCGCTCAAGGGGCTCGACCTCGCCGATCCGGCCCTGGACACCCAGGACTTCGGCAGCTGGCTGGCCGCGCACGGTCAGTCGGCGCGGGCCGTCGAGGCCCTGTGGGACCTGGTCGGGGTCGCCACCCTCAACGCGGTCGCGGGCGACGCCTCGCTGGGGCTCGCCGCGATGGTGTTCAAGACCGGTCTGCTGTCCGACCCGGGCGCGGCCGACATCGGCTGGGCGCGCGTCCCGCTGGGCGACCTGCACGACCGGCTGGCCCGCAAGGCGCTCGACTCGGCGGGCGTCCGTATCGAGGTCCGTACACGCGTCACCTCCATCTCCCCTGCGGAGAACGGACGGTGGAGCGTCCAGGTTCCCGGCGAGACGCTCCACACGGACGCCGTCGTGCTCGCCGTGGCGCAGCGCGAGGCGTACGACCTGCTGCCCGCCGGCGCCCTCGACGCTCCCGAGCAGCTGCTGGAGATCGGCACCGCGCCGATCCTCAACGTCCATGTCGTGTACGACCGCAAGGTGCTCAGCCGGCCGTTCTTCGCCGCGCTCGGCACCCCCGTGCAGTGGGTCTTCGACCGGACCGACGCCTCCGGGCTGCGCGACGGGCAGTACCTCGCCCTGTCCCAGTCGGCCGCGCAGGACGAGATCGACGAGCCCGTCGCCGCCCTGCGCGAGCGGTATCTGCCCGAGCTGGAGCGCCTCCTGCCCAGGGCGCGCGGCGCGGATGTGAAGGACTTCTTCGTGACCCGGGAGCGCACCGCGACGTTCGCTCCCACTCCCGGCGTCGGGCGGCTGCGGCCCGGCGCCCGTACCAAGGCACCCGGCCTCTACCTGGCCGGAGCGTGGACCGCCACAGGGTGGCCCGCGACCATGGAGAGTGCGGTCCGCAGCGGCGTGAGTGCGGCCGGTGCCGCGCTGAGCGCCCTGGGCCGGCCCCGCCCCAGCCACCTCTTCGACGTCGAGGAGGCGGCGTGATGCTGAACCAGCACACGGCGGCAGGCCCCCGCACCCCCGGTACCGCAACAAGAGGAGAGACTGTGCCCACTGTGCCCCCGGCCGAGAAGGCCGCTCGAGAGACCGCGGTGGACGTGACCGCGCTCCTGGAGCGCGGGAGGACCCTGGCCACACCGGTACTGCGGGCGGCGATCGACCGCCTGGCCCCTCCCATGGACACCGTTTCCGCCTACCACTTCGGCTGGATCGACGCCGACGGCAACCCCACGGCCGGCGACGGCGGCAAGGCCGTACGCCCCGCCCTCGCGGTGCTGTCCGCCGAGGTCACCGGTGCCGCGCCCGAGGTCGGCATCCCCGGCGCCGTCGCCGTCGAACTCGTCCACAACTTCTCCCTGCTGCACGACGACCTGATGGACGGCGACGAGCAGCGCCGTCACCGCGACACGGTCTGGAAGGTGCACGGCCCCGCCCAGGCCATCCTCGTCGGCGACGCCCTGTTCGCGCTGGCCAACGAGGTGCTGCTGGAGCTCGGCACGGTCGAGGCGGGCCGCGCCACCCGCCGGCTGACCACCGCCACCCGCGCTCTGATCGACGGTCAGGCGCAGGACATCTCCTACGAGCACCGCGACCGCGTCAGCGTCGAGGAGTGCCTGGAGATGGAGGGCAACAAGACCGGCGCCCTGCTCGCCTGCGCCAGCTCCATCGGTGCCGTGCTCGGCGGAGCGGACGACCGCACCGCCGACACCCTGGAGAAGTACGGCTACCACCTGGGCCTCGCCTTCCAGGCCGTCGACGACCTCCTCGGCATCTGGGGCGACCCGGTCTCCACCGGCAAGCAGACCTGGAGCGACCTGCGCCAGCGCAAGAAGTCCCTGCCGGTCGTGGCCGCGCTCGCGGCGGGCGGGTCCGCCTCCGAGCGGCTCGGCGAGATCCTCGCCGCCGACGCCAAGAGCAGCGACTTCGAGAACTTCTCCGAGGAGGAGTTCGCCGCCCGCGCCGCCCTCATCGAGGAGGCCGGCGGCCGCGAGTGGACCGCAGAAGAGGCACGCCGTCAGCACACCATCGCCGTCGAGGCCCTCGACGCCGTCGACATGCCCGAGCAGGTGCGGGCGCAGTTCACGGCGCTCGCCGACTTCGTCGTCGTACGGAAGAGATGATCACCACCGGGCGAAAAGAGATGATCAGTATCGGTCGAATAGCCCTCGCGTAGTCGCCGGCCGGTGCCGCTGGAAGAAGCGCACCGGCCGACGGCGGACCCACAGCAGACGCACTACCTGGAGCACTGCACGAAGGGGAAGCCATGACAGCGACGACCGACGGAAGCACCGGGGCACTGCCGCCCCGGGCAACCGCGGCCAGCGACACCGACACCGAAACCCCCGGGGCGGCCGGGGTCCACGAAGCCGCCGTGCGCGCGGTCCGGCGTGCCACCGACTTTCTGCTGGCGAAGCAGGACGCCCAGGGCTGGTGGAAGGGCGACCTCGAGACGAACGTCACCATGGACGCCGAGGACCTGCTGCTCCGTCAGTTCCTGGGCATCCGTGACGAGAAGACCACACAGGCGGCCGCCCTCTTCATCCGCGGCGAGCAGCGCGAGGACGGCACCTGGGGCACCTTCTACGGCGGCCCCGGTGAGCTCTCCACCACCGTCGAGGCGTACGTCGCCCTCCGCCTGGCCGGCGACGCGCCGGACGCCCCGCACATGGCGAAGGCCTCCGCCTGGATCCGAGAGCAGGGCGGCATCGCCGCCGCCCGGGTCTTCACCCGGATCTGGCTGGCCCTGTTCGGCTGGTGGAAGTGGGAGGACCTGCCCGAACTCCCCCCGGAACTCATCTACTTCCCCAAGTGGTTCCCGCTCAACATCTACGACTTCGGCTGCTGGGCCCGGCAGACCATCGTCCCGTTGACGATCGTCTCCGCGAAGCGCCCGGTACGGCCCGCGCCCTTCCCGCTCGACGAACTGCACACCGACCCGGACCAGCCGAACCCGCCCAAGCCGCTTGCTCCGGTGGCCAGTTGGGACGGCGCGTTCCAGCGGCTCGACAAGGCCCTGCACCAGCTGCGCAAGGTCGCCCCGCGCGGACTGCGCAAGGCCGCCATGAACAGTGCCGCCCGCTGGATCATCGAGCGGCAGGAGAACGACGGCTGCTGGGGCGGGATCCAGCCGCCGGCCGTCTATTCGGTCATCGCGCTGCACCTGCTCGGCTACGACCTCCAGCACCCCGTGATGCGCGAGGGCCTGGCGTCGCTGGACCGCTTCGCCGTCTGGCGCGAGGACGGGGCCCGGATGATCGAGGCCTGCCAGTCGCCCGTGTGGGACACCTGTCTGGCCACCATCGCGCTCGTCGACGCGGGGCTGCCCGCCGACCATCCGCAGCTCGTCAAGGCCGCGGACTGGATGCTGGGCGAGGAGATCGTCCGCCCCGGCGACTGGGCCGTACGACGGCCGGGGCTGCCGCCGGGCGGCTGGGCGTTCGAGTTCCACAACGACAACTACCCCGACATCGACGACACCGCCGAAGTCGTCCTCGCGCTGCGCCGGGTCAGGCACCACGACCCGGAGCGGGTGGAGAAGGCGATCGGCCGGGGCGTGCGCTGGAACCTCGGCATGCAGTCGAAGAACGGGGCCTGGGGCGCCTTCGACGTCGACAACACCAGCCCGTTCCCCAACCGGCTGCCGTTCTGCGACTTCGGTGAGGTCATCGACCCGCCGTCGGCGGACGTCACCGCGCACGTGGTCGAGATGCTGGCGGTCGAGGGCCTCGCCCACGACCCGCGCACCCGGCGCGGCATCCGCTGGCTGCTGGCCGAACAGGAACCGGACGGCTCGTGGTTCGGGCGCTGGGGCGTCAACTACGTCTACGGCACCGGATCCGTCGTCCCCGCCCTGGTGGCCGCCGGCATCCCGGGCTCCCACCCCGCGATCCGCCGCGCCGTGGCCTGGCTGGAGTCCGTGCAGAACGACGACGGCGGCTGGGGCGAGGACCTGCGCTCCTACAAGTACGTCAAGGAGTGGAGCGGCAAGGGCGCCTCGACCGCCTCGCAGACCGCATGGGCACTGATGGCCCTGCTGGCCGCGGGGGAGAAGGACTCCAAGGCGGTCGAACGCGGCATCGAGTGGCTCGCGGCCACCCAGTTGGAGGACGGCTCCTGGGACGAGCCGTACTTCACGGGGACGGGCTTCCCGTGGGACTTCTCGATCAACTACCACCTCTACCGACAGGTGTTCCCGCTCACCGCACTGGGCCGGTACGTGCACGGAGAACCCTTCTCCGACCGGCACAAGGGGAGCTGATGAGCACCCCGCCCGCCCCGGCCCCGCTGCTGATCGCCTGCGCGCTCGGCATCGAGCAGTTCGCCCTGCGCGCCGGCGACCGCGGCGGTGCCGGGGGGCCGGTCACCGTGCTCCGTACGGGCATGGGACCGCGGGCGGCCGAGCGCTCCGTCACCCGGGTCCTGGCCGATCCCGCCCTGAGCGGGGCCGCCGTGCTGGCCACGGGCTTCTGCGCCGGGCTCGCCCCGGACATGCACCCCGGCGATCTGGTCGTCGCCGAGGAGACCCGGGACCCGGCGGGAACCGTTCCGTGCGTCGGGACCGACCTCCTCGTCAAGGAACTTGTACGCACCGTCCCCGGCCGCACGGTCCACACCGGCCCCCTCACCGGCTCCGACCACGTCATCCGTGGTCAGGAACGGTCCGATCTGCTCTCGACCGGCGCAATCGCGGTCGACATGGAGTCGGCGGCCACACTCCTGAGCGCCGTGCGTACGGGCGAGCGCCCGGTTGCGGCCGTCCGGGTGGTCGTGGACGCTCCAGAACATGAACTCGTCCGGATCGGCACGTTGCGCGGTGGAATATCGGCTTTCCGTGTTCTTCGTTCGGTCCTGCCCGCTTTCTACGAATGGCACCGTTCTTTGCTGCTCCCCAGGAGGTGAGCCAGATGGCCATGCCGCTGCGTCAGTCCATCAAGGTCGCTACTTACTTGGCCGAACAGAAGCTTCGCAGGCGGGACAAATTTCCGCTGATCGTCGAGTTGGAACCGCTGTACGCCTGCAATCTGAAGTGCGAGGGTTGCGGCAAGATCCAGCACCCGGCCGGAGTGCTGAAGCAACGCATGCCCGTCGCACAGGCCGTGGGAGCGGTGCTCGAGTCCGGCGCTCCGATGGTGTCCATCGCCGGCGGTGAGCCGCTGATGCACCCGCAGATCGACGAAATCGTGCGGCAGCTGGTGGCCAAGCGGAAGTACGTCTTCCTGTGCACCAACGCGCTGCTGCTGCGCAAGAAGATGGACAAGTTCAAGCCTTCGCCCTACTTCGCCTTCGCCGTGCACATCGACGGCCTGCGCGAGCGCCACGACGAGTCGGTGGCCAAGGAGGGCGTGTTCGACGAGGCCGTGGAGGCGATCAAGGAGGCCAAGCGGCGCGGCTTCCGGGTCACCACCAACTCGACCTTCTTCAACACCGACACCCCGCAGACCATCGTCGAGGTCCTCAACTTCCTCAACGACGACCTCAAGGTCGACGAGATGATGATCTCGCCCGCATACGCCTACGAGAAGGCCCCCGACCAGGAGCACTTCCTGGGTGTGGAACAGACCCGCGAGCTGTTCAAGAAGGCCTTCGCGGGCGGCAACCGGCGCCGCTGGCGGCTCAACCACTCGCCGCTGTTCCTCGACTTCCTCGAGGGCAAGGTCGACTTCCCGTGCACCGCGTGGGCGATCCCGAACTACTCGCTCTTCGGCTGGCAGCGGCCCTGCTACCTGATGGCCGACGGGTACGTGCCGACGTACCGCGAGCTGATCGAGGAGACCGACTGGGACAAGTACGGCCGCGGCAAGGACCCGCGCTGCGCCAACTGCATGGCGCACTGCGGCTACGAGCCCACCGCCGTCCTCGCCACCATGGGCTCGCTGAAGGAGTCGCTGCGCGCCATGCGCGAGACGGTCTCCGGGAACCGGGAGTGACGTCATGACCGCCATCTCCCTGGGCGTCCCCGAGGTACCCCTCCGGCCGATCGCCGAGCGGCGTGTGTCGCGGCGGATCCAGGTCGGTCCGGTGGCGGTCGGGGGCGGTGCCCCGGTGTCGGTGCAGTCGATGACGACGACGCGTACGTCGGACATCGGCGCCACCCTCCAGCAGATCGCCGAGCTCACGGCCTCCGGCTGCCAGATCGTCCGGGTCGCCTGTCCGACGCAGGACGACGCGGACGCGCTCGCGACGATCGCCCGCAAGTCGCAGATCCCGGTGATCGCGGACATCCACTTCCAGCCGAAGTACGTGTTCGCCGCGATCGAGGCGGGCTGTGCGGCCGTACGGGTCAATCCCGGCAACATCAAGCAGTTCGACGACAAGGTCAAGGAGATCGCGCGGGCCGCCAAGGACCACGGCACCCCGATCCGCATCGGTGTCAACGCCGGCTCGCTCGACAAGCGGCTGCTGCAGAAGTACGGCAAGGCGACGCCGGAGGCGCTGGTGGAGAGCGCCCTGTGGGAGGCGTCGCTCTTCGAGGAGCACGACTTCCGCGACATCAAGATCTCGGTGAAGCACAACGACCCCGTGGTCATGGTCAACGCCTACCGCCTGCTCGCCGAGCAGTGCGACTATCCGCTGCACCTCGGGGTGACCGAGGCCGGTCCCGCCTTCCAGGGCACGATCAAGTCGGCGGTCGCCTTCGGGGCGCTGCTGTCCCGGGGCATCGGCGACACGATCCGGGTCTCCCTGAGCGCCCCGCCCGCCGAGGAGGTCAAGGTCGGCATCCAGATCCTGGAGTCGCTGGGGCTCAGGCAGCGGCGTCTGGAGATCGTCTCCTGTCCGTCGTGCGGGCGTGCGCAGGTCGACGTGTACAAGCTGGCCGACGAGGTCACGGCCGGCCTGGAAGGCATGGAAGTGCCCTTGCGGGTAGCCGTCATGGGCTGTGTGGTCAACGGTCCCGGCGAGGCCCGCGAGGCCGACCTCGGCGTCGCCTCCGGCAACGGCAAGGGGCAGATCTTCGTGAAGGGCGAGGTCGTCAAGACCGTCCCCGAATCGAAGATCGTCGAGACCCTGATCGAGGAGGCGATGAAGATCGCCGAACAGATGGAGCAGGACGGGGCCGCATCGGGCGCCCCCACCGTCACGGGGAAACCGGCAGTGACTGTGAGCTGAAACAAGGCACGGACCGAGAGGGGGCCCGAGCGTGACGATTCTGGAGAACATCCGGGGACCACGCGACCTGAAGGCGCTGTCCGAGGCGGAACTCGGTGAACTGTCCGACGAGATCCGGGAGTTCCTGGTGCACGCGGTCGCCAGAACCGGCGGACACCTCGGGCCCAATCTGGGGGTGGTGGAACTGTCCATCGCGCTCCACCGGGTCTTCGAGTCGCCGGTCGACCGCATCGTCTGGGACACCGGTCACCAGAGCTATGTACACAAGCTTCTGACGGGACGTCAGGACTTTTCCAAGCTGCGCGGCAAAGGCGGCCTGTCCGGCTATCCCTCGCGCGAGGAGTCCGAGCACGACATCGTCGAGAACAGCCACGCCTCCACCGCGCTCGGCTGGGCCGACGGGCTCGCCAAGGCCCGTCAGGTGCAGGGGGAGAAGGGGCACGTCGTCGCGGTGATCGGCGACGGGGCGCTGACCGGCGGAATGGCCTGGGAGGCGCTCAACAACATCGCGGCGGCCAAGAACCGGCCGCTGATCATCGTCGTCAACGACAACGAACGGTCGTACGCCCCGACCATCGGGGGCCTGGCGAACCACCTCGCGACCCTGCGCACGACCGACAGCTACGAGAGGGTCCTGGCCTGGGGCAAGGACGTACTGCAGCGCACGCCCGTCATCGGCACCACCGTGTACGAGGCCCTGCACGGCGCGAAGAAGGGCTTCAAGGACGCGTTCGCGCCGCAGGGGCTCTTCGAGGACCTGGGTCTGAAGTACGTCGGCCCGATCGACGGGCACGACATCGGGGCCGTCGAGTCCGCGCTCAGGCGTGCCAAACGCTTCCACGGACCCGTGCTCATCCACTGCCTCACGGAGAAGGGGCGCGGCTACGAACCCGCCCTCGCCCACGAGGAGGACCACTTCCACACCGTCGGCGTGATGGACCCGCTGACCTGCGAGCCGCTCGCACCGTCGGGCGGGCCGTCCTGGACCTCGGTGTTCGGCGACGAGATCGTGCGCATCGGGGAGGAGCGGGAGGACGTCGTGGCGATCACCGCGGCGATGCTGCACCCCGTCGGGCTCGGCAAGTTCGCGGAGCGGTTCCCGGACCGGGTGTGGGACGTGGGGATCGCCGAGCAGCACGCGGCCGTGTCGGCGGCGGGGCTCGCGACGGGCGGACTGCACCCCGTCGTCGCCGTGTACGCCACCTTCCTCAACCGGGCCTTCGACCAGCTCCTCATGGATGTCGCGCTGCACCGGTGCGGGGTGACCTTCGTCCTGGACCGGGCCGGCGTCACCGGCGCCGACGGGCCCTCCCACAACGGCATGTGGGACATGTCGATCCTCCAGGTCGTGCCGGGCCTCAGGATCGCCGCGCCGCGCGACGCCGACCAGCTGCGGGCGCAGTTGCGGGAGGCGGTGGCCGTCGACGACGCGCCGACCCTCGTGCGGTTCCCGAAGGAGTCGGTCGGTCCGTCGATCCCGGCGGTCGACCGGGTGGGCGGCCTGGACGTGCTTCACCGGGACGCGGGTGAGCCGGACGTCCTCCTCGTCGCGGTCGGCGTGATGGCTCCGGTGTGCCTCCAGGCCGCCGAGCTGCTGCAGGCACGCGGCATCAACTGCACCGTCGTCGATCCCCGGTGGGTCAAGCCGGTCGACCCCGCGCTCGCGCCGCTCGCCGCCGATCACCGGTTGGTGGCCGTCGTCGAGGACAACAGCCGCTCGTCCGGAGTCGGCGCCGCCGTGGCGCTGGCGCTGGCCGACGCCGAGGTCGACGTGCCCGTACGGCGGTTCGGCATCCCCGAGCAGTTCCTCGCGCACGCCAAGCGGGGCGAGGTGCTCGCCGACATCGGGCTCACGCCCGTCGAGGTCGCCGGACGGATCAGCGCGAGCCTCGCCCTCAAGGAGGCCGAGGACACCCTGGCGGGCACCGAGCGGGCCGACGGCGGCCAAGGCGGTCGTAGTCACGACGGTCCTGCCGTCGTGCCAGTCGAGGAGAAGGCGGAATGACCACGGAGTTCGACCTCGGCGGACTCCTCGCCGAGCGCGGGGCCGAGCGCTACGAGCTGCACACCAGATATCTCAACCACCAGCTCCCGCGCATGCTGCACACCATCGGCTTCGACAAGGTCTACGAGCGGGCCGAGGGCGCGTACTTCTGGGACGCGGACGGCGACGACTACCTGGACATGCTCGCCGGGTTCGGGGTGATGGGCCTGGGGCGCCACCACTCCGTCGTCCGCAAGGCGCTGCACGACGTCCTCGACGCCTCCCTCGCCGACCTCACCCGCTTCGACTGCCAGCCGTTGCCCGGGCTGCTGGCCGAGAAGCTGCTCGCGCACAGCCCGCACCTGGACCGGGTGTTCTTCGGCAACAGCGGGACCGAGGCGGTGGAGACCGCGCTGAAGTTCGCGCGGTTCGTCACCGGGAAACCGCGGATCCTGTACTGCGACCACGCCTTCCACGGGCTGACCACCGGTTCGCTGTCCGTCAACGGCGAGTCCGGCTTCCGGGACGGCTTCGCCCCGCTCCTGCCGGACACGGCCGTACCGCTCGGTGATCTCGATGCCCTGGCACGGGAGCTGAAGAAGGGCGACGTGGCCGCCCTCATCGTCGAGCCGATCCAGGGCAAGGGCGTGCACGAGACCCCGCCCGGCTATCTGCGGGCCGCCCAGGAGCTGCTGCACAGGCACAAGGCGCTGCTCATCGCCGACGAGGTGCAGACGGGGCTGGGCCGGACCGGGGACTTCTACGCCTACCAGCACGAGGACGGTGTCGAGCCGGACCTGGTGTGCGTGGCCAAGGCGCTCTCCGGCGGGTATGTGCCGGTGGGCGCCACCCTCGGCAGGGACTGGATCTTCAAGAAGGTCTACTCGTCCATGGACCGGGTCCTCGTCCACTCGGCGAGTTTCGGGTCCAACGCGCAGGCCATGGCGGCCGGGCTCGCCGTGCTGTCCGTCATGGAGAACGAGCAGATCGTCGCGAACGCGCGGGCGACCGGGGAGCAGCTGAAGTCCCGGCTCGCGGCGCTGACCGACAAGTACGAGCTGCTCGCCGACGTCCGTGGCCGTGGCCTGATGATCGGCATCGAGTTCGGGCGTCCCGACTCGCTGAAGCTGCGCGGCCGCTGGACCATGCTGCAGGCCGCGCGCAAGGGCCTGTTCGCGCAGATGGTCGTCGTACCGCTGCTGCGGCGGCACCGGATCCTCACCCAGGTCTCCGGGGACCATCTGGAGGTGATCAAGCTGATCCCGCCGCTGATCATCGGCGAACGGGAGGTGGACCGGTTCGTCGAAGCCTTCACGGACGTGATGGACGACGCGCACAGCGGCGGCGGGCTGATGTGGGACTTCGGCAAGACGTTGATCAAGCAGGCGGTCGCCAACCGCTAGCCGCGGTATGGAAGCCGGGGCCGGGGCCTTTGCCTCTCAGGCAAGAAATTTGCCGCGCAGGCAAAGCTCCGACTGAATGGAGGCATGAGCTCTTCCGGAACGGAGCCCTCGGCGGAACACGAGGGTGCCATGCCCCTCGTAGCCCCGCACCTGCGTGCCCTGCGCCGCCGGGCCGCCCTCACCCTGGAGGCTGCGGCCCGCTCGGCAGGACTGTCGCCGGCCCACCTCTCCCGCCTGGAGACGGGACAACGCCAGCCCTCCCTGCCGATGCTCCTGGCCCTCGCCCGTATCTACGGTACGACCGTCTCCGAGCTGCTCGGCGAGACGGTCGCCGACCGGGACGCCGTCGTGCGCGCCGCCGATATGGAGCCGACTGCGGCGGGCGGCTGGACGTACTGGCAGGCGGGCGCGCCCGGCCGCGGCATGCAGGCCCTGCGCGTCCATGTGCCGTACGGCTCGCAGGGCGACATCGTGCGTGTGCACCCCGGCGAGGAGTGGCTGTACGTGCTCAAGGGGCGGCTGCGGCTGCGCCTCGGGGACACCATGCACCGGCTCGCGCCCGGCGACAGCGCGCACTTCGACTCGCTCACCCCGCACCGCATCGCCGCCCAGGACGAGGGCGGGGTCGAGCTCCTGTTCGTCCACACCCTGCTGCAGAGCCCCACGGCCACGCTGTGCCTGGGCCCCACCCCTGGAGAGACGCCATGAGCGACATGGAGGAGAAGTTCCCGCGCGCCCTGTGGGTACGGCTCATCATCTACATAGCCGTCGGGCACGTTTTCGCGGCCTTCATCTATCTGCTGTTCGAGATGGGAGCCAAGCAGTAGCCGGCCGCGCAGTAGTTGCCCGTACGGCAGCCCGCGTCAGTCGAGCAACCGCTCCCGCAGCCGCTCCCGGGCCTCCGGCGTGAGGCGCAGCGCCTGCTCCAGGTAGGAGTCGACACCGCCCCACGCCTCCTCGATCGTCTCGAAGGCCGCCGTCAGGTACTCGGCGCGCGCGTCGAACAGAGGGCTGAGCAGCTCCATGACCTCGGGGGAGTAGGCCGAGGCGTCACTGCTGCTGCGGTGCACCTTGTAGCGGCGGTGCTTGGCGTTGGACTCCAGATAGTCGGCGACGATCGCCTCGCGCTCGACGCCGAGCGCGAGCAGCGTCACGGCGATGGACAGGCCGGCGCGGTCCTTGCCCGCCGCGCAGTGCATGAGGGCGGGGACACTGTCCTCCACGAGCGCGTGCAGCACCTGGGAGTGCTCGGCGGTGCGCTCCTTGACCATCCTGCGGTACGAGTCGATCATCCGGTTCGCGGCCTTGCCGTCCGCGAGGATCCCCCGCAACTGGTCGATGTCGCCGTCGCGGACCATCTTCCAGAACTCGGCGCCGTCCGCCGGGTCGCTCAGCGGCAGGTTCACATTGCGCACACCCGGCAGCTCGACGTCCGGGCCCTCGAGCTTTTGGTCGGCCGCGTTGCGGAAGTCGAAGATCGTGTGCAGGCCCAGGGAGCCGAGGAAGGCGGCGTCCTCGTCGGTCGCGTGCGCGAGGTGCCCGCTGCGGAACAGCACCCCGTACCGCACCCGCCGTCCGTCCACGGTCGGAAGGCCGCCCACGTCCCGGAAGTTGCGGACTCCGGCCAGCTCGGGCTCGGTCGACGGGATCTGCTGCGTCACGGGGGCTCCTCCCAGTCGTCCCCGTCGGCGCGGCTCGGCGGTGTGGCCGACGGGGTGCGCTCTCGACCATACGACATGGATTCCTGGGGCAATGAGTTGTCCACAGGCGTTGCACCGGAGGCTCGCAGCCCGTGATGATGTTGCCGCTTGATGGGACCTGTTCGAATATGTGAGGGCTTGATGCTGGAGATCTCCGACCACGGGCGTACCTGGGTTCTTTCCGGGCCGACCAGCAGTTACGCACTCCATCTGACCGACGGCGACGAACTGCTGCACCTCCACTGGGGCCCGCGCATCGCGCTCGCCGACGCCGAGGAGCTGGCCGTGCGCCCCCTCCCGGACTACTGGCCCTTCGAGTCCACTCTCGACGGACGCGAGGAGTACCCGGTCGAGGGCGGCCCCCGCTTCGTACGCCCGGCCCTGTCCGTGCGCACCGACGAGCGGCGCGGCACCGAGTGGACCTTCGAGGCGTACGAAACCGGGGGCACGGAGGGTGCCGAAGGCGAGGAGCTGCGGCTGCGGTTCCGGGACGGCGGGCTGGGCATCACGCTGCACTACCGGATGCGCGACGACGTCGTGGAGCGCTGGGTGACCCTGGCCAACCAGGGGCCCGACCTGGAGCTGCTGCGCGCCGACTCCGCCACCTGGACCCTGCCGGACCGCGAGGACTGGCGGCTGTCGCAGCTGCACGGACGCTGGGCCGCGGAGTCCCGGCTGACGCAGTCGTCCCTCACCTACGGTGAGAAGGTCATCGGCAGCCGCCGCGGCCACACCGGGCATCCGCTCCTGCCCTGGGTCGCGCTCGACACCGACGCCACCGAGGAGCGCGGCGAGGTGTACGGCTGCGCCCTCGCCTGGTCGGGGTCCTGGCGGATCGCGGTGGCCCAGCTGCCGGACGCGCGCGTGCAGATCACCGGCGGGGTCGGATACGACGACTCGGGGCTGCTGCGGCTGGCGGCGGGGGAGTCGTTCGTGACGCCGGTCTTCGCGGGGCTGTGGAGCGACGGCGGCTTCGGGGGCGCGAGCCGGGCCTGGCACGCGTATCAGCGCGCGTACGTGATCCCTGACGCCGACCGGGACCGGCCGGTGCTGTTCAACTGCTGGGAGGCGACCGAGTTCGACATCTCCGAGGAGCAGCAGGGCACCCTCGCGCGGCGCGCGGCGGCCATCGGTGTCGAACTGTTCGTCGTCGACGACGGCTGGTTCGGGGCGCGCACCAGCGACCGCGCCGGGCTCGGCGACTGGACGCCCAACCCCGACCGCTTCCCGAACGGCCTCAAGCCGCTCGCCGACTACGTGCACGCGCTCGGCATGCAGTTCGGCATCTGGGTCGAGCCGGAAATGGTCAATCCGGACAGCGAGCTGTACCGGGCCCACCCGGACTGGGTGCAGCACCAGACCGGACGAAAGCGGACGGAGTTCCGCAATCAGCTCGTACTGAACCTCGCGCGCGAAGACGTCCAGGAGTACCTCTGGAACCAGCTGGACGGGCTCCTCTCCAGTGCCCCGATCGACTACGTGAAGTGGGACTTCAACCGCTGCTTCACCGACGCGGGCTGGCCCGGCGAGCCGTACCCGCAGCGGCTCTGGGTGGACCACGTGCGCGCCTTCTACGCCCTCCTGGACCGGCTGCGCGCCGCTCACCCGGGCGTCGCCTTCGAGTCCTGCTCGGGAGGTGGCGGCCGGATCGACCTGGGCGTGCTGAGCCGTACCGACCAGGTGTGGACGTCCGACAACACCGACCCGCTCGACCGGCTCGCGATCCAGCACGGCTTCAGCCAGATCCATCCGGCGCGGGTCATGGCCGCGTGGGTCACCGACAGTCCGAACACCCAGCTCAACGGCCGGATCAGCTCGCTGCGGTTCCGGTTCGTGAGTGCGATGGCGGGCGTGCTCGGCGTCGGCGGCGACCTCGCGCAGTGGACGGAGGCGGAGCTCGCCGAGGCGCGGGAGTGGGTGGAGCTCTACAAGGAGATCCGGCCCCTCGTGCAGCGCGGGGACCTGTACCGGCTGCGGCCTCCGCGGGGCGGACTGAGCGCGGTGCAGTACGTGCACGGCGACGAGGCCGTCGTCCTCGCCTGGCTCCAGGCGCAGAGCCACGGCGAGGCCGTCCCGGCGCTGCGACTGCGCGGGCTCGACCCGACAGCGTCGTACGAATGCCGCGAAACGGGCGAAGTTCACCGAGGTGCCGTATTGGTGCATCACGGACTGCGCACCGGATTGCGCGGTGACCTTGATGCGACGGTTATCCGACTGCGCCGCATCTAGCGGTTCTGTCCGAATTGACGCCTTCATTCCAACTCGCTCTGACCCAAGGGGAGCTGGAGCGGTGTCACGTGAGGAGCGTCATATTCGTGACCGAGCGTCGCCCGTCATGTTCACGTAATTCGCGTGATTTTCAAGGGGCTTTGTGTCGGGCGACGCGTCCATAATTCACTCAGGGTGACCGGTAATTCCCGCAAGGGATCAACAGGAACGCATTCGGGCGGAACCTCTCACTTGTTCCTGTGCGTCTTCCTCGCTTACGTTCGCCACCAATCCGGACGGACGCCGAATCCTGCCGCCGACCGGAGCCCGCACCGACTCACCCGACCATGGCAGGAGCGGGGGACCCACAGGTAGAACCGCCTGTTCCGGTCTCCGGAACAGGCTAGGGGTAAAGCCGCGTTCGGCGCGGCCGGGCATCTCCAGCCCGCACCCGACAGCTCACCTCGCAGGCGCCGGAGAGGAATTCGCCATGCCCGCGAAGGGTAAGCACCGCCGCCCGAAGTCCCCGCGCCTCACCCGCTCCATCGCCGTCGCCGGAACCGGCGGCGCCGCTCTCGCCCTCCCGCTCTTCGGGGCCACCGGCGCCCACGCCGCTCCCGCGCAGTCCACTTCGGAAAAGGCCGTTCAGTCCCTTCCGGTCGCAGAGAAGAAGCTTGCCGAAAAGAAGGCCGCCGACAAGAAGGATGCCGCGCGGAAGGCGGGCGTGCGGACCTATTCGGTGAAGGTCGGCGACTACCTTTCGAAGATCGCCGAGGAGCAGGATGTCAGCGGCGGCTGGCACCGGCTCTACGCCGACAACCGCGAGGCCGTCGGCGAGAACCCGTCGCTGATCCACCCCGGTCTGAAGCTCGCGATCGGCGGCAAGAAGGCCACGACGAGCGCCCCCAAGTCGTCCCAGTCGTCCCACTCTTCGTCTTCCTCGTCCCCGAAGTCGACCTCGAAGTCGTCGTCGGACCCGTCCGCCGCGAAGTCCTCCGCCCCGACGGCGAACAAGGCCGCCGGGAGCGCCGACACCGCCACTGCCGTCGGCGGCTTCACCGCGCCCGTCTCCGCGGCCTCCGTCGCCACCGCGTACAAGGTGCCGGGCAGCATGTGGTCGAGCGGCTACCACACCGGCGTCGACTTCTTCGCCGCCACCGGCACCCCGCTGAAGGCCGTCGGTGCGGGCACCGTCGTCTCCGCCGGCTGGGGCGGCGCGTACGGCAACCAGGTCGTCATCCGGCTCGCCGACGGCTACTACGCCCAGTACGGCCACCTGTCCTCGCTCTCCGTCTCGGCCGGCCAGAGCGTGACCGCGGGGCAGCAGATAGGCCTCTCCGGCGCCACGGGCAATGTGACCGGCCCGCACCTGCACTTCGAGATCCGCACCACGCCGGACTACGGCTCGGACGTGGACCCGGTCGCCTACCTCCGCTCCAAGGGCGTCGGGATCGGCTGACCCCCGCCGACACCTCTCCTGACACGCCACCGAAGGCCGGACCCCGATCCCCGGGTCCGGCCTTCGGCGTGTCGCCTTCGGTCTGTCGCCTTCGGTGTGGCGGTTGAGCCCACAACGCCCCTGATCGGAGGCTTATTCCAGGCTTGGTCAACACTTTAGGAGTGGCTTATCTCACCGCGCGTCAACCCCTCCTTACGGTCGCGTAGGTCACATTCGAAGGTGGATCATGCCGGTGTGGCAGGCGATTCGAAGAGTGACAGCAGAGCAGAGATCGGGTCGTACGTCGCGGTGGGGGACAGCTTCACCGAGGGCGTCGGCGACCCCGGCCCCGACGGGGCGTTCGTCGGCTGGGCCGACCGGTTCGCGGTACTCCTCGCGGACCGGCGGCCCGAGGGCGACTTCAAGTACACCAATCTCGCCGTGCGCGGCAAACTGCTCGACCAGATCGTCGAGGACCAGCTCCCGAAGGCCGTCGAACTGGCCCCGGACCTGGTCTCGTTCTGTGCGGGCGGCAACGACATCATCCGACCCGGAACCGATCCCGACGAGGTGGCCGAGCGCTTCGAGAGGGCGATCGTCCGGCTCACCTCCGCCGTCGGCACCGTCATGGTGACGACCGGCTTCGACACCCGTGGCGTGCCCGTGCTGAAGCATCTGCGCGGCAAGATCGCCACGTACAACGGTCATGTGCGGGCCATTGCCGACCGGTACGACTGCCCGGTGCTGGACCTGTGGTCCCTGAAGACCGTCCAGGACCGCCGGGCCTGGGACGACGACCGGCTCCATCTGTCTCCCGAGGGGCACACGCGCGTGGCGCTGCGCGCAGGCCAGGTGCTCGGCCTGGAGGTCCCGGCCGACCCCGACCAGCCCTGGCCGCCGCTCCCGCCCCGCGGCACCCTCGAGATCCGCCGGGACGACGTCCACTGGGCACGCGAGTACCTGGTGCCGTGGATCGGGCGGCGTCTGCGGGGGGAGTCGTCGGGCGACCATGTGACGGCCAAGGGCGCGCTGTCGCCGGACGACATCAAGATGCGGATCGAATCGGTGGCTTGAGCCGGAGTTTCGGCGGTGTGGGCCGTGTCCTGTTCGAGGGGGCGCGGCCCCCACGGCTGTCGTGGCCGTGGTGAACCGGACGAGGTTGTCGTGGTCGTGGTGAACCGGGTGCCCGGCGATCGGCGACTTCACCGCCCCGAGGCGGTCAACGCTTCCCGTTCCAGCCCCAGTTCGCGGGCGAGCGCCTCGTCCACCCACTCCTGGGCACGCGCGCGTGACACCGCGCCCGGGTACGAGGTCAGCTGTACGGCGAGCCCGTCGAGGAGAGCCGTGAGCCGTAGGGCCGTGCCGGTGGGGTCGGGGCAGCGGAACTCGTCCGCGGCCACGCCCTGCGCGATGACCTCGGCGAGGGCGGCCTTCCACTGCCGGTCCAGTTCCCGTGTGACCTGCTGCAGCGCCGGCTCGCGCAGCGCGGCCGCCCAGCCCTCGATCCACAGCCGCCAGCCCTTGGCCTGTCCGGTCGGCGCGTACCAGCGCACCGCCGCCCGCAGCCGTCGCAGTGCCGTCGTGCGGCGGCCGAGCAGCCTGCGCAGATGGGCCAGGTCGCCCTCGGCCGCATGGGCGAACGCCGCCGCGACCAGCTTCTCCTTCGAGGCGAAGTGATAGAGCACCAGCGCGTTGCTCACTCCGAGCGCCGAGGCCACATCGGCGATCCGGACCGCGGCCACGCCCCGTGCCTCTATCTGCTCCACGGCGGCCCGCAGCAACTCCTCACGCCGCTCCGCCACGCTCAACCGCACTCTCGCCACTCGGTCACCCTAGGCCTTGCCGGCAGGTTCCCGCGTGTGGTGACGGTGTCACCGGTGCCACCCGAACCGCTCGGCGATGACCGGCAGCCGGTCCGCCGCGATGGCGTGCGCGGCGGCCCGGGGCGTCGTTCCGTCGGCCTCGGCGCGGGCGAGCGTGCGGTCGGTCAGGGCGCGCATCGAGCGCCGCGTGTGGGCGAAGGCCTCGTCCGCGTCCGCACCGATGTCGCCGAACAGCGTCCACCACCACCAGGCGTTCGTGGCCGAGTTGACCACGACGTCCGGCAGCACCGTGACGCCCCGCGCGGCCAGCAGCTCCTCCGCCTCGGGCCGTACGGGCATGTTGGCCGCCTCGGCGATCCAACGAGCCGTGATCCGCCCCTGGTTCGTGGCGTCGATCGCGTACGACACGGCCGCCGGCACCAGCACCTCCGCCTCGGCCGACAGCCAGGCCTCGCCCGGCAGTTCGCGGTCGCCGGGGCGCAGCGCGGCGCGGTCGACCGTGCCGTACGCGTCCCGTGCCGCGAGCAGCGCCTCGATGTCGAGGCCCGCCGGATTGGCGATCGTGCCCTTGATGTCGGCGACGGCCACGACGGTGAGCCCCGCGCGCGTGAGGAAGCGGGCCGTGGCACCGCCCATGGTCCCGAGACCCTGCACGGCGACGCGGGTCCTCCAGTACGGCACCTCCGCCCGGTCCAGGGCAGTGAGCACCGACTCGGCGACCCCGCAGCCGCCGACCAGCTCGTCCAGCCCGATGCCGTCCACCTCGACCGCGAAGGCGTCCGCGAGCCGCCGCCGGGCGCCGGCCTCGTCGTCGAGCAGCGGATACACCGCCTGGACGGACGAGACGAGGCCTGCCTCGGCCGCCGCCCGGTCGACCACGTCCTGGGAGAGGCCCAGGTCCTCGCCCGTGGTCCAGCAGCTCTCGATGTAGGGCCGCATGCACCGCAGGTAGCGCACCAGGAGCCCGTACGCCTCCGGATCCCGCGGATCGCAGTCGATGCCGCCCTTGGCGCCGCCCAAGGGGACGTAGCGGGCCTCGGCGTCGTAGTGCAGGGCTTCCTTCATGGTCATGCCGCGGGCGAGCCCGGCGACCTCCTCCAGCGTGCAGCCCGGCCGCATCCGCAACCCGCCGCTGGACACACCGCGCACCAGCCGGTCGACGACCAGGAAACCCTGGCGGCCGGTGACGTGGTCGGTCCAGGTGAGCGACAGGAGCGGGGTGGGGGTGGTCATGGGGTCTCCGGTGGGGAGGAGTGCTGCGCGGCACGCGCGGTTACTGAACGACGGGTCAGTATCGGAGTCGAGGCGGGGACATGTCAACGGCCTGAATGGCAGCCCGGGGGAACTATCCAGGGGCACGCGGGGTTGTCGGAGGGGCCGACCATAATGGAAGGCCTCACCGACTCCACCTGGAGGTACCGTGGCCGGTTTCCGTTTCCCGAGTTCCGGGCTGCGCGCCCTGCGGCCCGAGGCCTTCGGCGTGGACCCGAGCGGTGAGCGCATGGCGCGCATCCGCAGATCCCCGCACTTCAGGGACGGGGTCTTCCAGAACCCCGGAGGCGTGGCCCGGACCCGGCCCTCGGGGTCGATGCTGGAATTCGCCAAGGTCTTCTTCGACAAGGACACCCGGCCGCGACGTGCCCCGAAGGGCACCGTTCCGGTGCACCCCACCACCTACGCGGACCTGGCCAAGCCGCCCCTCGGAGGGCTGCGCGTGACCTGGATGGGGCATTCGAGCGTCCTCGCGGAGATCGACGGCCACCGCGTGCTGTTCGACCCGGTGTGGGGCCGGCGCTGCTCCCCGTTCCCCTTCGCCGGACCCAAGCGGCTGCACCCCGTGCCCCTGCCGCTCGCCGCGCTCGGCCCGGTCGACGTCGTCGTCATCTCGCACGACCACTACGACCACCTCGACCTGCCCACGATCAAGGCACTGGCCGGCACCGACACGCTCTTCGCCGTGCCGCTCGGCGTCGGCGCCCACCTGGAACACTGGGGCGTGTCCGCCGACCGGCTGCGCGAGCTGGACTGGCACGAGACGACGAAGGTCGGCGGACTCACGCTGACCGCCTCCCCGGCCCGCCACTTCTGCGGCCGCGGCCTGCGCAACACGCAGCACACCCTCTGGGCGTCCTGGGTCGTCGCGTCGGACGAGCACCGGATCTACCACAGCGGTGACACCGGCTACTTCGAGGGCTTCAAGGACATCGGCGCCGAGCACGGACCGTTCGACGCCACGATGATCCAGGTCGGCGCCTACTCGGACTTCTGGCCCGACATCCACATGACGCCGGACGAGGGCGTCAGGGCCCACGTCGATCTGCAGGGCGGCGATCCGGCCGCGGGCGTCATGCTGCCCATCCACTGGGGGACCTTCAACCTGGCGACACATCCGTGGGCGGAGCCGGGGGAGTGGATGATGCGGGCCACGCACAAGGCCGGGGTCACGATGGCGGCCCCGCGCTGCGGCGAGCCGTTCGAGCCGGCCACCGTGCCGCCCGTGACGCCGTGGTGGCGTGAAGTGGCCGAGGCGCCCGCCGAGGGGTGGCCGGCATGGCCGCCGGTCGCGTCGGGTCCGGACGGTACGGCGGTCGCGTCGGAGTCGGACGGTACGGCGGTGCCGTCGGAGCCGGGCGGAACGGCGGTCGCGCCGGGGCCGGACGCCACGGCGGTCGTCCAGGGAAGCCCGGACGTCGCGGATGTCGGCTGAACGCGCCCTCTCGGGACGGTTCGCGCCAGGCGTGTAGGAGCGCGTCGGGGCGCATGTGGGTGCGGCGTGCGCCGCTACGGCCGGTGATGTGCCGGGGCCGCGAAAGCGGACGCGCCGGTGCTGAATCGTCCCGGCCGGGATGATCGCGAGCGGGGAAACGAGAAAGTCCACCAGGGGTGGGGCGCAGGACGTGCCCCACCCCTGACTTTTCTTTGTGACCACTTCTGACCAGGTCCGATCGTTCGAGTGCTCTATGTGGGCGAGCGGTGGAGCTGGTTATCGGTCTGTCGTACGAGAGCTCATACCAGAGCGGGACGCTGCCTGCGGGACTTTGTCAACTGCCCACCGCACATGATGCGGAGACGACTACTGTGAGTGTCCGTCGGGCGACGCGGAGCCGAATTGTGTCGGCTCTGTCGACCGACATCGCGATGGCGCATGCCCCGGACCGCGCAGACAGCGCGCCCCCAAGGCTCCCGACCGACGGACCAGTACGAGGACCCCGATGTCTCAACTCCGCGCCCCGGCCGCACGCGCAGACCGCCGTGAGGGCGGGCGGCACGGGCGCCCGGCCACCCGCACCGCACCCGCACTGCCCGAGACCCACATACGGCCCCAGCTGCTGCGACTGGCCGTGCTGCCGCCCGTCGCGGTGGCCCTCAGCGCCTGCGCCGCCGTGCTGTTCGTGGTGCGCAGCACGGGAGCCCGACCCAGCCTCACCCTGTGGGCCGTGCTCTCCGGCGCGATCTCGGTGACCCTCGCCGGCATCCTGATCGCCGCAGTGGCCGCCAACCGCACCGCCAGGTCCGTGAGCGAACGCATCGGTGCACTGCGCCGCAGCAGCGCGCGCGGCGAGGCCGATCTGCGAGCCCTCGTCGAGGCACTGCGGCGTGGCGACGGCCCGCCGAAGCGCAAGGCGCGCAGCGGTCCGCCCGAGGGCGCCGACGACTTCGAACTGCTCGCCGCCGATCTGGCCCGCGCGCACGACGGGGCCGTCGCCGCCGTCGTCCAGGCCTCGCAGCTCTCCAGTCAGGCGGGCAGCGAGCAGAAGCTCGAGGTGTTCGTCAACCTCGCCCGGCGCCTGCAGTCACTCGTGCACCGCGAGATCTCGATCCTCGACGAACTGGAGAACGAGATCGAGGACCCCGATCTGCTCAAGGGCCTCTTCCACGTGGACCACCTGGCCACCCGCATCCGCCGGCACGCCGAGAACCTCGCCGTGCTCGGCGGTGCCGTCTCCCGCCGGCAGTGGAGCAATCCCGTCTCCATGACCGAGGTACTGCGCTCGGCCATCGCGGAGGTCGAGCAGTACTCGCGGGTCAAGCTCGTGCCGCCGATCGACGGCACCCTGCGCGGGCACGCCGTCGCCGACGTGATCCATCTGCTGGCCGAACTCGTCGAGAACGCCACGGTGTTCTCCGCCCCGCACACCCAAGTACTCCTCCGCGCCAACCTCGTGACGTCGGGGCTCGCCGTCGAGGTCGAGGACCGCGGCCTCGGCATGCCCGTCGCCGAGCAGAGCCGAATGAACGCGCTACTCACCGACCCCGACCAGGTCAACGTCGCCAGCCTCCTGGCGGACGGGCGCATCGGGCTGTTCGTCGTGTCGCAGCTCGCCAAGCGGCACGGCATCCACGTGCGCCTCCAGACCAACATCTACGGCGGCGTCCAGGCCGTACTCGTCGTGCCGCAGGGGCTGTTGGGAACGGAGCCCGGGGCTCGGGGAGGCGCGGGCCGGGCACCGGAGTCGCACGAGGTTCATGGGGTGGCGGGCACGGCCGTACCGCCGCACTCCCCGTCGCAGGCACGTCCGCAGCAGACGCAGGTGCCGCCCCAGCAGCATCGGCAGCCCGAGCCGACGTCTTCGCCCGCGTCGGCGGGCGGGCAGCGGAGTGCTGCCGACGCGTCGCCCGGGGCACCTCGTCGGCAGCAGCCACAGACGGGCGTGGGCGGCGCAGCTCCGCGAGTCAACGGCCACGGGCCGGCACCGCTGCCTGTGCGTGGTGCCGCCGAAGAACGGGCCAACCCGGCGGAGGCGCGGCCCGGCATCAGGCCCGACGAGCGCCGGATCGTCGCGGAGAACGCGGCCACACCGCCGACCCCGCGCACCGGCACGGTCCGCGGCACCATGGGCAAGCCCCAACTGCCCCGGCGCCGCGCCCAGGAACACATCGCGCCCCAACTCCGTGACGTCCCCGCACCGCGCCAGGAATCCGACTACATCGCCGGGCACGATCCGGGTCTGATGGCGGCGTTCCAGCGGGGGATCGGGCTCGCCGAGACGCAGCAGCACATGGAGGCGGCGCATATGGATGCGGCGCACATGGATCTGGGGCATGTGGATCCGAGGCATGTGGATGTCGGCCGCCCGGATGCAGGGACCATGGATGACCGGCACATGGGTGGCGGGTACATGGGCGTCGGCTCCACTGAGTTGGGCCGCCGGGACCCCGGAAGTGGCGAGCCCGGGCATGGGCGTGTGGATGGCGGACCCATGGATGCGGGGCATATGGGCGCAAGCCACATGGACGCCCCGTACACGACGTCTGGCGGCGCGACACAAACGACGTCGGGACACATGGCGTCAGGCCACACGGTGTCGGGGCACTCAACGTCTGCCCATGTGAGCTGGGCCCATGTAGGCGCGAGCCACATGGACTCGACACACACTGACGTCACCCCGAGCACCACCCCCCACCCGGAACCGACCCACCCGGACCCCACCCCCTCCGAGCTCACCCCCTCCGAGCCCACCCGCCTGGAGCCCACCCCCCTGGAGTCCGTGCGCCCGGAGTCGTTCCGGCAAGAGCCGACGAGCCTCGACCCGGGCCGGCCCCGACCCGCACAGCTGCGCCCGACCTCCTTGGACGCACTCCACACAGACGTGACCCCCACGACCCCCCGGCCCTCCATGGGCGTATCACCCATGGACCCGGCCCATATGACCGAGACGCACCCCCGGTCCACGTCCGGCACCGACCATGCCACCCGGCACGACGGGAGCGCACCAGCCGGATGACCACGCCCCTGACCAGCTCGAAGTCAGCTTGGGAGACAACCCCCCTCTCCAGCGCTCCAGCAGACCTTCGTACCTCAAGGAGTCGATCCATCATGGCGAGCGAAGCGCCGACCGCTCATGTGTCCGATCTCGACTGGCTGATGAGTGGCCTAGTGCAGCGCGTACCGCACACCAGCAGCGCGGTACTCCTCTCCTGCGACGGGCTCGTGAAGTCGGTTCACGGCCTCGACCCGGACAGCGCCGACCACATGGCCGCTCTGGCCTCGGGCCTGTACTCGCTCGGCCGCAGTGCCGGCGTCCGCTTCGGCGACGGCGGAGACGTGCGCCAGGTCGTCGTCGAGCTGGACTCGACGCTGCTGTTCGTGACCACGGCCGGTTCGGGCACGTGCCTGGCCGTGCTGGCCGGCCGCGAGGCCGACGCGGCAGTGCTCGGCTACGAGATGGCGATGCTGGTCAAGAGCGTCCGGCCGTACCTGGTCACCGCACCCCGTCAGCACTCCGTCGAACCCTCGGCGCTGAGGCCTTGAACGTGACGGCGGCCGGCGACGGGCCCTGGCTCGACGACGCGGCCGGACGGCTGGTGCGCCCTTTCACGATCAGCAACGGCCGTACCCGGCCCACCATCGCGCTCGATCTCATCTCGCAGGTGAGGGCCACCGGGGCGACCCCCCTCGGCTACCTCGGCCCCGAGCACGAGCAGGCGCTCGACCTGTGCCGCGCCCCCGTCTCGGTCGCCGAGGTCGCCGCCCACCTGAAGCTGCCGGCGGCGGTCACCAAGGTGCTGCTGTCGGACCTCGTCGACGGCGGGGCCCTCACCACCAAGCCCCCCGAGTTCCACCACAACCCGACTGACCGGGCTCTTCTGGAGGCAGTGCTCGATGGACTACGACGACAGCTCTGACCCCTTCCCCACCGCACTGAAGATCTTGGTGGCGGGAGGGTTCGGGGTAGGCAAGACGACCTTCGTGGGCGCGGTCAGCGAGATCGCCCCGCTCAGCACCGAGGAGTTGCTCACCACGGTCAGCGCCGCGACCGACAGTCTCGAGGGCGTCGAGAACAAGGTCGAGACGACGGTGGCCATGGACTTCGGCCGTATCACGCTCGATCCGGAACACGTCCTGTACCTGTTCGGCACGCCCGGACAGGAACGGTTCTGGTTCATGTGGGACGAGCTCTGCGAGGGCGCGCTCGGCGCGGTCATCCTCGCCGACACCCGGCGGCTGGAGGACTGCTTCGCCGCCGTCGACTTCTTCGAGCAGCGCGGTCTCGGCTTCATCGTCGCGATCAACGAGTTCGACGGCGCCTACCGGTACGACCCCGAGGAGGTCCGTGCCGCCATCGACCTCGACCCGGAGATCCCCATCGTCCGCTGCGACGCCCGGATCTCCAGCTCCGGTGTGCAGACCCTGCTGACCCTCGTCCGGCACCTCATCGCCCACACCCCGGCACACGCGCCGAGCCACGGCGCCCACATGTGACACCCGCACACACCAGGACGGAACCGCATATGACCCACGCCCACAGTGACGGAATCCGCCCATGAGCTACGGCCCACCCCGCCCGGTCGCTCGTCTGCTGCTCACGCCCGAGGACAAGGAGGCCCCGGCCCGTGCGCGGCGGCTGCTCCGACTGGGCCTGGCGGAACAGCCGGACCCGGCCCTCGACGTCTTCGCGGACCATCTCGCGGGGCTCACCGGGGCGCCGTACGCCATGGTCAACTTCATCGGCGAGAACCGGCAGTTCTTCGCCGGCCTGCATGTGCGGCACACCGTGCGGCTCACGCGGGCCGACGACACCAAGCCGGAGCTGGGCCGCCATATGGAGCGCGACCATGGGTTCTGCCCCCATGTGGTCGTCCGACGCAAGGCGCTGGTGCTGGAGGACGTGCGCGACTATCCACGGTTCGCGGGGAATCCGATCGTCGACGAGTTCGGCATCCGCTCCTATCTGGGCGCCCCGCTCATCGACTCGACGGGAATGACCCTGGGCACGGTGTGCGTGGTCGACGTGGAACCGCGGCCGTGGGGGAGGGCCGGGCTGGACACCATCAAGGCGTCGGCGACGGAACTGGTGATGCGGTTGGAGCGGCGGGCGGCGGACGGACTGCCGTTGTGAAGGGGGCAGGCGTGAAGGAAAGCTGTGGCGCCGCTTAAGAAATCCTCGATGGACCGGGGCGCCGCCGTACGGCAGATTGCTACGCGATTCCACCCCTCTTCCCGGCCACGGGCTCCTTCGGCATGCCCGGAGCCGGGACCCGATCCTCAGGAGCCGTAGCGTTGAAGGCGCTGGTCAAGGAGAAGGCGGAGCCCGGGCTCTGGCTCGCGGACGTCCCCGAACCGGCCGTCGGGCCCGGCGACGTACTGATCAAGGTGCTGCGCACCGGCATCTGCGGCACCGATCTGCACATCCGGTCCTGGGACGGCTGGGCGCAGCAGGCGATCCGCACCCCGCTCGTGGTGGGCCACGAGTTCGTCGGCGAGGTCGTCGGGACGGGACGCGATGTCACCGACATCGAGATCGGCGACCGCGTCAGCGGCGAGGGCCACCTGGTGTGCGGCAAGTGCCGCAACTGCCTGGCCGGCCGCCGCCATCTGTGCCGTGCCACGGTGGGCCTCGGCGTCGGACGCGACGGTGCCTTCGCCGAGTTCGTCGCCCTGCCCGCCGCCAATGTGTGGGTGCACCGGGTGCCCGTCGACCTCGACGTCGCCGCGATCTTCGACCCGTTCGGCAACGCCGTGCACACCGCGCTCTCGTTCCCGCTGGTCGGTGAGGACGTGCTGATCACCGGCGCCGGACCGATCGGTCTGATGGCCGCGGCCGTGGCCCGGCACGCGGGTGCCCGCAACGTCGTGATCACCGACGTGAGCGAGGAACGGCTGGAGCTGGCCCGCAAGATCGGCGTGAGCCTCGCGCTGAACGTGGCGGAGGCGGGCATCGCCGACGGCCAGCGCGAACTGGGCCTGCGCGAGGGCTTCGACATCGGCCTGGAGATGTCCGGCCGCCCCGAGGCGATGCGCGACATGATCGCCAACATGACGCACGGCGGCCGTATCGCCATGCTCGGTCTGCCCGCGCAGGAGTTCGCCGTCGACTGGGCCCGCGTCGTCACCTCGATGATCACCATCAAGGGCATCTACGGCCGCGAGATGTTCGAGACCTGGTACGCGATGTCCGTGCTGCTCGAGGGCGGCCTCGACCTCGCGCCCGTGATCACCGGGCGGTACGGCTACCGCGACTTCGAGGCGGCGTTCGCCGACGCGGCGAGCGGCCGCGGCGGCAAGGTCATCCTCGACTGGACCGCGTAACTCCCTCACCCGCAAGCACCTTCAGGAGCTTTCCGATGTTCGACTCCGTGCGCGACGACCTGCGCGCCACCCTCGACGAGATCCGCGCCGCCGGCCTGCACAAGCCGGAGCGCGTCATCGGCACCCCGCAGTCCGCGACCGTGAACGTCACCGCGGGCGGCCGCCCCGGTGAGGTCCTCAACTTCTGCGCCAACAACTACCTCGGCCTCGCGGACCACCCCGAGGTCGTCGCCGCCGCCCACGAGGCCCTGGACCGCTGGGGCTACGGCATGGCGTCGGTCCGCTTCATCTGCGGCACGCAGGAGGTGCACAAGGAACTGGAGGCCCGGCTGTCGGCGTTCCTCGGCCAGGAGGACACGATCCTGTACTCCTCCTGCTTCGACGCCAACGGCGGTGTCTTCGAGACGCTCCTCGGCGAGGAGGACGCGGTGATCTCCGACGCCCTCAACCACGCGTCGATCATCGACGGCATCCGCCTGTCCAAGGCCCGCCGCTTCCGCTACGCCAACCGCGATCTGGCGGACCTGGAGGCGAAGTTGAAGGAGGCGTCCGACGCGCGCCGCCGCCTCATCGTCACCGACGGCGTCTTCTCCATGGACGGCTATGTCGCCCCGCTGCGCGAGATCTGCGACCTCGCCGACCGCTACGACGCCATGGTCATGGTCGACGACTCGCACGCCGTCGGCTTCGTAGGCCCCGGCGGCCGCGGCACCCCCGAGCTGCACGGCGTGATGGACCGCGTCGACATCATCACCGGCACCCTCGGCAAGGCTCTCGGCGGCGCCTCCGGCGGCTATGTGGCCGCCCGCGCCGAGATCGTCGCCCTGCTGCGCCAGCGCTCACGGCCGTACCTCTTCTCGAACACGCTGGCCCCGGTGATCGCCGCCGCCTCCCTGAAGGTGCTCGACCTGCTGGAGTCGGCCGACGACCTGCGGGTGCGGCTGGCCGAGAACACGGCCCTGTTCCGCCGTCGTATGACAGAGGAGGGTTTCCAGATCCTCCCCGGCGACCACGCCATCGCGCCGGTGATGATCGGCGACGCGGCGAAGGCGGGCCGGCTGGCGGAGCTGCTGCTGGAGCGGGGTGTCTACGTGATCGGCTTCTCGTACCCGGTCGTGCCCCAGGGCCAGGCCCGGATCCGCGTCCAGCTGTCCGCCGCTCACTCCACGGACGACGTCAACCGTGCCGTGGACGCCTTCGTGGCGGCGCGGGCGGAGCTGGAGGGCTGAGCCGGAGCACACGGGGGCATTTGAGACAATCGATCTCATGATCGAAGCGCGGCGGCTCCACATCCTCCGTGCGGTGGCCGACCACCGCACGGTGACGGCGGCTGCCGCCGCGCTGTATCTCACCCCGTCGGCGGTCTCCCAGCAGCTGGCCGCACTGGAGCAGGAGACGGGCCACCGTCTGGTCGAGCGCAGCGCCAAGGGCGTACGGCTGACCCCGGCCGGCGAGATCCTGCTCAACCACACCAACGCGGTCCTGGCCCAGCTGGAGCGGGCGGAGGCCGAGCTGGCGGCGTACAGCTCCGGCGCGGCCGGCACCGTCACCGTCGCCTCGTTCGCGACCGGCATCGCCCAGGTCGTCGCCCCCGCAGTGGCCCGGCTCGCCGACTCGGCGCCGGGCATCCGCATCCGGGTCCAGGACGCGGAGGGCGACGCGAGCCTGCCGATGGTGCTGGACCGGCAGGTGGACGTGGCGGTCGCCGTCGAGTACCGGGGGGCGCCGCCCGCCGACGATCCGCGTCTGACGCACGTACCGCTGTACGCCGAGCCGTTCGACGCCGTCGTCCCGGTCACGCACCGCCTGGCCGACACCGCCGAGATCCCCCTCGCCGACCTCGCCAAGGACCCGTGGATCGGCCCGTATCCCGGCAACCCCTGTCACGAGGTGGTCGTCCTGGCCTGCGAGAACGCCGGGTTCCAGCCCCGCCTCGAACACTCCTCGGACGACTTCCGCGCGGTTGTCGCCCTCGCCTCGGCCGACGCGGGCGTGGCGCTCGTACCGCGCTCGGCCCTGCGCGGCATGGACCTCACCGGCGTCGTCGTACGGCCCGTGGACGGGGTGGCGCCCACGCGCCGGGTCTTCGCGGCCGTACGACGGGGGGCCGAGGAGCATCCGCTGATCAGACCGGTGCTGGAGGCACTCGGGGAAGCGGCGGGCGAGTGAGCCGTCCGTAACGCGGGCGTTTCATATATGGGATAACGTCCCGGATGTGAAACAGAAGAGATCGGACGGTGCCGAGACCCCGGACCCGGTGGACGCCCGCCTCGGTGCCCGCCTGGCCGAACTGCGCGCCGAACGCGGCTGGTCCCTCGGGGATTTGGCGGAGCGCAGCGGTGTGAGCCGTTCGACCCTGTCCCGCGCGGAGCGGGCGGAGATCAGCCCCACCGCCGCGCTGCTGAACCGCCTGTGCCATGTGTACGGGCGGACCATGTCCCACCTGCTCAGCGAGGTCGAGTCCGAGCCCGCCCTGCTGGTGCGGGCGGCCGAGCAGCCGGTGTGGGAGGACCGTTCCTCCGGGTTCGTACGACGATCCGTGTCGCCGCCGCACACCGGTCTGCGCGGCGAGGTCGTCGAAGGGCGGCTCGTTGCGGGGGCCGACATCGCGTACGACCGGCCGCCCGTGCCGGGGCTGGAACAGCACATCTGGGTTCTGGAAGGAGAGCTCGACGTGACGGTTCAGGAGGTCGAGCACCGTCTCGGCGCCGGGGACTGCCTGCGGATGCGGGTGTGGGGGCCGACGCGGTTCCGGTGCCCGGGGCCCGAGGCGGTGCGGTATGTACTGGCGGTGGTCCTGCCGTGACCGCGACGCGACTGGACGAGCGGCAACTACGCGACCACGTCGGTGAGTTGGCCGACCTGCTGGTGGACACGGTGGCGGACGGCGCCTCCGTCGGATTCCTCGCACCCCTCGACCGTACGGCGGCCATCGCCTGGTGGGAGGAGCGCGCCGCCGCCGTGGCCGCCGGGCAGCTGGCGGTGTGGACGGCCCGTGAGGGCGGGCGGACGGTCGGCACGGTCAGTCTGGTCTTCCCGGACAAACCCAACAGCCGCCATCGGGCCGAGCTGGTCAAGCTGATGGTGCATCGCCGGGCGCGGGGGCGGGGCCTCGGCCGTCGGCTCCTCATGGTCGCGGAACAGGCGGCGATCGATGCCGGGATCACCCTTCTCCACCTGGACACCGAGACCGACAGCCTCGCCGAGCGTCTGTACGGCTCGGCCGGGTGGACCCGGGCCGGGGTGATCCCCGACTACGCGGCGAGCCCGTCCGGGCTCCTGCGGCCGACGACGTTCTACTACAAGCACGTTGGTGCAACCGCTCTCACCAGGTGATTGTCAGTGGCAGCCGCTACGGTGCGTTCCATGCAGGATGCCGAAGACGTACGCCGTATCGCCCTGTCTCTGCCGGACACGACGGAGAAGATCGCCTGGAGCATGCCCACGTTCCGGGTTGCGGGCAAGATGTTCGCCACGCTGCCCGAGGACGAGACCTCCATCGCGGTGCGCTGCCCCAAGGAGGAGCGCGACGAACTCGTCCTGGCCGAGCCGGAGAAGTTCTGGATCGCCGACCACGAGGCCCAGTTCGCCTGGGTGCGGGTCCGGCTCGCGGCCCTGGAGGACGAGGCGGAACTGCACGACATCCTCGCCGACTCCTGGCGCCAGGCGGCACCGCCCCGGCTGCTGGACGCGTACCCCGGGCTGGGTCTCCCGACCGAATGAACGAGGGGCGACCGCCGCATAAAGGGATGCGCGACCATCGACCCGAGTGCGGTATTGTTTCCATGCACGTTCGGCCGGGGGAAACCCCAGGTCAGACGGGCATCGGGACGTGGCGCAGCTTGGTAGCGCACTTGACTGGGGGTCAAGGGGTCGCAGGTTCAAATCCTGTCGTCCCGACTTGAGAGAGTCGCAGGCCGGAGGCCGTTTCAGAGAGATCTGAAACGGCCTTTTGGTCATTTGGGTATGGCTCCATCGCCGTGCTGATGAGCTTTCAACGACCCCGGCTTCAGGACGGCTTGAGTATCACCGCCTGACCGCCGGAGGGGGCCATGGCCACGCTGAGCGCGGTCGCCGAGGTGACGGTCCGGGTGCTCACTGTGACGGGGGTCTGGTAGGCGGACGTGCCCGGAGTGCCGTCGGCGTAGACCGTCGCCGTCCAGGTGCCGCTGCCGAGGAAGGACAGCGGGAGGGAGAGCGTCCTGGCGCTCTCGTTGGTCATCGCGCCCAGGTACCAGGTGGTGCCCTTGCGGCGGGCCACCGCCACGTACTGGCCGATCGACCCGGCGAGGGTGCGGCTCTGGTCCCAGGTGGCGGGGATGGCGTCGAACCACGGCAACCCGGGCCAGTTGGCGGTGTTGGCGTACTTGGACGGGGAGTCGTACCAGTAGAGGAAGGCCAGCGGCTGGTAGTAGACGGCGGCCATCGCCATCTGGTGGGCATTGGTGGTCTGGTTCCGCGACTGCCCGTAGCAGATGGTGTAGTCCATCGGGCCGCCGATGTTGCGGGCGAACGGCAGGGTGACGTTGTGGCTCGCGGTCGGGAAGCGCTCGTTGCCGCGCACGCCCTCCAAGGTGATCCAGTTCGGGTAGGTGCGCTCGTAGCCGAACGGCCGCACATTGTCGTGCAGGTCGATCAGCAGCTCGTACTTGGCCGCCGTCCTGACCCAGTTCGTGATCTGGTTCGTCATCGCCTGGGTGCCGTCGTTGATGAACCCGAGCTTGACGCCCGCGACGCCCCAGCTCCCGTAGAGGCCGAACAGGCTGTCGGGGCTGTGCGCCGCTCTGCGGTCGACGTAGAGGAGGACGCCGATGCCCTTGCTCGTGGCGTAGGAGATGACCGCGGGCAGGTCGATCTCCGGTATCGGCTTCGTCGCGTCGGTGCTGTGGTTGCCGTCGCCGTACCATCCGCCGTCGTACTCGATGTACTGCAGGCCCCGGGCCACGGCGAAGTCGACGCCGGCCATCCCGGCGGCGGTGGTGAGCTGGCAGCGCAAGGCCTTGCCGGGCCTGATCCACGAGGTGTCGGTCAGCGCGGTGGCGGGGGCCAGGTTGAGCACGAGTTCGGCGTTGTCGACCAGTTCGGCGTGGGTGGAGCCGGTGACGACGGCACGCCACGGAGTGGCGAAGGGTGTGGTGACCGTCGAGGCCGTCTGCACCGTGTCCGCACCGCGCCCGGTGTGCTCCATCAGGTAGGCGGCGAGGGTGCCCGGCCGGCCCGGTACGGAACTGAGCATCAGTCGCGGGAAATTGACGCGGGAGGACTCGCAGACGCAGGCGATCAGCCCGCCCGTCGCGTAGGTGGCGGTCAGCGGCAGGTCGGTCAGCGGGCCGGTGTCCGTGGTGGAGGTGCCGGTGGAGGGGATCGCGCCGGGGGCGACCGGGTTGTACGGGTCCTCGTCGCGGGCGCTGTAGACCAGGGTGTCGTCGGGGAAGACGAACGTGGTCAGCTCGTCGGCGACGGTGGCGGTGCCCTGGTCGAGCAGCACGTACCGGAAGGCGACACCGCTGGAGTAGGCGCGGATCTGGACACTGAAGTTGATCCGGGTGGCCGTGTCCTGGAGGTTCCAGCGCATCTCCTGGTAGCGGTCCCGGACGGTCGCGTTACGGCCGTACACCGGGGTCCAGGTGTTGTCGACGGTCCAGTGCTGGTACTTGGTGACGACCGTACCGCTGCGGCCGAGCATCGTCCCGTCGCTCAGTCTCAGCCCCAGGACGGAGGTGTCCACCACCGTAGCGCCCCGGCGCTCGGCCGCCCAGCTCAGTGCGCCGCCGGTCAGGGACATGGTGATGGTGGTGCTGCCGTCGGGGGCCGTCGCGGTGACCCGGGCGTCGGCCGCGGCGGCCGTCACGGCCGAGCCGACGCCCAGCGCGGCGGCTCCGGCGGTGACGGCGGCGCCCTTGAGGAGGCCCCGACGGGAGAGGCCTCCTGGAGAGCCGTACGCATTCGGATCGGGCATTTCGTGGCTGCCTGAAGCTGCCATGGCCAGGGTCAACCTCTCCGTTGAGTGAGCAGGTATTGAACATAAACAAGCAACATTCAACGTTTTCGATCGCAAGGGCAGTTGTATCCCTGTGAGGCCGGATGGTCAACGGTGCGGGGATATTTCGTTGTTCGACCGGTCGAAACACGGATGCCGACTGAACAAATCCGATCGCGAGTCTTGACAGATTCACACATCTGCGACTGCTATGTCACAGAACCGATCACCGCCGAATGGGCATCTTCCAGCCACCGTTGCGTTGCGGGGAGTTCCCTCCCGTGCGCCCCGGGGGCCCGTGCTCAGAGGAGAGACGAAGCATGTCGAAGAGACATCCGCACCCCCTGCCGCCGCGCGGCCGGTGGAAGAGAGCCGGCGTGCCGGTCCTCGCCGTGCTGGGCAGCCTGCTGGCGCTGCTGCTGCCCGCCACGCAGGCGAACGCGGCCACCGTGTCGTTCACCCTGGGAGCGACCAGGACCGACCAGAACGGCAACACGCTCCAACTGCACGGCCTGGGCATCATCAAGGTCGGTGACACCTGGTACGGGTTCGGCGAGGACAAGACCGGGGAGACCTCGACCGACACCTCGTTCCAGGACATCCCCTGCTACACCTCCACCGACCTCCACAGCTGGAAGCACCAGGGCGTCGCGCTGGCGAAGCAGGAGAGCGGCGACCTCGGGCCGGACCGCGTCGTGGAGCGGCCGAAGGTCATCCACAACGCCTCGACCGGCATGTACGTGATGTACATGCACATCGACAGCCGCACCTACGCCGACGCCAGGGTGGGTGTGGCGACCAGCAGCACGCCGTGCGGGCCCTACACCTACCGGGGCAGCTTCCGGCCGATGGGCAACCTGAGCCGGGACATCGGCCTGTTCCAGGACACCGACGGCACCGGGTACCTGCTGAGCGAGGACCGCAACAACGGCCTGCACATCTACAAGCTCTCCGCCGACTACCTGTCCGTGGTCAGCAACGTGGCCGTGCTGGGCAGCGGCGGCTCGGCGAACAGCTTCGAGTCGCCCGCCATGGTCAAGATCGAGGGCAGGTACTACCTGCTGGCCTCGCTCCTGACCGGCTGGCGGACCAACGACAACGTCTACACCACGGCCACGTCGCTGGGCGGGCCATGGGCGCCCATGCGGAACTTCGCCGCCCCCGGCACCCGGACGTACAACAGCCAGACGGCGAACATCATCACCGTCCAGGGCACCTCCGGCACCACGTACATCTACGCCGGCGACCGGTGGAACCCCGCCGACCTCGGCAACTCCCAGCTGATCTGGCTGCCGATGACCATCCGCGGCACCGTGGTCAACGTCGGCCAGTACCCCAGTTGGACGCTCGACACGACCGCGGGCACCTGGACACCGGACTCCGGAGTCCCCAGCGACGGGGTCCACACCCTGACCAACGCGGGCAGCTCGATGCTGATGGACGTCGCGAGCGGCTCAACGGCCAACGGCGGCAAGGTCATCCAGTGGCAGTCCAACGGCGGCGACAACCAGAAGTGGAAGCTGAACCGGGTGGCGGACAACGTCTACACGCTCGTCAGCGTCAAGAGCGGCCTGTGCCTGGACGTGCCGAGCCGGTCGACCGCGGAGAACGTGCAGCTCCAGCAGTGGACCTGCAACGGCGGCGCCAACCAGCAGTTCGCCGCCGACCTCGTGGGCAGCCTCACCGGCTCCAAGTTCATGCTCGTCAACATGGGCAGCGGGCTGCACATCAGTGTCGATTCCTCCTCCACCACCGCGGGCGCCCATGTGGTGCAGCTGACCGGCACCGGCGCGGCCAGCCAGCAGTGGACGATGTCCTGACGAGGACCCGGCGCCCGTCCCAGGGCCGGGTCCTGGTCGACCAGCAGGTCAGAGGTCGTATCGGGGCTTACCGATACGGCCTTTTGGCCGCTCGGGGGCCGGATCGACGCCGCCGGGCCGGACTCGTCCTCTTTCGGGCCCGGTCCGGGAGGGCTCCCGGGCGGGGCGCGTGAGCATGGGGCGGCGAGCGCCCGGGCTGACGGCGGGCGCCTCCGGGTGGCGGTCAAGGAGATCGACGTACCGCACGAGCCGGACACGTCCGCAAGGAGGCGCTGTAGGCGGCGCAACTGCGCGAGCACCCGAAGGTGATCACGGTGTACGACGTGGTGGAGAACGACGACCGCCCGTGGATCGGTAATGACTCGCGGGAGGGGTCCCGCGACGGGGGACTGACACTGAGTACGCCGGACGCCGACCGAGAAGCTCACGAACCGAGGAGACCAGCGATGCCCCTCTCCGCCAGCCTCGCGCGTGGTGTGGCGCCCACCACGCCCGGGACGCTGCACGCCCGCACGGTCACCGGTGAGCTCAGCGCCCCGCCCCGCCAGGGGCTGACGGTCCGCTTCGGGCGCGGTGAGAAGCCGGACGTGGACCTGGGTGTCGGCGTGGACGATCTGCGGGTGAGCCGACGGCACGGCGAGCTGACGCACCGTCAAGGCCTGTGGTGGCTGCGCAACACCGGTCAGCAGCTCGTGCGCCTGCCCCGAGGCCGGATGATGCACCTCACCACCGAGCCGATCCCGCTCGCCACCGGCTACACCCCGCTGTTCGTCAAGGGCTCCGGCTACCGTGAGCACCTGGTCGAGCTGTACGTGGCGGGCCATGACGACCAGGGGCCGGTGTCGCGGCGGCGTGCCGAGACCGTACGGCCGGAGACCTGGTCGCTGGACGACGACGAGCGGCTGTTGCTGGTGGTGCTCGGTCAGCGCTATCTGCTGTACGAGGAGGATCCCCGGCCCCTGACATACCGTCAGGCAGCCGAGCGGCTCGCCTACCTCCGCCCCGAGGACAGGTGGAACGAGCGCAGGATCGAGTTCCGTATCGAGGCGGTACGCCGTCGGCTGCACGGCACCGGCTTCAAGTACCCGCTGCTGCACGACAAGTCGGAGGGCCGCCCCGCCGACAACAGCCTGCTGCACAACCTGATCAGGGGGCTCGTGGAGTCGACGACCCTCGTGCCGCCGGATCTGGAGCTGATGGAGGACGACGAGGACTGGCCGGACTCCGCGCCCTGAGGGCGTCCTTGGGGGGAGCGGCAACGCCCCCGCCGCGTCACTGCGCGCGGAGTCCGGTGGCGGCGGAGGCCGCGAGGGCCTCGGCCATCGCGCAGAGCCGGTCCTCGGTCCGCTGCCCGCTGACGTCCAGGCGCACCATCTCGGCGGCCGTCTCGGCGTTCCGGCCGCTGTATCTGCGGTACTCGACGAAGGCCGAGCAGGTGTCGCCGTCGTCGCCCGGTTCGACGATGGTGCGGTGTCCGCCGAGCGTGACGGTGGTGGCGCCGTCCTCCGCGGACTTGGGCTGATCCCGGAAGAAGCTCACCTCCGCGTCCAGCTCGTCGACGTCGCTCGACCACTCGCAGCTCCAGTTCGCGACGCCGACGTCCGGCACGTCGGTCTTGAGGCCGGGGACGACGGACAGCGCCTTGGCGTCGAGGAGCTTGCAGGCGTCCTTCCAGGCCAGCGACGAGCGGGGATAGGCCGGGGAACGGCGGGGGACCGGACCGCGGTCGAGGACCTCGGCCGCGCTCGTGGCGGCCTTGTCCGCGACCGTGCACAGGGTCGCGTCGCCGCCGAGCACGGAGCCCTTGCCCATGTTGACGCGGACCCCGACCAGGGTGCCCTCCGTGTCGCCTTCGGACGTCAGCAGCAGCTTGCACTCGTCGCGCTCCGACTCGTCCTCCCGGATGCCGATTCTCCCGACGGTGCGGGAGGGCTTCGACCCCTCGGGCGGCGTGCCCCGCAGGAGGCGGACCGACACGTCGATCCGGGTCCCGTCGCCGACGCCCACGAGTACGTCGCAGCGGTCGAAGTTGCCGTAGTCCACGTCCACATGGACGTCCCCGTCGCCGAACCGGCCGAGAGCGGCTGGGTCGGTCAGGGCACACACATCGGCCGTGTGCGGATCGCCGATCAGGGACTGCGGCCCACCGCCTGAGGCGTCCGCCTCCAGCCGGCTCCGCCCGGGCCCGGGGGTGCCCTTGTCGTCGTCACCGTGGCCGGGGATCACGGCGAGACCAAGGGCCAGTACGGAGCTGACGCCGAGGGCGGCCGCGATCAGCGGCTGGCGCAGACGCCGGCGCCCGGTGACGGTGGTGGCCGTGTCCCGAGGCGTGGTCGGATCGGCTGCGGCGACGTCCTCCAGGAGCCGCTTGACCTCGACGGCCTCGGGGCGCTGCCGTGGGTCGCGTTGCAGCATGGCGGTGAGCACCGGGTACAGCGGCCCGACGGCGGCGGAGTCCAGCTCGACGACGCCCTGTTCGGCCTTCCAGTACCGCAGCCGCTCGGCTTCCTCGCCGTCGTCCTGCGGCCCGCCGGTGCCGGCGTCCTCCAGGGGGGCGCCACCGCGCGGCGGCGCACCCGTGACCAACGCGTGCAGGGTGGCGGCCAGGCAGAACACGTCCGAGGCCGGCCGGGGGACGTTGCCCCGGGCCAGCTCGGGGGCGGCGTAGTCAGGGGTGAAGCTGAACGGGCCGTTGACGGTGATGGTCTCGGTGCCGCCGACCCGGTAGGCGGCACCGAAGTCCAGTAACTTCGCGGCGCCGTGCCGGGTGAGGCCGATGTTGGCCGGCTTGACGTCGCAGTGGACGATGCCCGCCTCGTGCAGGGCGGCCAGCGCGTCGGCGAGCTGGGCACCGATGCGGGCCGCCCGCTCGGGAGAGACCGTCGGCTGCCGGTCCAGGCCGCCGCCGGGGACGTACTCCATGACGAACCAGTACGTCTGCGTCCCGTCCCGCGCCCCGTGCCCGTCCCGCGCCCCGTGCCCGTCCCGCGCCCCGTGCCCGTCCCGCGCCCCGTGCCCGTCCCGCGCCGCGTTCTCGTCCTGCTCCACGGTCACCACGTCGAACAAGGTCACCACATGGGGGTGATCGCGGAACTTGGCCATGGCGCGCGGTTCGCCCAGCAGCCGCCGTACCGCGGTCTCGCTCTCACCGTCCGTACGCTCCGGTTTCAGTGCGACGTCCTGACCCACCACCGTGTCGTGGGCCAGCCACACATCGCCGCCCCGCCCCGCGCCGATGATCTCCTTGAGGACGTAGCGGTCGGCGAACTGGTCCCCGGAACGCACGGATCTTCCCCCTCGGTCGAGTCCGGAACACACACGGCGCAGGCCCGCGCGCACGGATCGACCGTACTGCGCAGGGCGGACCGCACGCAGTGTCTACCCAGACCCTTCATCAGTCGCACGCATGCGTATCAGCGGTGAGATCACCGGGCCCGGGACCCGTCCCGGCAACGGCCCGTACGGTACGCGTCGGCACCGACCGCACGCCCCCGACAGAGGAGCCCTCCATGCCACGCCCCCGGATCCTCGTGCCGGCCGGCATCACCGCGGTCGTCTCGGCCGCCACGTTCACGCTGTCCGCCCACGCCGGCGCTCCGGCCCCGCACGACCGGTCGGCCGCCCGGTGCACGTACCCCGCCGACGTCCTCGACCTGACGAACTGGAAGCTCACCCTGCCCACCGGCGACGACGAGGATCCCACCGAGATCACCCAGCCCGAGCTGGCGGCCTTCTCCGCCGACCCCTGGTTCCGCGCCGAGGCCGGCTGTGCCGCGGTGAGATTCCGGGCCGCCGTCAACGGTGTGACGACGGGCGGTTCCAGCTACCCGCGTGCCGAGCTGCGGGAGATGACCGCCGGCGGCGCGGACGAAGCGGAATGGTCCACGACGGACGGCACCCACACCCTCGTGGTCAGGGAGGCGTTCACGGCACTGCCCGGGGAGCGGCCGTACGTGGTCGGCGCGCAGGTCCACGGCGGGGACGACGACGTCACCGCGTTCCGCCTCGAAGGCAGCAGCCTGTACGTCACCGACGGCGACGACCGCCACCACCACCTCGTCACCGACGACTACGAGCCGGGCACCGAGTTCGAGGCGAAGTTCGTGGCCAGGGACGGGGAGATCGGCGCGTATTACAACGGCCGCCTGCAGACCACGATCTCCCACGACGGTGACACCAACTACTTCAAGGCAGGGGCTTACACGCAGGCCAACTGCGCCAACTCCGAGCCGTGCGCCGACGGCAACTACGGCGAGGTCCGCATCTCCCGGATCAAGGTCACCCACTCCTGAGCGGTGGGAGGCGGCCGCGGAGCCGGCCGGGCGTCAGCCTTCGGCCCGGACGAAGACGGGCTTGAGGTGCTTCTGGGGCAGGGCGTCGGGGAGTTGCTCCCAGTCGATGACATGGGAGACGACCCGCCGCGGGTCGACCTTGCCGGACCGGGCGAGTTCCAGGGCGTCGGGGATGTGGCCCCGGACGTTGTCGCGGGCGATGCGCAGTGTGACGCCGGTGAGGTACATGTCGAGCAGGGGCAGCTCGCCGGGACGGAAGTGGTTGCCTGTGGACTCGCAGACTCCTTCCGGGGCGAGGGACTTGACGGCCAGGGCGAGCTGGTCGACGCGGCCCGTGGCCTCGACGGCGATGTCGAACCCGTGCCGGACGGGTTCCAGCGCCTCGGCGGTGGCGGCGCCGAACCCGTGGGCGATCTCGCGGTGGGCCGGTTCCGGGTCGACGTAGAGCACCTCGGAGGCACCGAGGGCGCGGGCTATGTCGCACACGTACAGGCCGATGCTGCCACGGGCGACGACCAGGACGCGGGCGCCGGGCCTGGCCTTGAGGTGCGGGGCGACCAGGCGCCAGGACAGGGACCAGTTGTCGCTGGCCGACGCCATGGCGACCGGGTCCAGATCGCCGGGCAGCGGCACCAGCATGGCGTCCGCCCACGGCACGCGGACCAGATCGGAGAAGAGCCCTCCCCAACTGCCGCCGATCGGCGCGCCGTACATCGCCATGTGGGGTACGGCCGTGCAGTGGGCGGTCAGTCCGGCGCGGCAGTTGGCGCAGGTGCCGCAGTGGATGGACCAGGGCACGACCACGAGGTCACCGGGGGCCACGGACGTCACCGCGTCGCCGGTCTCGACGACTCTGGCCACGCACTCGTGGCCGAGGGCGAAGGGCGGATCGACGAAGCTGTGCCCGGCGAGAATCGCGGAGTCGACGTCGCAGGACGTCGCGGCCACGGGGGCGACGATCGCCTCCTGGTCCGACCGGAGCTCGGGGTCGGGCGCCTCCCGCCACTCGACCGAGTGCCGGGCGGCGTAGGTCAGTTCACGCATCGGCCCGCTGCCCCTTCGCCAGGGCCACGAGGTCGGCGTAGCGGATGACGGAGCCGCCCGCGCCCCAGGTGCCGTCGGGCTGCTCGTGCACCAGCACCCACACCCGCAGGGCGTCGTCCCGGGACAGCCCGGCCGCCTCCAGCACCGTCTTGGTGGCGTCCTCGACCAGGCCGGCCTTGCGGCGCTCGGAGAGGGCGCCCTGCGGCACCGTCACCTCGACCAGGAAGCGGGGCGCGTCGTCCTCGGCGGTGGTCTGCGCGCCCTCGGGCAGTTCGACCAGGTAGCTCCAGGCCTGGGCCCGGAAGAACGCGGTGTCGGGCGCGCCCTCCCAGCGCAGCAGTACGGCGGCCAGGTCGCGCTGGACGGTCTTGCGGCCCTCCTCGGTCAGTGAAGCGGGCGCAACGGTGAGCCGGATCATCGGCATGACGACGTCTCCTCGGCCTATGACAGTCGTTATAAGAGAAGGTCACGCTAGACTATGACGAGCGTTATAGCCAGAGGGGAGCACGGTCTTGGCCAGATCCAGCGCGCCGTCGCGTGACCGCATCGTGGCGGGGGCGGCCGACCTGATCAGCAGGCGCGGCCTGAACGCCGCGAGCATCCGGGAGGTCGCCAAGCACGCCAAGGCGCCGCTCGGCTCGACGTACCACTACTTCCCCGACGGGAAGCAGCAACTGGCCACCGAGGCGGTGCGGTACGCGGGCGCGGCGGTCTCCGGCATTCTGCGCGGGGAGCTGGACGCCGGGCCGGTCGCCGGGCTGCGCGCCTTCCTGGCCCTGTGGCGCGGCATCGTCGTCGAGAGCGACTTTCGCGCCGGGTGCCCCGTGCTGGCCGTCTCCGTCGAGGAACCGCCGGCCGATGAGCGCCCACCGGCTCTGGTCGCCGCCGCCGAGGCCTTCCAGGACTGGGAGCGGCTGCTCGTCGAGACGCTGTGCGCGCACGGCGCCGACCCGGAGCGAGCGCCGGGGCTGGCGGCGCTGATCGTGGCGTCCGTCGAGGGCGCGATCGCCCTGTGCCGGGCCAAGCGCAGCATGCAGCCCCTGGACCAGGTCGCTCAGCAGCTGGAGGAGCTGATCCTCGGTGCGGTCGGCCGTGCCGCCTGACAGGCATCTCTCCCGATGCCCGGGACCGCGTCAGGCGCCGTCCCTCGGACGGCAGCGGCGCAGCTACTCGGAGGCCCAGGTGTGAGGGGCGGTCATCGGCAGCTGCCCCTCCCTCGAGGCGAGCCGGGGACGTGTCGACGCCACGGACGCGCCGACGATCCCGGCGCCGACGCCGACGACGGACATGCCCCGCGGCCCCTTCGCCGGTCAGATCACGCAGCCCACATGTGCCAGCGCCTGCTTCAGCAGCACCCCGTGACCGCCCGGCATCTCGCTCTGCACCGCGGGGGACAGGGCCTCCTGCGGGCTGAACCAGACCAGGTCGAGGGCGTCCTGGCGGGGGCGGCAGTCGCCGGTGACCGGGACGACGTAGGCGAGGGAGACCGCGTGCTGGCGCGGGTCGTGGTAGGGCGTGATGCCCTGTGTCGGGAAGTACTCCGCGACGGTGAACGGCTGCAGGGAGGTCGGGACGCGGGGGAGTGCCACCGGGCCGAGGTCCTTCTCCAGGTGGCGCAGGAGGGCGTCGCGGACCCGCTCGTGGTGCAGCACGCGGCCGGAGACCAGGGTCCGGCTGACCGTACCGTCCGGTCCGATGCGCAGCAGGAGGCCGATACTGGTGACCTCGCCGCTGTCGTCGACGCGCACGGGCACGGCCTCGACGTACAGGATCGGCATGCGGGCGCGTGCCTGCTCCAGCTCGTCGCTCGTCAGCCAGCCGGGCGTGGTTTCGGTCATGTCAGACATTGCTTGATCATACTTTCCGGGAATTGCGAACGCTCAGTCGCGGTGCGGACGGGATTCGGGGGTGGGAGCGCAGACGGGATCGGTCGTGGGCAGTCCGTAGAGGCGGCGGGCGTTGTCGCCGGCCGTCCACGCCGCGATCCGCAGCGCGTCCGGCAGGCTCAGTTCGTCGGCGTCCACCCGGTCCTGGAGCAGGTCGCCCAGGCCGCGGCGGAACGCCAGGGCACCGAGTTGGTAGAACTCGGCCAGACCATAGGCGTCGGAGCTGTACAGCAGCTTGCGGAACGGGGTGATCTCCAGGGCCTCCGCGAGGATCGCCCGGGAGCGAGCGGGGCCTACGTGGTGCAGGGTGAGGCCCACGTCCAGATACACCTGCTCGAACACCGCCGCGAGATACGCGGCCTGGCGCTGGTACGGCCAGCAGTGCAGGAGCAGGACGGGGATCGTGCCCTTGGTGAGGTGCAGCCAGTCCGTCAGGAGCGTGGGGTCCACCCGGTGCAGGCGGATGTCGTTGTCGCCGAAACCCGTGTGCAACTGGAGGGGCAGCCCCAGGTCCACCGCCGTCCACAGCAGGTGCCGCATCAGGACCGGGTCGGCCAGCCGTCCGCCGTCCGCCAGCCACTGCCGGGCCGCCGCGGTGACGAGCGCGCCCGTGGGGCGCGCCGGGTCCAGGGTGAAGCCGGTGCGGTAGGCGGCCACCGACTTCACGGCCACCACGCCCGGACGCCGTACGGCCTCCTCGGCCGCCGCCCGGAACGCGGTGGCGTACGCGTCCGGCTCGACCCCCGCGGCCACCACGGCCTCCGCGACCGCCTCCAGCCGTACGACTTCGTACGCGGCCCCGTCGGCGCTCTCCGCCAGTTCCCCGGGCGCGGTGATCCGGTGCGGGGTGTACCCGGTGTCGACACAGAACACCTCGGTTCCGGCGGCGGCCAGGAACCGGCGGTTCACCTCGCGCCACCCCAGCTCGGCGCGCCGGTCCAGGTACGCGTCGGCGGGGGCGTGGCGCGGCAGATCGAGCAGGGGCGCGCAGTGGCGGCGTACCGCCACACCCGCCGGGGTGTCGAAGGACGAGATGCCGGGCCACGGCTCGCCCCCCTCGGTGAGCAGGGACTCGAAGCCGCCGCGGTCCAGGTCGGTGGTGACCACCCCGTGGCAGTGGTGGTCCACCAGCGGCAGCGCCGCCAGCGCCTCGTGGACCGGGCCTCGGGTGGTCATGTCAGTACTTCCACCGGTAGGCCGCCGCCACCCCGTCGTCGTCCAGCCCGGCGACGGTGGCCAGTTCGCCCTCCCGTACGGCGATGACGGCGTCGGCGAGGACCGGGCCGAGCGCGGCACGCAGCGACTCGTCGGTGCGGAACTCCGCCACGGCCTCGTCCAGAGACGCAGGCAGTCTGCGCACGCCCCGCGCCGCCGCCTCCCGCGCACCCAGACGCGCCGGATCCCCGGTGATCTCCTCGGGCAGCCGTGCGCCCGACCTCAGTCCGTCCAGCCCGGCGGCGATCAGACAGCCGAGGGCGAGGTACGGGTTGGCGGCCAGGTCCACCGGCTTGATCTCCAGGTTGGCGGCCTGGTCACGGTGGCCCGCCGTGCCGGTGACGACGCGCAGCCCCGCCTCTCGCGTCTCCCGGCCCCATGCCGTGAAGACCCCGGCCCACTGGGAGGGCCTGAGCCGCAGACAGCTGGCCGGACTAGGCGCTGTCACCGCGGTGAGGGCGGGGAGGTGGGCGAGGACGCCGGCCGCGAAGGACTCGGCCTCGGGGCGCATGCCGTGCCGGCGGTCACCGCCCGCGTGCAGGTTCACGCCGTCGCGCCAGACGGAGAGGTGGACATGACCGCCGTTGCCGACGCCCTGCCCGAGGACCGCCGGGGCGAAGGACACCGCGAGGCCGTGGCGCTGTGACACGGCCCGGATCGTCTGCCGTACCAGCACGCTGCGGTCGGCCGCCCCCACCGGGTCGAGCGCACCCACCGACAGCTCGAACTGCCCGGCGGCGTACTCGGGATGGAACTGGTCGACCTCCACGCCCTGCCGTGCGAGGGCGGCGAGCAGATCGGCGGCGCAGTCGCTCAACTCGACCTGGCGGGTGGCGCCGTACGCCGGACCCGTCACCGCGGGCACGAACGCGCCGTCGGGGCCCGGCGGTCGAGCGACGGCCCACTCGATCTCGATGCTCGCCCTGAAGGTGAGGCCGTGCCGCTCGGAGGCCTCCTGGACCGTGCGCCGCAGGAAGGTGCGGCTGCATGCGGGATGCCGTTCGCCCTCCTGCGTGATCCGGTCGACCGGCGCCCACGCCCAGCCGGGCTGTCCGGCCAGTTCCACCAGGTGGTCAAGGTCGGGGTAGAGGCGCAGATCGCCGTCCGGGGAGCCGAGGACGTCGGTGGTGACGATGGAGTCGTTCGCCAGGAAGGTGTCGAACACCGGTGACATGCCGACGCCCCAGGCCGCCGCCGAGGCCAGCTTCGCCGTTGGGACCGTCTTCACCCGGCCGATACCGGCCGTGTCGACGTAGGCCAGGACGATCCCGTGCACACCCCGCCCGGACAGCTCGCCGCTCAGCGCGCCGGCCCGCTCGACGTCACCGGGACGCCCGCCCGGGACGGGGTCGGCAAGGGTGGTCATACGGTCTCCTCGACGAGCTCGGCCGGATGGGTGCCGGTCGGTGCCGACTGCGTGCGGTCGCTGTCGGTGTCAGGGTTTCACGGCGACCGCGCCGTACTGGGGCACCGGGGCGGCCGAGTCGGGGGCGCGCCACTGCGAGCAGGACACCATGCCCGGCTCCAGCAGCCGGAGTCCCTCGAAGAACGCGGCGATGTCGGCGCCGCTGCGGGCCGTGATCGGCGGTGTGGCGTTCTCGTTCCAGAACTTCATCGCCGGGATCTGGCCCTCGCCGCCGAGTTCGGAGTCGAAGGTCGGGTGCGTCAGGACCAGGTGGCTGCCGGAGGGGACCGCGGCCAGGACGCGGCGCACGATGTCGCGGGCCTTGTCGTAGTCCAGGACGAAGTTGAGGATGCCCAGCATCATCACCGCGACCGGCTTGCCGAAGTCCAGGGTCTGCCCGGCGCGTTCGACGATGGCGTCCGGATCGTGGACGTCGGCGTCGATGTAGGCGGTGACGCCCTCGCGGGTGCCGGTCAGCAGCGTGCGGGCGTGCACGAGGACGATCGGGTCGTTGTCGACGTACACGATCCGCGAGTCGGGGGCGACGCGCTGGGCGATCTCATGGGTGTTCTCCGCCGTCGGCAGCCCGGTGCCGATGTCCAGGAACTGGCGCACGCCCCGCTCCTCGGCCAGGAACCGCACGGCCCGGCCGAGGAACTCGCGGTCCGCGCGGGCGATGTCCCGGATGATCGGGAACATCCCGGCGACCTGCTCGCCGACCTGCTGGTCGACCTCGTAGTTGTCCTTGCCGCCGATCCAGTAGTTCCACACGCGCGCGTTGTGCGCCACACCGGTGTTCAGCTTCGCCGACCCGCCCGACGGGGTGTGGCCATCGCTCACGACTCGTCCTCTCCTCGCACGCACGACCGAAACCGGCCATCGCCGCCATTGTGCCGCTCCGTTGATCACGTTGTCCCGGGAATCGGCAGAGGAGTCAAGGAGGTTGGCGTACGCGAAGCGGAGTGCCGTGGGCGTCACTCGATCTCGGAGGGAGCGGGCTTGGGCGTCCGTCCGGCCAGCACGTCCTTCAGGCGCTGGGTGCCCTGCTTCACCGCCGCCTCGACGGAGTCCTGCTCGTTCCCGTCGAGGCCCCCGGCCGTGACGGTGATCGCGTCGTTGCCGATGCGTACGGCGGCGACGTCCAGCGTCAGTGTGGCCTCCTCGCCGTCGCTGGTGCCCTGCACCGTCACCCGCAGTCCCTGACGGGCGTCGCCCACGTCGGGCAGCTTGGTCTCGATGACCTGGACGGTGCGCTTCTCGCCGTCCTCGGTCATCGTGAACTGGTCGCACTCGTCGGGCAGTTTCGCCATCCACTTCAAGGAGTCCTGAGGGTCGCTCCGGTCGTAGGAGGCGACCTGGTACAGCAGGCGTGAGTCGCCCTGCGTGAAGCCGCGCAGCGCGTTCGCTCCGGACGGCTTGCCCAGCAGGTCGTCGTCGTAGAGCGAGTCCATGAGCCGCTGGCAGTCGGCCGCGTCCGCCTTGGCGGTGAGGAAGTCGGAGACGTCCACCTTGCCGATGAGCAGGCTGTCGTGCCAGTTCTCGGCCTCCGTGTCCTTGACCTGCGTCCAGTCGTCCTCGATGTCCGCCTCGGTGATCAGCGCGGCGTCCGCGCCGGACTCGGTGAGGGTGGGGGTGGGAGAGGCGGTCGGCTGCTTCCTGGCGGCCGGTGAGGCGGTGACGCCCGAGGCCGGTGAACCGTCCTTGTCGCCGTCGTCCGAGCAGGCCGCGGTGGTCAGCAGCGCGCCTGCCGCCAGGGCCGAGGACAGGACGCGGGCGAGTCGGGACGAACGACGGGTCATCGGGAGTGCCTCCTGAGAACGTGACGCGTGTCCTCACCGCACCACCGGACGCGGCGGCCCACCAGTGGCACCGGACCGTTCGAGTGAGCGCGGCCTGCCGAGGGGGCGCGGGCGCCTCACATGCCGGGCTGCGCGTGCCCGTGCTGCCAGGCCCAGGCGGCGATCTCGACGCGGTTCCGGGCGGCCAGTTTGAGCTGGACGCTGGACAGGTGCGTCTTCACCGTGGACAGGGAGACGTACAGCTCGGCGGCGATCTCGGCGTTCGTGCGGCCGAGCGCGACCAGGCGGACGACGTCGAGCTCCCGGTCGGTGAGGGGCTCCCTGAGCGGGGCGGGCCTCGGCGGAGCGGAGGCGGCGGGTTCGGCCTGCGGGGCGGTGACGTGCCTGAGCAGGCGGACCGTGACCGACGGCGACACCAGCGAGTCGCCGGCCGCGGCGGCGCGGACGGCCTCCGCGAGGAGGGTGGGCCCCGAGTCCTTCAGCAGGAATCCGCACGCGCCGCCCCGCAGCGCCCCGTACACGTACTCGTCGAGGTCGAACGTGGTCACCACGACCACCCGCATCGGGTCGGCCACGTCCGGCCCCGCCAGCAGCCGGGTCGCCGCCAGGCCGTCCAGCTTCGGCATCCGGATGTCCAGCAGACATACGTCCGGCCGCTCCCGCCGGGCCAGCGCCACCGCCTCCTCGCCGTCGGCGGCCTCCGCGACCACGGTGATGTCGGGCTGGGCGTCGAGGAAGAAGCGGAAGCCGGTGCGGACCATCTCCTGGTCGTCGGCGATGAGGACGCGGATGGGGGCGCCGGGCGCGGGTGAGGAGGTCGACGGGGGCCGGGTGGACATGGCTCGATCATGCCTTACGGGGTTCACGCAGAGGGCGGCCCTCGGCGGGGTCCGCGCCGTCGGCGGCCGGTCCGCGGTCTGTGCCCGGTCGGCGATCACCCTGCGCAGCAGCGGCCGGCCGCCACAGATCGCCGCGAACACGGCGAGGGCGCCGACGACGACACAGACGACGACTGCTGCGCTGCATCGCATACTCCTGAGGTCCATGGTGAGGATGCGGCACCACCCTCGCCCCCGGACCCGGGCGCGCGCCTCGGCCATAAGGCCGGCGTCAGCGGCGCCCGGCCGCGACTGCCTCGGCCGATCGGCCGATCCCGCCGCGCACGGCCTCGCCTACCGTGACCGGCATGAAGTCCGTTTCCCCCCGCGGCTGTGCCCGGGGCTGCGCCGTGGGCGCCCTGCTCGCCGCCTGTGTCGTCGACGTCCTCTACGCGGGCTCCGACGGCACGAGCGTCCTGCCGACGGCGAGCCCCGTGTGGCCGACCCTGGCCGTGCTGCTCGTGGGCCTGTCCGCGGTGCTGTGGCCGGCCGGCCGGCGCCCGGAGTGGCTCACGCCGCAGGTGCGCACCGCCGTGCCCGCCCTCGTCTCGGGCCTGTACTCGGTGGGCTGCCTGGCGACCCTCAAGGCGAACACCTTCGGTCCCGGCGAGGTCCTGATCCTGCTGTGCCTGCTGTTCGTCGCGGTACGGCACTGCCCGCCGCGCGCGGCCTGGGTGTGCGGCGCCCTCGACGCGGGTGCGCTGATGCTGCTGCCGGTCCGGTATCTCGGGCCGCTGGACGCCAACGTGCTGGGCTTGATGCTGGTCGGCCTGGTCCTGATCGGCCTCTTCGGCGGGTTCGCCGTGTACCTGCGCACCATGGACTACCGGCGGACGCTCGCCGTCAGCGAGACCCGGCGCGGCGAACGCGTCGCCATCGCCGCCGACCTGCACGACTTCGTCGCCCACCATGTCACCGGGATCCTCGTGCAGACCCAGGTGGCCCGCATGATGGCGCAGACCCGGCCGCATGAACTCGACCCCGTCCTGGCCGGCATCGAACGCGCCGCCACCGAAGCCCTCGCCTCGATGCGCCGCACGGTCGGTGTGCTGCGTGACAGCGGCGACCAGGCGAGCGACCGCCGTCCGGTCGGTGACCTGGCGGGCATCGCCGAGCTGACGGACGGATTCGCGAGCCCGGTCCAGCAGGTCACCCTGCGCCGCGACCCGGCCGTGTCCGACGACCTCCCGCACGAGGTGCAGGCCGCGGCCTTCCGGGTCGTGCAGGAGGCGCTCACCAACATCCGCCGCCACGCCGCCGACGCCATCCACGTCGAGGTCCGGCTGCGGGACGACGCCGGGCGCCTGGAGGTGTCGGTCGCGGACGACGGACGGGGCGGCACGCAGCTTCCGGCGGCGGCGCACGGGGGTGGGTTCGGGCTGGTCGGGCTGAAGGAGCGGGTGACGGCATTGGGCGGGGAACTGCAGGCGGGGCCGCGGGGTGGGGCGGGGTGGGAGGTGCGGGCCGTCTTTCCAGCGGGGGCGCTCCGCGGGTAGTGCCGCGAGAGGCCGTCGATCGTCTGCGGGTTCGTTGTGGCTGGTCGCGCCCACGCGGCGGAGCCGCACAGTGATACGGCCCCGCGCTCCTTCAGGGGCGTTGCCGAACCGCGCTCGACCAGGAGTCCTCCCGGCTGTTCAATAGTGCTGCACACGTCCAGTGAGCGGTCCGTAGCACCGGGGAGGAGCAGACCGTGTCACCCACTCCCGTGCCGCCCGTCGGCGCGCGTATCCGGCAGGCCCGCCTCGCGCGCGGGACGAGCCTGCGGGCGCTCGCCCGGGAGGTCGGCGTGTCGGCGAGCCTGATCTCGCAGATCGAGACCGGCAAGAGCCAGCCCTCGGTCAGTTCCCTGTACGCCATCACCACAGCCCTCGGCATCTCCGTAGAGACCCTCTTCGACGCAGGCGAAGCCCAAGCCACGTTTCGGTCGGCGGCAGCCCCCGGCCCCGTCCTGCAGGCGCTGGCCGCCTTCGCCGCCGACCCTGGCCGCCGCATCGGCCCGCTGGTCAGGCCGGACGAGCGGGAGGTGCTGGAGCTGGACTCCGGCGTCGTGTGGGAGCGTCTCGGCCATGTTCCGGGCACCGACGTGGACTTTCTCCTGGTGACCTACCGGCCCGGCGGCGCCTCCTCCAGCTCCGACGGCCTCATGCGGCACGGGGGCACCGAGTACGGATACCTGACCTCGGGCGAGCTCGTCCTCACCCTCGGCTTCGAGGAATACACGCTGCGCCCGGGCGACGCGGTCTGCTTCGAGTCGACGACCCCGCACCGTTACCGCAACGATGGAGAGGAGCCGGCCGTGGGCGTCTGGTTCGTCCACGGCGACGTTCAGTGACACTTGACACTCGCCGCCCGCGGTCGTTCACTCCGAAGCGGGGGTGGTCGCCATGGCGATCCGCACATATGGACCCAACGCCGTCGACTGGGAAGAGCGCATCGACCTGGACCGGCTGCGCAGACAGCGCCTGGCCCGGCTGAACGAGACCCTGAGCCGGTCCTCACTGGGCGCCGTCCTCAGCTTCGACTTCGCCAACATCCGCTACATGACCGCCACGCACATCGGTACCTGGGCGATGGACAAGCTGATCCGCTTCGCCCTGCTGGTGCGCGGCGCCGAACCGGTGGTCTGGGACTTCGGCTCCGCCGCCCGGCACCACCAGCTCTACAACCCGTGGCTCGACTACAGCGACGGCAAGGAAGGCAGCCCGCCCACCGGCGCCCGCGCCGGCATCTCCACCCTCCGCGGCGCCTTCCACCCGGACGCGGGCATCGCCGAGGACGTCGCTGCGAAGATCGCCACGGAGCTGCGCGAGCACGGACTCGCGGGCGAACCCGTCGGCGTCGACGTCGCCGAGATGCCGGTCCTCACCGCCCTGCGCGCCGAGGGCATCGACGTCGTCGACGGACAGCAGGTCTTCCTGGAGGCCCGCCGCATCAAGACCGGCGACGAGATCGCCCTGCTCACGCAGGCCTGCGCCATGGTCGACGCGGCGTACGAGGAGCTGTACGGCCATCTGCGGCCCGGCGTGCGCGAGAACGAGTGCGTCGGGGTCGTCAGCAAGGTGCTGTACGACCTGGGCAGCGAGTACGTCGAGGGCGTCAACGCGATCTCCGGCGAGCGCTGTTCACCCCACCCGCACGTCTACAGCGACCGCCTGATCCGCCCCGGCGACCCCGCCTTCTTCGACATCCTGCACAGCCACCTCGGCTACCGCACCTGCTACTACCGCACCTTCGCCGTGGGCAGCGCCTCCCGTGCCCAGCGTGACGCCTACGTCCGCTGCCGGGAGTACATGGACCAGGCCATCGCCCTCGTCAGGCCCGGCGCCACCACCGCCGACATCGTCCAAGTGTGGCCGCGCGCCGAGGAGTTCGGTTTCGCCGACGAGACCGCCGCCTTCGCCCTCCAGTACGGCCACGGCGTCGGCCTGTCGATCTGGGAGAAGCCGATTTTCAGCCGCCTGGTCTCCCTCGACCACCCCGAAGTCCTCGAAGAGGGCATGGTGTTCGCCCTGGAGACCTACTGGCCCGCCGCCGACGGCTGGTCCGCCGCCCGCATCGAAGAGGAACTGGTCGTCACCGCCGACGGTTGCGAGGTCATCACCAAGTTCCCCGCGGAGGAACTGCTGGTGGCCGGCCGCAAGTACTGGACGGTGGGCGGCGAACTGAACACCCGGCGCGAGTCGCAGTCCCACCTGAACACCGGCCGCGCGTCACAGGCCCCCCTCGACACCTCCCGCGACAACGGGGCCAGCTGATGGACCCGGCCGGACTCCTCGCCGCCTACGAGCAGATGGCCGTCATCCGCCGTACGGAGAAGGCCGCCCACGACCTGTTCCTGCAGGGCCTCGTCAAGGGCACCACCCACCTCGCCGCCGGACACGAGGCGATCGCCGTCGGCGCGAGCGCCGCCCTGCGCCCCGACGACTACGTCTTCGCCACGTACCGCGGCCACCACCACGCCTTGGCGCGCGGAGCGAACCCGCAGGAGTGCCTCGCCGAGCTGATGAGCCGGGCCACCGGATTGTGCCGGGCCAAGGGCGGCTCCATGCACCTGACCAAGGCGTCCACCGGCATGCTCGGCTCCTACGCCATCGTCGGCGCCCACCTCCCGATGGCGGCCGGTGCCGCCTGGTCGGCCAAGCTGCGCGGCACCGGCCAGATCGCCGTCGCGTTCTTCGGTGACGGGGCCACCAACATCGGCGCCTTCCACGAGGCGCTCAACCTGGCCGCCGTATGGAAGCTGCCGGTGCTGTTCGTCTGCGAGAACAACCTCTACATGGAGTACACGCCGATCGCCGACGTCACGGCGGTGCCCCGGCCCGCCGCCGACCGGGCGCCCGCGTACGGCATCCCCGGCGAGGTCGTCGACGGCAACGACGTCGTCGCCGTACGGGAGGCGGTTGCGCGGCTCGCTCAGCGGGCCCGGGCGGGAGACGGGCCCGCGCTGCTGGAGGCGGAGACCTACCGCCACTTCGGGCACAGCCGCGCCGACCCGGCCACCTACCGCCCGGCCGAGGAGGTCGAACGCTGGCTGAAGCACGACCCGTTGGACGTGGCGCGCGGACGGCTCGCCGAGCTGGGCGTACCACCGGAGACGATCAGCGAAGCCGACGAGCGCGCGAGTGCCGTCGTACGCGAGGCGGTCGAGGCCGCGAAGAGTGCCCCGCCACCCGATCCGGGCCAGGCGCTGACCGACGTATGGGCGGACGGAGGTGCGGCGTGGCGGACGTGATCAGCTACCGGGAGGCCGTCGCCGAGGGCATCGCGCGGGAGATGCGGCGCGATCCGGCCGTGGTGTGCCTGGGCGAGGACATCGGCGAGGCGGGCGGGGTGTTCAAGACGACCGTCGGGCTGATGAAGGAGTTCGGGCGCGAGCGGGTGTGGGACACGCCGATCTCCGAACAGGCCATCGTCGGGGCGGCGATGGGCGCCGCGATGACCGGGATGCGGCCGGTCGCCGAGATCATGTTCTCGGACTTCCTGGCCTGTTGCTGGGACTACCTCGCCAACGAGGTCCCCAAGGTCCGGTACATGACGGGCGGTCAGGTCACCGTCCCGCTCGTCGTGCGCACCGCCAACGGCGGCGGCCTCGGCTTCGGCGCCCAGCACTCCCAGGCCACCGAGAACTGGGCGTTCACCGTGCCCGGACTGAAGATCGCCGCCCCGGCGACGCCCGCCGACGTGATCGGCATGATGGCGGCGGCGATCCGCAGCGACGACCCGGTCGTCTTCTTCGAGCACAAGGCGCTGCTCGCCACCAAGGGCACGCCCCCGCCACCGGACCACGTCGTCGAGCTGGGCCGCGCCGCAGTCGTGCGTGAGGGCGCCGATGTCACCCTCGTCGCCCTCGCCTCGATGGTGCCGCTCGCGCTGAAGGCCGCCGAGGCCCTGGCCGGTGAGGGCATCGAGGCCGAGGTCGTCGACCTGCGCTGCCTCGTGCCGCTGGACATGAGTACCGTGCTGGCCTCGCTCGGCAGGACCTCGCGGCTCGTCACCGTGGAGGAGAACCCGTACCAGGGCGGCTGGGGCGGCACCCTCGTCTCCGTCGTCGCCGACGAGGGGTTCGGCCTGCTGGACGCGCCGGTCCGGCGGGTGACGGGGGAGTGCGTCCCCCTGCCGTTCGCCGACGCCCTCGAAGAGGAGGTCATCCCCACCGTCGACAAGGTCGTGGCGGCCGTCCGGGCTCTCGCCGCGTACTGAACACCCCCTGGGAGGTAGAACGATGACCCGTCGGATACTCCTGCGCGGCGGTCATGTGCTGTCGCTCGACCCCGCCGTCGGGGACCTTCCCCAGGGGGACGTCCTCATCGAGGACGGCACGATCGCCGCCGTGGACCGGGAGATCGGCGCCGACGCCGAAGTGCTCGACATGACCGGCCGGATCGTGATCCCCGGCTTCGTCGACACCCACCGCCACACCTGGGAGGCGCCCATCCGCAACGTCGCCCCCGACGCCACCCTGGACGACTACTTCGTCGACATCCTCGACACCTTCGCGCCCCTCTACACCCCCGAGGACGTGTACGCGGGCAACCTCGCGGGCTCGCTGGAGTGCCTGAACGCCGGCATCACGACCCTCGTCGACTGGTCCCACATCAACAACACGCCCGAACACCCGGACGCCGCGGTCCAGGCGCTGAAGGAGACCGGCATCCGCGCCCAGTACGCGTACGGCAGCGCCAACACCTCACTCGCCGACTACTGGTTCGACAGCAAGATCGCCATCCCCGGCGACGACGTACGTCGGATCCGCGAGAAGTACTTCTCCTCCGACGACGGCCTGCTCACCATGGCGCTCGCCACCCGCGGCCCCGGCTTCTGCACCAACGACGTCGTCACCTCCGAATGGGCCCTCGCCCGCGAGCTCGGCATCTCGGTCACCGTGCACGTGGCGATGGGGCGGCTCGCCGGCCGCTTCGGCATGGTCAAGCAGCTGCACGACCTCGGTCTGCTCGGCCCGGACACCACCTACATCCACTGCTGCTACTTCCACGAGGACGAGTGGCGGATGGTCGCCGACAGCGGCGGTACGGTGTCGATCGCGCCGCAGGTCGAGGTGCAGATGGGGCACGGCTGGCCGCCCGTCATGAAGGCCATCGAGTACGGGCTGCGGCCGTCGCTCAGCATCGACGTCGTCACCACCGTGCCCGGCGACATGTTCACCCAGATCCGCGCGGCCTTCGGCGCCGAGCGCGCCCGCGTCAACGCGGACTGCTGGAAGGCCAACCTGCCCGTGCCCGACACCATGTTGACGGCACGTCAGATGCTGGAGATCGCCACGGTCAACGGCGCCCACGTCGCGGGCGTCGAGGACCGCACCGGCTCCCTGACCCCCGGCAAGCGCGCCGACGTCGTCGCGATCGACGCCACCGCGCTCAACGTCGCCCCGGTGCACGACGCGGCCGCCGCGGTGACCCTGTCGGCGGACGTCTCCAACGTCGACACGGTCATCGTCGACGGCGTGGTCCGCAAGCGCGACGGCAAGCTCGTGGCCGACGTCGACCGGGCCCGGCGCCTGGTGCAGGAGTCGCGCGACCGGCTCCTCGCGGCGAAGGAGGCGAGGAGCGCGGCATGACCCGTCACCTGGTGCGCCGTACCGCCGACGTCCCGGAGCCGCCGTACGACGAACTCGGCTACCGGCGGCGGATGTTGGTGGGCGAGGACGACGGCAGTGTGCACACCGGCTTCGGCCTGTGCGGGATACGGCCCGACGGCCGGGTCGCGGCCCATGTGCACTCGTACGAGGAGAGCTTCCATGTGCTCTACGGGGCCGTGATCCTCGATGTGCCCGAAGGGTCCCACCGTCTCGAAGAGGGCGACTACGGCCTCCTCCCGACCGGTGTCCCGCACGCCTGGCGCGGCGCCGGGGACGTCGCCGGCCGCTGGGCCGACATGCTCGCCCCCGTGCCGCGGGCCCGCTACGGACACGACACCCAGGCGGTGCCCGCGCTGCCGGAGCGCGATCCCGTCCGCATCGACGTCCGCGACCCGCGCACCCGGTCCTTCGGCCACTTCGAACCGGCGCAGATGGACCCCGGCAAGCAGTCGCAGGACCTGCTCGCGGTGTCGGCGAGCATGCGGACCGCGCTGCTCGTGTACAGCGGGATCACCGTCAAGATGATGGTGGACGGCGACCTCGGCGCGGTCGCGTCGACCATGTTCATGGTGCAGTACGCCCCGGACGGCGTCGCCGGCACGCACGACCACCCCTTCGAGGAGACGTACCTGATCCTCGAAGGGTTCGTGGACGCCACCTTCGACGGGGAGCGGTACCGGCTCGGGCCGGGCGACCTGGCCTGGGCGGGCGCGGGGTGCGTGCACGGTTTCGCCAACGCCGGTGATGGGCCGGTGCGGTGGCTGGAGACGCAGGCGCCGCAGCCGCCGTCGCGCCACTCCTACCGGTTCACGCGGGACTGGGAGTACCTGAGGGAGGTCCTGGAGCCATGAGCAGTGTTCTCGTCGTGGGCGGCACGTCGGGGATCGGCCTGGAGTTCGCCCGGATGCGGGCCGAACGGGGCGACGAGGTCGCCCTGACCGGCCGGGACGGCCACCGTGCCGACACCATCGCCAAGGAGTTCGGCGCCCGCGGACTCGGCCTCGACCTCAGCCGGCCGGGGGAGATCGCCGCCGCACTGGCCGACGTCGGGCGCGTCGACCACCTGGTCGTCGCGGGCGTCACGCGCGACGACAACAAGGTCACCGAGTACGACATCGACGCCGCTCTGCGGCTCGTCACCCTCAAACTCGTCGGCTACACCGAGGTCGTGCACACCCTGACGTCCCGGCTGCACGACGACAGCGCCATCGTGCTGTTCGGCGGACAGGCCAAGGAACGGCCCTACCCGGGCGCGACCACGGTGGCGACGGTCAACGCCGGCGTCCGCGGCCTGGTGAACACCCTCGCCGTCGAACTCGCGCCGATCCGGGTCAACGCCCTCCACCCGGGCGTGGTCGGGGACAGCCCCTACTGGCAGGCCAAGCCGGAGAAGGTCCTCGCCGCCCTGCGCACCGAGACCCCCACCGGGCGGCTGGCCACCATGGCCGACGTCGTGGACGCCGTGGACTTCCTGCTGCGCAACGGGTCGGTCAACGCCGTCGAACTCAACGTGGACGGTGGGTGGTTGCTCGGCTGAGCGAGGGCCGAGGGGTGCCTACGGGGTGGGTGCGGAATCAGCGTTTGAGGCCGACCGCACCGTACAGGGACACGGGTTCTTCCTTCGCGTCGTGCTCGTCCCTGGAAGGGCGCCAGTCGGACAGGGAGACGATCCCCGGTTCCAGCAGCTCAAGTCCCTTGAAGAACCGGCCCATTTCGGCCTGGGAACGGGCCACGAGCGTCACCCCGCTCGCCCGGTAGGCCGCGATGCCCCGGTGGACGTTCTCCGGATCGAAGTCCGCCGTCATCGCCGACAGCACCAGACAGCTGCCCGGCGCCAGCGCACCGACCAGGGTGGCCACGAGAGCGTGGGCGCCGTCGTCGTCCCCGATGAAGTGCAGGAGGGCGATCAGCGACAGGGCGACGGGCCGGTCGAGGTCGAGGACGGTCGCCGCCCGTTCGAGAATCCGCTCCGGCTCGCGCGCGTCGGCCTGCACATACTCGGTCACCCCCTCCGGAGTGCCGCGCAGCAGGGCCCCCGCGTGGGCGAGCACGATCGGGTCGTTGTCGACGTACACCACCCGCGCGTCCGGCACGACGGACTGGGCGATCTGGTGCAGGTTGGGCTCGGTCGGGATGCCGGAGCCGATGTCGAGGAACTGGCGGATCCCCGTCTCCCGGACGACCGTCCGCGTGGCCCGTTCCATGAAGCGGCGGTTGGCCCGCGCGTGCCGCGGCGCGTCCCCCTGCATCGCCGTGATCTGCCGCCCGAGCTCCTCGTCGACGGGGTAGTTGTCCTTGCCGCCCAGGAACCAGTCGTACACCCGGGCCGGGTGCGGCCTGCTCGTGTCGATCCGCGGTACGGCCGGCTCGGTCCCGGTCACGCAGGTCTCCTCTGCTCGGCAACGGCGTGTGCGAGCAGTCTTACACGATCATGCGGCCCGGCGGAGGCTGTCCTCGGCCACCTCCTTGTCGAGCGAGGCCCGCACCAACGCGGCGGCGAGCACGGCCGGTTCGGTGTTCCCGGCCAGGTCGGTGAGCCGGTCCGGGTCCTTCGGCAGGCCGAGCCGCCGGGCGCCCGAGAGCGCCTTGTCGTCGAGGTAGGGCGCCACTTCCGGCCAGACCCGCTGGACCTCGCGCAGGAAGATGTCGGCGCCGGCCGGGCCCAGGCCGGGGAACTCCTGGAGCAGTCGGCGCAGTTCGGCGACATCGCCGTCCGCCTCCTCCCGCAGGCGGCGCAGATCGCCGCCCCAGCGGTCGGACAGCAGCTCGGCGCCGTCGCCGAGTTGGGTGGCCGTGCGCTCGTCGTAACGCCGGTAGCCGCCGCGTCCCAGCGCGTCCACCCGCTCCTGCCAGTCGGCGGCGGCCATCCGGCGCGGATCGCGCATCCCCGCCTCGTACAGCTCACGGGCGGTGTCGAGCGCGATCGAGCCGCGGATCCTGGCGCTGAGCAGCAGCGCCAGGACCAGCAGCCGGTACAGCGGCTGCGGGGTGTCCTTGAGCCTGATGCCCGCCTCCTCGGCGAACGTCTGCCCGTGTGCGCCGACGAGCTCGCGCACCAGGCGCTTGTCGTCGGTCATGGCGATGCCTTGAGCGGATCGTGCCCGATGGTCATCAGCCGGTGCCGGAGCTCCGTGTCCTCCGCCTCGGGCTCGTTCTCCAGGTCGACCTGCGAGGTGACCGTGTCCACGACGTCCCGCATCACGCGGAGGTCGTCCTCGGTGAGGTCCATCCGGCGCTTCTGCAGGATCGACAGGACGTGCTGCCCGGTGGGCGAGCCCGGGTGCTCCGGCAGGGGCTCCGTCTCCTCGTCGGCGTACTGGACCCGCAGCCAGGCCGCCAGTTCCGCCGAGGTCATGTTCACCACGCGGTGGAAGTCCTCCCACAGCGCGTCGAGTTCAAGGGCGTCGGTCATGGTGGGCCCCTTCTCTGAGGACGGGAAGTGCGGGCGGCGTCAGTCGTCGCGCGGCCAGTTCTCCGCGTCGAACATCCACCGCTGCTTCTCCAGCTCGCGCGTGATGCCGATCAGCAGGTCCTGCGTGACCGGGTCCGGCTCGGCGGTCGCCGTGACGCGCTCACGCAGCCGCTCGACGGCCGACTCCAGCGCCTCCTGGATCAGCCGGACGACCTCCGTGTCGCGCAGCCAGCCCTCCTTGGGGCCGGGCAGCGTGTAGGCGGCGGCTATGGTCTCCGGCCGGCCGTCGGGCGGCAGACCGAGCGCCGCCGCGCGTTCGGCGACCTCGTCGGCATACGTACGGGCCACCGACACCACCTCGTCCAACTGGAGGTGGATCGACCGGAACCGCGGGCCCACGATGTTCCAGTGCGCCTGCTTCCCGATCAGCGAGAGCCCGAGAAGATCGACGAGCGTGCTCTGCAAAGCCTCCCCGGCGACCCGGCGAGCCGGTTCGGGGAGCGTGCTCTTGACCACGGTCATACGGTGCTCCTCCCTCTGGCGTGGTTGCCGGTACGGAGCGGTGCGGCGCGGCAACCGCTCCACGCGGGCGCGGGTGCCCAGGGCGAATCGGAGCAAACGTCACGCGTCTCAGCCTGCGAGCACGTCGTCCAGGAAGCGGATGAGGTCGGCGAAGACGTCCGCCTTGTTCGTCTCGTGGAACACCTCGTGCCGGGCCCCGGCGTACACCCGCCGGATCAGCTCGTCTCCGCGCAGCTCCTCGACGCCGACCCGGCTGCCGGACAGCGGGACCAGCCGGTCGTCGTCGCCGTGCAGCCACAACAACGGCACGGCCCCGATGCCGCCGCCCTTGGACACGGTGTCCAGCATCCGGGCGAACGCCTCGACCGTCGGCCGTTTCATCGGCCCGTGCCAGACCAGCGGATCCGCCGCGTACGCCGCGCCCACCTCCGGATCCCGGGACAGCGCGGCCGGGCTGATGGGCGTGTCGGGGATCTCGTCGAGGGCGAGCAGCCGCCGCGGCAGCGCCCAGTCGCCGATCACCGGCCCGGACAGCACCAGAGCGGCGAGTTCGTCACCGTGGAGCTGTGCGTAGCGGGCCGCGATCAGGCCGCCCATGGAGTGTCCGATCACGACGACCGGTACGTCCGGATGCGCGGTCCGGGCCAGGCCGGCCACCGTGTGCACATCGGCGACCACGTCCTCGAAGTCCTCGATCAGCACACGTTCGCCCGCCGACCTCCCATGGCCGGCGTGATCGGGACCGAACACGGCGGCACCGTGCCGGACCAGGACCTCCGCGACCTCGGCATACCGGCCGGCGTGCTCTCCGTAGCCGTGGACCACGAGCGCGAGGCAGCGGGCCCGCGGGTTCGGCCATTCGTGTACGGCGATCGATCCGCGCCTTCCGTCGAGGACATGCTCGCGGGGGTCGGCCATGGGTCCTCCGGCTGTGTCGGTGAACTGCGTCGCTGGACTGTGTCAGTGAGCTGCGGCGGTGAGCTGCGGCAGTGCCGCTTCCGGGGATCTTCCCAGGGTGTGGCGGCTCGGTCTATAGTCCAAAACTAGCGCCGCTAATTAACCTGGTGTCGATCCATACTGCCCGGTCAGGAGACCTGTCGTGCGTCCCGTCCACTTCGCGGCCGCCCGCCGCACCCCCATCGGCAAACTCCGCGGAGCGCTGTCGTCGGTCCGGCCCGACGACCTAGCCGCCGCCGTGATCCGGGGCCTCGTCGCGGACGTCCCCGCACTGGACCCGGCGCATGTCGACGACGTCTACTGGGGCGCCGCCAACCAGGCCGGCGAGGACAACCGCAACGTCGCCCGCATGGCCGCGCTGCTGGCCGGACTGCCCGAGTCGGTGCCCGGCGCCACGGTCAACCGCCTGTGCGCCTCCGGCCTCGAAGCCGTCACGATCGCCGCCCGCACCATCGCCGCGGGCGAGGCCGACATCGTGGTCGCCGGCGGCTCCGAGTCCATGAGCCGCGCCCCCTTCGTCCTGCCCCGCCCCGACGAGGCGCTGCCCCACCGCATCGAGACCGCCGACACCCGGCTCGGCTGGCGCCTGGTCAACCCGGCGATGAAGGAACTGCACGGCCTGCTGTCCATGGGCGAGACGGCCGAGGAGGTCGCCGAGCGCTACGGCGTCCCGCGCGAGCGGCAGGACGAGTTCGCCCTGCGCAGCCACCAGCGGGCCGCCGATGCCCGCAAGAACGGCCACTTCGACGACGAACTCCTGCCGGTCGAGCGCCCGGACGGGGTGCTGGTCGACCGCGACGAGTGCGTCCGCGAGGACACGTCGTACGAGAAGCTGTCCCGGCTGAAGCCGGTCTTCCGTGCGGACGGCACGGTGACCGCGGGCAACGCCTCCCCGATGAACGACGGTGCGGCCGGACTGCTCCTGGTCAGCGAGGAGGCCCTGAACGCCCTGGGCCTGGAGTCCCTCGGCCGCTACGTCGCCGGCGCCTCGGCCGGCGTCCACCCCGACGTGATGGGTATCGGCCCGGTCCCCGCCACCCGCAAGGCCCTGGCCCGAGCCGACTGGACGATCGCCGACATCCAGGAGGCCGAGTTCAACGAGGCGTTCGCGGCCCAGGCCCTCGCCTGCGTGGACGCCCTCGGCATCGATCCCGAGTTGGTCAACCCGAGCGGAGGCGCGATCGCCCTCGGCCATCCGCTGGGCTGCTCGGGCGCACGGATCCTCACCACGCTGCTGCACCGGATGCGCAGGACGGGGGCCGAGCGGGGGCTGGCCACGATGTGCGTCGGTGTGGGGCAGGGGAGCGCGGTGCTGGTGGAGCGGCACTAGCAGCCTCTCGTCCGGCGAGCAATCTCCCACCTGGCGAGACGGTCCTTACCGTACCGGTTGTCCGGACATACCATCGGTCTCCGCATGGACACGATGACGCTCTGGCACACAACCGGCTGGGAGTTCGCCGCGCTCGCCTTCGCGGCGCTGCTCGTCGGCTTCTCGAAGACCGCCGTGAGCGGGGCCAACACGGTCAGCCTCGCGATCTTCGCCGCCGTACTGCCCGCCCGCGCCTCCACCGGCGTACTGCTGCCGATCCTGATCGCCGGGGACGTGCTCGCCGTCCTCACCTACCGACGGCACGCCCACTGGCCCACGCTGTGGCGGCTGTTCCCCGCGGTCGCGGCCGGTGTCGTCCTCGGCACCCTGTTCCTGGTGTGGGCGGACGACGGGATCGTCCGCACGTCGATCGGCGCGATCCTGCTGCTGATGGCGGGCGTGACGGTGTGGCGCCGCCGCACGGCCGAGCAGGCGGAGGAACCGGAGTCGGTGACCAGCCGCGCCGGCGGGGTCAAGGCCCGCTCGTACGGCGTCCTCGGCGGTTTCACGACGATGGTCGCCAACGCGGGCGGCCCGGTGATGTCGATGTACCTCCTGTCGGCCGGCTTCCGAAAACTCGGCTTCCTCGGGACCTCGGCCTTCTTCTTCCTGATCGTCAACGTCTCCAAGGTGCCCTTCAGCGCCGGCCTCGGCCTGATCGACGGCTCCTCGCTGCTGCTCGACGCGGCACTGGTGGTGTTCGTCGTGCCCGGTGCGTTCCTCGGCACGTGGGCCGTGAACCGCATCAACCAGCGGCTGTTCGAGCAACTCGTGATCGCGGCGACGGTTGTGGGTGGGGTGCAGCTGTTGCTGCGTTGACCCGCAGGAGCCGCGTAGCGCCAGGAATGTGCCTGGTGGTGTGCGCTCCGCCGGGCTGGTGAAGCCGGACGAGGGGTGGCGAGAGCGTGAAGCCGACGAGGAGCGCGACGAGATGCGATGCCGCGCCCCAGCGGGCGGTCAGCTCCTGCGGTTCGGTGCGGGCCCCCGTCCAGCGCACGCACGGTGCCGCGCGAGGTCTCCAGGCATTCCTTCATCTGCTGGACGCGTTCGAGGCGCGCTGTCGGCTGATGCCGACAGCTGCTGCCAGTTCGCGCCAAGAACAGACGGCCGTGCGGACCCCTCACAGCACTCCAACTAGTCCCAGACCACGGTGAGTTGGGCGAAGCCGGTGGCTTGGGCCTCACCTCAGCCGCGGCGGACGGCCACGGCCACGTTGTTGGGCCCGGAGCCGACTGGGATGGTGGCGACGACGTCTCCGGTGCCGGTGTCGACCACCTTGGTCACGCGGGCGTCGGCGCCCGAGGTCACGTAGGCGCGACCCCCGTCGGCACCCAGAGCGATGCCCTCCGCGCCCGTGCCGACGTCCAGGTAGCGGCTCACGGTGCCGGTGTCCGCGTCAATGACCGACACCCCGTCGGAACCGAAGCCGGAGGTGACGTAGACGCGGCGGCTGTCCGGGGTGACGGCGAGCTGTTCCGCGCCCTCGGGCAGCGTCACGGCGACGACGTCGTCTCCGTCTTCATCGTCGTCTTCGTTGTCGCGTGCTCCGGTATCGATCATCGCCACGGTGTCGGTGCCGGGTCCCAGGGTCACGTAGGCCCGGCGGCCGTCGGGCGCGATCGCCACGTCGAAGGGGGCGGCGTCCGGGGTGGTGAAGCTGATGGTGTCGACCACCTCCTCCCGCGCCGTGGAGATCACCGACACAGTGCCGGAGAGCAGGTTGGTCACGAAGGCCTGGGAGCCGTCCGGGGTGACGGCGACGTTCTGCGGCCAGCGGCCGACGTCGATGGTCTTCCTGACCCGGTTGGTGGCGGTGTCGATGACCGACACCGTGTTGCTGCGGGCATTCGTCACATAGACCCGCCTGTTGTTCGGGGACACGGCGACGCCCTCGGGGCGCTGCCCGACGCGGATGGTCTCGGTCACCGCCTTGCGGGTGGTGTCGATCACTGAGACGGTGTGGGTGCCGGCCCCGCCGGTCACGTACACCTGCTCGTCATCGGGGCTGACGGCGAGGTCCGACACGCCCGCGGGGACAGAGACGGTCCGAGCGACGGCGTTCCTGGCTGTGTCGACGACCGAGACCGTGCGGGAGCCGGAGTTGGCGATATAGGCATGGCGGCCGCAGTGCCAGCCCTGGCCTGCCGCGCCGGCCTGAGGTGCCGTGAGCGTCATGGTGAGCAGGGCAGCCATGGCGCAGCCGCCCGTCGCCCTCCCCAGGGCCCGCGACCGCGATCCCTGATCGTGCCGCGCTGAGCGGCTCTGGGACTGCTGATTCGGGCGTACGTCGTGCACGGGACCTCCATGGCCAATCACCGGATCCGGAAGGAGCCGCTCCAGAATCGGGTGCCGCGGCGCCCCGCCGTGGCAGGCGATCACGACGCCGCGTGGAGCCTCACGCGTTTGCCGCCCTACAGGCCACCGATCGGGTGAAGGATGATCGGTCATCGCCGTGGTCTGCCCATTTTTCGCGATGCGTAACGACTCATCAGATGCGCACACGCGGCTCGCTCTCAGGCGACCTCAACAAGACCGGCGTCAACAGCGTCAGCATCAGCACCGTCTTCGGGTGCGCTCCTGCCGGGCTGGTGTGCCGCGGGAGGGGGACAGACGTTTCTGTCTTTGCCGCACTGCGGAAGCTTCGGTGCACGAGACAATCAGCTTCACCCGGTTGCCGGACTGCCTTTGCCCAACAGAGTGAAGACGGCGCAACGCTTCCTGTGATCCGCTCGCGCCCCACCCAATTCGGCCGAAAAGGCTGCATACGTTGACCGCGGCGCCTCCGCCCCGCCTCGGCGACCGTGCCGCCATGGTGCGCGGGCGCCGAAAGGAACATCCGTCATGCTTGTGTTCGCTCTTCGCCGCGGAGCCCCAATGCGCCCATATGATGCCAGGACGAGACGCCGCCACCGTCTCTTGCGTCGAAGCCTCGCCGCCGCTTTTGCCACCCTGACCGCGGCATTCGCACTGCCCGACACCGCGTTCGCGGACCTGCCGGGCGCCAGCCCCCTGCTCACCCGGGCGCCGTACCTCTCGGATCTGACCACAACCTCGATCCGGGTGAACTGGGGAACCAGCACCCAGACAAGGGTCACCGTCAAGTACGGGCCTTTGGGCAATTGCACGGCCAACACCGCCTCCGCGCTCGGCTTGGGGACGCCCATCAGCGTCAACGGAACGACCGAGTACCAGAACAGGGTCCTCATCTCCGGACTGTCCCCCGCAACGCAGTACTGCTACAGGGTCTTCACCGGCGACGCCACGCCCGTGGACCTGCTCGGTACCAACCCCTCTCCCACGTTCACCACGCTGGAGCCGGCCGGCGGGGCCACGCCGTTCAGCTTCGCCGTCATGGGGGACTGGGGTGATACGACCAACAGTGGAGTCAACAACGGCTCACTCAACGTCAACCAGGCCAACCTGTGGTCGCAGCTCGGCGCCAGCGGGGTCCGGTTCGCCCTGTCCGCCGGCGACGTCGCCTACCCCGCCGGCAGTCAGACCAGCTACGGCGACCTCAACCAGACCGGGCCCAACATCAGCGCGGTCTTCCGTCGTGAGTACTGGGCCTATCCCGGGCAGCACCTCCCGATGTACATCACCAACGGCAACCACGGCCGAAACAGCACGGAGCTGACCAACTGGCCCGAGACCACCAACGCCACCGCCTCCGGCGGAAGGTACGTGCTGGAAAACTACCCGTCGTTCTTCGGTACCACCCCGGCCAGCTACCCGAGCACCTATTACGCGTTCGACAGCGGCCCCGTGCGCTTCTACATGCTCGACGCCTCGTGGAGCGACAGCAACCTGGGCTCCGCTACCGGCGGCTCCTGCGGGAACGGGAGCAGCTGCAAGATGTACCAGATCGACGCCGCCGCCCACTGGGCGACGACGTCCGCCCAATACCAGTGGCTGCAGAACGACCTGGCAGCGCACCCGGGCGGTATCAAGGTCGCCGTGTTCCACTTCCCGCTACGGTCCGACAACTCCGCCCAGAAGGGGGACACGTTCCTCCAGAACACCCCGGGCAATCCCAACAGCCTGGAGCAACTGCTGCACGACAACGGCGTGAATCTGGTGTTCAACGGCCACGCCCACCACTACCAGCGGAATGTGGCACCGCCCGGCGGTGTTCCCAGTTATGTGACCGGTGGTGGCGGCGCCAAGCTGCACTCCGTGAGCACCTGCTCCGCGACCGACGCGTACGCCATCAGCTGGACCTACACCTCCAACCGGGGCAAGGTCTGCGGCGGCGCGCCGGTGCCGACCGCTGACTCCCAGGTGTTCCACTTCCTGAAGGTTTCGGTGGACGGCACCACGCTGACCGTCACACCGACCAATTCGCTGGGCAACACCTTTGACGAGCAGGTCTACAACTTCGCGAGCGACAGCTCCGCGCCCGCGCCGGTCGGTGGCCTCACCTCCACGCGTTCGGGCACCACCACAAGCGTGGTGCGCTGGACGGCGGCGAGCGACAACATCGGCGTGGCCGCGTACGACGTGTACCGCAATGGCACCTACCTTGCCACGGTGGCACCCGACAAGCTGACGTTCAGCGACAAGACTGCCGTCTGCCCGGCCACTTACAGCTATGAAGTGCGGGCCCGTGACCTGGCGGGCAACACCAGCACGGCGACCACGTCCGTGACCTGCTGAAGGCACCGACTCACCCGTGGCGCCACCGGGCTGCCGGTCATCGGGCTCGCTCCCATGACCGGCGGCCGCAAGCGTCCGGGTGATCAGGCGCAGTCAGCTCCGCCTGATGGTGAGCGGTTTCGTGAGGACGACCGTTTGCCCGTCCTTGCCGGCATAAAGGTGGACCACGAAAGTACCCGGCGCGTGCAGAGCGATGAAGTCCATGCTGGCGGAGCCGAGCGAGTTCGTCGAGGCAGCCTTCCAACGGACGCCTTTGCCCGCAGCATTGGTGATTTCGACAAACACGTGGACCTCGCTCGCCGCGGTTGTCTTCGCCGCCGCCGCGGTTCGGGCTTGCACGACGACCCGGTACTGCTCCCCGACCGTGACGGCTGTCGGCATGTGCGCAGCGACGGAAAGCTCACCGGGACCTCTCGCCGGCGTTGGCGTTGCCTGTGCGACGGGGGTCCCATCGGGCACGATCCGCCAGGCCGGATGCAGTTCGGCGGCACGCCGCTGGTTGCGGTCGAGGACCCATGCGCCGTAGAACGTCGCATGCTTGCCCACCGACGGGATGATCACGTACCGCGCGTCGGGCGGGATCACCTCGACGTTGAGAACGCCCTGGTTTGCCGAGCGGAGGTAGCGCCGAAACTTCCTGTCCACGGCAACCGTCAGATGCACATTGCCGTCATCGGGCCGGTACTGCACCTTCCGTACGACCCCGCTGACGGTCGCGCAGTTGGCGATGACGGTCAGCCGCGTGGGGTGGTGGACGTGCGTGAGTGGGTTGCTTCTGCAAGGAACTCCCTCGTTCCTCCAACTCGGCGCGGTCGGGGTGCCAGTCCGCTGCGGGACGAGCAGAGCAACGAGCACTGCAACGACGGTCGCGAAGACAACTGCTGCGGCGACGACCAACCGGCGGCGGCTCAACCGGTGGACCGGCGCTTCGACCTTGGGGTCTCCACCCGGACGGTGGAGCATTGTCGGCGCCTCGTGCGGCCTCATGGCCGTGCCTCCAACCGTGTCACCGTGGAGTAGTTGCCGACAGTGTCCCGCCCCACCAGTGGCCAGGTCGGGCTACAGGGAATCGGCAGCGGGAAGGCGGGCGGCGAGAGCGTGCCCCTGGCGTCGACTCGGCCGCTCTTCGGCAAATGTCCGGGATATGTGTCAAGGGTCTGCCCGTTGCCGGTGGCGCCGTCGCCGGACACGCTTACTCGCCCGGCCGGGGTGGTCGTCCGTAGCGTCGGCTGCGGGAGGGTCCGCTCGGCATAATTGCCCGTCCGGTCCGCGGCCGTCAGCTTCCATTTCGGGTACGTGTGCTGAGGGACTGGGAACGACAGCAGCACGTTCCCCGACCGGTCCGCCTTCGCCCGCGCCACGACGGCATGGTGATAGGTCGCCGTGACAAGATCGTTCGGCCGGAAACCGCGGCCGCTGACCTCCGCGTGCTGACCTTTCGTCCGGTACGAGATCGTCGGCTTGGGAAACACCATCGACGCATACCGGCCCGCCGAGTCCGTCACGACGAGCAAAGATCGTGGAGGGCTCTGCGACGGCATGGCCAGCGTGACGGACACCGCGCCGTTCAGGTCGGAACGGCCGCGTGCGACAACCTTTCCGTTGTACGTCAACGTAAGCGGCGAGTTCACCATGAAGCCGCTACCGGTCACGGACACCATCGGTCCGTTGACCTTGAGTTCAAGCGCCGGCCGGGGGCGGCGGGTCGTCAGTCGGTAGATCCATGTCCGCGCCTCGTGATGGCGGTATTCCACGTGGACCAACTGGCCGTGATAACGCTCGACAAACATCTGCAGGCGGCGCTGTGAAGCCGTGCGGATCACCTGGTCTTCCGTTGGTGGGTCGTCCGCCCATGGCGTGTAGTAAACGAGGTACGACACCGTCCCGTCCGCAATCAACCGGTCCGGCCACTCCGTCACCCAGTCCCGCGGCGTCTGCGCGCCCCCCGTTGGATCGGATGCTGGGACGATCTCTCCACCCGGCAGGATCGTCGCGAGGTTGAAGCGCCCGAACGGATAGGAATCGCGGTGCGCGTAGTAGGCGAAGACATATTGCGCCGAGCCGTGGGACAGGACCATCACACCTGCATCCCTCGGCGTTTCCGACGCGATCCACTTGGCGGCCTCGCGCAGCCCAGGATAAGGCCTGTCGTCGAACGCCTTTGTGATGTTCGGGACGGCAGCCACGATCACCGCGAGCGCGAGGACGGCGGGGGCCCACCGCAGAAGTTGCGGCCGTCGCAGCGAGTAGGAGGCCGAACCGAGCGCACGGCCGGCGAGGATCGACACCGCCGGAATCACCGGAACGAGATAGTTGAACGCTTTCAGCGAATAGAGCGAATAGAAGCTGGCCATCGCGAAGATCCACAGAAGCAACAACTTGTCGCCACGAGTCCGGCGTCGAACCGCGAGGGCGATGCCCAGCACCCACAACGCCACCACGACCGCGCCCTCGTAGGAGAGCAACAACTTTTCGTAGTAGTACCACGGAACGGCGCTGTTCCGCCGCAGGCTCGATCCCAGGAAGTCTCTGAAGGTATCCCAGTGCTGAACGATCTGTATGACAGCCGGCACGCAGGCCACCACCGCAGCGAGCACGGCGAGAAGCAGGCGTCGGGGAGTCGCGAGTTTGCGTACGTTCCTGGCGAAGGCGACGTAGACGATCGCCACTGCCAATGCGAGCCCGCCGGTGACCTTGGCCTGGATGGTCAGGGTGCCCGCGGCGGCCATTGCGTAGAGCCACCCTGGGCGCTCGGTGTGCACGAGCCTGACCGCGCACAGAATGGTCAAGGTGCCGAAAAATGCAAGCGTGGAGTCCAACAGAGCAAGTCGGCCCAGCGAGATCGAGTAGCCACTGAGCGCGAACATGAGCGCTGCGAACAGCGCGCTGCGCCGACCGAAGAACGTCAGAGCGATCCAGTAGATCATCGGCACCGTCAGCGTGCTGAATACAGCGGAGACGACACGCCCTGACACGTCCCCGACTCCGAATGTCCGGAATACGACCGACAGTATTTCCTGGTACAGCAGGAAGTTGGAGTTCCCGCGACTGATCAGTATGAAGTAGCGGTCGAGCTCGTGGGCGCCGGCCAGCACACCGGCCTGGCCGACATAGACGGCCTCGTCACCGCGCAGGCCGATTCGTTGAAGCTGTACCAGTCGTAGGACCGCAGCCAGGGTGACGATGCCGAGAAGCGGCAGGTTGACTCTCCCGACGAGGCGCAACAACCGTTCCCGACGGGGCGGCAGCGTCTGCCTGGGCTCCGATCCAGTCGCAGTTGTGCCCATTATTTCCCCTGAGGTTGTCTCCGGGACAGAAAATAGGGATGCAGCGAACACACCGAGTGGGACGGATCTCGCCCACCGCCGTGGGCGCCCGTCCGCACCAGCATGGCGGGGGTGGTGCGCAGCGCGCGGACCTGCCGCATCATGACGGTCCTCCGGCGTGCATCGAGCGAAGGGCCCCGGGCACGGCGAGCGGAGTGTCGAACCGCCAGTCCCAGTGTGGCCACTCCACACCGTCGACGCGGCTGGCGGCGGTCGTGTGCACCCCTTCCCGGGCCAGCAGGCGGGGGATCTCGTCAGCCCAGCTGAAACAGTCGGAGGCCAGTGCTCTGACCCGGACTCCGGACAGGAACCCCGAGAGGATCTCCCGTTCGCGGACGCGCAGTTGGGCGTGGTCGAGGCCGTCGATAGAGAGGGCCGGCGCGAAGTAGCGGAAGGGCGGGAAGCCGTACGCGTCCTCGGTGTTGCCCATCAGTCGCCGGACCGCCTCGTCGTGGGGCACGTCGGCAAGCCGGGGGGCGCCCCGCTCGATGATGAACAAGTCCCGTACGGCGGTGGCGGTTCCGAGGTCGCAGGGCACGAGCCGGTCGACGGCGTACTTGGGCGGTGGCACGAGGATCTGGGTGACGGCGTTGATGGCCATGATGGGCAGGTTGAGACGGGCGAGGGTGAGGGCGAAGGAGCGGCCTTCCTTGGAATGCAGCCGGCTTTGCAGCATCAGCTTCAGCCACTCCGGTCCACTCAGGTCATCGGCGTGGACCGCGCGCAGGGTGTGGGCGCTGATGGTGAGCGGCTTGGGGAAGCACAGCGCGTGTCCGCCGGCGTCGACCAGGGTCATGTCGTCGGAGAGGAAGCGCCCGCCGTGCTCGCGCAGCAGCCTGAGGACGGTGGCGGTCTTGCCGGTGTCGGTCAGGGCGGAGAGCATCACGCCGGTTCCGTCCAGATCGAGGCACGCGGAGTGCAACAGCATCCAGCCGCGCGGCACGAGGACGAAGCGCAGCAGCGCCTCGATCACATTCGTGTAGACGACGTGCGGTGAGTGCCCCAGCAGAGGGCTGACCTCCACGGAGATCGGCTGGCCCAGATCGACCCGGAAGTTGGCACCCACACGCCCCAGTTGCTCCTCGTACCGCAGGCTTGCAGGGCAGCCGTCGACCTCGCGGGCGAGTTCGGTCAGGCCGCCCCGGTGGTGCGGCGTGCGACGCCCGATGCCGCTGACCCGGACGACGATGTCGCAGTCGGCCGGTGACAGCCACTGGGCGCGGAAGAACTCCAGCTCGGGCAGGGGTACTTGGGATCCGATGGTGACCCGGCCGGCGATGTCGTAGCGGTGTGACAGGTAACGCGTCCGCTTATGACCGCCGTGCGCCGTGGACGGAGTAGTGGCCGAAGCCGCGGGATCGACCAGCGTGTGCACCGGATCACGCTTCCCTGTGGGACGGTCGTCGGCCCTGTAGATCAGCCGGTCGCTGAACAGGAAGCGCAGCAGGAACAGCAGCGCGAGCGTGATGACGTTGGCAGTGAGGACTCCAAGTCCGATGCTCACCAGCCAGGCCAGGACCGGCAGGCGGCCGAGCAGCAGCAGGTTGTTCAGCGCGAAGAAGCGCACGCCACGGCCGACACGGGTGCCGTGGCCGGTGCCCCGGTAGACCAGGGCTTCGATGAGGGCGAAGTTCCAGGCCGTGGACACCTGGGTCGCCAGGGTCGCGCCCAGCAGGGCCGGGGTGTTCAGGAGGCTGTAGAAGAACCACAGGGCGGCCGTGTTCACTCCGATACCGCTCGCTCCGACGAGCCCGAACCCGACGAATCGGCCGAGTTCACCGGCGCGCCCGCCGCTCCGTCGGGGGTGTCCCAGGCGCAGCCGTGCGAGATGGCGCAGGTAGGTGATCCCCTCGCGGAGCGATGCCTTGGACCGGCCCGCGGCGCGCGGCGCGAAGGTATAGGCCACCTCCGCGACTCGCGCCGACGGGTTGCGGACGAGGATCTCAAGAAGGATCTTGAACCCCAGCGGATTGAGCCGGTCCAGGTCGACGGCGTCCTTGCGGAAGGCGAACAGCCCGCTCATCGGGTCGGAGACCGTGGCCATGCAGCGCGGGAACATGACCTTGGCGAGAAGAGCGCTGCCGGAGGATGCCACAGACCGCCCGGCGCCGCTCAGGCCTCCGCTCGAGCCCGATCCGGCGTGGCGGGTCCCGATCACGATCTCGGCGTCGTGTCCCAGGGCGGTCCGGGCGATTGCCGCCGCCGCTTCCGGTGGGTGCTGCAGGTCGGCGTCCATCACCAGCACCCACGCGCCGCGTGCCTGCCGTGCCCCCGCGATTACCGCGCCCCCCAGCCCCGCCGACCGCTCTCCGGGCGCGCGGTGCAGCATGCGAACGCGTTTGGGACACAGTGCGGCGTGAGCGGCGGCGGTGGCGGGGGTGTCGTCGTCGCTGTCATCGACGAAGAGGACCTCGACGGGCAGCCGCAGGAAGGCGTCCCCCAGGGATTGCAGCAGCAGAGGGATCACCTCTTGCTCGTTCCGCGTCGGCACGACGACGGTGAGCTGCGGCGTAGTGGTTCCCGGCGGTCCGTTCAGATCCGTGCACGGAGAGGTGGCGAGTGGGCGGGTGTCGGTGCCGGTCATCAGCACGGCCTCCTGACCTGGGAAGAAGCTCCCAGTGCACGTATACGTACGCTGCACTCTCCCCAGTACGTTTACGTTGTAAATGTACGGCCATTCTGGCCAGCGGGCATCCCTCGGGTCAAGAACAAACGAACTAAAAGTGACCAAAAAGGTAATTCGGCGGTGGGGGACTACCGCTGAGGCGGCCTCCGCAGCTTCCGCACCAGCGCGGGCAGATCCGCGAACGAGTCGATCACATGATCGGGCGTACCGCTCGCCGCCTCATGCGTCTCCGGCAGATACTTCCCGGTCTTGACCAGGACCCCCGTCACCCCGGCCCGCTGCGCCGCCAGCACATCGGACTCGATGTCGTCACCGACCATCACCGCCTCCCCCGCATCCGCCCCCACATGCGCCAGTGCCGCCTCGAAGAACGCGGCCGACGGCTTCCCCGTGATCTCCGCCTCGACCCGCGCGGCCTTCTCCAGACCGACCAGGAAGGCCCCGGTGTCGAGCTGCAGCCCCTCATCCGTACGCCAGTACAGGTTCCGGTGCATGGCGACCAGCCGCGCCCCGCGCTGCACATGCCCGAAGGCCCGGTTCAGCGCCGCGTAGCCGAACTCGGGCCCGGCACCCCCGAGGACCACGACGTCCGCAGCGGCGTCGCCCGCCTCGTCCTCCGGCACGACGGTGACGCCCGCCAGATCCTCGGCGATGTCCCCGCTGTTCAGCAGCGCACACCGCGCCCCCGGACAGTGCTCGGCGAGATACGCGGCGGTGACGGCGGGCGCGGTCAGGATGTCCTCGGCGGACACCGGGAACCCCGCCTCCGCCAGCACCCCGGCGATCGACGCCCGCGTCCGCGACGTCGTGTTCGTGACCAGCGCGACCCCGAGACCGGCCGCGCGGATCTCCCGCAACGCCTCGACCGCCCCGGGCAGCGGCTGCCACGAGACGGTGAGGACCCCGTCGATGTCAATCAGGACGGCACGTACGGATCCCATGCGAGGGACGATAGTCACCGATCGGCCCGGCGCCGCTCAGGGAGCGATCCCGACACCCTCGATCCTGCTCCACGCCTGCTCCTGAGCGGCCGTCAGGGCCGGCCACCGCAGCCCGCCCGGCCGCGCCTCCACCCGCGAGGCGTACGACGGCGGGCGGTACTGGGTGTCGTAGAAGCAACCGGTGTCGTACGTCCGGTCGAACGCCGCGCACGAGGCCGCGATCGACCGGACCGTGGGCCGTGCACCCGTGCGCGCCCACGAGTCCAGCGCCGCCATGGAGGCGGCGTACTCGGCGTCGCTCATCGCACTGTGCTCGCGCTCCCGGGTGAACGTCTGCACCAGGCTCTCCTCCTGGCCGGCCCCGCGCAGCGTGTCCCGGTACGCCGCCTCGTGCTCCACGAACGCCGTCGGGTCGTCGATCGCGCGCAGGGTGAGCACCGGAACCGGGACCTCGCCCGTGAGATCGCTGTCGTAGGACAGATCGCGTACGGCCGTCGGGTCGGGGGCGAACCGCTCGACGCCGGCGTTGAGCGCCTCGTCGTCATGCGACCCGGAGTACCGGACGCCCTGGTTGCCGAACGGATTCCGGCCACCGAGACGGTGGTGCACGATGTCCCGGAAGGTGAACGTCGCCCACCGCAGATGCGACTCCAGCGTGCGCTCGGGGACCTTCGTCACCGCCAGGATGTCGTCGAGATTGCGCTGCTGCCGCGCGGTCCGCTCCTCGGGCTCCGACGCGTACCCGGTGCACTCCTGCAGCCGGGCGCGCAGCCCGTCGGTCGTCATGGCCGAGTCGGCGCGCAGCCCCTGCCACAGCGGGTACTGCGGCTCGCTCGGACGGGGGTGGTTGCGGCAGTAGTACTGGTAGACGACGCGCAGGTCGACGCGGTAGTCGTAGCCGCGCGAGCCCCCGGCGAGGACGCCGTTGGTGAGCAGCGCCCCGTCGTACGTCCCCTGCTGCCTGCCGTAGGTCTCCACGACCTTGGCGGCGACGTTCCCGCCCCACGACTGGCCGTGTACATACGTCCGCCGCGGCGTGCCGAACTCCTCGACGAACAGCCGGCGCACGCTCTCGGTGTCGGCGGCGGCCATCCGCGTCCCGTAGCCGCCCCGGCGATACGACGAACCCGCCCAGGCGTAGCCCTCCTTCACCATGACCGTCCAGCGGCCGAGATCGTCGAGGCTGCGGGCGGGGTCGGAGTCCGCGCCGAGGTCGGGGCCGCCGTGGGCGTGCACGACGAGGGAGCCGTTCCAGTCGTCGGGTACGGCCATCGCGTAGTAGGCGCCGTTGGAGTCGCGGCCGGTGTAGCAGTCGGCCTCACCCGCCAGATCGGCGGGGCACTCGGTGCGCGCCGGTCCCTCGCTTACCCCCTTGGCGTTCGAGGCGCCGACGAGGATGCCGACGGCGAGAACTCCGGCCAGCGTCGCGGCCAGCGCCGTACGCCGCTGTGGGGCGAGCGGAACGGACCTGCGGATCAGTGCGTGCGTTCTCGTCCAGTCCAAGACGCTGCTCCTCGTTGTCGTCGGCGCGTCGTTGAGCCGTGCGCCGCGATGCTAGGGAGGGACGGGGCGGGGAGCCACAGTCTGATTCGTTGTGTTCATAGTGGTCGCAGGGCCGGGCCGGGGCGGCAACAGGACGCGCGTTCCGGGCAACGTCAGGCTCGCTTCGGGCACCGGCACCCGCAACTCGGGCGCCGCCGTTCGGGCCTTCGAGCGGCGGTCGCGGTTCCGGCGAGGACCCTCAGGTGTCGGCGGCCGTCATCAGCGCACCGACCCGGGTGCTCCCCGCAGGCCCACCGCCCGCTCCCCGCGACGCACCTCGTACGCTCGCCCCATGTCCCCCCGCCACATCCTGATCCTCGGCGGCACCACCGAGGCCCGCGAACTCGCCGCCGCGCTCACAGCACACCCCGGCGTCCGCGTGACGACCTCCCTCGCGGGCCGGGTGTCACGGCCGGGCGCGGTCGAGGGGGACCTGCGGATCGGCGGCTTCGGCGGAGCGGAGGGCCTGGCGGACTGGTTGCGCGCCGAGCTCGTCGACACCGTCGTCGACGCCACCCACCCCTTCGCGGAGTCGATCACGGCGAACGCGGTCCGCGCCGCGCGGGCGACCGGGGTGCCGGCGGTGGTCCTGCGCCGCCCGGGATGGCGACCGGGCCCCGAGGACCGCTGGCACGAGGTCGCCTCGCTCGACGAGGCCGCGACGCTACTGCCGACCCTCGGTCACCGCGTGTTCCTGACCACCGGCCGCCTGGGCCTCACGGCCTTCGCCCACCTGACGGACCTGCACTTCGTCGCACGCTCCGTCGAACCTCCCGAGCCACCGATGCCCCCGAACACCGAAGTTCTCCTGGCCCGCGGCCCGTTCACGGTGGCCGACGAGACGGCACTCCTGCACCAGCACCGCATCGATGTCCTGGTGACCAAGGACAGCGGCGGAGAGGCGACCTCGGCCAAACTCACGGCCGCCCGCCGCCTCGCCCTCCCGGTCGTGGTCGTACGACGCCCCCCGCTTCCGCAAGGCGTGGACGCGGTGCCGGACGTGGCGGGGGTGCTGGCGCGGCTCGGCCTCGTCGACCCCTGACGACTCAGCGCCCCCTGACGACCGAGGCGCGGATGCGGTCGATGGCGTGCAGCACCTCGTCGCGGTTCTTGGCAGACTTGATCCAGGAGGGCAGACGGGCGACGTAGGTCATCTTCCGGCCATGCTCGTACCAGGGCGGCCGTTCCCGCAGCGATGCGGCCACGAACCGCCTGAGCAGGTCCAGGTGTTCGAGGTTGTAGGCCCACACCACTCCGTGCCTGGTCTCGGTCCGCAAATACAGAACCGGGCGGACACAACGTCCCTCGGCACCCGATGAGGTCCGAGCCAGCCCGCAGGACCGGCAGACCAGACGCCGCTGCGGATGCGAGGCGCCCCGTGCGTCCGGGGCGACGGCGGGCCGCCTCTCGTAGCGAGCCATTTCGTCGCAGCGCGGGCAGCGCACGAGGATCGAGTCGGTGAACTCGTACAGTGCGCTGAGGGGATCGCGGAAACGCACCGGCGCGGTGGACATGCGGCGAGTATCACGGCGTACCACCGCACGGCGCACCCAGTTTTCAGCGAGGCCCGCTCACCGCCGACGGGCCGACCCGGCCGCCCGGGGGTCACCGGGACTGCCGGCCTGCCGATCTCCCTACCGCTATCGCTACCGCTATCGCTACCGCTATCGCTACCGCTATCGCTACCGCTATCGCTACCGCTATCGCTACCGCTCCTCAGGATTCCGGCGCAGCAGATACGTGTCCATGATCCAGCCCTTGCGCTCCCGCGCCTCGGCGCGCAGCCGCTCGATGCGCGGTGCGGCCTCGCCGATGGGGCCGGAGGCGAGGATCTCGTCGGGGGTACCCAGGTACGCGCCCCAGTAGATGTCGATGTCCTGGTCCGCGTACTGCCGGAAGGCCTGGTGGGCGTCGAGCATCACGACCACGTCGTCCACGCCCTCCGGGAAGCCCTCGGCCAGCCGTCGGCCGGTGGTGATCTGAACGGGCCGGGCCACCCGGTTCAGTCCCGTCCGGTGCCGGGCGACCAGCGCGGATACGCTGCTGATGCCGGGCACGACGTCGTACTCGAAGGCCACCGCGCCCTTGTCCAGGACTTCCTCCAGGATCCCCAGCGTGCTGTCGTACAGCGCGGGATCACCCCACACCAGGAACGCGCCCGTCTCCTCCTCGCCCAGCTCCTCGGCGATCAGCCGCTCGTAGATCCCGGCGCGGGCACTGCGCCAGTCCCCGACGGCGGGGGAGTAGGCGGCACCGCCGGCGGACCGGTCGCGCTCCGGGTCCCGGGCCTCCACGACCCGGTAGGTCCCCTCCGGTATGTGCGCGTCCAGCATGTCCCGGCGCAGCTGCGTGAGGTCCGACTTCACCTCGCCCTTGTCGAGGATGAAGAACACGTCCGTACTCCGCAGCGCCCTGACGGCCTGCAGCGTCAGCTGCTCGGGGTCGCCCGCGCCGATACCGATGACATGAATCTTTCGCACGGCTCGAGTCTGCCGTACGGCACCGACAGTGCGGCGACCGCGTCCCAGGTCGGGCACGTCCGGGCGCGCACGGCCGCCTTGTCGGGGCGGGCCGCATCGGCGATGTCCAGTGGCGCACGGCCTCGGCGAACCTGTCTTCTTTGGGGGCTCCGTGGACGGTTGTCGGGCAGGGCGTGCGGCGGCGTGCGCCGTGGCACGGCTGACGCTGTGGCGCCGGGATGTCCCCACCGCCGGAATGTCGCCCCACGCCAGAATGGGCCCCCACCGGGACGTCCCCGCCGCTTCCGGCCTGTCGGAGACGCCCGCGCCCGCTGTCGGACACGGGTCCCGTCCGGGCCGTATCCGGCCTGTCGGAGACAGCCGCATCCCGCTATCGGGCGCGGGCCGCGTCCGGCATCACGCCCGCAGCCGAGGCGCCCGTGCCCCCGCGTCCACGACCTCGTCGCCCCGCTCCACATCCTCCGCCAGCGCCCGGGCCCACCCGGCGAGCCCGGACAGATCCATTCCGTACGGCCGCGCACGCCCCGACGCCGACGCCCACTCCTCGACCGCCCCGGCCCCGCGCCGCAGCAGCCGCGCCCCACCCGTCACGTTGCCCCGGGCCGCGTGGGTGAGCCCCACCGCGAGCTGGGCGAGGCCCCGCCACAGGGTCCGCTCTTCCTCCGGCCCCGACTTCCAGGCGTCCTCGAAGACCTCGTGCGCGTGGAAGGGTCTCCCCGCGTCGAGCAGCTCCTGCGCCTCCGTGACGCTCTGCTCGGGGGTACGTACGACCCCCTCGGGCTGGCGCTCCACACCCTCTGAGCCGTACGGCAGCGGCCGCCCGAGTCCGTCCCGCGGCCGGGCGTTGCGTGCCCGCCCTTCGTCGTCCCGGTCCCGCGCACCGGCAGGCCGTCGTGAGGATGAGGATGGGATGCCCATACGTCGATTGTCCCGCCTCACCCGGGCCCTCTTCGAAGCGGCCCGCTACGTGCGGTAAAGTGCTCTTCGCGCGATCACGTGGTTCACCGCACGACGCGCATCGGGACGTGGCGCAGCTTGGTAGCGCACTTGACTGGGGGTCAAGGGGTCGCAGGTTCAAATCCTGTCGTCCCGACCAGCTTCTTGCAGGTCGGAGGCCGTTCTCTCATACATGGGAGGGCGGCTTCCCGCGTTCCTGGAGGAATGTGGCCGCACTGTCAGACCGGCGGTAGCAGCATCGTACGTACGATTCCGCGCAATGCATCGGGATCGATGCGCGCGGCCTCGTCGCGCCCTGGGGCTGACGCACGGCAGCGGAGCCCGAACCAGGCGACAAAGATGCTGGTGGCTGCGTCCTCGGTCATTTCCTCGTGCCTCAGGAGGCCATCGAGGACCAGCTCCCGAGCCGAGCGCGCCGGTTCCTCGGCCGATCCCAGCGCGAGCTCGGCCAACCCGCTGTAATAGCCGGCGGCACTGAGAGCGCCGGGCGCTGCCACAGCCGCCGCGGCTCTTGCCCGTTCCCAGTCACGCAGCCGAAGCCAGCCCGCGGCGAGCGCGCCGAACAGCACTGCGCGCCGGTCGACGTTCTCGACGCCCATGACACCTCTGTGGACGGCGAGCAGATCGGAGCGGTCCACCGGGGCGCCCGTGCTCCACGAAGCGAGGCTCTCGACCAGTTGGAATCCTCTCTTCTCCGCAAGCGATCCGAACTCACTGCCCGGGCGCGCCATCCGCGGCTGGGCGATCACATCGACGAGGCCCTCGAGCATGCCCTCCAGCCCGGGCCGCCTGCGCTCCCTCGCGCCCACGTCGGCCAGTGTCGCTTCGAAGAGGCGACGCGAGAGCGCCGGGGCGGCGGACTTCAGTCCGCCGGCCGTCCGGACCACGGTGACCCTGTCTTCGTGATTCAACGTCCGTAGATCGACCGTGCCGAGAAGGGTCGCGACCGCGTCGGCGGCCGGTCCGGCGTGCATGGCCGCCTGTGTCCTTCCGACGACACCGCGGAGGATGCCGACCGCGTGCCGAGTCGCGGTGGTGTCGTCCGACCGCTGTCGCCACAGCCCCACTATGTCGTGGCTCATCCTTGTCGCCGCGGCACGAGCCGTTCCAGCGACCCCGGCGACGCCGAGAAGGTCACCGACGAATCGCCAGCCGTTCTCGCTTCTGTCTGCGGACACACGCTCGAACTCGTTCTCCAGGACCTGGGAGAAGCGTCGCAGTGTTCGCGCGATGTGCGGCTGGAGCAGTGGATGTACGCCGTGCCACAGGTGACAGAGGTCCGGCTCGAAGGAAGCCACGGACTCATGGGATGCGAACCTGGGCAGTCGGCTGCTCCACCTGCGGCCGAGATCACCGACGCGGTCCGGGTGGGCGGTGGCCAGGCGGTGGACCAGGAGAACAATGCCCGATCCGCGGTCCAGATCGTCGAGGGCTTCCGCGAGATCCTGCCACCACCTGTCGGCGATGTCCGGATCGAAGCAGCAGGCGGCCAGGCAGCAGTCGAGCCTCGCGTTCACCTCGTCCGGCCCGGCTTCCTCCCACCGGGCGAGGGCCTCCGAGCGGAGCAGCGCGACAGATCCGTGTGATGCCAAGGCCGACCAGCGCATGCTCCGGATCCGGTCCCGGTCCGGGGGCACGGCGACTTGCCGGTCTGCCTGCCGTTGAGCCATGAGCTCCTCGGCCAGCTCCGGCGCCCATGGTGCCGAGACGGAAAGGAGCAGCCGTACGAAGGCTTCGCGGAGGAGGTCGGCCGCATGCGGTCCGGCCTGTGCCTGCGTACGTGACGGCCGTCGTCGCCTGCCGCGGAGTGCCTCGGCGATCTCTGCCCTCGACGCCGTCCCTTGGCGCCACACGGCCAGTGCGCTCCTCCCCGCGGCGTGGACATCCGCCGCGTCTGAGATCCCGCTCAGTGAGGCCTCGACGTCCACAGATCGCTCCGGCTGTGCCGCCGCCTCACGGCTGCGAGCGAGGGCCCCGTCGAGGCCGTGCCGCCGCGCAGTCTCCAAGGCACGGCTTCGCACTTCGGGGGTCGTCTCTTCCAGCCATGTGAGCCCCGCCGCGATGGCTGAGGCGGTGCGGTCGGGGAGGGAGGCGTCGAGCGCGCACACGTCCAGAGCGACGGCGGCCATGTCATCGAACTCCCCGAGCCCCGACCGGTGGGCGAGCCACGCCAGCCGGCCATAGGACTCCGCTCGTGCACTGTAGGCGGCCGCGTCGGGGCGCTCGGGCATGGGGACTTCACGCAGAGTGGACGACACCGCTTCCCGCATGGTGTCCGCCATATGGTGGTCGAGTGATTCCATGACCGTGTACATGCCACCCAGCGCGGCCGTGACGTTGTCGTACGCGAAACCCTCGAGCCGGCTCGGCGCGCGGAGCCGCGCTACCGACGCCGTAGCCACCGTCGAGGCAACCCACTTTTCCTCCGCGCTCCGCGCGGCCCCGGCGATGACTGCCCAGAGGGTGTCCAACAGGCTCGCGACCCCCTGGGCATGGCGTGGCCGGGACAGCCATGCCATGGTCGCATCGGTGACTGCCCGGCACTGCCGATCCGTCGGGCTCCGGGCCATGAGAGCCCTCAAGGTGTCACGCCACGCGGTGGCGGTGTTGGGGAGGTCAGGGGACTCGGGATAGAGGCGAGTGGTCAGCGCCAAGGCTGTCTCGGCGTCGAGTTCGGCGACGCGGGCGAGAAAGTGAGCAAGAGGTTCGTCGGTGAGGTCCCACGGGCTGCCCTCCGCGAGCCCGATCCCCCGGACCGATTCTGTTCTGCGTCGGGGCCAGGGGCGCCGCAGTACGTCCTGGAGCAGCGTGCCCGCGGCCTCGGGCGCCTCAAGGTCCAACAGCCTTTCGATCGCCAGGAACTGGGAGAACGGCAGTGCCAAACCTCCCGTTCTGCCACGCTGCTCCACCGCGGCTCGTCCGTCGAGCAGGTTGAGGACGTACGTGCCGGATTCCCAGTCCTGACGCAGCTGGTTCTCAAGGTGCCTACCACGATCCAGGAGCGCGACGAGCAGGTCGTCGCGGCCCGCGTCGGCCGCCGCCCGAAGGGCGAGCCGGAGCGTACCCAAGGCCGCCGGAGCACCGAGGATCTCCCATTGGCGCCTCAGAAACGGGCCCGTGGCCGCCGAGACCAGACGATCGACCTGCCCCGCCTCGGCCAGATGCTCGGCCATGTGCCGAAGAACGTAGCCGTTGTCGGGGAACTCGTCGAAGGACGACGCCAGACGTGCGTGGTACATGGCGGCCGGCCGCAGGGGCCGGGGGTTGCGGGACCGGTCCTGGTTGAGGAGGAACTCCCCGAACGAGCGGTGATAGAGAGTGAATGCCAGGTCGCCGGGGACCGGAACTCGCTCGGTGAACTGCTCGATCTGCCCAAGCACGTCGTCGACGGTTTCCACGTCGACCCCTGCCGCCAGGGCAAGTTCGGGCACGCGCAGCGGAGCCCTGGCGACGGCGAGCACGCCCAGAACCGGGGCGTAGGAACTCCGCCATTCGGCCCCCGCGTGCGCGTACAACCGCTCGGAGACGAGGTGTCGGTAGATGCCTTCGAGGCTGGCCGGCAGCTCTGCCCCGCTCAGTGCCGGAGGCAGTCGTCCATCACGTGCCGCCTCCTCCAGGCCATGGAGGAGGTGGTGGAGATACAGGAAATTGCCGTTGCTCGCCCGGGCGATCCGATGGGCGAACTCCGGCGGCGGGACGGCGATCTGAGGCGCATGCACCAGGGCGTTCGCGACGTCCTCGGTGCAGAGCCGACGGTGCACATACCGCTCGGCGTCGTCGAGACGGTGTCGGCGCGCGTCCTCGGCGTCCAGGTCGAACCGTGTTACCTCCGCCCCGTGGGAAGGGGTGAAGCGATCCAGGTGTTGGCCCGGCCGACTCGTCACGATCCAGGTCAGATTCTCGGGGCCCTCCGGGCCGAGAGGCAGAAGTCGGCTCAACGAGGGATTCTCGTCCAGGCCGTCCACGACCAGCCGAACCCGGGCGTTCGGCTGAAGCTCGGCCAGACGACGCAACGGGTCGACCAGAGCCTCCTGTGCGAGTCTGGGCTCCGACATCGTGGCCACGGCATCCTGCAACTGCCCGATCCGGACGGCCGCCACCTCCCCGTCGACCTCACCGGCCTCGAGCTCGGCGTCTATCAGGACACGCTTGAACGGGGACAGCTGCACCGTATCGATGCGCGCTCCGTACCCCTTGGCATCGGCGGCGAAGGAGTCGGCCGTCACACGGGCGCGGATCCGGACGTCCGGGCCACCGAAGACCTCGGGTCCGAAGAGCGCCCGTAACTGCAGCCCGAGCGAGACGAGTACGTTCTTCGGATCGGCGGCAACCGCGCTGTCGGTGGAGCCCGTCCTCAGAATCACGCATGGGCAGCACCACGCCTGCGCCAGCTGGGCGGCGAGTACCGTCTTCCCGCACCCCGGTTCGCCGACGACGACAACTGCCCCGGATCCGACGGGCTGCGTTTCCAAGGTTTCGACGGCGGACGAGATCCGCTCTTCCAGCCACTGCCGCCGCATCGCCCAGGGCACTGCCCGGAGCAGTCGTAGTGCGGGGGGCGACGCGAAGCCGGGAGACAGTGGCGAGCTCATCCGATCGTGTCGGCATCCACGCCAGTCACATTGCCGTGCTCTTCCACTTTCCCGGCTGCGATCGTGGTCTCCACGCTGCTGCCGGCGATGCGTCGGGCGCGAACTCCGGTGACCGTGCCCGCGATGTCCTCGACCTCGATGCGGCTGATCACCGCAGGCCCGGAGGACGCACGTTCCTCCCCCTTGAACGTGATGCGCTGGCCGTACACCGCTTCGAGAGCGCGACGCAGGTTGTCCACTGTGGCGGAGAGTTCGGCATCGTGGAGGTCGGGCTCGTCCAGGCCGCCGGCGTAGTTGCCGAGTGCGGCGGCAGACTCCCTGAGGGTTTCGCGGAGGCGTTCCAGAATGTCGAAGTCGACTGTCGGAGTCTCCAGCCTCCCCGAGAGGAGCACCTCGGCCGTTGCCTGGTCCACCGGGACGGGCGCCTCGGCCACGGCGTCCCTGTGATCCTTTCTGGCACGCCAGCGGTCCAGTACCTCGGTGGCCTGGCCATAGAGGAACTTGATCCCCTCCAACGCTGCCGTGGCTCCCAACGCGGCCAACGTGAACGGCTCTGCCATGGCCCATCCCCCTGACGCTCTGTTGTTGCAGCAGCATGCTGCCCCCCAAACCTGGCGTCAACGCCCCGATATGTACAGTCCGGACACCGACTCGCTCGACATCGGCCGGAGCGGGTGGGCCGAAGCGGAGCTCTTTGCTCGGAATGCCTGGAAGCAGCGGATGTTCCGCCCGAACTCCCGGGTGAAGGAGTCGACTTTCTACTGATCCGGCATGGTCCACTACCGATGTACATACGACATTCCACGGGTGATGCTCCGTCGACGTCGGGAGGCTGAGCTCATCGCCGACTCGAACTCCGAGCGCGCCGACGCGGAGGCCGTGGAGGCCCTCGCGTCGGCTGGGCGAGCCACTGCGCCACCGACGTCGTGGGGCACGCCTTCACCAACGCCAACGCCAACGCCAACGCCAAGTCGGGCGGCCCGTTCCGGCTCCACTGGCAGCGGCACCACCTGGTCGAGAACCACTTCGCCTCCCAGGTCACCGCCCGATCATCCAATGGTGATCAATGAACATGGTGTTGTTCCTCAAGCAGGTCGTGGAGTGGCTCGTCACAGTCCTGCCCGGCCTCATCCCCTCGGACTGGGACTACGCCTGGCGATGCTGGTACTGGACACGCCGTACGGCGATCGGGCGTTCGGCATGCAGCAGCCGTGCACACCGCCCGCCCCAGTTCGACGGCTACTGGGCACGGCCCCCCAGCCCGCACCACCGGTGCCCATCCGGTCGGAGCACGCTTTCGCCCCGCTCCAGCGGCGGCTGTGTGCCTACCTCGACCCGGTCAGCGGCAGCTGCCGGAGAGAGCGCTTCAGACATACGATGAAGGTTGCGCTCGGATCCCGACCCCGAGGTGATGCCGTCATGAGTGGAGCGCAGTGGATCGGCTCAACCCGCTGAGGGGATCAGCTGTTCTTCGCCTGATGTGAGGCCACTCGTCACCCGCGCCCGCACGGCGCAGTCCGGCCCGGGGTGGTAGAAGCACCCCATGACCAACTCGCTCATCCACCCGGCGACCGCCCGATGACCGCCGGCATCGACACCCCCGACCGCCGCGGCCGCACCGGACTCGACCAGGCCGGCCGGAACCTGACCGGCAATCCCCGCGTCAAGGTGCGGGACGTGAAACTGCTCTCCAGTCACTGGTACGTCGAACGCGCCACCACCTTCGACCTCCAGCACGCCGACGGCACCTGGAGCACGCAGCAGCGCGAGACGCACGACCGCGGCAACGGGGCCACCATGCTGCTGTACGACGCCGACCGGGAAACCGTCCTGCTCACCCGCCAGTTCCGCTTTCCGGTGTACGTCAACGGCCACCCCGACGGCATGCTCGTCGAGACGCCGGGCGGGCTGCTCGACGACGATGACGAGCACCCGGAGATCGCCGTACGGCGCGAGGTGGTGGAGGAGACCGGGCACACCATCGGCGAGGTCCAGCACGTCTTCGACGTCTACATGAGCCCGGGGTCCGTGACCGAGCGCGTCAGCTTCTACGCCGCCGAGTACGGGCCTTCGACCCGCACCCACGAGGGCGGCGGCCTGGACGAGGAGGGCGAGGACATCGAGATCCTCGAACTGCCCTTCCGCAGGGCCCTGGAGATGATCCGCACCGGTGAGATCGCCGACGCGAAGACCATCATGCTGCTGCAATGGGCCGCGCTGGAAGGGCCGTTCGCCAAGTGACCAAGTGACCCAGGTGAGCGCTCGAAACCCCTTGCCTTGAAGTGCGCTTCAAGATGAAGACTCCCGTTCGTGCCCCCAAAGGCGGGCGCACGAACGGGAGGGACTCATCCATGAAGTACCGCACCATCGGCACCGACCCCAAGAATCGCCGCGACGTCAGCGTCCTCGCGCTCGGCGCGATGCTGTTCGGCTCGCGCACCGACGAGGCGACCTCCTTCGCCGTTCTCGACCGCTATGTCGAGGCCGGCGGGAACTTCATCGACACGTCCGACAACTACGCCTTCTGGATCGACGGCGGCCAGGGCGGCCAGAGCGAGGAACTGCTCGGCCGCTGGCGTCGCAGCCGCGGCATCGGCGACGAGATCGTCCTCGCGACCAAGCTCGGCGCCCGCCCCCTGGCCCCCGGCACCGGCTACGTCGACAACGCCGAGGGCCTGTCGGCGAAGGTGATCCGCGAGTCCGCCGAGCGCAGCCGTAACCGGCTCGGCGTCGGGAAGCTGGACCTGCTCTACGCCCACATCGAGGATCAGAAGGTCCCGCTGGCGGAGACCGTCGAGGGGTTCGCCGAGCTGGTCGCCGAGGGCACCGTCGGTCTCCTCGGCGTCAGCAACCACGCGACCTGGCGCGTCGAGAGGGCCCGCGCCATCGCCGCCGCTGCGGGCCTCCCCGGCTACGAGGTACTCCAGTACGCCCACACCCATCTGCGGCCCCGCCTCGACGTACCCGAGGCGCCTCTCTTCCCCTACGGCAGCCTCGGCCACGCCGGCCCGGATCTGCTGAGCTATCTGCGGGCCGAGCCCGGCCTGACCCTGGTCGCCTACTCGCCGCTGCTCAAGGGCGCCTACACCCACCCGGACCGGCTGCCCGCCGACTTCGACCACCCGGGCACCCCGGCCCGTCGGAAGGTGCTCCGCGAGATCGCCCAGGAGACCGGTGCCACCGTCAACCAGGTCGTCCTGGCCTGGCAGATGGGCGGCGCGTTGCCGATCATTCCTCTGGTCGGGGCGTCGTCCGTGGCTCAGCTGGAGGAGAGCCTGGCCGCCGTGGATCTGGAGCTGACCGAGGAGCAGCGGGCCCGGCTCGACGCGGCCCACTGATCACACGGCCCACTCAACACACCGGGGGTACGCTCCGAAGAGGCGCCGAAGGAGAGTGGACCATGCCTCTGTTCCCCACCGAGCGGTCCGTCCGTACGACCCCCGAAGGCCTCCTCTGGGAGCCCAGCGAGCGCTGGGTGCGCGGCCGCAAGGGCGACGTAACCGTCGTCGACAGCCGGCACCCCGTCCTCGTCTGGGAACCCGAGCTGCCCGTGCCGTGCTACGCGTTTCCGCGTGAGGAGGTCCGCACCGACCTCCTCCGCCCGGCCGAGAACCCGCCGACGGGAGCGCACACGGGGTCGCGGATCTTCTACGACCTTCGCGTCGACGGAGAGCTCATGGAGAGCGCGGCGTGGACCTTCCCCGCCGCCGACCTGGCCGGACACATCTCCTTCGAGTGGTTCCGGCGCCGGGGGACCGGCCTCGACCATTGGTACGAGGAGGAGGAAGAGATCTTCATCCACCCCCGCGACCCGCACAAACGGGTGGACGCCATGCCCAGCAGCCGCCACGTCCAGGTCGAGCTCGCCGGAACGGTCGTCGCGGACACCCATCGCCCGGTGCTGCTGTTCGAGACGGGGCTGCCGACGCGGTACTACATCCCCGGCGAGGACGTCCGGCTCGACCTGTTCGAGCCCACCGACCATCGCACCGGGTGCCCGTACAAGGGCACGGCCCAATACTGGACCTGGCGCGGTGAGGGCGAGGTCCCGCGCAACATCGTCTGGAGCTACGCCGAGCCGCTGCCCGCGGTGGGCGCGGTCAAGGGGCTGCTGGCCTTCTACAACGAGGCCGTCGACCTCATCGTGGACGGTGAGCCCCTGGAGCGGCCCGTCACCCCGTTCACAGCAACGCTCAAGGCCTGACCAGCAACTGGAAGTCGAACGCGTACCGCGACGCCCGGTAGATGTGCGTTCCGTACTCCACCGGCCGCCCCGTGTCGTCGTACGCCGTGCGCTGCATGGTCAGCAGCGCGGCGCCCTCCTTCTCGTCGAGGCGCTCGGCCTCCTCGGCGGTGGCGCAGCGGGCGCCGATGGTCTGGCGGGCGCTGTGCAGGGTGATGCCGGCGGCGCGCATCATCCGGTACAGGCCGGTCGACTGCAGGCGGGCCGTGTCGAGGTCGAGCAGGCTCGCGGGCAGGTAGTTGCAGAGGATGGCCACCGGCTGGCCGTGGGTGCAGCGCAGCCGCTCCAGGACCGTGACCTCCGCGCCCTCCGCGAGGCCGAGCGCGGCCGCGACGTCGGCGGTCGCCGGGACGCGCTCATTGCGGACGACCTCCGTGGTCGGGCCCTGCCCGGCCGCCTCCAGGTCGTCGTAGAGACTGCTGAGCTCCAGCCCGCGCTTCACCTGGCTGTGCACCACCTGGGTGCCCACCCCGCGCCGCCGGACCAGCAGCCCCTTGTCGACGAGGGACTGGATGGCCTGCCGGACGGTGGGCCGGGACAGGCCCAGCCGCACCGACAGGTCGACCTCGTTGCCCAGGAGGTTGCCCGGGGCGAGGATCCCGCGCTCGATCGCCGACTCCAGCTGCTGGGCGAGCTGGTAGTACAGCGGCACGGGACTGCCCCGGTCCAGGGCGAAGTCCAGCGAGTCCAGCGCGGAGGCTGATACGGCACGTGCGGAGCCGCGGGTCTTCGCCATGGGTCCCTCCCTTTGGTTCTGCCTCTGGATCTTTCGCTGAGCGTGTGTCAGGAGTTGCTGGGGAAACCGAGGTTGATGCCCGCGTCGGCCGGGTCCGGCCAGCGCGTCGTGATCACCTTGCCCTGGGTGTAGAAGGCGATGCCGTCGTTGCCGTAGATGTGCAGATCGCCGAAGAGGGAGTCCTTCCAGCCACCGAAGGAGTGGTAGCCGACCGGCACCGGGATCGGCACGTTCACGCCGACCATGCCCGCCTTGACCTCCAGCTGGAAGCGGCGGGCGGCGCCGCCGTCCCGCGTGAAGATCGCGGTGCCGTTGCCCCAGCGGGAGTCGTTGATCAGCTTGATGGCTTCGTCGTACGTCTCCGCACGGACCACGGCCAGCACGGGACCGAAGATCTCGTCCCGGTACGCGTCCGCCGTGAGCGGCACCTTGTCGAGGAGGGATACGCCGATGAAGAAGCCGTCCTCGTGGCCCTCCACGGTGTAGCCGGTGCCGTCGACCACGACCTCCGCGCCCTGCTCGGCGGCCGAGGACACATAGGACGCCACCTTGTCGCGGTGCTCGCGCGTGATCAGCGGACCCATGTCGCTCGCCGGGTCGTTGCCGGGGCCGATCTTCAGGTTCTTCGCCCGCTCGGCGATCTTGGCGACCAGGTCGTCACCGGTGTCGCCGACCGCGACCACGACCGACACGGCCATGCAGCGCTCGCCCGCCGAGCCGTACGCCGCGTTGATCGCCTGGTCGGCGGCGAAGTCCAGGTCGGCGTCGGGCAGGACCAGCATGTGGTTCTTGGCACCGCCGAGCGCCTGGACGCGCTTGCCGTGCTCGACCGCCTTGAGCTGGATGTACTTCGCGATCGGGGTGGATCCGACGAAGGAGACCGCCTCGATGTCCGGGTGTTCGAGGAGGCGGTCGACGGCCACCTTGTCGCCCTGGACGATGTTCAGGACGCCCTCCGGCAGGCCCGCCTCGGCGGCCAGCTCGGCGAGGCGGAAGGACGCCGACGGGTCCTTCTCGCTCGGCTTCAGCACGAAGGTGTTGCCGCACGCGATCGCCAGCGGGAACATCCACATCGGCACCATGGCCGGGAAATTGAACGGCGTGATGCCCGCGACGACGCCCAGCGGCTGCCGGATCGAGGCCACGTCCACCCGGGTGGAGACCTGCGTCGACAGCTCGCCCTTCAGCTGCACGCTGATCCCGCAGGCCAGCTCCACGATCTCCATGCCGCGCGCGACCTCGCCGAGCGCGTCGGAGTGCACCTTGCCGTGCTCGGCGGTGATCAGCTCGGCGATCTCGTCGCGGTGGGCGTCAAGGAGCTCGCGGTACTTGAACAGGATCGCGGTGCGCTTGGCCAGGGAGGACTGGCCCCAGCTCTCGAACGCGGCCTTGGCCGAGGCGACGGCTGCGTCCACCTCGTCGACGGTCGCGAACGCGACCTGCTTCTCCTGGGCGCCGGTCGCCGGGTTGTAGACGGCGCCGAAGCGGCCGGAGGTGCCCTCGACGGGCTTGCCGTCGATCCAGTGGGTGATGGTCTTCATGGTGCGAAAGGGCCTTTCGTAAGGGGGAGTTCAGAGGTGGTGGCGGCGTCCGGCGACGTTCCGGTCGTAGCGCTCGCGGGCCTGGACGGCGGCCTCGCGGGAGGCGACCTCGGCGACGGGCACGTCCCACCAGGCCTCGGCGCCGGGGGAGGTGGGGTTCGTGATGTCCGTCTCGACGTACACGCACGTCGGCCGGTCGGAGGCGCGGGCCGCGGCCAGCGCCTCGCGCAGCTCGCGCACCGTCTTGGCGCGCAGGACGTCCATGCCGAGGCTGGCCGCGTTGGCGGCGAGGTCGACGGGGAGCGGGGCGCCGGTGAAGGTGCCGTCGGCGGCCCGGTAGCGGTAGTCGGTGCCGAAGCGCTCGCCGCCGGTCTCGGACGACAGCCCGCCGATGGAGGCGTAGCCGTGGTTCTGGATCAGCACGATGTTGACCGGCAGGCCTTCCTGGACCGCGGTGACGATCTCCGTCGGCATCATCAGGTAGGTGCCGTCGCCGACCAGCGACCACACCGGGGTGTCCGGGGCGGCCTGCTGGATGCCGATGCCGGCCGGGATCTCGTAGCCCATGCAGGAGTAGCCGTACTCCAGGTGGTACTGGCGCGGGCTGCGGGACCGCCACAGCTTGTGCAGGTCGCCCGGGAGCGAACCGGCCGCGTTGATCACCACGTCGTCGTCGCCGACGACCGCGTCCAGCGCGCCCAGGACCTGGGTCTGCGTCGGTACGGCGCTCTCGTCGTCGGCCCGGTAGGCGGCCTCGACGACCGCGTCCCAGCGCTCCTTGCCGGCGCGGTACTCGGCTTCGTACGCGGCAGCCACCCGGTGGCCGGACAGTGCTTCCGTCAAGGCCGTGAGTCCTGCCCGCGCATCGCAGACCAGCGTCCGCGCCGCCAGCTTGTGCGCGTCGAACCCGGTGATGTTGAGGTTCAGGAAGCGCACGTCCGGGTTCTGGAAGAGGGTGCCGGAGGCGGTCGTGAAGTCCGTGTACCGGGTGCCGACGCCGATCACCAGGTCGGCGGCGCGGGCGATGTCGTCGCTGACCGACGTGCCGGTGTGGCCGATGCCGCCCAGGTCGGCGGGGTGGTCGTAGCGGAGCGAGCCCTTGCCCGCCTGGGTGGAGGAGACCGGAATGCCGGTCGCCTCGACGAAGGCCTTGAGTGCCGCCTCGGCCTCGCTGTGGTGGACGCCGCCGCCCGCGACGATCAGGGGGCGCTCGGCCGCCCGGACCGCCTCGACGGCCGCCGCCAGCTCGACCGGGTCGGGCGCGGGGCGCCGTACGTACCAGACGCGCTCGGCGAAGAACTCCTCGGGCCAGTCGTACGCCTCCGCCTGTACGTCCTGCGGGAGGGCCAGCGTCACCGCGCCGGTCTCGGCCGGGTCGGCGAGCACGCGCATGGCGTTGAGCGCGGACGGGATCAGCGCCTCGGGGCGGGTGATCCGGTCGAAGTACCTCGACACCGGGCGCAGCGTGTCGTTGACCGACACGTCCGCCTCGGTCGGGTGCTCCAGCTGCTGCAGCAGCGGGTCGGGGGCGTGCGAGGCGAAGTAGTCGCCCGGCAGGAGCAGGACCGGCAGGCGGTTGATCGTCGCCAGGGCCGCGCCGGTGACCAGGTTGGTGGCGCCCGGACCGATCGACGTCGTCACCGCCTGCGCGGAGAGCCGGTTGAGCTGGCGGGCGTGGCCGACGGCCGCGTGCACCATGGACTGCTCGTTGCGGCCCTGGTGGTACGGCATCGTGTCCTCGCCCGCTTCGAGCAGGGCCTGGCCGAGGCCGGCCACATTGCCGTGGCCGAAGATGCCCCAGGTGCCGGCGATCAGCCGGTGCCGTACGCCGTCGCGCTCGGTGTACTGGGCGGACAGGAACCGCACCAGCGCCTGGGCGACGGTCAGGCGGACGGTGGATTGGCTCATCGGGGACCTCACTGGGACGTCGGAGCGGTGTAGAGGGGCAGGCGGGGGTCGACGGGCTGGTCCGGCCAGGTGCCGCGGACCCAGGCGTGATCGGGGTGGTCGCAGATCAGCCAGGCGCGCTCGGCCTCCGGACCGGCCATGACGTTGAGGTAGTACATGTGGTGGCCCGGCACGGCCATGGAGGGCCCGTGCCAGCCGTCGGGGATCAGCACGACGTCACCGCCGCGCACCTCGGCCAGGACGTCGGTGTTCCGGCCGTGGCCGGACGGGGAGACCCGCTGGTAGCCGAGGCCGGGGATGCCGTCGTGGTCGGCGAACTCGAAGTAGTAGATCTCTTCCAGCACCGACTCCTCGCCGGGCCGGTGCTCGTCGTGCTTGTGCGGCGGGAAGGACGACCAGTTGCCGCCCGGTGTGATGACCTCGACCGCGATGAGCTTGTCGCACTCGAAGACCCCGGCCGCGCCGAAGTTGTTCACCTGGCGGCTGCTGTTGCCGGTGCCGCGCAGCTCCACCGGCACCGACGACGCCGGCCCGTACCGGGCGGGCAGCCGCCGGGAGCAGCGTGCGCCGGTCAGCGCGAACCGTCCGCCGCCGGTGGACGAGACCGTCGTACGGGCGTCCCGCGGCACGTACGCGAAGTCGCTGACCCCAGTGAACACACTGTCACGACCGGTGAGCCGGAACGTGTCGTGGCCGAAGTCGTCGGTCGTCGCGACCGTGCAGCCGCCGGTCAGCGACAGCACGATCCACTCGCTGTCGCCGGTGTCGAAGGTGTGCGAGCCGCCGGGAGGCAGCTCCAGGATCCGCAGGCTGGAGTAGCCCCAGCCCGCCTTCTCGGGCGTGACGTCCACGACGTACGGGCCGCCGAGCGCCTTTCCCGCGGGAAGGTGATACGTCATCGTGTTCCTCCGCGTCACAATCCGTGTCACAACAGGCCGACGGCCGTGTCGACCGCCGTCTCCACGCTGCCCTCGGCCGGGTAGAGCAGCGAGCGGCCGACGACCATGCCCTGCACGGTGGGGAGCGCGAGTGCCTTGCGCCAGCGCTCGTACGCCCCCGCCTGCTCCTCGGCGGAGCCCCCGACCTCACCGCCGAGCAGGACGACGGGCAGCGTGGACGTCTCAAGAACCTCGGCCATGTCGTCGGGGTCATGGGTGACGGGCAGTTTCAGCCAGGTGTACGCCGAGGTGCCGCCCAGCCCCGACGCGATGGCGATCGACTTGGTGACGGCCTCGGCGGACAGGTCGTTGCGGACCTGGCCGTCGGTCCGCCGGGAGATGAACGGCTCGACGAACAACGGCAGCCGGAGCGCGGCCATGGCGTCGATGGCGCGGGCCGTGGACTCCAGGGTGGTCAGCGAGCCCGGGTCGTCGTAGTCGATGCGCACCAGCAGCTTGCCCGCGTCGAAGCGCAGCCGGGCGATGTCCTCGGCGCGGTGGCCGGTGAAGCGGTCGTCCATCTCGAAGGACGCGCCGGCCAGGCCTCCGCGGTTCATGGAGCCCATGACAACCTTGTCGTCGAGGACGCCGAGCAGCAGCAGGTCCTCCAGGATGTCGGCGGTGGCCAGCACCCCGTCGACGCCGGGCCGCGACAGCGCGACGCACAGACGCTCCAGCAGATCGGCCCGGTTGGCCATGGCCAGGCGCCGGTCGCCGACGCCGAGGGCGCCGCGGGCCGGATGGTCGGCGGCCACGATCATCAGGCGGCCGCTGTCGCCGATCAGCGGGCGGCGCACCCGGCGGGCGGCGGCCTCGGCGATCGCCTCGGGGTGCCGGGCTCTGACCGCGGTGAGGTCGGGGATGCTGATGCTCAAGGAAGGCTCCGTTCAGGGTGGCTCGGTGAGCCGCTCATGGGTGGCTCGGTCGGCCGGGGGACTCGGCTACGACGCCCGCGCGAGGAGGTCTCGGACCTCGGACTCGGTGGGCATCGCCGAGGAGCAGGCGAGGCGGGACGCCACGAGGGCGCCGGCGGCGTTGGCGTACCGCATGGTTTCGGCCAGATCCCAGCCGGACAGCAGCCCGTGGACCAGAGAGCCGCCGAAGGCGTCGCCCGCGCCGAGGCCGTTGGCCACCTCGACCGGCACCGGCGGCACCTCGGCCTCCGTGCCGTCGCGGTGCACCGCCAGCACGCCCTTGGGGCCCTGCTTGACGACCGCGAGCTCCACGCCGGCCGCCAGCAGTGCCTCGGCGCAGGCGCGCGGTTCCCGGACTCCGGTGGCGACCTCGCACTCGTCGAGGTTGCCGACGGCGACGGTCACGTGCCGCAGCGCCTCCGCGTAGTACGGGCGGGCCTCCTCGGGGTCCCGCCAGAACATCGGCCGCCAGTCGAGGTCGAAGACCGTGGTGCCCGCCTTGTCGCGCGCCTTGAGCGCGGCGAGGGTGGCGGAGCGGCTCGGCTCCTCGCTCAGGCCGGTGCCGGTGATCCAGAAGACGCGGGCCGAGCGGATGGCCCAGTAGTCCAGCTCGTCGGAGTGTATCTCCAGGTCAGGCGCCTTAGGCTGCCGGTAGAAATACAGCGGGAAGTCGTCCGGCGGGAAGATCTCGCAGAACGTCACCGGCGTCGGGTACGCCGCGACGGGCGTCACCCAGCGGTCGTCGACACCGAAGTCCTTCAGGGCTTCGTGCAGGTAGGCGCCGAAGGGGTCGTCGCCGGTGCGGGTGATCACAGCGGTGGTCCGGCCGAGCCGGGCGGCGGCCACGGCGACGTTCGCGGCCGAGCCTCCGAGGAATTTGCCGAACGTCTCCACCTGCGTCAGAGGTAGGCCAGACTGCAGGGGGTAGAGATCGACTCCTATCCTTCCCATCGTGATCAAGTCGAAGGGCTTGGCTGACTCGGCCATGCGCAACGCTCCTAGAGCTGGGCTGGGGGTGGGGCCCCCAGGGGGCCTGTCGCCTCCCAGGTGTAGGACGTGGAGGCCGACGCTGTCAATACTTTGTACTTACATTCGGACCTGCTTGTGAAATGATGTCTTAACAAAGTATTGACAGCGGCCGGATCCAGCGATTGGATCCCGTCCCAGCGAAACCGCCGTGTTCCACGGCACACGACCCGGGCTTCTCCCGCTGCCCGGGCCATCGATCCCAGTGATCATCCCCTTTCCCCCGTCGCAACACCCCGTCGCACAGTGAGGTGCTGGAAAGATGGACCGCTCTTACTCTCGCTCCCGCAGACTGGCCCCCGTGGTGGCCGTGGCCGCAGCGGCAGCGCTCACCCTCGCAGGCTGCTCCAGCAGCTCCGGGGGCAAGAAGGCTGAGGAGAGCGCGGAGGGCGCCTCCGCCGGCAAGGCAAGCACGCCCCGCATGACGGTCGCCCTGGTCACGCACCAGTCGGCCGGTGACACCTTCTGGGACATCGTCCGCAAGGGTGCCGAGGCCGCCGCGGCCAAGGACAACATCAAGCTGATCTACTCCAACGACCCGAACGCGGGCAACCAGGCCAACCTGGTCCAGAACGCGATCGACCAGAAGGTCGACGGCATCGCGATCACCCTCGCCAAGCCGGACGCGATGAAGGACGTCGTGAAGAAGGCGAAGACCGCCGGCATACCGGTGGTCGGCCTCAACTCCGGTGTGAGCGAGTGGCAGAAGCTCGGCCTGATGGAGTTCTTCGGCCAGGACGAGACCGTGGCGGGCGAGGCGCTCGGCAAGCGGCTGAACGAGGCCGGCGCCAAGAAGGCCGTCTGTGTCATCCAGGAGCAGGGCAACATCGGCCTGGAGCAGCGCTGCGCGGGCGTGAAGAAGACCTTCGAGGGCGACGTCGAGAACCTGAACGTCAACGGCACCGACATGCCGTCGGTGAAGTCGACGATCACGGCCAAGCTCAAGCAGGACAGCGGCATCGACTACGTCGTGGCCCTCGGTGCCCCGTTCGCGCTGACCGCGGTCCAGTCGATCGGTGACGCGGGCGCCAAGGCGAAGGTCGCCACCTTCGACCTCAACAAGGAGCTGACCGGGGCGATCAGCAAGGGCGACATCGAGTTCGCCGTCGACCAGCAGCCCTACCTCCAGGGCTACCTGGCGATCGACTCCCTGTGGCTCTACAAGAACAACGGCAACTACATGGGCGGCGGCGAGCAGCCGGTGCTGACCGGTCCTGCCTTCGTCGACAAGACGAACGTCGAGACGATCGACAAGTTCGCCGCGAAGGGAACCCGGTGACGAGCATGACCCAACAGGCTGAGCCGGCGGTGACCACACCGCCGGCCCCCGGCCCCGGCAAGGAAAAGGACGGGCGCACGGCTGAACGCCCCCTGGCGCTGCGGCTGTTGGCCCGCCCCGAGGTCGGTGTCTTCCTGGGCGCCGTGGCGGTGCTGATCTTCTTCCTGATCACGGCGCCGCCGGTGCGCGACGGCAGCTCGATGGCCAACATCCTCTACCAGTCGTCGACGATCGGGATCATGGCGCTGCCGGTCGCCCTGCTGATGATCGGCGGCGAGTTCGACCTCTCCGCCGGTGTCGCGGTGATCACCTCGGCGCTGACCGCCAGCATGACCGCCTACCAGCTGAGCATGAACGTCTGGGTCGGCGTGATCGTCGCGCTGATCGTGTCGCTCGCCATCGGCCTGTTCAACGGCTGGATGCTGGTCAAGACCGGTCTGCCGAGCTTCCTGGTCACGCTCGGCACCTTCCTGATCCTGCAGGGCGTCAACCTCGCGGTGACCAAGCTGATCACCGGCAACGTCGCCACCGACGACATCAGCGACATGGACGGCTTCGACCAGGCCAAGGCGCTCTTCGCCTCGTCCTTCGAGGTCGGCGGCGTCAACGTGAAGATCACCATCGTGTGGTGGCTCGTCTTCGCGGCCATCGCCACCTGGGTCCTGCTGCGCACCAAGTACGGCAACTGGATCTTCGCGGTCGGCGGCAACCAGCAGTCCGCCCGCGCGGTCGGTGTCCCGGTCACCTTCACCAAGATCTCGCTGTTCATGCTGGTCGGGTTCGGTGCCTGGTTCGTCGGCATGCACCAGCTGTTCTCGTTCAACACCGTGCAGTCCGGTGAGGGCGTCGGCCAGGAGCTGATCTACATCGCCGCGGCCGTGATCGGCGGCTGTCTGCTGACCGGCGGTGCCGGTTCGGCGATCGGCCCGGTCTTCGGCGCGTTCATGTTCGGCATGGTGCAGCAGGGCATCGTCTACGCCGGCTGGAACCCCGACTGGTTCAAGGCGTTCCTCGGCGTGATGCTCCTCGGCGCCGTCCTGATCAATCTGTACGTGCAGCGCACGGCGACCCGGAGGTGACCGACATGACATCCAGCAACGGAACCGGCACCCACGGCGCCGTCCTCGTCGACAAGGCCGCCGAGAAGGACGGCCCGGTCGTCGAACTGCGCAGCGCCGGCAAGTCCTACGGCAACATCCGCGCCCTGCACGGCGTCGACCTGAAGGTGTTCCCCAGTCAGGTCACCTGCGTGCTCGGCGACAACGGCGCGGGCAAATCCACCCTCATCAAGATCATCTCGGGTCTGCACCAGCACACCGAGGGCGAGTTCCTCGTCGACGGCGAACCGGTGCGGTTCTCCACTCCGCGCGAGGCGCTCGACAAGGGCATCGCCACGGTGTACCAGGACCTCGCCGTGGTGCCGCTGATGCCGGTGTGGCGCAACTTCTTCCTCGGCTCCGAGATGACCAAGGGCCCCTGGCCGATCCGCCGCCTCGACATCGAGAAGATGAAGAAGACGGCCGACGAAGAGCTGCGCAACATGGGCATCGTCCTGGACGACCTGGAGCAGCCCATCGGGACCCTCTCCGGCGGCCAGCGCCAGTGCGTGGCCATCGCCCGCGCCGTCTACTTCGGTGCCCGCGTGCTGATCCTGGACGAGCCCACCGCCGCCCTCGGCGTGAAGCAGTCCGGAGTGGTCCTGAAGTACATCGCCGCCGCCCGCGACCGCGGCCTCGGCGTCATCTTCATCACCCACAACCCGCACCACGCCTACATGGTCGGCGACCACTTCAGCGTCCTGCGCCTCGGCACCATGGAGCTGAACGCCTCCCGTGACGAGGTCAGCCTCGAAGAGCTCACCAACCACATGGCCGGCGGCACCGAACTCGCCGCACTCAAGCACGAGTTGAGTCAGGTGCGCGGTGTGGACGTCGAGGAGCTCCCCGAAGAGGGCGACCTGACCGCACCCGTGGCGAGCACGCCCGAAGGGAAGTCCTGACATGCCCCCTGTGCTGGACCGCATCCGGGTCGGCTCCGCCCCGGACTCCTGGGGCGTCTGGTTCCCCGACGACCCCGTGCAGGTGCCCTGGGAACGCTTCCTGGACGAGGTCGCCGAGGCCGGCTACTCGTGGATCGAGCTGGGCCCGTACGGCTATCTGCCGACCGACCCGGCCCGCCTCACCGACGAGGTGAACAAGCGGAACCTGAAGGTCTCGGCGGGCACGATCTTCTGCGGCCTGCACCGCGGCCCGTCCGAGTGGGACTCCACCTGGGAGCAGGTCAGCCGGGTCGCCTCGCTCACCCAGGCCATGGGGGCGAAGCACCTGGTCGTCATCCCGTCCTTCTGGCGGGACGACAAGACCGCCGAGATCCTTGAGCCGCCGGAGCTCACCGGCGAGCAGTGGGCGTACCTGACCAAGGGCATGGAGCGGCTCGGTCATGAGGTGAAGGAGGCGTACGGCCTCGACATCGTCGTGCACCCGCACGCCGACACCCACATCGACACCGAGGCCCATGTCGAGCGCTTCCTCGACTCGACCGACTCCGAGCTGGTCAACCTCTGCCTCGACACCGGTCACTACGCCTACTGCGGCGGCGACAGCGTCAAGCTGATCGAGACCTACGGCGAGCGCATCGGCTATCTGCACCTCAAGCAGGTGGACCCGGAGATCCTCGCCGACGTGGTGAAGAACGAGATCCCGTTCGGCCCCGCCGTCCAGCGCGGCGTGATGTGCGAACCCCCGTCCGGCGTACCGGAGCTGGGGCCGGTCCTTCAGGCCGCGCAGAAGCTGAACGTGGACCTGTTCGCGATCGTCGAGCAGGACATGTATCCGTGCGAGCCGGACAAGCCGCTGCCCATCGCGGTGCGTACCCGGAAGTTCCTGAGGTCCTGCGGCGCCTGACGACCCGAAAGGACAGCCATGGCTGAGCGCGCCACACTCGGAGTCGCAGTCATCGGTACCGGAAAGATGGGTGCGGACCATGTGCGCCGCATCCAGGAGGTCACCAGCGGGGCACGGGTGACCGCCGTCGTGGACGTCGACGCGGAGCGCGCCAAATCGGTCGCCGCCCGCGTCGACGGCTGCACCGCCCACACCGACGCCGCCGCCGCGATGGCGTCGGCCGACGTCGACGCGGTGATCATCGCTTCCCCCGGCCCCGCCCACGAGGCGGCGCTGCTCACAGCCTTCGAGCACGATCTGCCCGTGCTGTGCGAGAAACCCCTCACCCCCGACGCGGCGTCCGCGCTGCGCGTCGTGGAGGCCGAGCGGAAGCTGGGCCGGCGCCGCGTCCAGGTCGGCTTCATGCGGCGTTACGACGCCGAGTACAGGAAGCTCAAGGCCCTGCTGGAGACGGGCCAGCTGGGCCGCCCCCTCATGCTGCACAACCGGCACCGCAACGTCGCCAGCCCGCCCGGCTGGACCAGCGAGATGCTCATCAACGACTCGGTGACGCACGAGATGGACGTGACCCGCTGGCTCCTCGGCCACGAGATCACGGCCGTCACCGTGCTGGCCCCGACGCCCTCCCAGAACGCGCCGGACGGCATCCGGGACCCGCAGCTCGTGCTCTTCGAGACCGACGGCGGCGCGATCGTCGACGTCGAGATCTTCGTCAACTGCGGCTTCGGCTACCAGGTCCAGGCCGAGGTCGTCTGCGAACGCGGCACCGCCCGCGTCGGCGAAGGCCACGCCATGGTCACCCATGCCGCCGGCCGCTGGGGCGGCACCATCGCCCAGGACTACATCGAACGGTTCGCGGACGCCTACGACCGTGAGGTGCAGGCCTGGGTCGACGCCACCCGGCGCGGCGAGGTCACCGGACCGAGCGTCTGGGACGGCTACGCGGTCGCCGCGGTCTGCGAGGCGGGCGTACGGTCGCTGCAGGACGGCGGCCGGGTCGCGGTGGACCTCGTCGCCAGGCCCGCGCTGTACCAGGACTGACAGAAGACGGTGGGGCGCCGGGCAGAACCCCGGCGCCCCACCGGTCTTCCTTCAGAGCGTCGTACGCGGCCGCGGCTCGAACCCTGCCGCGCGGTAGGCCTCGTCGATCAGCTGCATGGTCGCCAGCGCGTCGTCCGCGTCCAGCGGGAGCGCGGCGTCGCGGCGGATGCGCGCGGCGAGCGCGTCCAGTTGGTAGGTGTACGACGAGCGCGTGCCCAGGTGTTCGGTGCGCTCGCCGTCCGGTGTGCGTACGACGACGCGGTCGTCCAGGTGCGGCAGCACGAAGTTCGGTGCGAGCGCCTCGCCCCGGGAGCCGACCAGCCGGCAGCTCATCTCCAGCTCCCCGTACGCCATGTGGCAGCGCGCCGACGCGCTCGCCCCGCCGGGGAACGCCAGCTCGGCGTCCAGCCACTCGTCGACGCCCGGCGCGCCCGCCCGCTCCCCGCCCCGCGCGGACACCAGACGCGGCGCCCCACCCGCCCAGGGCGCGAGCATCCGCACCGCGTGCAGGCTGTAGCAGCCCAGGTCCATCACCGCCCCGCCCGCGAGCGGCAGCGACCAGCGCGGGTCGGCGTCGGCCGGGGCGGGGATCGCGACCAGCGTCTCCACCCGCCGCAGCTCGCCCAGTTCGCCGCTGTCGAGGAGCTCGTGCAGGCGCCGGGTGACCGGGTGGAAGAGGTAGTGGAAGCCCTCCATGAAGACCGCCCCGGCCTTCGCCACCGCCTCCCGCACCTCGGCGGCCTCCTCGGCGTTGCTCGCCGACGGCTTCTCCGTCAGGACGTGCTTGCCCGCCGCCAGCGCGGCGAGGTTCCACGGCCCGTGCAGACCGTTGGCGAGCGGGTTGTAGACCACCTCGACCTCGGGGTCGGCGAGCAGACCGGCGTAGGAGTCGTGCACCCGCTCCACCCCGTGCCGCGCGGCGAAGGACTCCGCCCGCCCGCGCTCGCGGGCGGCCACCGCGACCACCCGGTGACCCCCGGCGCGGGCCGGTTCGACGAGCGCGCGTTCGGTGATCCGTGCCGCCCCCAGTATTCCGATGCGCAGTGGCTCCCGGCCCGGTTCGCTCATCTGTGGTGCTCCTCCTCGGTCGTGGCGGGACGGCCGTCCCGCAGCGTCAGGGTGCCGTCCACGCCTGGAAGTGGCGGCGGGCGAGATCCTGGGCGTGGGCCACGGTGCACTCGATCAGTTCGAAGGCGGGCAGCCCGCCCACGTAGTAGGTGCGGTCCTGCCCCTGCAGTGCCTCGAACCGGTCCAGCACGCCGTCGGCGAGGTCGGCGCTGCCGAAGTGCGGCATGAAGGCCCACTGACGACGCAGATGCACCTCGTCGAGCCGCCCGCCGAGCCGCTCGACGTCCTCCCGCAGCAGTGCGGTGACGTCCTCGGGACGGCCGTAGGAGTAGAAGGTGCGCACCTCGCTGTCCGGGTAGCGATGGTGGTACGAGACGCAGTGGCCCGTCGCCTCGCGGGTCGCGGTGTGCCGGTCGAGGAAGTAGAAGGCGTCCTCGGGCAGGCCGGACGCGGTGGCGAGGGTGGTGTGGTAGGCGTTGCTGCGGATCCGCGCGGCGAGGTCGCGTTCCCCGTCGGTGGCGTCCAGGACGGGCAGGACCCGGTCCAGGGGCGCGGCGAGCACGAGGTCGTCCGCCTCCACCGGACCGGAGTCGGTGTGCACCCGCACGCCGCCCGGGTGCCGTTCGACCGACGTCACGCGCACCGCGCACCGGACGTCCTTCAGCTCGCCGGCGATCCGGCGCCACAGCGTGGCGAACCCGCCGATGAGGGTGAAGTCACCCGTGTGCCCGAGGAGTTCGCGGCGGCCGTCGGACAACAGCCCGGTCATCTCGGCGTACTTCACGAAGTACAGGGCGGGCACGTCGTCGTCGAGGTAGCCGTACCCGGCCGCCGTGTACCCGGTGCCGAAGGACTCCGCCATGGGCTCCAGGCCGTGCTCGGCCAGCCACCGGCCGACCGGAGCGGCCAGCGCACGCGCGGAGTGGGCGAGGCCGGGTTCGCCGATACGCGGGAACTCCCTTTCACGCAGCGCCTGGTAGCGCTGGAGGGCGCCGTCGCGGAGGAACGCCATGGACTGCCGGAGCGCGACACGCCGCTCGACGTCGAGGACGCGGTAGCGGGTGGTGCGCTCCGTCTCCACGTCCAGCTCGGCCACCAACCGGGCGACGCGCTCGTACCGGCGGGTGCAGATGTGGCCGCCGAGGTCGAAGGCGTGACCGTCCACCGTCACGCTCTGGCACTTCCCGGCCACCGTGTCCTGCTCCTCCAGGACGGTCACCAGGTGTCCGGCCCGTTCCAGTTCACGGGCGATCGTCAGGCCGCTCGGTCCGGCTCCGACGACGACCACGGCTCTCGGGACCGCGGTGTCGGGTAATTCCTGCACGGTCGTCGCTCCTCGGTCGGTCGGGTCGGGTCGGGTCGCTCTCATGGTCGTACGGAGAGATCACATGACCGTAAACGGGGTGCGGGGGCGCGGCGTTCACACCGGTGTCCCGGGCGCCTGGGCACCCGGGACACGGCAGAGGCCTCAGGCGGTGCGGACCTCGGCGATCGTCACCGGCCGGTGCTCGTTCAGCGACAGGGTGCACGCGTCGGCGATCCAGCCGGCCTCCAGGGCGTCCTCGATCGTGCACGGGGACGGCCGGGTGCCCGCCACGACCTCGGTGAACGCGGTGAGTTCGGCGCGGTAGGCCGCGGTGAAGCGGTCCATGAAGAAGTCGTGCGGGGTGCCCGCCGGGAACGTCACGCCCGGCTCGACCGAGCGCAGCGGCAGCTTGTCCTCCAGGCCGACCGCGATGGAGTCCTTGAAGCCGTGGATCTCCATGCGGACGTCGTAACCCCGGGCGTTGTGGCGGGAGTTGGAGACCACCGCGATCGTGCCGTCGTCCAGGGTGAGGATCGCGCCCGTGGTGTCCGCGTCGCCCGCCTCCTTGATGTAGTCGGCGCCCTTGTTGCCGCCGACGGCGTACACCTCGGTCACCTCGCGGCCGGTCACCCAGCGGATGATGTCGAAGTCGTGCACCGAGCAGTCCCGGAAGATGCCGCCGGAGGCGGCGATGTACGCGGCGGGCGGCGGCGCCGGGTCCAGGGTGGTCGAGCGGACCGTGTGCAACTGGCCGAGCTCGCCGCTCTGCACGGCGGCGCGGGCGTTGACAAACCCGGTGTCGAAGCGGCGGTTGTAGCCGATCTGGATCGGCACGTCCTTGCCCTGGACGGCCTTGAGCACCTCGACGCCCTCGGCCATCGTCCTGGCGACGGGCTTCTCGCAGAAGACGGGGATGCCGGCCTCGACACCGGCCAGGATCAGCGCGGGGTGGGCGTCGGTCGCCGCGGCGACGACGATGCCGTCCACGCCGGCCGCCAGCAGGGCCTCCGGCGAGTCCACGACCTCGGCGCCGAACCGCTCCGCGGCGGCCTTGGCTGCGTCCGCGAACGGGTCGGTGACGACGAGCGACTCGACGGCGTCGAGTCCGGAGAGGGTCTCGGCGTGGAAGGCGCCGATGCGGCCGAGGCCGAGGATTCCGATACGCATGGGGTGTTGCTCCTTGAGGTGGGGTGCTGCAGCGCCCTCAGGGGCGCGGGTCAGTATCGATATGCGGCTCCGCCGCGTGGGCGCGACCAGCCACGACGTAGCCGCACGCGACCGACGACAAAGCGCGGCAAATCCTTAGTCGAGCCCTCCAAGTACGTTCTGGTCCCAGTCGATCACCGATCCCGTCACCACCCCGGACCGGTCCGACAGCAGGAACACCACGAAGTCGGCGATCTCATCGGGTTGCCCCAGCTTGCCCATGGGCAGCTTGGCGGCGGCCTCTTCACGCCAGTCGTCCCCGGCCCCGTGGAACGCCTTCTGCGTCGCGTCCTCCCCCTCCGTCGCCGTCCACCCGATGTTCAGCCCGTTGATCCGGACCCGGTCCCACCGGTGCGCGTGCGCGGCATTGCGGGTCAGCCCGATGAGCCCGGCCTTGGCGGAGACGTACGGCGCGAGGAACGGCTGCCCGCCGTGCGCCGAGGACGTGATGATGTTGACGATCGTGCCGGGCGCCTTGCGGGCGACCATGTCCGCGACGGCGCCCTGCATCGCGAAGAACGGCGCCTTGAGGTTGATCGCGATGTGCTGGTCGAACAGCTCGGGCGTGGTGTCGAGCAGCGTGCCCCGGGACGTCAGCCCCGCGGAGTTGACCAGGCAGTCGATCCGGCCGTACGCGTCGACGACCTCGGCGACGGAGGCCTTCGCCTGCTCGGCGTCCGACAGGTCGGCCCGTACGAACATGGCCTTGCCGCCCTCGGCGGCGAGCTCGGCCACCAGTGCCTCACCGGGTTCGGCGCGCCGCCCGGTGACGGCCACGACCGCGCCCTCACGGACGGCCGCCCGCGCGATGGCGGCGCCCACGCCCTGGCTGCCGCCGTTGACGAGGACGACCTTGTCGTCGAGAAGTCCCATGTCTTCGATGGTCCTTTCAGCTCTGGCGCCGCTCGGCGCCGGCCCGCAGCTCGTCCCGCAGAGCCTCGGGAGTCCATGCCTCGCGCAGAGCGCGGCGTACGACGTCCGCCTGCGAGGGCGGGGCCAGCCCGGCCACCGGCGGATCGCTGTCGAGATTGGTGGGGAAGGGGTAGCCCTCGGCGCTCGCGGCGATCACGTTCGCCGCCCACGCCTCGTCCGCGCCCTCGCTCCGCCGCTTGAGCAGCACCGGGAAGACCGCGCCCGCGACCGCCTCGCGGTCCACCGTCTCCATGGCCCGTCCGAACGCGGAGGACACCTGGAGGAGGTTCGCCATGCGCCGGATGTCCGCGGACCGGTTGGTGCCGGCCGCGTGGAACAGGGCCGGGTTGAAGAAGGCCGCGTCGCCCTTGGCGAGGGGCAGCTGGACGTGGTGTTCCTCGAAGTAGGCCTGGAACTCGGGCCGTCGCCACGCCAGGTAGCCCGGCTCGTACGTCTGCGAGTACGGCAGGTACATCGTCGGCCCGGACTCCACCGGCATGTCGCAGTGCGCGACGGCGCCCTGCAGGGTGAGCACGGGGGAGAGGACGTGGACATGGGCCGGATAGGCGGCCGCGGCCTCGTCGGACAGGAAGCCCAGGTGGTAGTCGCGGTGCACGGTCTGCGCCGCGCCGCCGGGGTTGACCACGTTCACCTGTGAGGTCACCTGGTAGCCGGGGCCGAGCCAGGCGGTCGAGACGAGCGCCAGGATGTCGTTGGCGTAATAGTCGGCGAAGACTTCGGGGTCGTGGAGCGCCGCCTTCTCCAGCGCGTTCCACACCCGGTCGTTGGCGCCCGGCTTGGCGAAGTGGTCCCCGGCGCTTGCTCCCGAGGCGCGCTGCTCGGCGATCAAGGCGTCGAACACGGCGCTGAGCCCGTCGACGATCCCCGGGTCGGGAAAGGCCCTTCGGAAGACCACGATGCCCGGACCGTCGGTGAGGGCACGGACCAGTTCGGCGCCCACCGCACGCGGGTCGTCGGCCCGGCGCACACGGTCGCTGTCGTAGACGAGGACGCCCCGCTCCACGGCGGAGGCGTACGGGTGGTCGGCGAGGTCGGTGGTCCGCTCGACGAGCTCACGGAAGGAGGCGAGATCGCAGTCCTGCTCGGACAGCCACGCACGGCGATGTACGGAGGTGTAGGACATCGGCGTCCTCTCGGTGACAGGGGCGACTCAGCGCTGTCATTCTTGTCAGTACAAACCCGTCGAACAACCAGCAGGCAGCCATCAAAAACCCCTCAGGACCAGTTACGGGAGCATCCGCATGGGCCACCCCTTCCCGATCCGGGAGATCGCACGTCAGGCAGGCCTCAGCGAGGCCACCGTCGACCGGGTCCTGAACGGCAGGGGAGGGGTGCGCGAGAGCACCGCGCGGGAGGTTCAGCAGGCCATCGCCGACCTCGACCGGCAGCGCACCCAGGTCCGGCTGGTGGGCCGTACCTTCATGATCGACATCGTGATGCAGGCGCCGGAGCGGTTCTCCACCGCCGTACGGGCCGCCCTGGAGGCCGAGCTGCCGGGCCTGCACCCGGCCGTGGTGCGCTCGCGGTTCCATTTCCGGGAGACGGGTCCGGTGGCGGAGCTGACGCGGACGCTGGACCGGATCGCCCGGCGCGGTTCGCAGGGCGTGATCCTCAAGGCCCCGGACGTGCCCGAGGTCACCGCCGCCGTCGCGCGGCTCGCGGAGGCGGGCATACCCGTGGTGACCCTCGTGACCGACCTGCCCTCGACACCCCGCCTCGCCTACGTCGGCATCGACAACCGGGCCGCGGGGGCGACCGCGGCGTATCTGATGGGCCAGTGGCTCGGCGACCGCCCCGGCCATGTCCTCACCAGCCTCAGCAGCGGCTTCTTCCGCAACGAGGAGGAGCGCGAGATGGGCTTCCGCAGCGCCATGCGCGCCCGGCACCCCCAGCGCACGCTGGTCGAACTGACCGAGGGCCAGGGCCTGGACGCCACCCAGTACGACCTCGTGCGAGCCGCCCTGGAGCGCGACCCGGAGATCCGCGCGGTCTATTCGATCGGCGGCGGCAACATCGCGACCCTGCGGGCCTTCGAGGACCTGGGCCGGCAGTGCGCGGTGTTCGTCGCCCACGACCTCGACCACGACAACACCCGTCTGCTGCGCGAGCAGCGCCTGTCCGCCGTACTCCACCACGACCTGCGCCACGACCTGCGCGAGGCCTGCCACATCGTCATGCGGGCCCATGGCGCGCTGCCGCCCGCGGGGCCGACCCTGCCGTCGGCGATCCAGGTGGTCACGCCGTACAACATGCCCACGCCCATCGGGTGACGATCGGGGGCCGACGTCTGGCGTGTACGCCCGCTCGACGGCCCATGGCTCCCTACCGTCGTGCGCATGTGGAAATCGAACCCGGACGGCGGGCCCGAGCGGCTGGTGGCGCTCGCCGACGGAGTGTTCGCCATCGCCATCACCCTGCTGGTCCTGGACTTCTATGTGCCCCGGGGACTCGACGACGCGCACTACCACGACGCCCTGCACGAACTGATCCCGAACCTCGGCGCCTACGCGCTCACCGTGCTGGTGCTCGGCGCCTTCTGGCGTGAGCACCGCCGGATCGTCGGCCTCGTCCGGCAGATCGACGGACAGGTGATCGCACTGACCGTCCTGGGACTCGGCATCGCGGCCCTCCTGCCCTTCCCCACCAAGCTCATCGCCGAGTACGGCAGCGAGCCCACGTCGATCGCCGCCTACGCGGCGGCGGTCGCCGCCCTCGGTGCCGCCCACCTCGCACTGCTCCTCCTCCTGGCCGGACGCCCCTGGCTGCGCGAGGAGGCGGCGCCACCGGAGGGCTTCCGGCTCTTCGCGCTCGACCTCGGGGTGACAGTGCTGGCGTTCGCTCTCAGCATCCCGCTCGCCCTGGCCGTCGGCCCCGCCGCGATGTGGCTCTGGCTCGCCCTGGCTCCGGTCAAAGTGGCCATCGGCCGGCGGGCCGACCGGGCGCGGTGACGTGGGCCGTCATGCCGCGCCGGCCACGTCCACCCACGCGCCGCTCTCCGCCGACCGCACCATCGCCTCCAGAACGGCGGCGCTGTGCACGGCGTCCTGGAGGGTGGCGCCGTGCGGTGTGCCCTCGGCGATCGAGCGCAGGAAGCGGTACGCCTCGATGACCTTGAGGTCGTCGTAGCCCATGGCGTTCGCGGCGCCCGGCTGGAAGGCGCCGAACTCGCCGGCGCCGGGGCCGACGTAGACCGTGCTGACGGGCTGGTCCTGATAGGTCGTGCCACGGCTGACGCCGAGCTCGTTCATGCGGCGGAAGTCCCAGAAGACCGCGCCCTTGGTGCCGTGCACCTCGAAGCCGTAGTTGTTCTGCTCGCCGACCGAGACCCGGCAGGCCTCCAGGACCCCTCGGGCGCCGGAGGCGAAGCGGAGCAGGCAACTCACGTAGTCCTCGTTCTCCACGGGACCGAGCTCCCCGCCGGTGGCCAGGCTGTGGCCGGCGGTGGCGCCGGTGGGGCGGGCGCGCTCGGGGATGAAGACGGCGGTGTCGGCGGTCAGGGAGGCGATGTCGCCGAGGAGGTGACGGGCGAGGTCGGCGCCGTGGGAGGCGAGGTCGCCGAGGACGCCGCTGCCGCCGCGTTCCTTCTCGTACCGCCAGGTCAGGGCGCCGTCTGGGTGCGCGGCGTAGTCACTGAAGAGGCGGATGCGGACGTGCGTGACGCTGCCGATCTCGCCGGCGGCGATGAGCTCGCGGGCGGCCTCGACGGCGGGCGCGTTGCGGTAGTTGAAGCCGACGGTGCTCTGGACGCCGGCCTTGGCGACGGCGTCGGCGACGGCCTGGGCGTCGGCCACCGTCAGGCCCACCGGCTTCTCGATCCAGATGTGCTTGCCGGCCTCGGCCATCGCGACACCGATCTCGCGGTGCAGGAAGTTCGGGGCGGTGATGCTGACGGCCCGCACCCGTGGGTCGGCCGCGATCTCGCGCCAGTCGCGGGTGGTGGAGGCGAACCCGAACTGCGCGGCGGCCTCCTCGGCCCGGCCCGGTACGTCCTCGGCGACGGCCACGAGCTCCGGCCGCAGCGCCAGCCGCGGATAGTGGTGCGGGACACGGGCGTACGCCTGGGTGTGCACCCGGCCCATCCAGCCGAATCCGACGACGGCGACACCGAGCGATTCCACCATGACAGCCCTTCTTTGGACCGGTCCATTTTCTGTCCAGGCCACCTTGGGTGCCGTTTCCGCGCGCTGTCAACCCTTTGACAAGCCCGACCCGGTCATGGAACGGTCCATGCCATGAGACCGCCGACGATCCGTGACGTGGCCGACCGGGCCGGCGTCTCCAAGTCGCTGGTCTCGCTGGTGCTGCGCGGCTCCGACCAGGTGCGTCCGGAGAAACGGGAGGCCGTCCTGCGCGCCGTGCGGGAACTCGGCTACCGCCCCAACGCCGCCGCCCGCAGCCTCAGTGAGCAGCGCACCCGCACGGTCGGCGTCCTCCTGAACGACCTGCGCAACCCGTGGTTCGTGGACATGCTGGACGGCCTCAACTCCCTGCTCCACGACAACGGCCTGCACATGCTGCTGGCCGACGCCCGCCTCAACCGCCGGGCCGGCCAGGACCCGACGGGCCCGCTGCTGGACCTGCGCGTCGACGGCCTGGTGGTGGTCGGCACCCTGCCCGACCCGGCCGCGCTGGAAGCGGTGGCCGCGCGGATGCCGGTGGTGGTGGCCGGTGCCCGTGAGCCGGTGCCGGAGGGCGTCGACGTCGTGGCGGGCGACGACGAACGGGGCGCCCGCCTGGTCGCCGAGCACCTCATCGGTCTGGGACATCGCCGCATCGCGCACATCGCGGGGTACGGGGCGGTGGGCGAGCTGCGCCGGCGCAGCTTCGAGGCGACGATGCGGGAGCAGGGCCTCGCGGACGAGGCGGTGGTCGAGCCCAGCGACATGACCGAGGAGGGCGGCTACCGCGCCACCGTCCGCCTGCTCAACCGCCCCGAGCGGCCGACGGCCGTCTTCGCCGTCAACGACATCGCCGCGATCGGCGCGCTGTCCGCGGCCGAGGAGCTGGGGCTGCGCGTCCCGCGCGACCTGTCCGTCGTCGGCTACGACAACACGAGCATCGCCCGCCTGCGCCACGTCTGGCTCACCACGGTCGACAACACCAGCCACGAGGTCGGCCGCCGCGCGGCCCGCTGTCTGCTCGACCGCTTCACCGGGAGCGGGGGAGCGAGCCGGGTCCAACTCGCCACGCCCGCCTTGGAGATCCGCGGTTCGACCGCGCCACCCCTCACAGGTTGATCGCGTACGCCTTCCGCAGCGTCTCGTGCACCGTCCACGTCGTACGGTCGCCTTCACGCAGTACGGCCATGTCGCCCGGCCCCACCTTCAGCGTGGGCCCGCCCTCCACCTCGACGGTCGCCGACCCGCTGATCACGACGAACAGCTCGTCCGCCTCCGTGTCGGTCACCACGCCCGGTGTGATCTGCCAGATCCCGCGGACCTGACGCCCGTCCGCCGACTCCCAGACGACCTTTCCGCTCACCTCGGGCGTCCCCGAGACGATCTGCCCGGGGGCGAAGGGCTCGGGTTCGAGCTCGACGTCGGGGATGTGGAGGGCGAAGCTCTGGCCGGGCGCGGGGCTGTGGGTCATGCGGCGACCCTAGCCAGCGGGTGCCGGTGCGCGGGCTGGACAGAGTGTGGGGCGTCGGCGGGGCCGGGCGGACACTTCGCCGCGCTTGCCGCCGTCACTGCGCAGACAATATGGCGCACAAAATTGTTGACAATTCTGCTGGGTCAGACTTACGTTCGACAGGCACTCATCCAGGGAGGGCGCATGCCGAACGAAGCCCGTCCGGGCACCGGGGAGCAGGCCAAACAGCATGCGCTCGCGCAGCTGCGGCAGGCGATCCTGCACGGTGAGATGGCACCGGCGCAGCGGCTGGTGGAGAACGAACTCGCCGAGCAGTTCGGTGTGACACGGGCGAGCATCCGCGCGGCGCTCATCGATCTGGAGGCACAGGGGCTCGTCGAGCGGATCCGCAACCGCGGCTCGCGGGTGCGGGTGGTCGGCCTGGAGGAAGCGGTCGCCATCACCGAGTGCCGCATGGTCCTGGAAGCACTGTGCGCGGCGAAGGCGGCCGTCGTGGCCGACGATGAGCAGCTCACCGAACTGGCGGACCTGGGCGCGGCGATGACCAAGGCCGTGACCGACGGCGAGCCGATGACGTACTCCGAGCTGAACCAGGAACTGCACGCCCGGATCCGGGACATCTCGGGCCAGCGGACGGCCGTAGAACTGCTGGAGCGGCTCAACGCCCAACTGGTGCGCCACCGCTTCCAGTTGGCGCTGCGACCGGGGCGTCCGCAGCGCTCCCTGAACGAGCATCTGGCCATGATCGAGGCGATCACGGCCAGGGACCCGCAGGCGGCCGAGGCGGCCGTCCGCGCCCACCTCACCAGCGTGATCGAGGCGCTGCGCGACTGACGGCCGCGCGGCCCAGAGCCGCTGACAGGGCGGGCGTCAACCTGTCACCAAGGAGATCGCAGCGATGACCCACGCCAATGCGCCCGCCCCTCCCCGTTCCACCCTCGTCATCACCGCGCACGCCGGGGACTTCGTGTGGCGGGCGGGCGGCGCCGTCGCTCTGGCCGCCTCCCGGGGCGAGAAGGTCACCATCGCCTGCCTGACCTTCGGCGAGCGCGGCGAGTCCGCCAAGGCCTGGCGCGAGGGCAAGCAGCTGGAGGAGATCAAGGCGATACGGCGGGGCGAGGCCGAGCGCGCCGCCGCCACCCTCGGCGCCGAGGTCCGCTTCTTCGACGCCGGCGACTACCCGCTGACCGCCACCGCCGAGCTGACCGACAAGCTGGTGGAGGTCTACCGCGAGACCCAGCCGGACGTCGTCCTCACCCACCCCACCGAGGACCCGTACAACGGCGACCACCCGGCCGCCAACCGCATGGCCCTCCAGGCCCGCGTCCTCGCCCAGGCCATCGGCTACCCGGGCCCCGGCGAGATCATCGGTGCCCCGCCCGTCTTCTACTTCGAGCCCCACCAGCCCGAGATGAGCGGCTTCAGGCCCGAGGTGCTCCTCGACATCACCGAGGTCTGGGAGACCAAGCGGGGGGCCATGGAGTGCCTCGGCGCCCAGCAGCACCTGTGGGACTACTACACCGACCTCGCCGTACGCCGCGGAGTCCAGCTCAAGCGCAACGCCGGACCGAACCTGGGCCTGGCCCACAAGACCATGGCCGAGGCCTATATGCGCCCCTACCCGCAGATCGCGAAGGAGCTGGCATGAGCGGCGTGATCGTCACCGGCCCACCGAAGGCGGACACGAAGGACGTCGAGGCACTGGCCGGCTTCGGAGTGGCCACCGTCAGCGAGGCCATGGGCCGAACCGGCCTGCTGGGCCCGCAGATCCGCCCCATCCAGCAGGGCGTACGCGTCGCGGGCACTGCGGTCACCGTGCTCAGCTGGCCCGGCGACAACCTCATGATCCACGCCGCCGTGGAGCAGTGCGGCGAGGGCGACATCCTGGTCGTCACCACCACGTCCCCGTCCACCGACGGCATGTTCGGCGAACTGTTCGCCACCGCGCTGCGGCGACGCGGCGTGCGCGGACTGGTCATCAACGCCGGTGTCCGCGACACCCAGGAGCTGCGGGAGACGGGCTTCGCCGCCTGGTCCCGGGCCGTGTCCGCGCAGGGCACCGTCAAGGCGACCGGAGGCTCGGTCAACGTGCCGGTCGCGATCGACGGCCAGGTGATCCGCCCGGGCGACGTGATCCTCGCCGACGACGACGGCGTGGTGGTCGTCCCGCGCGAGCGCGCCCGCGAGACGGCCGAGAAGGCCGGGGCCCGCGAGGCCAAGGAGGCCGCCGCCCGCGCCGCCTTCCTCGACGGCCAACTCGGCCTGGACCGCTACGGGTTGCGGGAGACGCTGAAGCGCCTGGGCGTCGAGTACAAGACCTACGAGGAGTACGCGGGGGAAGGCAGGTGACCGGCGGACCCGAGGAGGTGCGCTGCCTGCTGATGCGCGGCGGCACCTCCAAGGGCGCCTACTTCCTCGCCGACGACCTGCCCGCCGACACCGCCGACCGCGACGATCTGCTGCTGCGCATCATGGGCAGCCCCGACGAACGGCAGATCGACGGACTGGGCGGCGCACACCCCCTCACCAGCAAGGTGGCGGTGGTGTCACGGTCGACCGACCCCAGGACCGACGTCGACTACCTCTTCCTCCAAGTCTCCGTGGACCGACCCGCTGTCAATGCCCGTCAGAACTGCGGCAACATCCTCGCCGGCGTCGGCCCGTTCGCCGTCGAGCGCGGACTGGTCCCGGCGGGCGAGGAGCGGACCTCTGTCCGGATCCGCATGGCCAACACCGGCGACTTCGCCACGGCCACCTTTCCCACCCCGGGCGGCCGGGTCGACTACACGGGCGACGCCGGGATCTCGGGCGTGCCCGGCACGGCGGCTCCCGTGGTCATCGAATTCCCGCCGGGCGCGGGCAGGTTGCTGCCCACCGGCAATGTCCGCGACACCGTCGACGGCGTACCGGTGACCTGCGTGGACAACGGCATGCCGACGGTGCTGATCGCCGCGGCCTCGCTGAAGGTCACCGGCTACGAGACACCCAAGGACCTGGAGCAGGACCTGGCGCTCGCCGACCGGCTCCGCGCAATCCGCCTGCGGGCGGGCGAGTTGATGGGCCTGGGTGACGTGTCGGACGCCACGGTGCCCAAGCTCACCCTGCTCGCCCCTCCCCGTGACGGCGGCGCGATCACCACCCGCACCTTCATACCCGTGCGCTGCCATACGTCCATCGGCGTGCTCGGCGCGGCCGGTGTGGCCGCCGGCCTGCGTGTCGGGGGCGGCGTCGGCACGGACCTCGCGCACCTGCCCGCCCAGGGCGACCGGGTCCGCATCGAACACCCCACCGGATTCCTGGACATCGAGAGCACCCTCGGCACCGGCCCCGACGGCCTGCCCTCCGCCCACCGCACCGCCGTGGTCCGTACGGCCCGCAAGCTCTTCGACGGCACCGTCTTCCCCCGGTCCGCCGGGACGGCCCCCTTCCCCGCGCCACCCCATGGAGGTCACCGATGACCCCGCCGCTCGGCGACATCGCCCACATCGGCCACGCCCAGCTGTTCACCCCCGACCTCGACGCCAGCGTCGCCTTCTTCACCGACTACCTGGGCCTCACCGTCAACGGCCAGGACGGCGACACGGTCTACCTGCGGACCTACGACGACTACGAGCACCACAGCCTGGTCCTCACCGCCCGCGCACAGCCGGGCCTCGGCCGCCTCGCCCTGCGCACCGCCGGCGAGGAGGCACTGCACCGCCGTATCAAGGCCGTCGAGGAGGCGGGCGGCTCGGGCACATGGGCCGAGGACGAGCCCGGCCTCGGCAAGCTGTACGTCACCACCGACCCCGACGGCCACGAGCACGCCCTGTACTGGGAGAGCGAGTACTACCAGGCCCCCGAGGAGCTGAGGCCCGCGCTGAAGAACCAGCCGCAGGCCAAACCCAACCGGGGCGTCGGAGTGCGGCGCCTGGACCACATCAACTTCCTCGCCGCCGACGTGCTCGCCAACGCCCGGTTCCAGGAGCGGGTGCTGGGGGCGCGGCCCACCGAGCAGATCAGGCTCGACAGCGGGAAGATCGCGGCGCGCTGGCTGACGTACACGAACAAGTCGTACGACGTCGTCTACACCTCGGACTGGACCGGCTCCACCGGCCGGCTTCACCACATCGCCTTCGCGACCGACACCCGCGAGGAGATCCTGCGCGCCGCCGACCTCGCCATCGACACGGGCGTGTTCATCGAGACCGGCCCGCACAAGCACGCCATCCAGCAGACGTTCTTCCTGTACGTCTACGAGCCCGGCGGCAACCGCATCGAGCTGTGCAACCCGCTCACCCGACTGGTGCTGGCCCCGGACTGGCCGCTGATCACCTGGACCGAGGCGGAGCGGGCCAAGGGGCAGGCCTGGGGGCTGAAGACCATCGAGTCGTTCCACACGCACGGGACGCCACCGGTTGCCGGACTCGCGGCAGGTGACGCGCAGTGACGTCAACCGGGAGCTGATCGGGGGCGGCATCAGGCATATGGACTGATGACGGCATCACACATATCGGCTGATGAGCTGAGGTGCTACGTACGACGGTCTCACGTATTGTGACGGCATATGCCCAGTGCGTAGCGGGGGTTTCCGTGATGCTGCCGGGGCAGGGGAGACAAAGGGGGTCCAGAGTGCCGGCGCTTCTCGCGGTGATGGCTGTTGTCGGGTACATGGCCACGGCGGGTCTGCCGTGGTGGGCGGTGGTGGCCGTGGTCGTGTTGACGGCGGGACTCGCGGGCCGGACCGGGATGCGGAAGGCTGCGACAAGTCAGCCCGTCCGGTCCTCGGCCGACAAGTACCCGACCGCCGTGCCGGTGCCCGTGCCTGTCCGGCCCACGTGTCCCGACGAGTACGCCGAGAGCGTGCCCGGGGGGCGGGAGCCGGTGTTGCGGAACAGGTGAGGCGCCCGGCGTCGCGTCGCGTCGCGGTGCGGTGCGCTCAGGCGGGCCGGCTCCCGGTGGCCTCGCGGACATGGCGGGCGATGACGGCGTACACCTCTCGCGCCTTCGCATCGTCGTCGCCGTCGTACCCGTGATCGGCCCCGGCCACCTCGTGATGGCCGACGAGCGCGCCGACGCCCCGCAGCCGCTCCGCGTACCGCTCACCCTCGGCCCGCAGCAGGTCGTACTCCGCCGTGACGACCAGGGCGGGCGCGATGCCCTTCAGGTCGGCCGTGTCCGAGGGGTGCGCGGGGGACACCAGCCGGTCGCGGCGCAGCACTGGATCAGGCGTGTACGACGTGTCGAACACGTCCGCCATCCAGGGCCGCAGCACCGGCTTCGCCACTGCGGCCCGCTTCTCCCGCGCCCCGGTCGCCAGATCGAGCGGCGGATAGTGCAGCACCTGAAGGGCGATCGAGGGACCGCCCTCCTCCAGTGCCTGCCGCGCCACGGCCGCCGCCAGACCGCCCCCGGCGCTCTGCCCGCCCACGGTGAGCCGCCCACCGTCCCAGCCCTGCTCACCGCCGTGCTCCGCGACCCACCGCACGACCTCGTACGCCTGCCGGGGCGGCGCCGGGAACGGATGCTGCGGGGCGACGACGTAATCCACGTTGATCACGACGATCCCCGCCTCCGCCGCGAGGAACCGGCACAGCGGGTCGTCCAGCTCGGTCAGCGTCATGACGTAACCGCCGCCGTGGAAGTTGACGTGTACCGGGGGAGCGGGCGCGTCGTCGGCAGGCGCGCCCGCAGGCAGATACACGGTGGCCCGGGCCGGGGCGATCGAGGTGGGGATCGTCAACTCGCGGACCCTGCGGGGGTATTCGGGCAGGCGTGCGTGCGAGGCGGCGGCGGAGCCCCGGCCGCCGGAGCGGCGGTCGGCCATGACGGTCACCCGCTGCATGGCCTTGGCGACGAGGGCGGCCACCGTGGGCCGGGCCAGGAGGGACATATGGCTCCGTTCGGTTGCGGCCCGGAGGCCTGCCCGATGAGGGAATCGCTTATGGAAGCAATTATGGGTGGCGACAACTATTGGTCAAGAGGCAGGGCGTGGGTGCGGGTGCATATGAGGTAGGGTTGACCTGCATGATCGCGCGGTTCGCCGCGCGATACGCATCGGGACGTGGCGCAGCTTGGTAGCGCACTTGACTGGGGGTCAAGGGGTCGCAGGTTCAAATCCTGTCGTCCCGACTTTACGAAGTCGCAGGTCAGGGGTCATTTCAGAGACGATCTGAAATGGCCTTTTGATCATTTTTGGGGGCCCGTTGGGGACCAGTCCGCTTGAACGCGGCCAAAGCTCACCTTGACTCAGTCAAGGTGCACCATGCAGCCCTGTTTTGCACTTTCTGTGTCGGTTCAGGCTGCGAGAGCTGCCTCACCGGTTCGAGCACGCGGCGGGGCGCTTCGTGGAGTGGCAGGGGCCCGCTGCGAGGGCGTGACGAGCGCCGGTTCACCGCCCCGCGGGTGTGCCGTCCGTTAGCGCGGCGGCCTGTATGTAGTAGTGGGCGGTGCCGGTCAGGTCGCCCAAGGCGCGCAGAATAGATCCGCCGCCGCACGGACGTGGTCGGAATCTTCTCCGACCGCCCTGATCTGCCACTGGGTGATCTCGTTTTGAGGCTATGCGGTGAGCTCGGTGGGCAGGGCGGTCTGGCCGGTTTCTGACTCGTTCGGGTGGAGGCGGGCCTTGGCGAGCAGGTCGAGCCCCATGTAGCGGCGGCCTCGCCTCGACCCACTCGTCGTTCTGCTTGGCCAGGACGGCGCCGGCCAGGCGGGTGTTGCTTACCGCCGGGCACGAGGAGGGCTTGGTCCCTCACTCCTCGGCCCTCCGAAGACGATGGTCATGGGCGGGGGAATGTAATTGGGTGTCACGCCTGCGGTGGCCATAACGAAGTGCGCTCTCGACATGTCTGTGGTCGAGCGGCCGACCACTTCGTGAGGCTGGGACTGATCGGCCATGACGCTCGTTTGACGCTCTGGGTCCCCGGAAGGCCCGTTCAGTGGGCCGAGAAATGAGGTCTGACCTGTGGTTTCTCCGGACTGGGTCGACCCTGACATGATTTTGATGACTCATCATGTGGAGTGCGTTGCCACCCCGGCCTTCTGGGGTGGCTGCTGACTCCCGTGCCCGACCTCGGTGTTGGCGGGGCCGCGGCCGGAACGGGGGCCGTGCTGCCGGGCCATGGCTCAGGCGTCGATGATGACGGGGATGACGAGGGGCTTGCGGCGGTGGGTGCGGAACGCCCAGTTCGCCACGGCGCGGGCGACGAGTTGTTCGAGTTGACGCGCGTCCCCGACGCCTTCCTCGGCCGCGGTGGCCAGGGTCTTCTCGATGACGGGGATGACCGGCTCGAAGGTGGCGTCGTCGTGGACGAAGCCGCGGGCCAGGAAGTCGGGGGCCTCGGCGAGGGCGCCGGTGTCTGCGTCGACGATCGCCACCACCGTGACCACGCCTTCGGCGGCGAGGGTGAGGCGGTCCTTGAGGGACGCTTCGGTGGCGCCGCCGACTTCCATGCCGTCCACGTAGACGTTGCCGGCGGGGACTTTGCCGGTGATGGAGGCGCGCCCGTCGACTAGGTCGACGACGACGCCGTCCTCGGCGATGACGACCCGGTCGGGGTCGACACCGGTACGGATGGCGAGGTCGGCGTTGGCCCGCAGGTGGCGCCATTCGCCGTGGACGGGCATGACATTGCGGGGTTTGACGATGTTGTAGCAGTAGACGAGTTCGCCGGCGCTGGCGTGCCCGGACACGTGCACCTTGGCGTTGCCCTTGTGGACCACGTGGGCGCCCCACCGGGTGAGTCCGTTGATCACCCGGTAGATGGCGTTCTCGTTGCCAGGGATGAGGGAGCTGGCGAGCAGGACGGTGTCGCCCTTGCCGATGCGGATCTGGTGGTCGCGGTTGGCCATCCGTGACAGCGCGGCCATCGGTTCGCCCTGGGAGCCGGTGCACACCAGAGTGATCTTGTGGTCCGGGAGCTTCTCCAGCTCCTTGGTGCTCACGACCAGACCGGAGGGGACCTTGAGATAGCCCAGGTCACGGGCGATGCCCATGTTGCGGACCATCGACCGGCCGACGAAGGCGACCTTGCGGCCGTGCTGGTGGGCGGCGTCCAGGACCTGCTGGATGCGGTGCACATGGCTGGCGAAGCTGGAGACGATGACCCGGCGTGGCGCGGTGCGCATCACCTGCTCGATCGCCGGGTTCAGCTCACGCTCGGACGTGGTGAAGCCGGGTACTTCGGCGTTGGTGGAGTCGGTGAGGAACAGATCCACGCCCTCCTCGCCGAGGCGGGCGAAGGCGCGCAGATCGGTGATGCGGTCGTCGAGAGGGAACTGGTCCATCTTGAAGTCGCCGGTGTGCAGCACCATCCCGGCCCGGGTGCGGATCGCGACCGCGAGGCTGTCGGGGATGGAGTGGTTGACCGCCACGAACTCGCAGTCGAAGGGCCCGAAGCCACGCCGGTCGCCCTCCCGCACCCGTACCGTGCGCGGCCGGATTCCGTGTTCCTTGAGCTTGGCCTCCAGGAACGCCAGCGTCAGCTTGGAGCCGACGACGGGAATGTCGGACCGCTCGCGTAGCAGGTACGGCACGCCGCCGATGTGGTCCTCGTGGCCGTGGGTGAGGACCACGGCCACGATGTCGTCCAGCCGGTCCCGGATCGAGGTGAAGTCCGGCAGGATCACGTCCACGCCGGGCTGGGTCTCCTCGGGGAACAGCACGCCGCAGTCGACGATGAGCAGCTTGCCCGCGTGCCCGAAGACGGTCATGTTGCGGCCGATCTCACCCAGGCCGCCCAGCGCGATGACCCGCAGCCCTCCTTCGGGAAGGGGCGGCGCGGCTTTCAGCTCGGGGTGCGGATGACTCATACCCTGACGGTACCGGAGAGCGGGACAGGGTGATCCATTGCCTGTGTGATCTCCTTTCCCGACGGAGCCGGGCGCCCGCAGTGGGTGCCTCGGCACGATCGGAGCACGCCGGCGGCCGGAACGGGGAGTGGTGAAAGCCGTGCCACCTTCCCTGGCCGAACCGTTCACCCGGTGCTGGAGACGATCTCGTGCGCCCCGTCGTGCTTTCCGGCGTTCGCTGTCTCCCGGTAGGCCTCGGCACTGGTCCACTCGAAGTAGTCGAGACGCGGGTGCCGTCGGCGCTCAGGAGCAAGTGGGCTGAGCGGGCCCCGAGGCAGCTTCCTTCGTCGGGCAGACAGATGGCGGTGTCCCCGAGTGCTGCTGCCGACGGGCGGCCGATTCGGCGGCAGTGACGTGGCCGATCGGTGCCTGGGCGAGCGGTTCCCGGGAGCGGTGCAGGAGCGCCTGCCCGAGCAGCCGACCCGCCGCGCGAAGACACTCCCCGGTGCGAAATACTCTCCCGATGAGTTCACGCACCTCCCCGATCCGTCAGCCGATCACGATACGGAGGGCCGTCGCGGGGGATGCCAAGCGGCTCACGCGGCTCGTGCGTGGCTCAGGTGCCTACGAGGGTAAGTACGCAGCGGCGGTCGCGGGCTACCGGGTCGGTGCTGATTACATCGAGGCCCACCGCACCTTTGTGGCTGTCGGCGCTGACGAACACGGAGGCCGGGTCCTCGGGTTCTACTCCCTCGTCCTCGCTCCACCGGAGCTCGACCTGCTGTTCGTCGCCGACGACGTGCAAGGACGGGGTCTTGGACGGCTGCTCGTCTCGCACATGCAGTCCGAGGCCCGTGCCGCCGGGATCGACCGTCTCAAGGTCGTGTCGCATGTTCTCGCCGAGGACTTCTACCACCGCGTCGGCGCGGTGCGGACCGGGACCGCGTTCGCGAACCCGCCCGCCGTGCCGTGGGACCGTCCCGAATTCGAGTTTCGCATTCCTCCGGGATGACGCGGTGTGCCGGTTGGCGGGGCACCGGCTTCGCCTGCATGGTGGCCGGCTTGCAGGAGCCGCTTGACGCCGCGCGCTCCGTGTGTGCCGTCGCCTCTGCCCTGGCGCGGTGATCGCCTGCGCCAGCGGCCTCCCCTCGGCGAATTCCTCACCTCCGGCACTCCCAGAGCCATCGCATTCGGCACGCGTCGGCCTGGAAGCCGACATCCCAGCCTGGGTCAAAGACTGGAACGAACACCTCAAGCAGTTCATCTGGACCAAGACCGCCGAAGAGATCCTCGACTCCATCCCCCGCTTCTGCCGACGGATCTCGGGCGCAGGACACCAGCGAACCGCCGTCACTGCCAACGACGTCGCGGATCCTGGAGGCGTGCAGGATCCGCGACGTCGTACGCATTGGTTCCTGCGACCGTCGGCGGTGTCGGCGCCCACAGGGACTGCGAGCCGACGATCGCCGCCGTCGGCGTACGACTGCAGGCGTACACTGCGGAGAAAATCACGATTTCAGGCATTTTGACCTCGTAATTCTGGCAGAAGCGTAGCCGGAACCGTCGGATCCGGCGTCCGATCTGCCCGCAAGGTCCGCAGCAAGTGCCGTCGGCAGCGGAGGGCGCGCGGAAGAGATAGGCGCCAGGAGGACGATTCTCGATGACCCGGCCCGATGACCCGCGCACCGCGGCGGCCCGGATGTTCGCCGAGGCCGGCGCGTTCGGCGAGCTCCTGGCCGGGATCGACTGGGCGGCGACGCCGCTCGGGCCCCCCGAGTCCTGGCCGGGGCCCCTGGTGGACACCCTTCGTCTCATGCTCACCTCTGAGCACGGGATGGCTCTGTACTGGGGCGCCGAATTCGTCACGCTGTACAACCTGGGCGCCGCACCCATTCCCGGCGCCAAACACCCCTGGGCGCTCGGCAAACCCTACAAGGAGGTGTTCCCCGAGGTCTGGGCCCCCGTGAGTTCCCATTTCCACTATGTGACCGACACCCGCAAGCCCCTGCTGATCCCGGATGAGCCGCTCATCATGGAGCGCCACGGCTTTTTGGAGCAGTGCTACTTCGACTCCTCCTTCCAGCCCGTGCTGCTGGACGACGGCACTGCCGGCGGCGTGCTGCAGATCCTCACCGAGACCACCGGCCGGGTGCTTGGCGAGCGCCGGCTGCGCCTGCTGAGCGAGACCGGCGCCCGCACCGCCGGGCTGCCCACCCCGGGCGAGGTCGCCCGCGTCGTCGCGGAGGTGCTGGGCTCCTATCCCGAGGAGATCCCGTTTCTGGGCCTGTACCTGGCCTCCGAGCCGGGGACGCTGCGGCCGGCGGCCTCCGTCGGCCTCCGGCCGGCGCCCGAGACCGCCTCGCTGAGTGCGGCCGATGGGTCGGAGACCGCGACCCGGCTGGCGCAGGTCGTCGCCGACGGTGCCCCTGCCGCGCTGCCGGCTGCCGCGCTCACCGCCGACAACACCGCCGGGCTCCACGCCGCGGCCTCCCGGCTCCCGGTCGAGCAGGCGCTCGCTCTGCCGCTGGACTGTGCGGGACAGGTGGGAGGCGTTCTGGTGGTGGGCGTCAACCCCTGCTTCCCATCGGCCGGGGCATACCGGGACTTTTTGGATGTGCTCGCCGCCGCCGTGGCCGGGGCGCTGACGGCCGCGCTCGCCCACGACGAGCAGCGGCGGCGGGCGGAGGCGCTGGCCGAGCTGGACCGGGCCAAGACCACCTTCTTCGCCAACGTCAGCCACGAGTTGCGCACCCCGCTCACCCTGCTCCTGGGCCCGCTCCAGCAGGCCCTGGCCGACGAGGACCGGCCCGAGCGACGCGAGCAACTGGAGCTGGCCGAGCGCGGCGCCCTGCGCCTGCTGAAGCAGGTCAACACCCTCCTGGACGTCGCCAGGGCCGAGGCCGGGCAGATGCGCCCCGCCTTCGAGCCGGTCGACCTCGCCGGTGCCACGGCCGAGCTGGCCGGGGTGTTCCGCTCCGCCTTCGAGGCGGCCGGGCTGACGCTGGAGGTGTACTGCCCGCCGCTGCCCAAGCCGGTGTCCCTGGACCGGGAGCTGTGGGAGAAGATCATCCTCAACCTGCTCAGTAACGCCCTGAAGTTCACCTTCACCGGCGGCGCCCGGGTGCAGGTGGCAGCGGCCGGCGACCGGGCCCGGCTGACCGTGACCGACACCGGCACCGGCATTCCCGCGGACGAGCTGCCGCGCCTGTTCGAGCGCTTCCACCGGGTCCGTGGCGCCCGCTCCCGCTCCCACGAGGGCAGCGGCCTCGGCCTGGTGCTGGTGAAGGACCTGGTGGAAGCGCACGGCGGCACCGTCGGCGTGGACAGCCGGCTCGGCCAGGGCACCACCGTCACCGTGGACCTCCCCTTCGCCGCCGCCCACCAGCCCTGCCCGGCCCCGCCCGCGGCCGGCGCCGGATCCCCCAGAGAAGGCGGAAGCGGCCGGCCCGGCCGCGCCGCGGCCTATGCGGACGAGGCGCTGGGCTGGCTGGTGGCCGACCCCGTCCCCGCCGCGGCCACCCCCGCGGCCCGCACCCCGCACGCCGCCCCCGCGACCCACGATGCCCCCCACGGCTCCCGCCCGCACGAAACCGACCGCCCCCACCCGGCCCGCCTGCTGGTCGTCGACGACAACGCCGACATGCGCGCCTACCTCACCCAGCTCCTGCAGCCCGACTACGACGTGCTGCTCGCCGCCGACGGCCGGGCCGCCTTGGACCTGGCCCTGGCGCAGCCGGTGGAGCTGGTGCTCAGCGACGTGATGATGCCCCGCATGGACGGCTTCGAGCTGGTCCGGGCGCTGCGCGCCGACCCGCGCACCGCCCGTTTGCCCATCGTCTTGCTCACCGCCCGCGCCGGCGAGGAGGAATCCGTGCAGGGCCGGCAGGCCGGCGCCGACGACTACCTGGCCAAACCCTTCTCCGCGCGCCAGCTGCTGGCGCGCGTCCGCACCGGGTTGGAACTGTCCCAGTTGCGTGAACAGGTCCTGACCGAGACCCGCAACCAGCTGGCCGTGCTGGCCACCCTGGCCGACGCGGGCCTGCGGCTGTCCGCCACCCTCGACCCGGACCAGATACTGCAGACTGCCGGACAGATCCTGCTGCCCGACTTCGCCGACCAGATCAGCATCCACCTCACCGCCGCGGCACCCGCCCCGGCGCAGTCGCCCCCGGCATACATCGCAGGCACCCCTCTTCTTGCCCGCGAGGCTCTGGCCACCGCCGCCACCCACGCGATCAACGGCACTGCCCCAGCCCCAGCCGGCCCGCACCCGGCGCCCGCCGCCGTGCTGGCCCTGCCGCTGCACGCCCACGACCAGACACTCGGGGCCCTCGTACTGGTCCGGCACACCGACTACTCCGCGGTCGAACACAAGTATCTGGAGAACCTCACCCACCGCCTGGCCCTGGCCTATGACAACGCCACCCGGTACCACAACGAGCGCCGCCTCGCCCTGACCCTGCAGCGCGCCCTGCTGCCCCACCGCCTGCCCCAGTTGCCCGGGGTGCGCCTGGCCACCCACTACCGGGCCAGCAACCGCGGCGCCGAGGTCGGCGGCGACTGGTACGACGTGCTCGCACTGCCCGACGGTGCCGTGGGGCTGGCCATCGGCGACGTCATGGGCCACGACGTGGAAGCCGCCACCGTGATGGGCCAACTCCGCTCCGCCCTGCACAGCCTCGCAATGGAGGGCGCCGGCCCGGCCCAGGTGCTGGCCAGGCTGGACGCCTACCTGCAGTCGCTTGCCACCGAACGCTTCGCCACCTGCCTGTACACGGTCTACAACCCACACCGCCACCGCCTGCGCTACGCCGCCAGCGGGCACCTGCCGCCCTTGCTGGTAGCCGCCGACACCGCCTACCTGGAGCTGCCCCCGGCGCTGCCGCTGGGACTGGGCAGCACCCCAGTCGACCGCGAGGTGGCGTTCCCGCCCGGCACCAGCCTGCTGCTATACACCGACGGCCTGGTGGAAAACCGGGCGCTGTCCCTGGAAGACTGCCTGGCGGCCCTGCGCCAGACCTGCGGCGCGCTCCCCGCCGCCGTCCGCACCGACCCCCAGCAGATCATTGAACGGGCCCTGGAGCTGCTGAACGCCCCCGACCGGGTCGACGACGACACCGCCCTGCTCGCCGCCACTGCCGAACCATCGTGTCGAACCGGCGACCCGCAGGCTGACGGAAGGGCCATACAACCGACCGCTACTACGCGTAGGCATGGTTATTGATCCGAGACGGTAGGTGTTCTGGATCGATGATCCCTGGGTGACTGAACTGGTGGGGGATGCAGGGCAGTTGTCGCTGTCGGCGCGGGAGGCGCTTCGGCTGCGGGCAGTGGCCGCGTATTCCGGTGGCACAGCAGGTGCCCGCGGTCTGCGGTCACACCCCTGGTGGGCAGTCGCCCAGGGGCCCGAAGGGCGACTCGTGCTCCCTCGTCGGTGTCGGGGACGGCCCGGAAGCGGGAGGCCATACAGGTTGGCACGGTGCGCCACTACCGTCGTGTGCACCTGCTCGGCGAACACCTCGGCTCCCGTACGAGCCCATGCTGGAACGGCAGAAGCGCCAGCGCGTAGCCCATGGCCCACAAGACCTCGTCCGCCACGGGAACACAGGGGGCATCCCCAGACCCCGGAGCGCCATCAGAGTCAGGTCGCGCAGCTCCCGGCGGAGCCCCAGCGGAGGAACTGGGTGCCGCCGTCGCCGTCGAGGACGGCGATCGCGTACTGGGCGTAGGCCCACTCCTTGCGGGCGCGGGATTCGGTGAGGACTGCCCGGCAGGCTACGTCAGCGGCGGTGTTCCCCCACTCGTCCCTCGTTCCTTGGCTCCATTCGGGCTTTGTCGTCCATACGTACATCACGCCTTCGTCTGGCGCGAAGCCGATGCTGGTGTTCTCGTTGCTGATGTAGCGGGGGTCGTCGAACAGGCGAGAGTTGCCGTTCCACTCGGTGAAGAGTTGGTGGACTGCTTCGGTGGCCACGCGGATCTCGCCCTTGTTGGTGCTGGGGATCTGTGCCGCTTCGAGGCCGGTTTCGGTGGGCTGCCAGTCCGGGGCCTGTCCCTGGCCGGCGGTGTTGCGTTCGTTGGCCTGGGTGGTGCAGTCGGTGTTGGTGTGGAAGTTGTCTTCCCACACGATGGCCGGTGCCGTAGGGGTCGTGTTGTCGACCAGTGCGTACTCGTCGTACGGAAGGCCCGTGTAGATGTCCGCCATCATACGAAGGGTGAGGCAGGCATCCTTGGCCACTGCCTGGACGATGTACGGTGCGACAGTGGGTCCGCTGATGGCGATGTAGATCTCCTTGCGCGGCTGGGCGAAGCTCACCTCGTACTGTCCGTCGTAGTCGTGGTCCTCGCCGACTCCCAGGCTGATGTCGTGGCCAAGTGCAGCCTCGGTTTCGAACTCCGCCTCGCCCTTGGCGCGACGGGCTGCGCGCCAAGTGGCGATCGTCGCCTCGTTGCCGTCCAGGGACGCCGGGGCCTGGGTCTCTGTACGGGCACCGGCCGATGCCGAAACGGCAGTTGGCGTGGCGACGGTGGCGCCCGCATGCGGACGGTCGGAGCGGGACGACGCTGGTGTGTCGTCGGGCTGGAGCGCGAATGCTCCGCCCACCAACGCGCCGATGACGGCACCTGAGGCCAGGACGATGCCCACGGCGCGCATGCCCGAGTGGGTGGGCGAATGCCAGGTCGGGTCGTCCGCGGTCGGTACGTTCCACTCGGCCTCGACGTGATCACCGACCAGGGTTGGTTCCATCTCGGACGGGGTGATCTGTGTGTCTTCGGCGGTGAGGAGGCCGGCGCATCGCTCGGCGATCGCGCTCGCGGTCGGGCGGCTGTCCGGCTCCTTGGCGAGGGCCTTCGCCGCGATGCCGCGAAGCGGTTCGGGAAGGCCGTCGAGGTCGGGGTCGGCGGACAGGACGCGGTACGCGACGACGTCGGCGGCTGCTGTGCCGAAGGGAGGGCGGCCGGTGGCGGCGTAGGCGACGAGGGAGCCCCAGGCGAACAGGTCGCCTTCGGGTCCGGCTGTGCCGGTGCGGTAGTGCTCGGGGCTGATCCAGCCGGGTGTGCCGGTCGTTACGCCGGTACGGGTCACGGAGGTGCCGTCGGCGGCGTGGGCGATGCCGAAGTCCAGGAGGCGGGGGCCGGCTGGGGTGAGGATGACGTTCTGCGGTTTCACGTCACGGTGGACGACGCCAGCTGCATGGATGGCCGTGAGGGCCTGGGCGGTGCCGGTGGCGAAGGCGTACAGGGTGCCCCCGGTGAGCGGGCCGTGGGCGGCGAGGTGCTGGTTGAGGGTGAGGCCGGGGGCGTAGGCGGTGGCCAGCCATGGAGACTCGGCGTCGGGGTCAGCCGCGAGGAGGGGTATGAGGCACGGCCCTTGGACACGGGCGGAGAGCTGTACCTCACGGCGAAAGCGGGCCCGGAACTCGGGGTCCTCTGCGTGCTCGGCATGGATGATCTTGACCGCGACCCGCAGCCCGGCTGGGTCGAGGCCGGCGTGAACGGTGCCCATGCCGCCTGAGCCCAGGCGGCCGATGATCCGGTAAGGGCCGACCCGTTTGGGGTCGCCTGGACGGGCAGGCTGCACCCGCCCACCGGAGCGAGCGATGCTCACAGAGGTTCCGTTCCTGTTCTGCGATGAAGCGTTGTGGGGTCCGGCGCATCTCGGATGAGCCGTTCAAATCTGGCGGCTGGATGGTATCCATGGGGGGCCGCAATCAGTGGCGTTACCTCGAATGTTGGTCGATGCCGCCTCGCTTTACCAGGCACCTGATGGCAGAGCAGACCAGGTCGGTGGGGACCAGTTGGGGACCACACGGTGTGCGCGATGGCGCACACCCCGCACTCCTGGGAGTCAAGGGGTCGCAGGTTCAAATCCTGTCGTCCCGACGGTGCGAAGGGTCCTCACGGGCGAAAACCTGTGAGGACCCTTTTTTCACGTTGCGGCATCGCCCCGGTCCCGTCGACTCGACGCCGGACGAAGCGCTAACTTCCGCTGCGCGAGCCAGTCGGCGAACCTCTTCCCGGCCAGCTGTGCGTCCGGGCCCGGCAGGAGCGTGGTCTCCTGCAGTGCGGCGCCCCAGTACAGGGCTTCCGGGTCGGTGATCACCGTGCGGGGGTCGTTCTCGGCGGCGAGCGCCTCACGGATCAGATCGTCGAGCCGGAACGCCTCGGGGCCCGCGACCTCCACCACCCCGCCCACCCGGGCATCGACCGCGGTGCGTCCGACGGCCGCGGCCACGTCGTCCGAGGCGATGGGCTGGATCTTCGCGGGGGCCAGGCGCACGGTGCCGCCCTCGGTGGCTGAGTCGGCGATCCCCTTCACGAACTCGAAGAACTGCGTGGCGTGGACGATGGAGCAGGGGATGCCGGCCCCCTTGATCAGATCCTCCTGGACCTGCTTGGCGCGGAAGTACCCGCTCGCCTGGAGACGCTCGGTGCCGACCACGGACAGCGCCACATGGTGCGTCACACCCGCCTCGGCCTCCGCCTTCAGGAGGTTGGTGGTGGAGGTGCGGAAGAACTCCATCACGGCCTCGTCCTCGAACGAGGGGGAGTTGGACACGTCGACCACCACCGACGCATCCTTCAGGACCTCGGCCAGCCCCTCGCCGGTCAGCGTGTTGACGCCGGTGTCGGGTGCGGCCGCGACCGCCTCGTGCCCGTGCTCGCCGAGCCCGGCGACCACCTTCGAGCCGATGAGCCCGGTTCCACCGATCACTACGACCTTCATGGGGCGCTCCTCTCGCGATGTTCCTGGTGCCTGTACCAGAACAGACAAAGCAGGGCCTCCGCTCGTGACACACGCCGTACGGCGAACCTGATCGACGTCAGCCCCGACCGAACCGCATCTCCGCCCACCGGCTGGTCCCCCCGGAGTGGACATGAATGCCGCACCGGGACGCCAGCGTCGTGACGATGCCGAGGCCCCGCCCGTGCTCGTCCGGGTCGGGGGCGGACGCCGGCAGCCCCGTCGGGGTCGCAGGCCCCCTGTCGGTCACTTCGACGCGTACGGTCCTGCAGGTCTCCGCGCGGCTCCGCGAGAGGGTCAGAGTCGCCGGGGGCAGGGCGTGCACGATCGCGTTGGTGAGCAGCTCCGAGGCGACCAGCAGGACGTCTTCGGCGATGTCCGTGGCCAGGTGCCAGTCGGCGAGGACCGTACGGATGCGTCGGCGCAGGCCCGGGACGGCCCCCGGCGTGTGCGGCAGCGCAAAGACGTGTTCGACTTCCCCGCGAGGCGCGGCGTCGAGCTGCGCTGTTGTCATGTGTCCTCCTCCTCGGGGAAGCCTGCGGAACCCTGCACGTCGCAGACCGGCTGAAGGAACGCTAAAGACCGAAAAGTGAGCGGTCAACGAACTTGGGTCGGCATTACCGAACGACAGTCCCATGTCGGGAAAAGCCGGACTACCATCGCTTCATGGCCGGCCCAGTCCAGTCCATAGAGCGGGCGGCGGCGATCCTGCGCCTGCTCGCCAGTGGTTCCCGTCGGCTGGGGCTGGGAGAGGTGGCGTCGTCGCTGGGGCTCGCCAAGGGCACCGCCCACGGAATCCTGCGCACGCTGCAACACGTGGACTTCGTCGAGCAGGACCCGGCGACCGGGAAATACCAGCTCGGAGCGGCCCTGCTGCACCTCGGCACCAGTTATCTCGACGTCAACGAACTGCGGTCGCGCTCGATCAACTGGGCCGACGCCCTGGCCGCCCGCAGCGGGGAGGCCGTCCGCCTGGGCACCCCCCTGGAGGGCAGAGTGCTCGTCATCCACCACGTCTTCCGGCCGGACGACACCCTCCAGACCCTGGACGTCGGCGCACTGCTGCCGCTGCACGCCTCCTCGCTCGGCAAGGTCCTGCTGGCCTTCGGGGCCACGCCCGTCGACACCCTCCTGGAGGACCCGCCGGAGGCGTACACCCGGCACACCCTGGTCCACCCGGAGGAGCTCAACCGGGCGCTCGGCGAGATCCGGGAGCTGGGCTGGGGCGCCGAGGTGCAGGAGATGAGCATGGGCGAGGCCGGCATCGCCGCGCCGATCCGGGGACAGGGCGGTCTCGTGGTGGGCGCGATCGGTGTGTCCGGCGCCGTCGAGCGGATCTGCGACACCAAAGGCCGGCCTCAGCCGGCCCTGATCACCGTGCTACGGGAGGCGGCACGCGCGATCTCCAGAGACCTGGGCGCGGCCCGCTGGTAGCCACCGGCACCTCCGCGACACATGGGAAGGCAGGGTCGATCATGGTTGACCGGTATGTGATGTCCATCGATCAGGGCACCACGTCCACCCGATGCATCCTGTTCGACCACGGCGGACGGCTGGCGGCGGTCGCCCAGCGGGAGCACCAGCAGTACTTCCCCCGGCCCGGCTGGGTCGAGCACGACGCCGTGGAGATCTGGCGCAATCTCCAGCGGGTCGTCCCCGAGGCGCTCTCCAACGCGGGTATCGACGCCGGGCAGATCTCCGCCATCGGGATCGCCAACCAGCGCGAGACGTCGGTGCTCTGGGATCCGCGGACGGGCGTCCCCCTCGGCCGTGCGATCGTCTGGCAGGACACCCGCACCGCACCCCTCGTCGAGGAACTGAGGAGGGAACCGGGAGACGAGTTCTTCCTCGAGCACTGCTGCCTCCCTCCCTCGACCTACTTCTCGGCGCCCCGTCTGCGCTGGCTGTTCGACAACGTCGACGGGCTGGAGCGGCGCGCCCGGAACGGCGAGGTGCTCTTCGGCACGATGGAGAGCTGGCTGATCTGGAACCTCACCGGCGGCCCGGACGGCGGTCTGCACATCACCGACGCCACCAACGCCAGCCGCACCATGCTGATGGACATCCGCACGCTGACCTGGGACGAGGAGCTCATGGACTTCTTCGGGGTGCCGCCCGCGATGCTGCCGGAGATCCGCTCCTCCGCCGAGAGCTACGGCGAGGCCCGCGCGGTGCTCCCCGGCGTGCGCATCACGGCGGCCCTCGGCGATCAGCAGGCGGCCCTGTTCGGGCAGACCTGCTTCTCACCGGGCGAGGCGAAGTGCACCTACGGCACCGGCAGCTTCCTGGTCATGAACACCGGCACCGACCTCGTACGGTCCCAGCACGGGCTCCTCACCACGGTCGCGTACAAGATCGGGGACCAGCCCACCGTGTACGCGCTGGAAGGTCCGATCGCCGTCACCGGCTCACTGGTGCAGTGGTTCCGCGACCGGCTGGGCCTGATCCACAGCGCCCCCGAGATCGAGACGCTGGCGCGCACCGTCGAGGACAACGGCGGCTGCTACATCGTCCCCGCGTTCTCCGGACTGTTCGCACCGCACTGGCGCAGCGACGCGCGCGGCGTCATCGTCGGCCTGACGTCGTACATCACCAAGGGCCACCTGGCCCGCGCCGTCCTGGAGGCCACCGGCTGGCAGACCAGGGAGGTCGTCGACGCCATGAACGCCGACTCCGCGCTCGCCCTGAAGCAGCTCAAGGTGGACGGGGGCATGACGTCCGACCACCTCCTCATGCAGATCCTGGCCGACGTGCTCGACGTGCCCGTGGTACGGCCTCTCGTCCACGAGACGGTGTCGCTCGGCGCGGCCTACGCCGCCGGGCTCGCGGCCGGCTACTGGCCGGACCTGAAGGTCCTGCGCCGCAACTGGCACATGGCCGCGCAGTGGCTGCCGGACATGGACCCGGAACGACGGGAGTGGGAGTACGCCAGCTGGAAGCGGGCCGTCGAGCGGTCCCTGGGGTGGATCCAGCCGACGATGCGTTCGTGATGTGTAACGGGCACATGGCATGCCCGCGAAGGTGTCATTGCAGGATCGTTCGGGCGAACCCGTCGGTGTTGACCGCCTTTTGACCTGTCGTTAGGTTCGGCTCCATGCGGATCTTCGAACCCCTTCGCATACGGCGGGCCCTCGCTTCGATGCGTGTCGCCACCGCGGTGTGTAGCTGACCCGAACGGTTCACCGCCGAAGGCCAGGAGCCACGGAAGATCACGCCCGGACCACGCCGGCCACGCCGGCGACGCGGACCGTAGCGCCCCGCGCACCCGAGTACGCGGCCGCCGCGTCAGCCACCTCACCGAAACCGTAGGAGAACTGTGCGTTCTTCCAGAACCCGTCCCGCTCTCGTCGTCCTGGGCGCGGCGGCCCTGCTGGCCGCGTCCGTCGCGGTTCCGCAGGCTGCCGCGGCCGACCGCGCCTCCACGGCCCTCGCCTGGTACGACGCCACGGCCGACACCGTCGCGACGGCGGGGGCGTCCACCCAGATCACCAACAGCCGTACCTGGGCGATCAGTTGGCTCGCCGCGGCCCGGGCCGCCCGGACCGTGCCTGCGGGCGTCGAGCGCGGCCCGTACCAGGAGGCGGCCCTCGCCGGCGCCGTGCACCGGGCGTTGGTGACGCTGGCCCCGAGCCGCGCGGAACAGCTCGACGCGACGTTCAGGAGCACTCTCGACGCGATCCCCGACGGCCCGGCCGAGGACCGCGGCGTCGCGGCGGGGGAGCGGCAGGCCGACCTGGTCCTCAAGTCGAGGCAGGGCGACGGCCTGGACCCCGCCTCGGTCAACGCGCCGTACACCGCGAAGCCCGCGGCCCCCGGCGTGTGGCAGCCGACGCCACCCGCCTACGCCCCGGCGGCCCAGTACGGCAACCGGCTCGCCAGGCCGTTCCTGCTGAAGACGCCGAGCCAGTTCCGGCTGGGCCCGCCGCCCGCCCTGGACTCCCGGCGCTACGCCGCCGACCTCGCGGAGGTACGGGCGTACGGAGCCGTCGACAGCACGGCGCGCAGCGCCCGGCAGACCGAGACGGCCACCTTCTGGCTCGGCTCCTCCCTCACCCTCTACACCGAGCCGTTGCGCGTGGCGCTGTCCCGTACGGACCAGGGCATCGCCGGACAGACCCGGCTGGTCGCGCTCTTCCACCTGGCGCTGGTGGACACGCAGATCGCGACCTCCGACAGCAAGTACGCCCACGAGCGGTGGCGGCCCGTGACCGCGATCCGCACCGGCGGCATCGACCCCGTCCCGGACTGGACGCCGCTGCACACCACCCCGGCGCATCCGGACTACCCGAGCGGACACAACACCTACTCGGGTGCGGCGGAGACCGTCCTGTCCGCGCTGGCCGGGCCGCGCACCGCTCCCTTCGACCTGACCAGCCCCACCGCGCCCGGCGTGACCCGGACCTACACCACCTGGAAGCAGCTCTCGGACGAGAACGTCGACGCCCGGGTCTTCTCCGGCATCCACACCCGGTCGGCCGACGAGGCGGGCATCTCGCTCGGCAAGCACGTGGCCCGGTACGTCCTGCAGAACGCGGGACAGCTCCTCGCCGCCCGCTGACATTCCGGAGCACGCGTGTCCGGTCAGCCGATCGCCAGCTCGGGGTGGTGCTTCTTCACCACCTCGGGGTGGGCACGGACCCAGCCCTTGAGTTCGTTCCAGCCGAACTCCGCGTACAGCGGGTTGACCGGGTCGTCGGTGACGCCCGCGGCGGCGGACGCGCCGGGGAAGGGGAGCGGGGAGATGTGGGCGTCCAAGCGCGGGTTGTAGAAGAACGGCGCCGAATAGCGCTCGCGGGCTCCCGGCGGGGAGACCACGCGGTGGTTCGTGGCCTTGAGGTAGCCGTTCGTGGCCACCTCCAGCAGCTCGCCCAGGTTCACCACGAACGCGCCCGGCAGATGGGGCACGTCGATGAAGCCGCCCGCCGACTCCACCTGGAGGCCGGGCACCTCGTCCGTCAGGAGCAGGGTCAGGAAGCCGTAGTCCTTGTGCACGCCCACGCCCTGGTCGTCGCCCTGCGGGGCGCGTCCCGGGTAGCGGATCAGCTTCAGGTGGTTGCGCGGGTTGCCGGAGAAGGCGTCGTCGTAGAAGTCCTCCGGACCGCCGATCGCGTCGAGCAGCTCGTGCAGCAGGCGGTGCGCGACCGAGCTGAGCCGGGCCATCCAGTCCAGCGTCACCTCGCGGAGCGCGGGGAGCGCCGGCGGCCACTGGTTCGGTCCCTCCAGCCACCAGTAGGCGGGCTCGCCGGTCGCGGGCACGTGCGGCGGGAGCTCGTTGCTGATGTCGAGCTGGTCCCGCCAGTCACGGCGGCCCTGGGTGTGCTCGGTACCGATGCGCGTGTAGCCGCGGAAGTGGGGCGAGTTGAGGTTGTCGATCAGGTGCCGGTCGGGCTCGGGGAGGGCGAAGAACGCGCGTGCGGTGGCGAGGAGGCGGGCCTGCTCGGCAGGGGTGATGCCATGGCCGACCAGCTGGAAGAAGCCGACGTCGCGGGCGGCTCTGTGGAGCGCGTCGCGGTCGAGGGCGGACAGGTCGATCACCGGAAGAGAGGTGAGCTGAGACATGGATGGTGTCCCTTGTGAGTGACATGTGTGCGAGGAGAGAGCCGGGTCAGCGGCTCTCGGTGCGGCGGCGCGTGCTGGTGGCGCCGCACGGTTCAGGTGACGGCAGCGGGCGAACTCGGGCCCGCGGCGGGTCGTGGCCCGGTGGGGCCGGACAAGGGTGTTCCTTCGGAAGGAACACGACGAGACAGCCGGCCGCGCGGACCGGCCGGGATCAGACGTGCACGGAAGGACAGACCGCGGACGCGGTGCGGCAGTAGTCGACGTGCCGCCGGGTGATCAGCCGCGTACCCGTGCACGCACGGCGCGGCGCCGCACCAGGTACCTGCATCGAGGGCCTCCACCGTCCGGATCTTGAGGAAGTCAACGTACGTCGTGCGCCCGTGTGGGTGTCAAGCGCATCGATGCGGCTCCGGGACCGGGGGGACCGGGATGAACACCGAGGCTGTCGGTGTTGTCGAAGAGAGCAGGGGCAGGCCCCCAAGCCCCGTGACAGGGAGTACAGATGACCGTCCAGGACGTCGAACGGCAGGGCTTCGTCGAGGCGTGGGAGCAGTGGCACCGGCAGAAGGAGGAGGTCCTCGCCGGCCCGCACGGATTCCTCGCGATCACAGGTCTGCACTGGCTGAGCGCGGAGCCCGCCCGCTTCGAGGACGCGCCCGGGGCGTGGTCGACCGGCGCCGAAGGCGTGGTGGTCGAACTGGCCGACGGCGAGGAACTGACCCTCGACGGCACGGTGGTGCGCGGCCGGCACGGCTTCGGGATCATCGCCGAGCGGGACAGCCGCTACGTCACCGCCGGTGACGCCGTGATCGAGATAGCCAAGCGCGGCGGCCACGACATCCTGCGGCCCCGCCACCCGGACAACGAGCTGCGGACGTCCTTCACCCGCACCCCCGCCTACGCCCCGGACACACGCTGGGTGCGCCCGGGCCGTTTCCTGCCGTTCGAGGAGCCACGGGCGGTGACGGTCGGGGCCGCGGTGGAGGGGCTGGAGCACGTCTACGACTCCCCGGGGCAGGTCGAGTTCGAGCTGGGCGGTGCGGTGCACCGGCTCACCGCGTTCAACGGCAGCACCTCCGGCAGTCTGATGGTGCTGTTCACCGACGAGACGTCCGGCGTGACGACGTACGCGGCGAACCGTTCCCTGCAGATCGCCGCCCCGGACGCCGAGGGTCGGGTGACCCTCGACTTCAACCGTGCCGGGAACCTGCCCTGCGCCTACACGGACCTGGCGACCTGCCCGCTGCCGCCGGCCGGGAACCGGCTGCCCGTGGCGATCGAGGCGGGCGAGAAGATCCCCCTGCAGCGGGGCGGGCAACCCTGAGGCAGCCTGCGGCCCGCTCACATGTCCGTTCGTTCAGCGGGAGACCAGCAGCCCCCGCCCCCGCAGCACCCGCCGCTCCACCGGGCTGAAGATCAGCAGGTCGATGGCGATGCCGACGAGCAGGATCAGGAAGATGGCCAGGAACACCTGCGGCATGCTGCTGTTGTTGCGCCCGTTCTCCAGCAACTGGCCCAGTCCGACGCCGAGATCGGGCGAGGAGGCGATGATCTCCGCGGCCATCAGCGAGCGCCAGGAGAAGGCCCAGCCCTGCTTCAGGCCCGCCAGGTAGCCGGGGAGCGCCCCCGGCATCACGATGTGCCAGGCCTCACGCAGCCCGGTCGCGCCCAGGGTGCGCCCGGCGCGCAGGAACAGCGGCGGGATCTGGTCGATGCCCGCCACCAGGCCGTTGGCGATGGACGGAACCGCGCCGAGCAGGATCACGGCGTACATCATCGAGTCGTTCAGACCCAGCCAGATCACGGCGGGCGGCACCCAGGCCACCGACGGCAGCGACTGCAGACCGGACAGGATCGGTCCGATGGCCGCCCGGACGAACCCCACCCGGGCCACCAGAAGGCCGAGCGGCGTACCGATGGCGAGCGCCATCAGGAAGCCGAGCAGACCGCGCGAGACGGAGGTCCAGATGTAGTCGAGGAGCGTGCCCTGCAGCCAGGCCTCGCGCACCTCGCCCCACACGTCGGCCGGCGAGGCCAGCTTGTACGCGGGCGCGACCTCGGCCCACACCAGCAGCTGCCAGACCACCAGCACCAGTACTACGGCGGTGACGGGCGGCAGCACCTTGCGGACCAGGGTCTCGCGCAGCGGCGTACGGCCGACCTGCACCGAGTCCAGCGCGTCGAGCCCGGCCTCCAGCCCCGCCAGATCCTCGGCGCTGTCCTTCCTGACGTCGACCTTCACGTCGGCGTCCTTGTCAGTGCTGGCCATGGCGGCGGATCTCCCCACGCAGTTCTTCGGTGATCTCGACGGACAGTTCGGCGACCGCGGTGTCCTCGATGCGGCGCGGCTGCGGAATGCCGATCGTCCACTGGCGGGCGATGCGGCCCGGGCGCGAGGACAGCAGCACCACGCGCTGCGCCAGCTTTACCGCCTCCCGCACGTTGTGCGTCACGAACAGCACCGACACGCCCGTCTCCTGCCAGATCCGGGTCAGCTCGTCGTGCAGCACGTCCCGGGTGATCGCGTCCAGCGCGGCGAACGGCTCGTCCATCAGCAGCAGCCGGCTGTCCTGGGCCAGCGCCCGGGCGAGGGCGACGCGCTGGCGCATACCGCCCGACAGCTCGTGCACCCGCTTGCCGTACGCGCCCTGCAGCCGGACGAGGTCCAGCAGCCGCTGCGCTTCCCGGCGGCGCTCGGACTTGGGAACTCCCCTGAGTTTCAGGGCGAGTTCGACGTTCTTGCCCGCGGTCAGCCACGGGAACAGCGCGTGCTCCTGGAACATCAGGGCGGGCCGGCCGTCCGTGCCGATGGAGCCGGCGGACGGCCGGTCGAGGCCCGCGACCAGGTTGAGCAGCGTGGACTTGCCGCAGCCGGAGGCCCCCAGGAGGGTGACGAACTCGCCGGGTGCGACATCGAGCGTGATGTCGTCCAGCACGAGCTGCTGCCCGCCGGGCGTGCCCGCTGCCGGGAAGGACTTCGAGACGTGCTCGATCCGGGCGGCGTACGGCACCGCCGGGGCGTCCTCCGCGACCTTGGCGGTCGTGGCCGTCGTCGTGGCCATGGTCGTCATCTCCTGGGGACTCGTCGGGTGCGGTGCTCGTTACTCGGCGCCGAGACCGGCGTCGTCGACCTCGTCCTCGCCCTCGGCCTTGAGGACCTTGTTCAGCGGGGCGAGGTCGTAGATGCCCTTCAGGTCGGGGTTCTCCAGCAGACCTGCCTTGACCGCGTGCTTCGCCTCGGTGTCGAGGGTGGCTGCCAGCGGGTCGTTCAGGAAGGTGACCGACTTCCAGGCCGGGTCGATGACCTCGGCGGGCAGGGCCTTGCCCGACAGTTCCTTCAGCGCCTCGTTGGCCGCGGCCTTGGCCTTGTCGGGGTTGGCGTTGATCCACTTGTTGGTCTTCACCGAGGCCCGCAGCACGGCCTCGACGACGTCCGGGTGGTCCTTCAGGAAGCTCTGCGACACGATGACGTTCGTGATCACGAACTTCTTGTCCGGCCACAGGTCGCTCTCGTCGAGGAGTACCTTGCCGCCCTCGGCGACCAGCTTGGACGCGGTCGGCTCCGGCACCCAGGCGCCGTCGATCGAGCCGGACTTGTAGGCGTCCGGGGTGATCTTGTTGTCGGTGCGGACCACGGAGACATCGCCCTTGCCGCTCTCCGCGTCGACCTTCCAGCCCTGCTCGGAGATCCAGTTGAGCAGCGCGACGTCCTGGGTGTTGCCGAGCTGCGGCGTGGCGATCTTCTTGCCCTTGACGTCCTTCAGGGACTTGATCTTCTCCGGGTTCACGACGAGCTTCACGCCGCCCGAGGCCGAGCCGGAGATGATGCGCAGGTTCTTCCCGGCCGCCTTGGTGTAGCCGTTGATGGCGGGGGAGGGGCCGATCCAGCCGATGTCGATGGAGCCCGAGTTCAGAGCCTCGATCTCCGAGGGGCCGGCGTTGAAGGTCGACGGCTTGATCTCGGTGCCGCCGAGCTCCTTCTGGAACAGGCCCTCCTGGATGCCCACCAGAGCGGTGGCGTGCGTGAGGTTGGGGAAGTAGCCGATCTTCACCTCGTCGGCGGAGAGCTTCTTGGCGCCCGCCGCGACCTCCGTCTGCTTGCCGTCGTCGGTGGACTCGGCGCCGTAGCCGCAGGCGGTCAGCAGCAGGGGGAGCGCCGCGATGACGGCGAAGGTGCGCAGGGTGGTGAGCGGTCTTGCGGCAGACACAGAGGTGTCCTCTCAGGGGAAGGGTGTTCAGGGAGTTACGGCACGTCAGGCGTACGGCCAGAGGTGCGGAGTGCGCGGGGAGTCTCAGCGGAGCCGACAGATGGCGCTGGACGTACGGCCGAAGTCGATGTGGCGACGCGACGTGAGGAGGGGCAGCAGAAGGTGCGCGCGGCTGTGCATGCGCATGACGACCCCACCCCACAGATCCCTAGTTTTCCTACCTGGTTGATGGGGATCGTGGCAGAAGCTCGCGTCCACCCCAAGGGGTTGTTCATATATTGGACGTCGACATCTCTTCCCTTGAGATGTCCGAGGTCAGGGTATGCAGCAGCGCCCGGGCCACCGCGTCGTTCTGGCGGAACGCGGGGGCGTCGGTGCGCGGGCGGGCGAAGGCGGCCACGGCCCGGCTGTTGGTGGGGGCGCCGAGGGCGATGCGGCGGGGGTGCGGCCCGCCGAGGGACGGGTCGACGACGTGGCCGTCCGCGGGGGAGACGGCGAGCAGGCCGGAGCGGTGGGTGTGGGTGGGGTCGGCGAGGATCTCCTCGGTGAGGGCGCCGGCTCCGTGCAGGTCGCGCAGGAGCGGGTCCTCGGTGCGGGCGAGGGAAGGGCGGGGAAGATACGCCTCGATCAGTGCCGTGGCGTGGACGGTGTGACCGGGGACGGTGACACTGTCCGCGGTGAAGGTACCGGTCGTCCCGTCGGTGCCGACGCGCATGCCGGCGCCCACGAACCGGACGACCCCGGACCGGGAGAGCGCGAGGAGCTGGCGCAGGCGGAAGCCGGGCGGCCCGGAGGCCAGGAAGCTGAAGAAGCCGTGCCACCAGCCGTCGAGCTGCTCGGCGACGGACCGTGCGGTCAGCCGTCCCCCGGCGACCAGGCGCGGCAGATGGCCGTAGACGGAGAGCAGCGCCAGGAACGCCCCGAGGTCGGCGCTGAACTCCGCGTCCTCGCGGCGGGCCACGTCCTGGGCGATGTGGTCGCGCAGATGGAGCTGGAACGCCTCCGGCGTCGGGAACGCGAGGCCGTCCAAGGGGTGGTCCAGCGCCTCGAAGTCCAGCCGGTCCGCCGGGTCGGGCACGGCGGCGGCGACGAGGGCGGTCATCTCGTCGCCGTACCAGTCCAGGCGGTCGTAGGCGGCGAGGAACTCGGGCCAGGGGAGCGCGGTGCGCTCGGGGTGGGCGTGGAAGAGCTCGTGGTAGTGGCCGAAGCCGATCTCCTTGGCCATCAGCGGCCACCCATCGCGCCGCAGGTCCAGCGGGCGGCCCTCGGCGAGCAGCGCGTCGACCGCCTCGGGCCCGAAGTGGCGCGGCAGCGGGGGCCTGGGGCCCTGGAGGCGGTAGCGGGTCTTGGAGTGGTACGGCACTCCCCGCCGCGATCCGACGTGGAGGACGGGCTCGCGGCCGGACGGCAGGTAGGTGAGGGTGCCGTCGGCCTCCGTGCGGAAGGCGCCGCCCCGGCCCTCGGTGAGCAGGGCCACCAGGTCGACGAAGGCCAGCCCGAAGCCGCGCAGGAGGACGTGCTCGCCGGGGCGCAGCGCGGACAGGTCGGCGTCGGCGGAGAACTCCGGCGGCAGATGGAAGCGGCCGTGACGGCGCGCGAAGTCGGCGTGGTCCCGGTGCTCGGCGCCGGGGAGGGAACCGAGGTGGCCCTGGGCGAGGACCACCAGGTCGGCGGTGAGCGGCGTGGCGCGGTCGGCCAGATGCACCCGCTGGGGGCCGTCCGCGGGCCCGGTGACGGCGGTCGCGGTGGTGCGCTGCCACTCGACGGTGACCGAGGGCGGCAGCTCGGCCAGCGCCTTGCGGAACACCCAGTCCAGATAGGCGCTCTGGGCGCGGCGGGTCGGGAAGTCGGCCCCGTCGAGCGAGCGCAGTTCGGCGAGCACCTCGGGGTCGGCGGGCTCGGCGTAGGGAGCGTGGCGCGGGCCCCGGCCGGAGAACTGGGCCGCCCACTCGGCCAGTGAGGGGCCGGGGCGGACCGGGCCGTCGATGGTGGACGACTCGTCGGTGAACATGGTGACGTCCTCGGCCATGGAGTTCATCCGCAGCAGCGCGGACTGCTCGTGCCGCCAGACGCGACCCGGACCGGGCGGATGCGGATCGACCACATGGATGCGCAACGGCCGTGAACCGTCCCACAGTTCGGACGCGTTGGCGGCGATGCGCTCCAGCAGGCCCGTGGCCCGCGGTCCCGCGCCGACGACGACCAGGACGGCCGGGGAGGAGGCGGTGCTCACCGGTCACCGCCGATCACCGGGCGGGCGTCGGCGGCCGTCGCCGCGCTCAGCCGGGTGGCGTACGGCGGTCAGGCGGCCGCGCAGCCGTTGCAGCGGAGTGGGCGGCAGAACGCGGGAGTTGCCGCGCGCGTAGTACCGCTCGACGTAGAACTGACCCGCGCTGAGCACCGTCGTGACCGCGATGTACCACAGGGTGGCGACCATCAGCAGCGGGATGACCTGGTAGGTCTGGTTGTAGATCAGCTGCACCGAGTACAGCAGGTCGTGCACGGCCAGCACGCTGACGATGCTGGTGCCCTTCAGCGTGCCGATCAGCATGTTCCCGGCGGTCGGCACGATGGAGCGCATCGCCTGGGGGACGACGATCCGGCGCAGCGTGCGGAGTCTGCTCAGCCCCAGCGCCTGGGCGGCCTCGGTCTGCCCGGGGTCCACGGAGAGGATGCCGCCGCGCACCACCTCGGCGGCGTAGGCGGTCTCGTGCAGGGTCAGACCGATGACGGCGGTGAGGGTGGGGCCGAGCAGATTGACCGTCTTGACGGTGATGAACTGCGGGCCGAACGGGATGCCGAGGCCCAGTGTGGGATACAGGGCGCCGATGTTGAACCAGAACAGCAGCTGCACCAGCAGCGGCGTGGACCGGAAGACCCACACATAGCCCCAGCTCAGCGTGCGCAGCACCGGGTTGGCGGAGAGCCGCATCACAGCGAGCACCGTGCCCAGCAGGAAGCCCAGCACCATCACCACGGCCGTCAGCCACAGGGAGAGCAGCAGCCCGTCGAGCACGGCGGTGGTGGTGAAGTACCGGCCCACCACGCTCCATTGGAAGGCGTCGTTGCGGACGACGGAGTTGACCACCATCGCGAAGAGCAGCAGCGCGACGGCGGCGGTCAGCCACCGGCCCGGGTGCCGGCGCGGCACGATCCGTGGCAGGTCCGCGCCGGTGGCGTCGGGCGGCTCCGGAGTCTTCGTGGCAGGGGTGGACGTGACATTGGACGGCGTGACCATGGGGAGGCTCTCCGGGGGAGGGAATCGCAGGCGTGGGTGAACCAGGTGTCGTCACGCTCGCCGCGTCCCTCAACACGGCCGGGGAGGCTGCCGCGCAGGGCGGAGCCGATCCGACGTCGATCGTATGTGCCCACGGCATCGATGTGTCAACAGCGCGTCGGCAGGCGCCCGTCCAGGCGGTCCGGCATCCGGGCGCTGCTTGACGGGAAGGACGATGTACTGCTCAATTAGTCGCATGAATGCCCAGCAGCGCTTGGTCTCGCGCGATCACATCGACTTCGGTCGGGTGTGGTCGGCCGCGTGTTGCGCCTGACTCGGCAGCGGGCCGTCTGACCGGCCCTTCCCTCCCTCGGTGACCCCGTCGCGGGCCGAGCTCCCCCTTCACGCGCGCTGCCGCTGCACCGCCTGCTCCGACGCCCGGCGTCGTCACGCTCGTCCTCACTCGTCCTTCTGACGAGCCATCACCCATGCTTCGGCGCCAGGCCCTTCAGCCATGCCCGCCTGCCGCCGTGATCTGCTGAAAGGCCAGGCCCATGCCCGTGGAGTTCCTCGGCATCGCCGCCACCGACGACGGTTCCGAAACCACGCCGCGCTCCGGCGCCGCGTTCGACAAGGAGTACACGCTCCGGCTCGCCCGGGCGCACGAGGACCACGGCTGGGACCGGGTGCTGTTCGCCTACGGCTCCGGGGCGCCGGACCCCGCACCGGCCGCCGCGTACATCGCGAGCAGGCTGGAGCGCCTCCAGATCCTCCTCGCCCACCGGCCCAACGTGTCCTACCCCACCTTCGCCGCCAAGACCTTCGCCACCCTCGACCGGATCAGCGACGGCCGGCTGACCGTGCACTTCATCACCGGCGGCAACGACCACGAACAGGGCCGCGAGGGCGACACCCTCACCAAGGACGAGCGCTACGCCCGCACCCGCGAGTACATCCGGATCGTCAAGAAGATCTGGACCACCCACGAGCCCTTCGACCACGAGGGCGAGCACTACCGGTTCCACGACTTCGTCAGCGATGTCTTCCCCGTCCAACAGCCGCACCCGGGCGTTTCGTTCGGCGGTTCGTCCCCCGCCGCGTACGCCGCCGGAGGCGCCGAGGCCGACATCTACTGCCTGTGGGGCGAGCCCCTCGCGAAGACGGCGGAACAGATCGAGAACGTCAAGGCCGCCGCCAGGGCCGCGGGCCGCACCGACGTACCCCGCCTCCAGGTCGCCTTCCGCCCGATCATCGCCCCGACCGAGGAACTGGCCTGGGAGAAGGCCCACCGCACGGTCGGCGCGATCAAGACCCGCAAGGAGCGCGGCGAGGCGATCACCAGGCGCCACAACGGGCACGCCCAGCCGCAGGCTGCAACACCTCAAAACGTCGGCTCGCAGCGGCTGCTCGCCATCGCCGAGGCGGGAGAGCGCTACGACCGCGCCCTGTGGACCCCGACCGCCGCCGCGACCGGTGGCGCGGGCAACTCCAACGCCCTGGTCGGCACCCCGGAGACGGTCGCCGAGGCGCTGCTCGACTACTACGACCTCGGCGTCGACATCCTCTCCGCACGCGGCTACGACCTGCTCGACGACGCCATCGACTTCGGCCGGTACGTGATCCCCGTCGTCCGTGAGGAGGTCGCCAAGCGTGACGCCGCACGCGCGGCCCGCGGCACGCAGACCCTGGCGGCGGTGAACGGATGACCTCCGCCCCCGAACTGACGGTGATTCAGGTACCCGTGTCCGATCCGCGGGTGAGACCCCTGCTGAGCGAACTGGGCCACGAGTACTCGACGCGGTACGGCAAGGACGCGCACGCCGAGCTCTCCCGCTACCCCGACGAGGAGTTCACCGAACCGCACGGCGGCCTGCTCCTCCTGCTGCTGGAACGCGGTGAGCCCGTGGCCGGCGGCGCCTTCCGCCGGTACGACGCGACCACCGCCGAGCTGATGGGGGTCCCCCCGGACGAAGTCTGGGGGAGGATCTGGACGCACTCCGCCCACCGCCGGCGCGGCCTCGCGCGGCGCGTCCTCGCGGAGCTGGAGCGCGAGGCCGGAACACGCGGCTACCGGCGCGTCCACCTCACCACCGGCCCACGCCAGCCCGAGGCCCGCGGCCTGTACCTGGCCACCGGCTACACGCCGCTGTTCGACACGGCGGCCGACCCGGAAACCATCGGCCCGCTGCCCTTCGAGAAGCACCTGACCGCCCAAGCACCCACGGGAGAGGCCGCCGAGCTGTGAACGTCCCCGGCATCAGACCACGCCTGCGCATCGCCGCCGTCCTCATGTCGCTGCCCCTGCTCGCGCTCACGGCGTGCGGCGGCGACACCTCCGGCACCGCGCCGGCGGGCGCCCCGGCATCCCCCGCGCCGACCGACGACCCGGTGGCCGCCGTACGCAAGGTGGACTCCGCAGCCGCCCTGCTGCCCGCCGACGTACGCAAGGCGGGCACGCTGCGGGTCGGCAGCTCGATCGGGTTCCCGCCCGGGGCGTACTACCCCAACGGCACCGACAAGGCACCCGCGGGGCAGGACATCGACCTCGCCGACGCGGTGGCCAAGGTGCTCGGCGTCGGGCTGGAGCGACAGGACGCCTCCTTCGAGACGATCCTGCCCGCCCTCGGCAGCGGCAAGTACGACGTCGGCACCGGCAACTTCGGTGTCACCACCGAGCGGCTCAGGACCGTCGACTTCGTCACCTACATCAACGACGGCCAGGGTTTCGCGGTGAAGAAGGGCAACACCGCGCTCAAGTCGAAGATCACCGACCTCACCCGGCTGTGCGGGCTCACCATCGGCACCGGCGCCGGCACCACCTTCGAGGCGACCCTCACCGCCCAGAAGGGCGTGTGCGCCGAGGCGGGCAAGAAGCCGTACGACGTCAAGGTCTACTCCGAGAACGCGGCGACGCTCACCGCGCTCCAGCAGGGCCGTATCGACGTGATCATGTCGACGATCAACGGCCTGCGCTACCAGGCGGCCCAGCCCGCGTCGCAGACCACGTTCCTCGGCGAGTTCCACCGCCTCGACGTCGGCTTCGCCTTCAAGAAGGGCTCCCCGCTCACCAAGGCCTTCCAGGCCGCCGTCAACGAGCTCATCAAGGACGGCACCTACGCCCGGATCCTGAAGAAGTGGGGCACCTCCGCCTCCGCGATCGAGACGTCCCGGATCAACCCGCCCGAGCACGAGCATGAGTGACGCCATGGCCGACGTCCGCGGCGGCGGGAAGTCCACGCTGCTGCGGACCGTCAACCACCTGGAGAAGGTCGACCGCGGCTGGGTCGGCATCGACGGTGAGCTCATCGGTTACCGCCGCTCGGGCGGAAGGCTGCACGAGTTGAGGCGGAGGAGACGGCCCGCCGCCTCCTGGACCGGGTCGGCCTCGCGGAGAGGGCCGACGCCTGCCCAACCGAAGGTGCTGCTCTTCGACGAGACGGCGGCGTCGTCGTGGAGCAGGGGCCGCCCGCGGCCGTCCTGGACAACCCGCGGCAGGAGCGAACCCGCGCCTTCCTCTCCAAGGTCCTCTGACCGACCCTCCTGAAAGGTCCCCGCATGGCCACCATCCTGTCCGTCTCCGGCAGCCCTTCCGCCACGTCCCGTACCGCACGGCTGCTGCGCCATCTGGACGCGCGGCTCACCACGCAGGGGCACGAGGTGACCCCGCTGGACGTCCGTACCCTGCCCGCCGAGGCGTTGCTGGGAGCCGACTTCCGGCACCCGGCGATCATCGAGGCCACCGCCCTGTTCGAGCGCGCCGACGGAGTCGTGATCGGCACTCCCGTCTACAAGGCCGCATACTCCGGGCTGCTGAAGTCGCTGCTCGACCTGCTCCCGCAGTACGCCCTCGCGGGCAAGACCGTTCTGCCGCTGGCCACCGGGGGCACCACCGCACACGTCCTGGCCATCGACTACGCCCTGCGTCCCGTACTGAACTCCATGGGCCCCGCCCACATCACGCCGGGCTGGTTCACCCTCGACAAGGAGATCACCGTGGGCGACGACGGCACCCTGGCCGTCGCGCCCGGCGCCGCCGGGGCACTGGCCCAGGTCACCGACCAGTTCTCGCTGGCGCTCGGCGGCCGCCCTGCCCTGCTGGCGGCCACCGGCTGAGCGCCGCGACCGCGCCCGACCGCCACCGGAAGACCCCGATCGGAGCCCCTCCCATGCCCCTCACCTTCCACTGGTTCCTGCCCACCAACGGCGACAGCCGTCACGTCGTCGGCGGTGGCCACGGTTCCCCCGCCACGGCGTCCGGCCGTGACCGGCCGCCGACGGTCGCCTACCTCAGTCAGATCGCCCGCGCCGCCGAGGATCTGGGCTTCGTCGGCGCGCTCACGCCCACCGGTGCCTGGTGCGAGGACGCGTGGCTCACCACGGCGATGGTCAGCCAGAACACCGAGCGGCTGAAGTTCCTGGTCGCCTTCCGCCCGGGCTTCGTCTCGCCGACGCTCGCCGCCCAGATGGCGTCCACCTTCCAGCGGCAGACCGGCGGACGGCTGCTGCTCAACGTCGTCACGGGCGGGGAGAGCCACGAGCAGCGCGCCTACGGCGACTTCCTCGACAAGGACGACCGTTACCGCCGTACCGGTGAATTCCTCCAGATCGTACGGGGGTTGTGGGAGGGCCGGACCGTGGACCTGGTCGGCGAGCACCTCCAGGTCGAGGACGCGAAGCTGGCGAGGGTGCCCGACCCGGTCCCCGAGGTGTACTTCGGCGGCTCCTCGCCCATCGCCGGAGAGGTCGCCGCCCGGCACGTCGACGTCTATCTCACCTGGGGCGAGCCGCCGTCAGCCGTCGCCGAGAAGGTCGCCCGGATCCGGGCGCTGGCCGAGAAGGAGGGCCGCAGCGTCCGCTTCGGGATCCGCCTGCACGTCATCACGCGGGACACCGCCGAACAGGCGTGGGCCGAGGCCCGGCGCCTGCTGGACGGCTTCGACGCGGAGACGGTACGGGCCGTACAGGCCGGCCTGGCCCGCAGCGAGTCGGAGGGCCAGCAGCGCATGCTCGCGCTGCACGGCGGCCGCGCCGACGACCTGGAGATCCACCCGAACCTGTGGGCGGGCATCGGGCTGGTGCGGGGCGGGGCGGGCACGGCGCTGGTCGGCAGTCACGACGAGGTCGCCGAGCGGATCGCCGAGTACCACCGGCTGGGCATCGACGAGTTCGTGCTCTCCGGCTATCCGCACCTGGAGGAGGCGTACTGGTTCGGTGAGGGCGTTCTGCCGCGGCTGGAGGCGCGCGGGCTGTGGAACCACCCGTTCCGCAGTGCCGCGGTCGCACCGTCCGCGGGCCGGATCCCCTTCGTGGAGGCCGGAAGCCGAGGGTGACGTCCCGTCCGCGTCACCCTCGTGAACTCGTCACCCGGGGGCGGTAATCGGCCACCCGCTCACATATTCCCTAGAATTCCTATCGAATTACTAGGGAAGTGTTGACCCTCGTCCGTGGAGCGAGTGAGGATGACGCCATGACGATCGCCCCTCCGGCCCCGCCCGCCCCCTTCGGCGACCCCGAGCGGGGAGCAGGAGTGACGTCCTCGGACGCGCCGACCGCACAGGGAGCCGGGCGGGACGACTGGCCGCACATCGCCCGGGAACTGGCCGACGACCTCGCCACGGACGCGGTCGAGCGCGAGCAGGCCGGCAAACCCCCGCTCGACGAGGTCGCGCGGCTGCGCGAGTCGGGGCTCCTGACGCTGCTCGTTCCGGCCGAACACGGCGGAGGGGGCGCGGACTGGCCCACCGCCTACGCGGTCGTACGGACTCTCGCCGCGGCCGACGGGCCCGTCGGACACCTGCTGGGCAGCCACTACTTCCTGTCCTCCTGCCCCCGGTTCTTCGCCGCCCCCGACCGGGCCGCCCGCATCGAGCGGGCGTTCGCTTCGGGGCAGTGGTACTGGGGCGGCGGCATCGCCTCGCAGGAACCGCCGCTCATGCTGACCCCGACGGGCGACGGCTATCTGCTGGACGGCCACCAGCGGTACGGCTCGGGAGTCGGGATCGCCGACCGGTTGGTGGTGCGTGCCGCCGTGCCCGGCACCGGCGAGCCCCTCGCCGTCCTCGTCGACACCGCCCACCCCGGGCTCGTGAGCGGCAGCGGTGGGGAAACGTTCGGGCAACGGCTGGCGGCAGGTGGCGGCGTGGGGTTCGACTCCGTGCCGGTCGCGGCCGAGGACGTACTCGGCTCCCTCTGCGCGGACGAGGGCGTCCTGTCGCCCTTCGCCGGCCTCGCCGCGCCGACCGCCCGCCTGGTCTCCGCCCAGTTCTGTCTCGGCGTCGCCGAGGGCCTGCTCGGTGAGGTCCGCGAGCACGGCAGGGCGGCGCAGTCCGCCTGGCAGCCGTTCTCCCCCCAGCCGTGGCCGGGCAGCCCGCCGCAGGACCCGTACGTGCTCACCGCGTACGGCGAACTCGCCGTCGCCGCCCGTGCCGCCTCCGCCCTCGCCGACCAGGCGGTTGAGGCCCTGATGCGCGGTCTCGCCCGGGGCGAGGGCCTCGACGACGAGGAGTGCGCGGAGATCGCCGTCCTCGCGAGCGCCGCAGAGGCGGCCGCCTCCCGCGCCGCGCAGGAGATCACCACCGGCGCCCTGGACGCCGTCGGTGTCCCCGCCGCCTTCGCGCGACACGGCCTGGACCGCTTCTGGCGCGACACCCGCACCCACACCCTGCGCGAGCCGGTCGCCCACCGGCTGCGCGAGGTCGGGGACTACTTCCTCAACGGCGCCCATCCTCCGTTCAGCCTTCCCGCCTGACCGGAGGGGTGCGGGCGGGCCGGCACCCGGCAGTGATGGATAATCTCGGCATGCGGATCTCGGCGAGAGCGGACTATGCGGTGCGGGCGGCGTTGGAGCTGGCCGCGGCAGGGGACGACACGTCGCTCAAGGCCGAGGCGATCGCCGAGGCGCAGGGCATCCCGCACAAGTTCCTGGAGGGCATCCTGGGCGACCTGCGCCGAGGTGGCCTCGTCGTCAGCCAGCGGGGCGGCAAGGGCGGCTACCGGCTCGCCCGCCCGGCCGACTCGATCCCCATCGCGGACGTGATCCGCGTGGCGGACGGCCCTCTCGTCTCGGTCCGCGGCGTCCGCCCGCCCGACCTCTCCTACGTCGGCCCCGCCGAGTCCCTGCTGCCGCTGTGGATCGCCGTACGCGCCAACGTCCGCAAGATCCTCGGTGAGGTCACCCTGGCCCACGTCGCCGCGGCCAAGCTTCCCGACGACGTGCTGAGCCTGGCGGACGACCCCGAGGCGTGGACGAATCCCTGACGGCGGCACCGACACCCTGAACCGGGGTCAGCCGGCCGGCTTCTCCCACACCGACACGTGCTTGCCGCTCTCGCCGGTGAACGGCTCGCCCGTCCAGTCCTGCCACCGGTCGCGCAGCCGCAGTCCGGCCAGCCGGGCCATCAGGTCCAGCTCGGCCGGCCAGACGTACCGGAACGGGATGGACCAGTGCTCGGCGCGGCCGTCGGTGACGGTGACGTAGTTCGAGCTCATCGCCTGGGTGGCCACGTCGTAGGTGTCGAACGCCCAGCGTGACTCACTGATGTGGAACGGTACGGCGGTCTGCCCGGCGGGCAGCTTCCGCAACTCGGGCACCATGACCTCGACGACGAAGCGGCCTCCCGGTGCCAGGTGTGCGGCGACATTGCGGAAGCAGTCCACCTGGGCGTCCTGCGTCGTCAGATTCATGATCGTGTTGAACACCAGGTACGCGACGGAGAAGCTCTTCCCCACGCGTGCCGTCGCGAAGTCCCCGATCGTCACGCCGATGGCATCGCCACCGGGCTTGGCGCGCAGCCGGTCCACCATGGCGCGGGACATGTCGATGCCGTGCACCGCAACCCCGCGGGCGGCCAGCGGCAGCGCGATGCGGCCGGTGCCGATGCCGAGTTCGAGTGCCGGGCCGTCGCCGGCGAGTCCGGCCAGGACGCCCACCGCCGGGTCCACCACGTCGGGGCGGAACATGTCCGCCGTCGACTCGTCGTAGCCGGCCGCGATGCTCTCTCCGAAGTAACCGTCGTCGTCGATCACTCCGGGACCGTACTGCCCTCCGCCCCCTCAAGGCAGCCGGATTTCCGGTCCAGCGGGGCGGGCGGCTCCTCGCCGGCCCGGATGCCGAGCAGTGCGGCGGCGATCGTGCCGGCCACGAGGAGACAGGCGTTGGCGCCGGCGTGCCGGGTGGTCGCGGAGAGGCCGTGCACGCCGGCGGGGTCGTCGAAGGCGTTGCGGTCGTCTGCGTCGGCACAGGGCAGGTGCAGAGGGGAGCCCGAGCCGCCCGCGTCGCCGAACGGCCTGGCCATGAAGGTGGCGAGATGGCCTTCCTTGCAGGCCGGCTCCTTCACCGCGGCCTTGAAACGGAAGGAGCGGTCGGCCGCGTCCAGCGCGTCGGAGTAGGTCAGGTCGATCTCGTACTGCCCGCCGTCGAACTCGTGGATGCCCGTGATGACGCCGATGTTCAGGTCGCGCATACGGAGAGCCGTTTGCCGTTCGCTTCCCGGACGCCCTCTTGACGTGGGGCGCGGACGGGTCGACACTCCCATCAGATTTCCTAGTGAACTGGTAGGGAAGCATGGGGCACCCAGAGTCGGTCACCGGCCGAGTGAGCCGTTCGCCCCTTCTCACGTCCCGCCGTCACATCGATCTGCTCCGCGTCTGCAGCGCCATCTGACCCCCAGGGCCTGTCCGAGCCCGCGTCCGCTTCCGCCACGCGTACGTCCACACGCCTGCCCAGGGGAGAGTCATGTCCGTCACACCGCTGGCCGCCCACTCGTCCGCGCAGACCGCTCCGGCCTTCCGGGGCCGGATCGGCCGGGACGCACGCAGCGGCCACTACGCCGTGCCGCGCCGCTACCGTCTCCACCTGTCCACCGCCTGCCCGGACGGCCTGCGCATCGCCGTCGCCCACAGCCTGCTGGACCTCGACGACGTCTGTCCGGCGACCCTTCTGCCCGCCGTCCCCGACTGCCCCGACGGCGGACACGCCGTCCTGCGTCCGCTGTACGACGCCAGCGCCCACCACTACGCCGGACCGGCCCTCGCGCCGGTCCTCAGCGACGACTGGTCCGGGCGCATCGTGAGCACCCACGCACCCGACATCGTCCGTGACCTCGCCCGGCGCTTCGGCGACGGCCGGCCGGCGCTGTACCCGTGCGGCGCGGAGTCGGAGATCGAGGCCGTCGAGCGGATGTGCGCCCAGGACATCGAGGAGGCCGCGCAGAGCGCGGGGGCCGACGGTATCGAGCGGGCGGAACGGCACGCGGCGCTCGAGACGCTGCTGCGGTCGCTGGGTGCGCTGGACCGGTGGCTGGACGGGCGCGCGTACATGATCCGCGACCGGATCACCGCCGCGGACGTCGAGTTGTGGGTCACGCTGGTCCAACTCGACACCGTGCACCGGCACCACCTGGACGCCGCCGCGGTGCAGCACATCGCCGCCCACCCCGCCCTGTGGGCCTACGCCCGCCGGCTCGCCGCGCATCCGGCCTTCGGGGCGCACCTCGACCTGGACGCCATCGCCCGCCGCCACCACGCCCGTTGCCGGGGGCTGGAGGCCGCCGGATCCGCCGTCCAGATCCTGGACTGGGCCGCCCACGCGGCGGGCGGAGACGGGACGCGACCGCAGGTCGACTGACCTGGGACCGTTCCATCCAGCGGACCGGCGTTCACATTCCCGCGGTCAACTGCCTTAACTGACGGCTCAATCAGCGCGTGGCCTTGAAGGCCGTAGCAGTGAGGGTGTCGACATGTACGCAGCCACCAGGCCGGCCGCACGCCGGTCCCCGGGCTGCGTACCGTCGTACGCGAACCTCCTGGTCGCCAACCGGGCAGTCGATCTGCTCCGCGTGAACAGCGCACTGTGTACCGCACCGGGCCGTGCCCGCGACCGGGGCTGACGCCTCTTCCCAGCCCCGGCGTTCCTGACGAACACCGCACGAGCGGTGTGCCGTTGCCCGCCGCCCCTCCCCGGTACCCGTGCGTTCCCGCGTGCCGCGCAGCGCCGTAGAAAGGCCTGCGCAGCCGCACGTCCGCCGTGGTTCCGGGGTGTCCGACTCCCGCCGGAGCCCTCCATGAGTGAACCCTCAGGCGCAGCCGTGTCCCTCGCCGGGGCACCGCCGCCCACCGACACCCCACCGAAGCAACTCGCCGCCCAGCGAGTTCTGCCGCTGCGGCGGCCCGGCCGATGGATCGCCACCGCGGTCGTCGTGGTCCTGGCCGCCCAGTTCGTCCACGGCCTGGTGACCAACCCCTTCTACCAGTGGGACCGCTTCGGCTACTGGTTCCTGCGGCCCACGATCCTCGACGGGCTCCTCATCACCCTCGAAGTCACCGCCTACAGCGCGGTGCTGGGCCTCCTCGGCGGCATCCTGCTGGCGCTGGCCCGGCTCTCGCGGAGCCCGGTGCTGCGCGCCGCCGGCTGGACCTACGTCTGGGCGCTGCGCTCCGTACCGCTCATCGTGGTCCTGCTGTTCCTGTACAACCTCAGCGCCCTGTACAAGACGCTGAGCCTCGGTGTCCCCTTCGGCCCGGCCTTCTTCACCTTCGACGAGTCCGAGCTCGCCACCGACATGGTCATCGCGGTCATCGGCCTCAGCCTCCACGAGGCCGCCTACGCCGCCGAGGTCGTCCGCGGCGGCATCCTCTCCGTCGACCAGGGCCATCACGAGGCGGCCTCCGCGCTCGGACTGCCGAAGGGCTACCAGTTCAGGAAGATCGTCTTCCCGCAGGCCCTGCGCTCCATCACCCCGAACTACGTCAACCAGCTCATCGGCCTGATCAAGAGCACCTCCCTGGTCTTCTACGTCTCCCTGCTCGACCTGTTCGGCACCGCCCAGTCCATGGGCTCCACCTACCCCGGCGACATCGTGCCGCTGCTGCTCGTCGTCACCGTCTGGTACCTGATCCTGACCAGCGTCGTGTCCGTCGTCCAGTTCTACGTCGAGCGGTACTACGCCCGCGGCGCCACGCGCACCCTGCCGCCGACCCCGCTGCAGAGACTGCGGACCTCTCTCACCGACTTCAGGGCCCGCATCCGCAGGGAGGCCGCCGTATGACCGCCGAAAAACTCCAGAACGCCGCCGCCACCGTCGAGGTGCACGACGTGCACAAGTGGTACGGCGCCCACCGGGTCCTCAACGGGGTCGACCTGACCGTGCGGCCCGGCGAGGTCACCGTGATCCTCGGCCCGTCCGGCTCCGGCAAGTCCACCCTGCTCAGGGTCATCAACCACCTGGAGAAGCCCGAGATCGGCCATGTCAGCCTGAACGGCGAGCTGATCGGCGTCCGCCGGCAGGGCGCCCGGCTCAAGCAACTGAGCGAGCGAGCCATCCTGGCGCAGCGCAGCCGGATCGGCTTCGTCTTCCAGAACTTCAACCTCTTCCCGCACCTGACGGTCCTGGACAACGTGGCCGCCGCCCCGGTGGCGACCGGCAAGCTCGGCAAGCCCGAGGCCCTGGAACTCGCCCGCGGCCTCCTCGGCCGCGTCGGCCTGGCCGACAAGGCGGGCGCCTACCCACGGCAGTTGTCGGGCGGCCAGCAGCAGCGCGTCGCCATCGCCCGTGCCCTCGCCCTGCGACCCGGCGTCATCCTCTTCGACGAACCCACCTCCGCCCTCGACCCCGAGCTCGTGGGTGAAGTCCTCTCCGTCATCAAGGACCTGGCGACCAGCGGCACCACCCTCGTCATCGTCACCCACGAGATCGGCTTCGCCCGCGAGGTCGCCGACCGGGTCGTCTTCATCGACGGCGGCCGGATCGTCGAGCAGGGCCCGCCCTCCGAAGTCCTCGACAGGCCCCGGCACGAACGGACCAGGGACTTCCTCAGCAAGGTCCTCTGAAACTCCCCTTTCCGATGCCCCACATTTTCTGAACGACAAGGACAGCAGCCATGCCTCCGCACCTCTCCCGACGCAGCCTGATACGCGGCATCACCGCGGCGACCGCCGTCGCGACCTTCGCCACCGGGCTCGCCGCCTGCGGTGGGGACAGCGACGCGGCCACGAACACCGACACCGCCGGAACGGTCACCGTCGGCCGGCTGTCCAACGGCGCCGCCAAGGAGACCACCCTGAAGGTCTCCGAGGTGAAGTCCATCAGCGATCAACTGCCCGACTCCCTCAAGAAGAGCGGCAAGCTGGTGATCGGCTCCGGCACGCTCCCCTCCGGGGCGCCGCCCCTCGGGTTCACGGGCAGCGACCAGAAGACGCTCACCGGCTCGGAGGTGGACCTGGCCCGGCTGATCGCGGCCGTCTTCGGCCTGGAGCCCGAGGTCAAGCGGTTCACCTGGGAGAACCTCTTCGTCGGCATCGACAGCGGCAAGGTGAACGTCGGCTTCTCGAACATCACCGACACCGAGGAGCGCAAGCGCAAGTACGAGTTCGCCTCCTACCGCAAGGACGACCTCGCCTTCGAGACGCTCAAGTCCTCGAAGTTCGCCTTCGACGGCGACTACAAGGCCCTCGCCGGCAAGACCGTCTCGGTCGGCGCGGGCACCAACCAGGAGCGGATCCTGCTGGAGTGGCAGAAGAAGCTCCGGAGCGAGGGCGAGAAGCTCACCGTCAAGTACTTCCAGGACGGCAACAGCACTTACCTGGCTCTCAACAGCGGCAAGATCGACGCCTACTTCGGCCCCAGCCCCAACCTCTCCTACCACGTCACCCAGACCGCGAGCACGCCCGACCCGACGAGGATCGCGGGCCGCTTCTCCGGCGCCGGAGCGACCCTCCAGGGCCTGATCGCCGCGACCGCCAAGAAGGACAGCGGCCTCGCCGAGGCTCTCGCCGCCGCTGTCAACCACCTGATCGACAACGGCCAGTACGCGAAGTGGCTCGCGGCCTGGAACCTCTCGGGCGAGGCCGTGGCCAAGTCGGAGGTCGACCCGCCCGGCCTGCCGCTCGACAACTCCTGAACAGTCGTCAGGCGCGCCGGTCCCCGACCCCGGGGACCGGCCGCCCCCTCCCCTCGCGGGCTTGAAGGAAGGCACCCCCTCGTGTCCTCAACTCCCTCCCCGTCCCTGCACCTCGCCGTCGCCCTGGACGGCACCGGCTGGCATCCCGCCGCCTGGCGCGAGCCGGTGGCCCGGCCCCGGGACCTGTTCACCGCCGCCTACTGGGCCGACCTGGTCACGGAGGCCGAGCGCGGCCTGCTCGACTTCGTGACCATCGAGGACGGCCTCGGCCCGCAGTCCTCCCACTTCCTGGACCCGGACGAGCGCACCGACCAGGTCCGCGGCCGCCTCGACGCCGTCCTCATCGCCTCCCGCGTGGCACCGCTGACCCGGCACATCGGCCTGGTGCCGACGGTGGTCGCCACCCACACGGAGCCGTTCCACATCTCCAAGGCGATCGCCACCCTCGACTACGTCAGCACCGGCCGCGCGGGCCTGCGCATCCAGATCACCGCCCGCCCGAACGAGACCGCGCACTTCGGCCGCCGCACCATCGCGCGCATCGAGGCCTACGACAGCCCGGCCGCCCGGGAGGTGGTGACCGACCTCTTCGACGAGGCCGCCGACCATGTGGAGGTCGTGCGCCGCCTCTGGGACAGCTGGGAGGACGACGCCGAGATCCGGGACGCCGCCACCGGCCGCTTCATCGACCGGGACAAGCTGCACTACATCGACTTCGAGGGCAGGCACTTCAGCGTCAAGGGCCCCTCCATCACACCCCGCCCACCCCAGGGCCAGCCGATCGTCAGCGCCCTCGCCCACGACACCGTCCCGTACCGGCTCGTGGCCCGCGCCGCCGACATCGGCTACGTCACCCCGCACGACGCCGACGAGGCCCGCGCCGTTGTCGCCCGGATCCGCGCCGAGCAGAGCGCCGCCGGACGGGCGGCCGAGCCCCTGCACGTCTTCGGCGACCTGGTCGTCCTCCTCGACGACGATCCCGCCACCGCGAGGGCACGCCGGGAACGTCTCGACGCGCTCGCGGGTGAGCCGTACACGAGCGACGCCCTGGTCTTCACCGGTACGCCCTCCCAACTCGCCGACCTGCTGCAGGAGTTCCGCTCCGCCGGCCTGACCGGCTTCCGGCTGCGGCCCGCCGTCGCCGGCCACGACCTCCCGGCGATCACCCGGGGGCTGGTCCCCGAACTGCAGCGCCGGGGCGCCTTCCGGCGCGCCTACGAGGCCGACACCCTGCGCGGCCTGCTGGGCCTGGCCCGCCCCGCCAACCGCTACGCGGCCTCAGCCGCGGCCACTGTCTGAGCCGGAAGGAACCCCGCAGCCATGACCAAGCCGCTGAAGCAGATCCACCTGGCCGCCCACTTCCCCGGCGTCAACAACACCACCGTGTGGAGCGACCCACGGGCCGGCAGCCACATCGAGTTCAGCTCCTTCGCGCATTTCGCGCGGACCGCCGAACGCGCCAAGTTCGACTTCCTGTTCCTCGCCGAGGGGCTCAGGCTCCGCGAACAGGGCGGGAAGATCTACGACCTGGACGTCGTCGGCCGCCCCGACACCTTCACCGTCCTCGCGGCGCTCGCCGCCGTCACCGAGCACCTGGGGCTGACCGGCACCATCAACTCCACCTTCAACGAGCCCTACGAGGTCGCCCGCCAGTTCGCGAGCCTCGACCATCTCTCCGGCGGCCGCTCCGCCTGGAACGTCGTCACCTCCTGGGACGCCTTCACCGGCGAGAACTTCCGCCGCGGCGGCTTCCTGCCCCAGGACGAACGCTACTCGCGCGCCAAGGAGTTCCTGGCCACGGCGAACGAACTCTTCGACTCCTGGCACGGCGACGAGATCCTCGCCGACCAGGAGACCGGCACCTTCCTGCGGGACGCCAAGGCCGGCGCCTTCGTCCACACCGGACAGCACTTCGACATCCACGGACAGTTCAACGTCCCGCGCTCCCCGCAGGGCCGACCCGTCGTCTTCCAGGCCGGTGACTCCGAGGAGGGCCGCGAGTTCGCCGCCGCGGAGGCGGACGCCATCTTCAGCCGGCACGGCACGCTCGAGGCGGGCCGGGCCTTCTACACCGACGTCAAGTCCCGCCTGGCCAAGTACGGCCGCCGCCCCGACCAGCTGCTCATCCTGCCCGCCGCGACCTTCGCCCTCGCCGACACCGACACCGAGGCCGAGGAACTGGCCCGCGAGGTGCGGCGCCAACAGGTCAGCGGAGCCACCGCCCTGAAGCACCTGGAGTTCGTCTGGAACCGGGACCTGTCGGCCTACGACCCGGAAGGGCCGCTCCCCGACATCGACCCGGACGTCGGCGACGACCACATCTCCCAGGGCCGGGCACAGGTCCGCATGTACCGCGACCCACTGGCCACCGCCCGCGAGTGGCGCGAACTCGCCGCGGCCAACAACTGGTCCATCCGCGACCTGGTCATCCACACCGGCAACCGGCAGAACTTCGTCGGCTCCCCGGCCACCATCACCCGGACCATCAACGAGTTCGTCCAGACCGACGCCAGTGACGGCTTCATCCTCGTCCCGCACATCACTCCCGGCGGCCTCGACGACTTCGCCGACAAGGTGGTCCCGCTCCTCCAGGAGCAGGGCGTCTTCCGCACGGAGTACGAGGGCACGACCCTGCGCGACCACCTCGGTCTGGCACACCCGGACGAGATCCGCGGGACGGGTCACTCGGCCCCGTCGAGCTGATGCGGCCGACGGCTCATCTTGCGCAGCCGCAGACCCGCACATCACCCCTGGCGGCCTGGACGACTTCGCCGACAAGGTGGCCCCGCTGCTCCAGGAGCAGGGCGTCTTCCGCACGGACTACGAGGGCACGACCCTGCGCGACCACCTCGGGCCGGCACCCCGGCGAGATCCGCCGGCTCTCCGGCCGTCAGGCTTCGAAGCGGCGCCGGGCCGACTCGATGTGGCCGAAGTAGCGGTAGGTCCACTCGCACATCCCGTCGACCGTCGCCCGCAGTCCCCGACCCGCTTCGGTGAGGGTGTACTCGACGCGCGGCGGGACGGTGGGGTGGACGGTCCGCTCGGCCAGGCCGTTGCGCTCCAGCATGCGCAGGTTCTGGGTGAGCATCTTGTGGCTGATGCCCTCGACCCGGCCGCGCAGCTCGCTGAAGCGCAGGGTGCCCTCGCCCAGGGCGTCGATGATCAACAGGGCCCACTTGTTGGCGACGTCGGAGAAGATCTCCCGCGCCAGGGAGTCGGCGCGCCGCAGATCGGGATCCTCGGCCGAGCCGCTGAGCTGTTTGGTCACCATCAGGTTCCCCAGTCACTGAAAAGTGCGTTCTTCCACGTCAATCCACACTCTCCTACGGTTCCTGAGTAACCACAAGAGACCAAGGAGACGGACAGCATGACCATCACCCTGAAGAACCCCGAGGGACTGCCCAAGATCGATGTCTACCGGCAGGTGGCGATCGCCTCCGGTTCGAAGCTGGTCTTCGTCGCCGGCCAGGTCTCCTGGGACGCGGAAGGGGTCACGGTCGGCGAGGGCGACCTGGCCGCGCAGGTCGAGCAGGGCTACCTCAACGTCGCCACCGCGCTGGCCGAGGCCGGCGGTTCCTTCGACGACGTGGCGAAACTGACCTTCTACGTCGTCGACTGGAATCCCGACAAGATGCCCGCGCTCCTGGAGGGGGTCTCCCGGGCGTCCGCGAAGCTGGGGGTCGCTCCGGTGCCGCCGGCCACGCTGATCGGCGTCGCGGCGCTGGACGTCCCCGAGCACCTGGTCGAGATCGAGGCGACCGCGGTCCTCGACTGACCATGTCACGGTGAGCGCCGAGACGGCGGCGCGGCCGGAGACGTCACCCTCCCCCGAAGGTGGCGTCTCCGGCCGCTTCCCCCGGCGCCGGACTGTGGACTTGTCGTGTCCGCGTGTGTCAGCGGAGGCGTGCCGTCACCAGCACATGACGGCTGTCTCCCCGGACCCCCAGCTGGAGTACAGACGCACGCGGATGACATAGCGGCGGCCCTTGACGAGGCGGGCCTTGACGGTGGCGTTGTGCGGGGTACCGCCGTCGTCCTGGGCGGTGAGGTAGCGGGGCTCGCCGTCCCGCTCCTCGAAGACCACGACGACCGCGTCGCCGTCCCCGAACGTGCCCACCGTGTACTCGCGGGTCTCGGGCGGCTCGACGACGAAGTCGGCCTGCTCGGCCGGCCCGAGCCGCAGCGGCACCGAACGGAACGGCACCAGCTCCCGCGGCCCCGGCGTCTCGGCCGGCGGGTACCAGCGGCGGACGAACTCCTTGTCGGCCCTGGACAGGATGCCCGGCGGGTTCAGGCCCGCCCGGAACTGCTCCGGCTCCAGGATCAGCCCGGCCGCGAACGGATACTCCATGATCGAGTGCGGGTCCCAGACCGAGCCGTTGACCTCGTCCGGACCGAGCTTGCGCAGGATGTTGAAGAACGTCTTGTCCCGGCTCCAGAAGTTCGGCGGGCCCGCCAGATCGGCGTACACGGCCTCGTCGTCCCAGTGGATGCCGGCGAACGGGCTCTGGTGCTCGTGCAGCATGCCGAGCGCGTGCCCGATCTCGTGCAGGGCCGTTCCGCGCTCCCCGGGCACGGTCAGATCCCAGCCGAAGTTCATGGTCCGGTCGTTCAGGCCGACCTGGAGCGCGTCCTTGCCGACGGTCGACCAGGAGCCGTCGCCGCGCTGGAACCCGATGCGCAGCTCGGCCTCCGACCGGTCGCCCACCTCCACGAACGACAGCCCGATGCCGAGGCCGCGCCACTCCTGGAAGCACTCGCGCACGACGTCCCGCTGTTCCTTGCCGCCGACCCACGACACCTGCCGGGCCTGCCCGGTCTCCGGGTCCGGGATCGTGGAACCGTCGGTGTCCCGGTCGAAGAAGTAGTAGTGCAGCACGGTGCCGTTGACCCACATCCGGTGACCGCTGATGAGCGCACCGAGCCGCTCGGCGGTCAGCCCCGGAGCGAAAACGGGGGCCGACGCCTGCGCGAGGGAGCAGTAGCGTGCGGTCATGCGAACAGGGTGCCGTCGGCCCGGCGCGGGCGCCTGAGTCGGGGGCTACTCAAGTACCCGTGTATCAAGGGTGAGTCACCGCGCTCTTATTGCCGTGATGAGCTTCGAACGCGACGCGAGGACACTGGAACTGCCCTGGCCGTTCACCGGCCGGGAGAACGAACTCGACCTGGTCCGCGGCGCCCTGACCGCCGGCCGCCACGGCATCGTGATCAGCGGTCCGGCAGGCTGCGGCAAGACCCGGCTCGTCACCGAGGCCGTCCGCGGCACCGACTGCGCCAGGGTGGCCGGCACCCCCGAGACCCGCGGGATCCGCTTCGCCGCGTTCGCACACCACGTCCCCGAGACGGCCTCCCTGCACGACGCGCTCCGGCATCTGTCCGGCGTACGGCTGCTGCTGGTGGACGACGCGCACCTGCTCGACGACGCCTCCGCCGCCCTGGTCCACCAACTGGCCGTGCACGGACGCACCCGTCTCCTGGTCGTCACCACCGACGCCGCCCCTCTCCCGGGCGCGATCTCCCGCCTGTGGACCGGCGAACTCCTGCCCCGCCTCACCTTGGAGCCGCTGCCCCGCGAGGAGACCGGCCGGCTCCTGGCGGGCGCGGCCGCAGGCGAGGCCCTCGAACCGCTCACCGTGAACCGGCTGCACCGCCTGTGCCGGGGCGACCTGCGGCTGCTGCGCGACTTGGTGGACGCGGTGCGTGAGCGGGGACTGCTCACCCGTGTCCCGGACTCGGACGAGTGGGCGTGGCACGGCCCCGTGCCGGTCACCCCGACCGTGCGGGAGCGGACCGCGCACGTCCTCGACCGCACCGGCCCCGAAGAGCGCGAGACCCTCGACCGCCTCGCCTTCGCCGAGCCGCTGCCGCTGGATCCGGACCGGGACCGACTCGATCTGCGCGCCCTCGAACAACTGGAGGCCGACGCCCTGGTCCGTGTCGACGACCGGGGCGCCGTCCGCCTCGCCCACCCCCTGCACGGCCCGGTGCTGCGGGCCGCGGCCGGCAGGCTGCGGGCGAGGCGGCTGTCCCTCCCCGAGCCCGGCCCCGCCCTCGACGCCGAGCGCGCCGACCTGACCCGCCGTATCGAGCGTGCGGACGTACGCGCCACGCCGACGCCCGTGGGGGAGTGGCTGGTCGCTCGGGGCGCGCCGGTACCGGCCGGTTACGCGGCCGTACGCGCACGGTTCGCGCGGCTGCGCGGTGAGCTGCGCGAGGCGGCGGCATGGGCACGGGAAGGGCTGCGCGACGACGCCCACGACCCGGCCTGCCGCGCCGAACTCGTCCTCGCCGCAGCGCAGTCGGGCGATACGACGGCTGCGCACAAGGTCCTGGGTGGCCGCCCCGACGGGGGTGGGGCGGCCACCCGGCCGGCAACGGCCCGCGACACCACCGACCGGGCTGCCGAGGCGCTCACCGGCGATCCGTACGACCCGTACGACCCGTATGACGCCGTCCGCCGCGGCACTCCCGAGCTGGCCGCGGGCCGCCTGACCGGCGTCTTCGCCGCGCACGCCGCCGCGCTCGCCCAGGGCGACGGTCCCGCGCTGGACCGGGTGGCCGAACAGCTTCAGGAGCGCGGCTTCCTGCTCTTCGCCGCCGAGGCGCACGCCCAGGCCGTACGCGCCCACCGCGACCCGCGGGCCGCCCGCACCGCACGCACGCGTGCCGTCGCCCTGGCCCGCCGCTGCCAGGGCGCCCGCACCCCGGCGCTGTCCGGTCTCGTCCTGGGCGAACTGACCGCCCGGCAGCGGCAGATCGTGACGCTGGCGGCCGCGGGACTGAGCAACCGGCAGATCGCCGAGAAGCTCACCCTCTCCGTCCGCACGGTCGGCAACCACCTGTACAGCGCCTACGCCCGCCTCGGCGCCGGCGACCGCGGCGCCCTGCCGTGGCTGGTGGAACTGCCGGACGCGCAGTCGGCGTAAGCGGCAGCAGACGTGAAGGGGCGCGGGGAACTGCGCGACCAACCACACACAACCGGCACCCAGCAGCACACCGCAGTCCCTACGGCGCGAGCGTCGATCTGCGGAGGTGGTGCCGCACGGGCATCTCCGCCGGTACTGCGGGCGTTGGTCGTACGTCCTCTCGGCCGTGGCCGCCGTGGTTTGCGGCCAGGAAGGAAACGGCCAAGGCTCAGCGCAGCGTTACGCCGCCCCGAACGCCGAGAACGCCCACCCCGTCGCCTGATGCAGCGCGTCGCCCGGCAGGGCCGCCCGCGCGTCGCGCAGCGCCTGGGCCAGGGAAAGCCCCTCGCTCAGCCCCTTGTGCAGCGCCAGCATCAGCGGCACCACCGCGGCGTCGTTGACGGGCGCCGTGCACGCCACCACCCCCGCCGTGCCCAGCGGCAGCAGGGCGGTGACCAGGCCGAGCAGTTCGTCGGCGCCGACGGAGGCGAAGCGGGCGGTGTCGCAGCAGGAGAGGATGATCCGGTAGGGGCTGCGGTCCAGGCGCTCGAAGTCGTGGACGATCAGCGGCCCGTCGGCCATCCGCAGTGACGAGAACAGGGGGCTGTCCGTGCGGAACGTGCCGTGGGCCGCGATATGGGCCAGGGCGGCGCCGTCGAGCTCCTCCAGAACGCGCGGCGCACGCGCGTCGGCGTGCTCCAGGACGACCGCACCGCCGTACCGGCAGGCCAGATGGGGCACCTCCGCGCCGCCTGTCGCCAACCCCGGCCCCCGCACCAGTACCTGCCGCCCGCCCGGCGGCGGCTCGGTCTCCCGGGCGCGCAGCCAGCCGCTCGCCGACGGCGACACGCTGAGCACCCGCTCCCGCAGCGACGGCAGCAGCGCCCACGGCACCCGGTGCAGCCGGGCCGGCGGTACGACCACCACGGGGCCGTCGCCCAGATGCGCCGCGGCCGGACCGAGCAGCAGCTCCTCCAGGCGCCGCCCCGCGGCCTCCACCACCGGCAACCGCCCTTCCGCGCCCGGATGCGCCAGCCGCCGCAGCCCGGCCTGGACGTGCTCGGCCTCGGTCTCCGCCTCCGCCAGCAGCCCCGCCTCGAAACGGCGCACCCGTCCCTGCCCGCACAGCAGCACCTGAACCCGCCCGTCCAGCACGGCGAGTTCGGCCAATCGCACGTCGTCGCCGAGCCGTTCCAGAAGGCGGCCCGCATCGAACCGGTAGCCGTCGCCGGGCGTCTCGCCGCGCAGGTGCAGCGTCCGGGAACGGATCTCCCGCTCCAGGCGCCGCTGTTCGCGTTCCAGCGCCGGAACGGGCCGCGCCTCCATCCGGGCGGCCTCCGCGCGGGCCGCGATCTCCCGGAACGCGGTCAGGTCGCTCTGCAGCTCCGGGTCGGCCGGCGGCCGGGTCGGCGGCGTCGACAGCGCGGTGGCCCGCCAGCGCTCGCTCCACACCAGCAGCCGCCGGGGGCTGCCGGAGTCGAGGCTGGCCTGCTGGGCCAGCGCCGCGAGTTCCGCGCCCTGCGCGGTGGCCCGGGCCCTCAGCTCCGAGGCGCCCAGCGTCATCCGGTGGTCGTCGAGCACGTCCAGGCCGCGCCGGCAGGCCTCCAGGACACCACGCCCCGACCCGGCGGCCCGGGCCCGCAGCGCCTGCGCCGCCCATCCCGTCATCCGCGCCAGCGGCGGCCCGCTGCGCCGGCTGCGTGCGGCGACCGCCAGATGCCGCTCGGCGTCGGTCCGCCAGCCCAGACCGAGCGCGATCCGGCCCGCGAGCAGCGAGGCCTCCGGCGCGGCCGGCGCGCCGAAGAAAGCCAGCCGTTCCGCGACCGCGGCCGCGTCGGCGACCAGCCGCCCCGAACTGCGCCCGGCGGCGACCCGTGCCTCGATCAGCACCAGCCGGGCATGCGTCTCCCACCAGCTGCGCCGCTGCCCGGCGAACAGCCGTACCGCCATGTCGGCGCGTGCGATCGCGGTGTGCGCCTCGCCCGCCAGCCGGGCGGCCGTCGCGGCGGACAGCAGCAGCTCCGCCTTGCGCGTGGACTGCCCGCCGATGCCGTCGAGCACGGCGATCGCCGCGTCGGCCTCGGCCAGCGCCTCGGGCGCAAGCCCGGCGGCCATCAGCACCTCGCAGCGGCGGATGTTGAGCATGAAGGTCGGCGTGCCGAGCTTGGCGTACCGCTCCTCTGCCTCGTCGAGCAGCCGCAGCGCCGCCGGTATGTCGCCCGACCGGAACGCCGCGAGGCCCCGGCTCTCCACCGCGTCGGCCTTGTCGTGCTCCTGGCCCGTGGTGTCCCACAGCGCCTCGGCCGCCGTGAAGTCGGCGTCGGCCCGCTCCACGGCGCCGAGCGCCAGATGCACGGTGGCCCGCAGGGTCAGCGCCCGCGCCGTCCAGATGACGTCGTCCACCTGCCGCAGCACGGGTATGGCCTTGCGGACGTCCTCCAGCGCCTCCCGGTGATGGCCCAGGACCCAGCGGGCGTAGGCCCGGCGGAACAGCACCCGGGCGCGGGTGTGTCCGCTGCCGCGCACGATCCCGCGCTCCAGCGCGGCCAACCCCTGCTGAGTGCGCCCCGCGTGCACCAACGCGACCCCGAGCGCCGCCAGGGCGTCCGCCTCCCGGTCGGCCGACTCCGCGCGTGCCGCGAGATCCCGGGCACGCCGCAGGTGATGGAGGGCGATGCGCATGTCGCCCCAGTCCCGCTGCCAGATGCCGATCACCTGGTGGGCGACGGAGGCGTGCAAGGGCGACGGATCGGCGTCGAGCACCCCTTCCGCCCTCGCCAGCGCGTCGTTCGGGGCGGCGAACACCATCGGCAGCAGTTCGAGAACCGAGTCGCTTCCCGCTGTCACTCCACGGATGGTAGTTGCCGGGGAACCGTGCCACACGGGTTTGGTGCTGTATCAATCAGCCACCGCACGGCTCTGACTGACGATAGTCGCCTCAGGGGGAGGACACGCCATGGCACCACAGCGATTCCACGAGCAGTTCGAGCAGATCCAGCGCTCCATGCCCGACGTACCGCTCGCGATGGGACCGGACGACTCCGCCGAGTTCATCTACGAGAAGGGCTATGTGCTGGTCCGCGACGGCGAGGACGCCGCCCTCGTCGAGGACACGGTGCGGGCACACTTCACCGCGGACCCCGACCTGGTGCAGGACCACGTGCGCCGCGCGAGCCCGCAGACCAACCGCTCGGGCATCACCCGCATTCAGGTCGGCGACCCCGGCGAGGGCGACCGCGGCGGTGACCGCCCCGTCGCGCACGCCCTGCGCGCCCTGCGGGAGACCGAGGGCCGCGCCGGCCGCCGGCTGGTCAGCCGCAACCACCTCGTGTCGATCGCGGTCAACTCCTGCCCCGGCGACGAGCCCGTACCCGTCCCGCAGGCCGACGGGCTCAACCCCGCGGCGGCCGAGGGCGCTTACGACGCGGACAGCGCCGTCGGCGTCCTCGTCGTCGACACCGGCCTCATGCACGACTTCCGGTCCTCCCCGCTGCTCGCCCACACCGACGGCGACCCGCAGCTCAAGGAGTGCGACGACCAGGGCGTCCTCCAGCAGTACGTCGGCCACGGCACGTTCATCGCCGGGCTCGTCGCCGCCGTCGCGCCCAACACGAACGTCACGGTCCGCAACTCCCTGAACGACGCGGGCGCCATCCTGGAGTCCGAGTTCGGCGAGAAGCTCTTCGAGGCCGTCGACGCGGGCGGCTGGCCCGACATCCTCAGCCTCTCCGCCGGCACCTCCAACGGCCGCACCGACGGCCTGCTCGGCATCGAGGCCTTCATGCGGGAGCTGCGCGACCAGCGCACCCTGCTCGTCGCGGCGGCCGGCAACAACGGCAGCGCCACGCCCTTCTGGCCGGCGGCCTACGCCGACCTGCCCGACTACCAGGACGCCGTGCTGTCGGTCGGAGCGCTGCGCGGCGACGGCGAGTTCGGCGCCTGCTTCAGCAACCACGGCGCCTGGGTGAAGGCGTACGCGCCCGGCGAGCGGCTCACCAGCGTCCTCACCGGCTTCGACGCGCCCGTGCCGTACATCTACCAGCACTCCACCTACGACGCCTGCCGGTACGGCTTCGGCTACTCCTGCACCTGCCAGTCCCCGCGCCACACCGGCGTGTTGAGCGAGGACGGCGGCAGCAGCGGCACCAAGCCCGACCAGGTGATGTTCGAAGGGTTCGCGCACTGGAGCGGCACCTCGTTCGCCACGCCCCTCGTCGCCGGGATGATCGCCGCGCACATGTCCGCGCAGCAGGAGTCCGACCCGCGGGTCGCCCGGTACAAGATGCTCGCGGCGAACTCCGGGTTCGCGGAGGTGCGCGGGGCGCACGTGCCGGCACTTCGCCCGCCGACCTGGCGCCCCGTCGCCGTCATGCAGCCGGCTCCTCGGTCATGAGGGTCGGAACCGTCCCCTCCGCGGCGTACGATGACTTGCCGTACACGAGGGGTGGGGCTGTGGACCGAGCAGATGTCGGCGCGCTGGTCCAGTCCGCCGTCGACGGCGACGCGGCGGCCTGGAAGGCGCTCGTGGAGGGGCTGAGCCCCCTGGTGTGGTCCGTCGTGCGCGCGCACCGGCTCAACGACGCCGACGCACACGAGGTGTACCAGACCGTCTGGTTCCGCTTCGCCCAGCACCTCGGCCGCATCCGTGAACCCGAGAAGACCGGGTCCTGGCTCGCGAGCACCGCACGGCACGAGTGTCTGAAGGTGCTCAAGAGCTTAAGGCGGCTGACCGTGACGAGCGATCCGCAGCTGCTGGACCGGGTCAGCGAGGACCGCACGCCCGAACAGTCGCTGCTGGACTCGGAGGAGGCGGCCATCGAGTCCGAGCGCATCCGCTGGATGTGGCAGGAGTTCGAGGAACTCGGCGATCGCTGCCGCCAGTTGCTGCGTGTCCTGATGGCCTCGCCGCCGCCCAGCTACCAGGAGGTGTCCACCGCACTGGGCATCGCCGTGGGCAGCATCGGACCGCTGCGTCAGCGCTGTCTGCGCCGCCTTCGGGCCCGACTCGACGCACGGGGAGCGCTGTGAACGACGACATGCACGACGAAGTGACGGGCGAGCAGTCCCTCGGCGACGACGGTCACCTCGGTGACGACGGGTTCGACATCGGGCTGCTGGAGGAGGAACTCCGCCAGGCCGCCGCCATCCTGGACCCCGTGCCGGCCCAGCTGCGGCAGATCGCCGTGGAGGCGTTCGCGCTGCACGACCTCGACGCCCGTATCGCGGAGTTGACGTTCGACTCGGTCGTGGACGCCATTCCGGTCAGGGGAGCGACGGACGTACCGCGGATGCTGACCTTCCGCGCCGGTGAGGTGACCGTCGACGTGGAGGTGACCGCACAGGGGCTGATGGGGCAGGTGCTGCCCCCGCAGCAGGCCCGGATCGAGGTGCTCGGGGGCCCGCAGACGGCCACCCCCGTCGTGGCCGACGACATGGGGCGCTTCACCAGTGACGCACCGCCCAGCGGGCCCTTCGCCCTGCGGCTGCGGACCGGCGGCGAGGTCGTGGTCACGGAGTGGCTGCGGGCCTGACCCGTCGGGTCAGCGTGAGGCGGCGTCCACCAGCGCCGCCAGCGCCTGCGCGAGCCGGGTGAGTCCGGGACCGGCCGGGCCGCCCGGCTCCGCCATGTACGTGTCCCTGCGGATCTCGATCATCAGGGCGGCGACGCGGGGCTCGGTGCCGTAGAACTCCAGCGGGATGTACGTCCCGCTGAACGGACTGTCCAGCGCCGTCTCCCCGCACCCGGCGAACGCCTCCCGTGCCGCGGTGACCAACTCCGGCGGCGTGTGGAAGGAGTCGGTGCCCAGACAGACCGGTGGCCGCGGGCCTTCGCCGTGCAGTTCGTAGGGGAGCGGTGCGGTCGGATAGGAGTGGACATCGACGATCACGACCCGCCCCGCGACGGCGAGCCGCTCGGTCACGGCGTCCGTCATGGCCCGTGCGTACGGCCGGAAGTACCGCTCGACGAGCGGCTCGGGGTCGGTGTCCGCGGGACGCAGCGGTTCCTTGTGCGTGGTCCGCGTGTACACGGCGCCCATCCCGACGGCGAGCATCTCCTCCCGCTCGTCCGGGAACCGCTCCGGATCGACGACCAGCCGGGAGAGCCGGTTCACGAACCGCCAGGGGGCGAGCTTCGACGCCCCGGCCGCCTCTTCGGCGAGCTCCGCGGTGTGCGCGTCGACGATGTGGTCCAGCTCCCGCTCCAGCGCGGAGTCGTCCAGCACGATCCCCGCGCGCACATCGGGCGGTATCTCCCGCGCCGAGTGCGGCACATGCAGGATCACCGGCGATTCCGCGGCCCCGGGGAGCAACTCGAACGACGGCACGACAGGGGTCATGAGGGCTGCTCCAGGGGCGTTGTCAGTGGCGTGGTGCACCATCACAGCATGAACATCGGCAACCGGCAGGTGACCGCACACGCGTTCTTCAAGGCGCTTTACGAGGACGGTTATTACCCCGACCCTGTCGTGGACCGGGGCAAGGCGATACTGCTGCGGCTGTGCGAGCGCATCGAGGCGGTAGCCGAGGACTTCTGGTTCGTGGCCAACGCCCACGGCTTCGCGGACGCGGATGTGGAGGAACTGATCGCCACGAGGGACTGGTGACACAGGTGACCGTCCACGAGCTGTCCCGTACCGACGCCCGCCGTATCGCCGTGCGCGCCCAACTGCTGGGCGCCTCGCGGCCGACCGGACTGCTGGATGCCGTACGCCACTTGACGTTGCTGCAGATCGACCCGACCGCCGCCATCGCCCCCAACGCCGACCTTGTTGCCTGGAGCCGGCTCGGGTCTTCCGGGTACGCACCGGCCGACCTGACCACCGCCCTGGCCGACCGGGCGCTGCTGGAACTCCGGGCGATGGTCCGGCCCGCCGAGGATCTCGCGCTGTACCGTGCCGAGATGGGCGAGTGGCCGGAGCGGGGGACGCCGTCCTCGTGGCGGGAGTATCACCGCACGTGGGTGGGTGCCAACGACGCCTGCCGCCGGGACATCCTCGACCGGCTCGGCGCCGCGGGACCGTTGCCTTCCCGTGAAGTGCCCGACTCCTGTGAACTGCCGTGGAAGTCGAGCGGCTGGAGCAACAACCGCAATGTCACCAAGCTCCTGGAACTCATGGTGCAGCGCGGAGAGGTCGCCGTGGCGGGGCGCCGCGGCGGGGACCGGTTGTGGGACCTGGCCGAGCGCGTCTACCCCGACGCCCCCGCGGTCCCCGTCGAGGAGGCACTGCGCATCCGGGACGAGCGACGGCTGCGGGCGTTGGGCATCGCCCGCGCGCGGGGCCCGGAGTGCCAGGTCGAGCCGGCGGACGTGGGCAAGGCCGGTGAACCGGCCGTCGTCGAGGGGGTGCGGGGTCAGTGGCGGGTCGATCCGGCCCAGGTGGGGCAGCCGTTCGCGGGGCGGGCCGCTCTGCTGTCGCCCTTCGACCGGTTGATCCACGACCGGAAGCGGGCCGGCGAACTCTTCGGCTTCGACTACCAGTTGGAGATGTACAAGCCGGCCGCCAAGCACCGCTGGGGATACTTCGCCCTGCCGATCCTGCACGGCGACCGGCTGGTGGGCAAGCTCGACGCCACCGCCGACCGCGAGGCGGGGGTGCTGCGGGTGAACGCCGTCCACGAGGATGTGCCGTTCACGAAGACCATGAACGCGGAGATCCGCGGGGAGATCGAGGATCTGGCCCGCTGGCTGGATGTGGAGCTCGTGCTGCCCGGCTGAGCGGGCACACACGGCTGCGCCCCGGCCGACGCGGTGTCGGCCGGGGCGCAGCCCGGGAGCGGGGTGCGTCAGCTCAGGGACGCGAGCGCCTCGTTCCAGGTGGCCGACGGCCGCATGACCGCGGCGGCCTTGGCCGGGTCGGGCTGGTAGTAGCCGCCGATGTCGGCCGGCTTGCCCTGGACGGCGTTCAGCTCGTCGACGATCTTCTGCTCATTGGCGGCGAGCGTCTCGGCGAGCGGGGCGAAGGCCTTGGCCAGGTCCGCGTCGTCGGTCTGCTGGGCCAGCTCCTGCGCCCAGTACAGGGACAGGTAGAAGTGGCTGCCGCGGTTGTCGATGCCGCCGACGCGACGGGTCGGGGACTTGTCCTCGTTGAGGAAGGTCGCCGTGGCGCGGTCCAGCGTGTCCGCGAGGACCTTCGCCCGGGTGTTGCCCGTGGCGGTCGCGTACTGCTCCAGGGACGGCACCAGCGCGAAGAACTCACCGAGGGAGTCCCAGCGCAGGTAGTTCTCCTTGACCAGCTGCTGGACGTGCTTCGGCGCGGAGCCGCCGGCGCCCGTCTCGAACAGGCCGCCGCCCGCCATCAGCGGGACGACCGACAGCATCTTGGCGCTGGTGCCCAGCTCCAGGATGGGGAAGAGGTCGGTGAGGTAGTCGCGCAGCACGTTGCCGGTCACCGAGATCGTGTTCTCGCCGCGGCGAATGCGCTCCACCGACAGCTTGGTGGCCTCGACCGGGGCGAGGATCCGGATGTCCAGGCCCTCGGTGTCGTGCTCCCGCAGGTACTCGTTGACCTTGGCGATCAGCTGCGCGTCGTGGGCGCGGGTCTCGTCCAGCCAGAACACCGCCGGGTCGCCGGTGGCGCGGGCGCGGGTGACGGCCAGCTTGACCCAGTCGCGGATCGGCGCGTCCTTGGTCTGGCAGGCGCGGAAGATGTCGCCCTCGGAGACCGGCTGCTCGATCACGACGTTGCCGGCCTGGTCGACCAGGCGGACCGTGCCGGCCTTGGCGATCTCGAAGGTCTTGTCGTGGGAGCCGTACTCCTCGGCCTTCTGCGCCATGAGGCCGACGTTCGGGACCGAGCCCATCGTCGACGGGTCGTAGGCGCCGTTGGCCCGGCAGTCCTCGATCACGGCCTGGTAGACACCGGCGTACGAGGAGTCCGGCAGCACCGCGAGGGTGTCGGCCTCCTGGCCGTCGGGGCCCCACATGTGGCCGGAGGTGCGGATCATGGCCGGCATCGAGGCGTCGACGATCACGTCGGACGGCACGTGCAGGTTGGTGATGCCCTTGTCGGAGTCGACCATCGCCAGGGCGGGGCCCTCGGCGAGCTCCGCGTCGAAGGACGCCTTGATCTCGGCGCCGTTCGGCAGCGCGTCCAGGCCCTTGAGGATGCCACCCAGACCGTCGTTCGGGGACAGGCCGGCGCCGGCGAGGACCTCGCCGTACTTGGCGAACGTCTTCGGGAAGAAGGCACGCACCACGTGGCCGAAGACGATCGGGTCGGAGACCTTCATCATCGTGGCCTTCAGGTGCACGGAGAACAGGACGCCCTCCTCCTTGGCGCGGGCGACCTGCGCCTTGAGGAAGTCGTTGAGCGCCGCGACGCGCATCACGGAGGCGTCGACGACCTCGCCCTCGAGGACGGGGACGGACTCGCGCAGGACGGTCGTGGAGCCGTCCTCGGCGACCAGCTCGATCTTCAGCGAGCCGGCCTCGGAGATCACGGCGGACTTCTCGGTGGAGCGGAAGTCGTTCTGGCCCATGGTCGTCACGTTCGTCTTGGACTCGGCGGACCAGGCGCCCATGCGGTGCGGGTGGGTCTTGGCGTAGTTCTTGACCGAGGCGGGGGCGCGGCGGTCGGAGTTGCCCTCACGCAGGACCGGGTTCACGGCGGAGCCCTTGACCTTGTCGTAGCGGGCCTGGATCTCCCGCTCCTCGTCGGTCTTCGGGTCGTCCGGGTAGTTCGGCAGCGCGTAGCCCTGTGCCTGCAGCTCGGCGATCGCGGCCTTGAGCTGCGGGATCGACGCCGAGATGTTCGGCAGCTTGATGATGTTGGCCGCGGGCGTCTTGGCCAGCTCGCCCAGCTCGTGCAGGGCGTCCGGGATGCGCTGGTCCTCGGTCAGGTACTCCGGGAACACCGCGATGATGCGGCCGGCCAGCGAGATGTCCCGCGTCTCCACGGCGACCCCCGCCTGCGAGGCGTACGCCTGGACCACCGGCAGGAAGGAATACGTCGCCAGGGCCGGGGCCTCGTCAGTGTGCGTATAGATGATGGTCGAGTCAGTCACCGGGTGCTCCGCTCCACGTCTGCAACATTGCTCGACATCAAGATATCTCGTGAGCGACCCGTACTCGACAGGGGTCCGCCCACCGGCGCGGGATGTCCGCCGAGATCTCGGATCCGCGCAAACGGAGGTAGCCCCTCCGTGCAACCTGATCGCCCGATCGAACAGTCATGTAGGGAGATCACCTATTCGGCGGCCGGTCCTGACCACCCGGCCCGCCCCAGCGAAAGCGGACCATGAGATATCGCACCCGAGTGACGGCCCCCGCGGCCGCTCTGATCGGCACCGCCGCGGCCCTGACCGCCGCCCCCTCCGCCCACGCCGCGCCGACACCGACGGGGACGTCGGCCGCCAAGACCTCCGGCACCCCGGGCCCCGAGACCGTCGGCGACCCGGTCTACCCGGCCCTCGGCAACGACGGCTACCGCGTCGCCGCCTACCACCTCGACTTCTCCTACGACGCCACGACCCGTCTGGTCGACGCCACCGCGACCCTGAAGATACGCACCACCCAGGCCCTGAGCCGCTTCTCCCTCGACTCCCTCGGCCTCGACATCCGCTCCGTCCGCGTCGGCGGCCGCACGGCGACGTTCGAGCAGGTGGACGAGAAGCTGCGCGTCACGCCCGCCCGCACGCTGCCGAACAAGTCCTCGGTGACCGTGTGCGTCGAGTACTCGGCGGACCCGCGCCGTATCCCGCAGCCGCACACCGGCTGGGTCGACACGCTGGACGGGTTCGCAGCCTGCTGCCAGCCGAACTTGGCCCACACCGTCTTCCCGTGCAACGACCACCCCTCCGACAAGGCCGACTTCTCCTTCCGCCTCACCGTCCCGAGCGGCCTGCGCGGCGTCGCCAACGGCCTGCTCACCGGCACCGAGAGCCTGGACGGCGACCGCACGGCGTACACGTACCGCTCGCGCGAGCCCATGGCCACGGAGCTGGTGCAGATCACGGTCGGTGACTACGTCGTCAAGGACCGGCAGGGCCCGCACGGTCTCCCGCTGCGGGACGTCGTTCCCACCGCCCGGGCCGAGGCGCTCGAACCGGCGCTCCGGTTGACCCCGGGGCTGGTGGAATGGCTGGAGGCGCGGCTCGGGGCGTACCCGTTCGAGACGTACGGACTGCTGCCCTGCAACTCCGACGACCCGAAGGCCTTCGACTTCACCGGTCTGGAGACCCAGACCCTCACTCTCTACAAGCCGAACTTCCTGCTCCAGGAGGAGAAGAAGATCGGCTCGCACATGATGCACGAGCTGGTCCACTCCTACTTCGGCAACAGCGTCAGCCCCGCCACCTGGTCCGACCTGTGGCTGAACGAGGGGCACGCCGACTTCTACGGGCTGCTCTACCGCTACGAGCGCGGCTGGGCCGACTCGTTGGGCTTGACCACCCTGGAAGCGCGGATGAAGAACACTTACGCGCAGGGCGACCAGTGGCGCCGCGACTGGGGGCCGGTTGCGGCGCCGAACGCGGTGAACCTGTTCGAGAGCCAGCGCTACCTGGGCGGAGTGCTGGTCCTGTATGCCCTGCGCAACCTCGTCGGCGAGCAGGCCTTCACCGCCCTTGAGCGTGCCTTCCTCGACCGGTACCGCAACTCCTCGGCGTCGACGGAGGACTACATAGCCGTCGCCTCGGAGGTCACCGGGCAGGATCTGTCCGGATTCCTTCGGGACTGGCTGTACGGCACCAAGACGCCGAGGATGCCCGGCCATCCGGACTGGACGGTCACCCCGGTGAACCCGTCGGCCGCGCCCCGCCGCCGCAGGAGCGCCGACCACCACGAGCACTCGGCCACCCTGTAGGGACGTGCGGGTACGTCAGTCGAGGCGGACGGAGGTCACTTCGTCCGCCTCCTCGGGGATGCGCTGCTGGGGAATCGCCACCGTGCCGCCCTGCTGGATCGCGACCGTCCGCGTGGGCGCCGGGATGCGGATGCCCTCCTGGCGGTAGCGCTTGTGCAGGCGCTTGATGAACTCGTGCTTGATCCGGTACTGGTCGCTGAACTCGCCGACGCCCAGGATGACGGTGAAGCCGATCCGGGAGTCGCCGAAGGTGTGGAAGCGGATGATCGGCTCGTGCTCCGGGAGGGCGCCCTCGACCTCGGTCATCACCTCACCGATGACCTCGTTCGTCACCCGCTCCACGTGGTCCAGGTCGCTGTCGTAGGCGACGCCGACCTGGACCAGGATCGTCAGCTCCTGCTCGGGACGCATGAAGTTGGTCATGTTCGTCTTCGCGAGCTCGCCGTTGGGGATGACGATCAGGTTGTTGGAGAGCGCGCGCACGGTCGTCTGACGCCAGTTGATGTCCTCGACGTAGCCCTCCTCGCCGCTGGCCAGCCGGATGTAGTCACCGGGCTGGACGGTCTTGGAGGCGAGGATGTGGATGCCCGCGAAGAGGTTGGCGAGCGTGTCCTGCAGCGCGAGCGCGACCGCGAGACCGCCGACACCCAGGGCGGTGAGCAGCGGCGCTATGGAGATGCCCAGCGTCTGCAGGACCACCAGGAAACCGATGGCCAGGATCAGGATCCGGGTGATGTTGACGAAGATCGTGGCGGAGCCGGCGACGCCGGGGCGGGACTGGGTGACCGTCCGCATCAGTGCGGCGACTCCGCGGGCCGCCGCCAGCGTGACCACGAAGATGAGCAGCACGGTCAGGATCTGGTTGACGTTGTGCTGGACGGTCCTCGTCAGCGGCAGGGCCGCGCCCGCGGAGGCCGCGCCGCCGAGGAAGGCCGCCCACGGCACCACGGTCCGCAGCACGTCCACGATGAGGTCGTCGCCGCTCCAGCGGGTGCGGTCGGCGTGCTTGCCCAGCCAGCGCAGCAGCATCCGCAGCAAGAAGGCCGCCAGCAGCCCCGCCGCCAGCGCGATCCCGGCGATGACCAGGTCGTCCACAGTGAGCGCCCGCTTCACCGGTCACCTCCGGGGAGAAGAGCTGCGGCGAATTCCTCCGCCGACGGCCGGATGTGAAGTCTCGTCACGTTGTCACCTGCTCGAATTCCACGATGTGCCGTCGCGCCGGCCACCCCGTCCCCCGAGACCGGCGCGAGGCCTCATCCTGCCGTATCGGGTACACGTGTTCGTGCCAGGATCCTTGGCCGGCCGGCGTCTTGGGCAGGTTTCGGGCATTTTCCGGAACAGCCGGTGGAGCGAGGGGCATGTGACGCTCACGACGCGCGTACGCAGAGCGCCGCTCGACGCCCGCGTGCGCCGGCGGCAGGCCGGCGCGGGTGATCGCCGAGGGCGTCGACGGGGAGAGGTTCGATGACAGGTCCGGCGCTCGCCATCGACCAGAGGACGTCCGGCACCAATGCCCTCGTCGTCTGACCCGAACGCGGTGTCTTCGGCACCGGGTTCACCGCCGTCTACGCCGGCCTGCGCGCCGCGGGATCGTGAGCAGCAGGCAGGGGGAGCGCCACGGCACTGTGCCCACGGCCGCTTCGGCACCTGGCTCCATCCGCTGACCGGCCCGCGTACGCCCGCCTGCTCACCGAGACCGCCGTGGGCGCCGGAGCGGTCGTACGCACCGGGGTGACCGCCCTCGACTGGGCCGGCCCGTTGGCCCTGACCACCGTGAGCCGGGACGGCCCGGAGACGATCACCGCGTGCGCGATCGTTCGGGTCACGGGCGCCGGCGAACGTCCCCGCACCGCACGATCGGTCCCCGGCACCCGGTCGTCCGGCGTCTGCACCACGGGCGAGCTCCAGCAGGCCGTGCACCTGTACGCACCGTACGGGCCGCCGAAACCGACGTCCTCGCCATTGTCACAGACCTGCCCCGGCCTCGAGCCCCCCTCGCCCCCACCGCGACGGCCGTACGACCGTGCTGGCGGCCGACACGGTCGTATCCACCGGCGACTTCGTGCCCGAGACCGAACTGGTCCGGCCCGGCACGCTGATCCGCGACACCGGCGTAATGCGCACCTCGCGGCCCGGCGTGTTCGCCGCCGGAGGCGTGCTGCACCCCGGGGAGGGCGCGGCGACGGCGGCACGCGAGGGTGTGCAAGCGGCAGCCGCCGTGGGTAGGTGGCTCGGTGACGCCGTGCCCTCTGCCTGACGGGGCGGCTGTCGTTGGTTGTTCGGCATTGCTGTCGTGTGGCAGGTCCACGGCGTGGGGAGGTCGGGATGCTCAGCGAAGAGCTGTTGGCGTTGGCGTCGGCCGGTGGCGGGGCGGTGGTCGCGGCGGCCGGAACGGACGCGTGGAACGGGCTGCGGCAGGCCGTGGCGCGTTGGTTCGGCCGGGGCGATGCGGAGACCGAAGGACGTGAACTGGAGCGGTTGGACGAGACCGCGGCCGCATTGCTGGTGAGCGAGCCGACCGACGCGGAACGGGCCCGCATCCGCCACGAGGCTGCCTGGCAGACCCTGTTCACGATGGCGTTGGAGAACCTTCAGGCGGCGGAACGCGATCGCGCCGCCGAGGAGTTGCGCAGCCTGCTCGCCGGCCACGCGCCCCGGGACAGTGCGGGGCCCGGCGGTCTTGTCGTCGGCGGCGACGCGACCTTCCGCGCTGACGGAGCGTCGGTCACCGCCGGTGTGATCAACGGCGGGGTGCGCATGGGCACCCCTTCTCAGCCGGATCCGTCCCAGGGCTGACCGGACCGGCTGACTCAAGCCCACCCTCCACCACACCGGCCTCGGCTTCCGCCATGTCCGGGACCTTCACCGCACGCGGGCCGGGCAGCTTCTCGGCCGCTGTCGTGAACGGCGACGTCCAGGTCACCTACATGGGTGCTCAGCCTCGCCCGATGCCCGCGGGGTCGCCGCCTCCGGTCGTCGCCATGCCCTTGGCCGTGCCTCACCGCCGAGTCGAGTCCGAGCGGCTGCGGGGGCGGGACAGACTGGTGGACGACGTGACAGCCGCGGTGACACGACGTGCCGCCGGGGACGCGGACGTCCCCGGAGTGTGGCTGCTGTCCGGGATGGGCGGCTGCGGCAAGACAACCGTGGCCCTGGAAGCGGCCCATCAGCTCCGCGACAGCCTGATGAGCCATGTGTGGTGGGTGCCGGAGGCGAAAGCGGAAACCCTGTTCGCGACACTGCGCGCGGTGGCGTTCGCGGCCGGGGCGACACCGAGCGACTTCGTCGAGGGGGCGCATCCGGCAGATGTCCTCTGGAAGCGGCTCGACGCCCTCACCGTTCCGTGGCTGCTGGTGCTCGACAACATCGACGACCCCGCCGTCCTCGCCGCGGAATCGGCTCGCACGGCCGATGAGAACGGCTGGCTGCGCCGGCCCGAACATCCCTGGGGCACAGTGCTGATCACCAGCCGTGAACCGACCCCCGAGCGGTGGGGGGAGGACTGGGTCCACGTGGTGAGCGTCGATCCGTTGTCCAGCGAGGACGGGGCCATGGTGCTGCGTGACCTGGCTCCGGGGGCCGGGTCCGTGGGCGAGGCCCGGGAACTCGCCGAGCATCTCGGGGGGCTCCCGCTCGCGTTGGGCCTCGCCGGTTCCTACCTCGGACGCCCCCGCCGGCGGCGCTCGGCGTCGATGCCCAAGAGCTTCGCCGACTACCGCCGCAGCTTCGACGCACAGATGGCTGAGCTGGCATCCGACACGGACATCGACCTCAGCCCGGCGGAGCGAGCACGCCGCGCGCTGCTGAGCACCTGGGAGCTCTCCCTCGATCTGCTGCATCGTCAGGGTATGGAGCAGGCCCGGCCGCTGCTGCGCCTGCTGTCCGCCCTCGACCCGGCTCCCATTCCGGATCAGGACATCCTCGACGTGGATCTGCTCGCCCGGAGCGAACTCTTCAACGGCCTGACGGAGAAGGCCCTCGATGAGTCACTGGAGGGTCTGGCCAGGCTGAAGCTGATCGACATCGAGCCGGAGTACGAGGTGGGGGAGGATCGGCAGAGCTGGATCACCATCCACCCGATGGTCCGGGCGGCCAGCCGCACACACCTCGCCGCTCAGGCGCTGCCGATGCTCGTACTGGTCACCGCTCTCCTCGAAAGGGTCACCGGCCCCCTGAAAGGGGGCGTGCCCATGCACTGGCCCCGTTGGCAGGCCGTCGCCCCCCACGGACCGGCGGCACGCCTCCTGCTGTCCGAGTGGGACGGCGACGTCCCGTTGACGGCCGACCTGGTGACCGCGGCCACTGAGCCCGCGGTCCGCACGGCCCGCTACTACCGCGATGTGGGGAGGTACGGGGAATCCATCGCCGAACTGAGAACGGTCGAGGAGCTCAGAGCGCGCTTCGTCGGTGCGGAGGCCCGGGCAACCGCCGTCGTCCGGTTGGACCTCGCCTGGGCACTGCGTGACAACGGTGATCTTGCGGAGTCGGACGACATCTACCGGGATCTGGTGGTGGGGCAACGCAGACTGCCGACCGGCGATCGGCTGCTCCAGTCGGCCCGTTTGGGGCGGGCGCGCACGCTGCTGGAGTTGGGGCGGTACCGGGAGGCCGAGGAAGAGCTGCGCATCGCGCAGGCCCTCCGGCTGAGCGAGCCGAACGCAGGCCCGCGGGGGATCCTGCAGATCCGGGCCGACCTGGCTCGACTGGCACGTCGCCAGGGCCGGTTCGAGGAGGCGGTCACCGAACTGCGGGATGTTCGCCGACTGACCGAGGCCCTGGGGCCGGAAGCCGACATCGACGCCTTCGCCGCCAGGCTCGGCCTCGTCCGAGGCCTGCGCGACGCGGGTCATGCGGAGGAGGCCGAGACGGCGGCCGAGGAACTCGTGAACGAGTACCGCGATGCATGGGGCCACGATCACCCCGACGTGCTCATCGCCCGCCACGAACGCGCCCGGATCATGCGCGACCACGAGGGGGACAGAGCGCTGCTGGAGCAGGCGAGGGACGAGTTCACTGCGATCTGGGAGAGCAGTGAGCGCAGACTCGGCGTGGACCATCCGGACACCATCGCGGCCCGGCACGAACTGGCGACGGTCTGGCATCTCCTCGGGCGCCGCGACCACGCGGTCGAACACTTCAGGGCCGCGCATGAGGCGGGGAGACGGAGACTCGGCGACAACCATCCGAACGTCGTCGTCTGCGCGCGCAACCTCGCCATGGTGCTCGCGGAACTGGCGAACGAGACCGGTCCGCTCCCGACAGCCTTACCGGTGGGGGATGTGAAGCAGGGCCGGGCCCCACTGTCCTCGGCGACCCTCGACCTGACCGGGCTCTCCGTCGAGCGGGCACTGTCCCCGCCGTATGGCCGAGACGTGCGTTCCGCTGCTCTGGCACGGGCGGTGGACCGGTTCGTCCGGTCGGACCGGACAGTCGCCGGCTTCGGTGGTGCGGGCGATGGCGCGGGGTTCTCCTCGTGGACCCATCAGACGAATTCGTCCACCGGGAATAGCTATCGGCCGGCGGATCCCGTCGCACCGGCAGCTCTCGCCGGATCTTCGGGCCGGGCCCGCGCGGTGGACGGCGCCGCCGTTCGCGTCCTGGCGACGGGTGCGGAGGACCGTCGGCTGGTCGAGAGTCTGCGATCGCAGGAGCGAGGCATCCGCCTGATCGCCCTGCGCGACCTGCTGGATCTCACGGAGACGGCCATGAGCAGCCGTAGCGACAGGTATCCGTCGGTGGCACAGGTCCGCGAGCTCCTGGTCCGAGCCGACCGTACGGATCCACAGGCCGTCACCACAGTCCTCCTCGCCCCTGCAGTGGGTCGCTGGATGAGCCGTACACTGCGAACGCTGCACACCCTGGCAGACGAGCCGTCCGGGCCACTGCCCGACGATCTGCTCTACTTGCACTCCGTTGCGGCGGTGGCGGCCTTCGCGGCAAGGGTGCCGTTCGCCCTACGGCTCCCCGTCTGCGACGGCTTCGTCATCCTGCCCACCTTGGGCGCCTTCGACCTGCGGCCGACCAAAGCCCGTGTGGTCGTCGGCCGCATGGGCAAGAGCCGCCGGCTGACGATCACGTTCGGAGGTGGTAAGGGCGTCGGCATCTGGAGTTCGTACGTCCCCCTTCCGTTCTGGCGCCCGGTGAGCCGGATCCGGACGGGTCACGAAGCCGGCGCTCGCGGTTTCGACTTCTTCGTGGACGACATGGATCCCCACCGGGAGACGGTGGGGCCGGCGGCCCCGTCCCCGCTGGGCAGCTCGGAGACGAACAATTGGGCTGTGGTGTTCCGCGCGGCGCGCAGCCTGCTGGACCGGGTCGACCCCCGGCGCGGGGACGTGATCGCGGCGGCGCTCACAGCCGTGACACCCAGGCCCGCCGCGCCGGGCGGTGTGGTGGACTCGGCGTCGTCCAGCGATGCGTTCGGGGGCATCGTGGCGAGCGCTCCCCCCGACAGCGTGGAACTCGCGGCGTGCCTGGTCCACGAGTTCCAGCACATGAAACTGCATGCCGTGCTGAACTCCGTCGCGCTCTACGACGAGAAGGATGAGCCGGACGGGGAACTGTTCTACGCGCCGTGGCGGGACGACCCGCGTCCCCTGCCCGGGCTCCTCCAAGGGGTCTTCGCCTTCTTCGGTGTGGTCGACTTCTGGCGGAAACTCACCCGTATCGAGGGGGGTGCGGGACTTCGGCGCGCCCAGTTCCAGCTGGTGTACTGGCGCACGCAGGCCCAGGACGCGTACACCGCACTGTGCCTGTCCCCGCGCCTCACCGAAGCGGGGCAGTACTTCGCCGCGTTGATGGGCGGTACGACGGTCACCTGGACCGACCACGAGGACGTGCCCGAGGACATCGTGTCCCTCGCCATGGAGGCGGTGGTGGCCCATCGTGCCCGCTGGCGCCTGCGACACATGCGTCCGGGCATCGCCACGGTGGCGGAAGTCGCCGACGCGTGGGCGTCGGGCGCGTCTCGGCCGCCATGGCGGACCGTCGCGGTCACCTTGCGCCCGGATCTCGGCGTCGAGCCGTCCAATGCCTACACGGCGTTGCTCTGCAAGGCGGCCACCGCCGCGTACGAACTGCGCGCCGTGCCGGTCGCGTCCGGCTTCCTGGAGGTCAGCGGGGCCCAGGTCGACCCCGCCGATCTCGCGCGGCTTCAGGGCTCGTCGGAAGAGGCGCGCCGACTGGCGGCCGGCCAGGTCGAGCGATGGCCTCAGCGGCACGAGCCCTGGGTCCGTCTGGGGCTCGCCCTGAGAAGAAGCGCCGAGACGAGCACTAAGAGGCCGGCCGCCCCCGGCACAGCCTCGGCGGCAGGTGCGCTGACACACTGCCCGGAGGTGGTCCGCGCCGTTCACATGCGAGTCACCGAGGTGACGGGTACACCGCCGGACCCCGTTGCCCTGGCCGCCTGGATCGGTGTGCCGGACGTCCTGGACGGCCACGCCGGACCGCCTCGCCCGCCCGCTGACGGACGGCGGCGGCCGTAGTTCACAGATCCCCGAAAGCCCCGTGCCGCCCCGCCCCCGCGGCAAACCGCGCGGCACCCTCCAGACCCTCCGTCAGCACCCCCACTCCGTGCCGCAGCTCACCCCGCATCGCCGCCTCCTCGTCCAGCCCTTCCTGATCGAGCACGGACGCCCGGTCGGCGCGCAGGCACCCCTGCGGGAACCGCGCGATCTCGGCGGCCAGTTCCTCGGCCTCGGCGCGGGCGCGTCCCGTCGGCACGACGCGGTTGGCGAGCCCCATGGCGTGGGCCTCGCCCGCCGGCACCGGCCGTCCGGTCAGGATCATGTCCAGCGCCCGGCTCGTGCCGATGAGGCGGGGCAGCCGTACCGTGCCGCCGTCGATGAGCGGCACGCCCCAGCGGCGGCAGAACACCCCGAAGACGGCGTCCTCCTCGGCCACCCGCAGATCGCACCACAGCGCCAGTTCCAGGCCTCCGGCCACGGCATGCCCGGCGACCGCGGCGATCACCGGCTTCGACAGGCGCATCCGGGTCGGCCCCATCGGGCCGTCCCCCTCCTCGGTGACCCGGTTGCCCCGTTCGCTGCCGAGCGCCTTGAGGTCGGCGCCCGCACAGAAGGTGCCGCCCTCGCCCCACAGCACCGCGACCCGGGCCCCGTCGTCCGCCTCGAACTCTTGGAAGGCGGCGGCGAGTTCGGCGGCGGTCGGACCGTCGACCGCGTTGCGCACCTCGGGACGGGAGAGGACGACGGTGGTGACGTGTCCCTGGCGCTCGACGCGGACCGGCATGGCGGGGCCTCTTCCTGAGTCGGAAATTCCCTGGGTGGGACCCCGCACGTTACTGAGCCGTCAGATGACCTTCCACCGCACCAGCGCCCCCAGCGTCAACGCCCCCGGCAGCAGCGGCAGCCAGACGGTGATGATCCGGTACGCCAGCACCACCGCCGTCGCCACCGCCACCGGGCCGCCCGCCGCCACCAGCGCCACGACCAGCGCCGCGTCGACCGAGCCGAGCCCACCCGGCGTGGGCACGAGGGCCACGGCGACGGTCGCCGCGAGATACGCGAGCGCCATGTGGGTCGGCGGCACGTCCAGCCCCAGGGCCAGCCCCACCAGGACCAGCCCGGATGCCTGCAGCACCGGAAAGGCCAGCGAACCGCCCCACAACGCCAGCGCCCGGGACGGGCGGGTGTGCACCGAGCGCGCCTCGCCCAGCGCGGTGCGCAGGAACGACAGCACGGCGGTGCGCAGCCGGCGTACGCAGGCGAAGACGGCCACGACCACGGCCGCCACCGCACCGATGACCAGCAGCAGCGGGCCCCCTGCCCCCTCCGGCAGGAGCGGCCCGAGCCGCAGGGCGTCGGGGAAGGCGATGAGCAGCGCGGCCAGCAGGCCGACCCGAGCCACGCTCTCGGCGAGCAGATACAGCGCCAGGGCGGCCGAGGAGCGGGCGAGCGGCAGCCCGCAGACCGTCATGAAGCGCAGGTTGACCGCGCTCGCGCCCAGGCCGGTGGGCAGCAGGTGGTTGGCCGAGCCCGCCGCGAACTGCGTGACGAGCAGCCGCAGTTTCGGCAGCCGGTCGACCACGGCACCCTGCCGGGTCACCGCGGCCGCCACCCAGGTCAGACAGGTGGCGCAGGCCGCGGCGAGCAGCCACGGCCACTTGGCCGTCGCCAGATGGCCGATGCCCTCGGCGAGCACGGCCCGGTGCCGCACCGCGACCACGACGACGAGGGTGAGCGGCAGCAGGACCAGGACCTGGCGGACCGGGAGGCGCCGGATCAGGCGTCCGGTGGCGAGTCGTACGGCTGTCACATCCGGAGAGGTTCTCCGTGCCGGGACAACGGCGGGTTGCGGCAGCGGAGACGGCGCCTTACGGACCGGCTGCGGACGGACATCCGGCGCGGCGCACCCCTCGCCCTTGACCTCGATATTGCTTGAGGTTCTACCTTCTCTCCCATGAGCATGGAGACCACAGCCTGGACCCAGCTGCACAGCGTCATGAACGCCGAACGGGAGCGCCGCCCGTTCGCCCCCGCCACGCTGCGCCGCATCGCCGCGTTCGCCCGCCCGCACCGCCGCAGGATCGCGCTCTTCGTCGTGCTCGGGGTGGTGACCGCGCTGCTCGCCGTCGCGACCCCCGTCCTGGCCGGACACGTCGTCGACGCGATCGTGACGGGCGGCGACGAGAGCACCGTCGTCCGCCTGGCCCTGCTGATCGCCCTGATCGCGGTGGCGGAGGCGGCGCTCGGGATCCTCGCGCGACGTCTGTCGGCGACGCTCGGGGAGGGGCTCATCCTCGATCTCCGTACGGCTGTGTTCGATCATGTGCAGCGCATGCCGGTCGCGTTCTTCACACGCACTCGTACGGGAGCGCTCGTCTCCCGTCTCAACAACGACGTCATCGGCGCCCAGCGCGCCTTCAGCAACACGCTCTCCGGAGTGGTCAGCAACCTCGTCACCCTGCTGCTCACCCTCGCCGTCATGCTCACCCTGTCCTGGCAGATCACCCTGCTGGCCCTCGTCCTGCTCCCGGTGTTCGTGATCCCGGCCCGGCGCATGGGCCACCGGATGGCCCGGATGCAGCGGGAGGCGGCCACGCTGAACGCGGCGATGGGCACCCGCATGACCGAGCGCTTCTCCGCGCCCGGCGCCACGCTGGTCAAGCTCTTCGGGCGCCCGGAGGAGGAGTCGGAGGAGTTCGCGGCCCGGGCCGGGCGGGTGGCGGAGATCGGCGTGCGGACGGCCACCGCGCAGTCGGTGTTCATCACCGCGCTCACCCTGGTGTCCGCCCTGGCCCTCGCCCTGGTCTACGGCCTCGGCGGCTGGTTCGCCCTGCGCGGCACCCTGGAGCCGGGCGCCGTCGTCTCGCTGGCGCTGCTCCTGACCCGTATGTACGCGCCGCTCACCGCGCTCGCCGGCGCCCGCGTCGAGGTCATGAGCGCCCTCGTCAGCTTCGAGCGGGTCTTCGAGGTGCTCGACCTGGAACCGCTGATCGAGGAGAGGCCGGACGCGAAGGAGGTCCCCGAGGGCCCGGTGCCGGTGGAGTTCGAGAACGTCCGCTTCGGCTACCCGTCCGCCGACAAGGTCTCCCTCGCCTCCCTGGAGGAGGTGGCGACCCTCGACACGCGCGGCGGCGCCGAGGTGCTGCACGGCATCTCCTTCCGCGCCGAACCCGGGCAGACGGTCGCCCTGGTCGGCTCGTCCGGCGCCGGCAAATCGACCGTGGCCCAGCTGCTGCCGCGGCTGTACGACGTCGACGAGGGCGCCGTACGCGTGGGCGGCGTCGACGTCCGCGACCTGAGCGCCGCGTCCCTGCGCGCCACCCTCGGCATGGTCACCCAGGACGGCCACCTCTTCCACGACACCGTCCGCGCCAACCTGCTCCTTGCCCGTCCGAGCGCCACCGACGCGGACCTCTGGGACGCCCTGCGCCGCGCCCGCCTCGACGACCTCGTACGGTCCCTGCCCGACGGCCTCGACACGGTGGTCGGCGAGCGCGGCTACCGCCTCTCCGGCGGCGAACGCCAGCGGATGACCATCGCCCGGCTGCTGCTGGCCCGCCAGCGCGTCGTCATCCTCGACGAGGCCACCGCCCACCTGGACAACACCTCCGAGGCGGCCGTCCAGGAGGCACTCGCGGAAGCGCTGGAGGGCAGGACCGCGGTCGTGATCGCCCACCGGCTCTCCACCGTGCGCACCGCGGACCTGATCCTGGTGGTCGAGGCCGGCCGGATCGTCGAACGCGGCACACACGAAGAGCTGCTGGCGGCCGGGGGACGCTACGCCGAGCTGTACCGGACGCAGTTCGAGCGCCAACTCGCCCCTCAGGAACAAACAAAGCCCGACAGCATCATTGCTTCACTGGGGTTCGCATCCTAGGGTTCCGTTCGGTTTACCAACAGCACCGCACAAGATCTGACGCTCCCTCAACCATGCAGCGCACTGTCGTTGCGAGGAAGGCCATGGTCATGCCGGACACCCCCCTGTCTCCCGCCGCCCCGCCCCGCCCGCTGGACGTGCCGGTCAGCCGCCGCCGTCTCCTGGAGGGGGGAGCCGCCCTGCTCGGCGCGCTCGCCGTCTCCGGATCGTCCGCCACGGTGCACGCGGCCGAGGGCCCCGGAGCGGCGGCCGGGACCCCGGAGTGGAACGGCAACATCAGCCTCTTCCAGGTCGGCGCCGAGCCCCCGCACACCACGCTGATGCCGTACGCGAACGTCAAGCAGGCCCTGGAAGCCGACCGCACCCGCTCGCCGTACCGCATGAGCCTCGACGGCAAGTGGAAGTTCGCCTACGCCGACCGCCCCGACGACCGCGACGCCGACTTCTACCGCCCCGACGTCGACGACAGGGACTGGGACACCATCCCGGTCCCCTCCGTCTGGCAGCTGCACGGCTACGACTTCCCGATCTACGTCAACATCACCTACCCGTACTGGGGTCCCAACGGCCTCGGCGAGGAGACCCAGCCGCCGAACGCCCCCACCCGCTACAACCCTGTCGGCCAGTACAGACGGACGTTCACCGTCCCGAAGGACTGGAACGGACGTCAGATCTTCCTGCACTTCGAGGGCGTGAAGTCCGCCCACTACGTGTGGATCAACGGCGAGTTGGTGGGCTACAAGGAGGACTCCTTCACTCCCGCCGAGTACGACATCACCAAGCACCTCAGGCCCGGCACCAACCAGATCGCGGTGGAGGTGTACCGCTACTCCGACGGCGACTGGCTGGAGGACCAGGACATGATCCGGCTGAGCGGCATCTTCCGCTCGGTCTACCTGTACTCCACCCCCGTCGTACGCCTGCGCGACTTCAAGCTGGACACCCCGCTGAGCGACGGCTACCGGGCGGCGGCCCTGTCGGTCACCGCGAGCGTGCGTGCCTACGCCGGCAGCGGCGCCGGACGCTACACCGTCGAGACACAGCTGTACGACGCGACCGGTCATCCCGTCTGGTCCCGCCCCCTGCAGCAGGGCGTCGACGTGGACGCCGTCGGCCAGGACGTGACCGTGCGGGCCGAGAAGTCCGTCCCCGCACCGAAGCTCTGGTCGGCCGAACACCCCTACCTCTACACGGCCGTCCTCCGCCTGCGCGACCCGGCCGGGAAACTGGTCGAGACCCTGTCCCACCGCGTCGGCCTGCGCGAGTTCGCGCTCAAGGACGGCCTGATGCGGATCAACGGCAAGCCCGTCTCCTTCCGCGGCACCAACCGGCACGAGATGCACCCCGACCGCGGCATCGCGCTCACCCGTGAGGACATGATCGAGGACATCACGATCATCAAGCGGCTGAACATGAACACGGTCCGCACCTCGCACTACCCCAACAACCCGATCTGGCTCGAACTCGCCGACGAGTACGGCCTCTACCTGGTCGACGAGACCAACCTCGAAACCCACGGCATCCGCGGCCAGTACCCCGGCAACCACGCCGACTGGACCGAGGCGTGCGTCGCCCGCGCCCAGAACATGGTCCACCGCGACAAGAACCACGCCTGCGTCGTCATCTGGTCGCTCGGCAACGAGGCGGGCGGCGGCAGCACGTTCGTGGCCATGCGCGACTGGATCAAGTCGTACGACACCACGCGCGTCGTCCAGTACGAGGGCGACGACCGGCCGACGATCAGCGACATCCGCTCGGAGATGTACGACAGCCCCGCCACCGTCGAGTCCCGCGCGAAGAACACCGGCGACACCCGGCCGTACGTCATGATCGAGTACTGCCATGCGATGGGGAACTCCAACGGAAACTTCAAGAAGTACTGGGACCTGATCCGCCGCTATCCCGTCCTTCAGGGCGGCTGGATCTGGGACTTCGTGGACCAGTCGCTGAGCTGGCCCACCCCGGCCCGCAAGCAGTTCACCGAGGCCGGGCCGGGCGGCCTGCGCGGCGAGATCCTCGCGCCCAGCGGCACCTTCGACCGGGCCAAGGGCGTCGCCGGCGGCACCGTCTTCGCCCGCGACGCGAGCCTCGACCTCACCGGCTCGCTGACGCTGGAGGCGTGGATCACCCCGCACGTCCTCGGCTACCACCAGCCGATCCTCGCCAAGGGCGACACCCACTACGCGCTGAAACAGACCGACAAGAACCTCGAGTTCTTCATCTACGGCGGCGGCCAGTGGATCACGGCGAGCTGGGCGCTGCCCGACGGCTGGACCGGCACCGAGCACCATGTCGCGGGCGTCTTCGACGCGGACGCGGGCAGGCTCACCCTCTACGTCGACGGAGAGGCCAAGGCCACCCGCACCACCACCCAGAGGCCCGCCAGGAACACCGCGTCCCTCGCGCTCGCCACCGACACGGACAACCCCAGCCGGGAGTTCAGCGGCACCATCCGGCGGGCCCGCGTCTACGCCCGCGCGCTGAGCGCCGGGGAACTGGCCTCCGACAGCCGCGGTCCCCGTGACGACGGGGTGCGGTTCTGGTTCGACGCGGCGACGGTCGAGCTCACCGAGAAGCGGCCGAAGGAGAAGACCTTCTTCGCGTACGGCGGCGACTGGGGCGACAGCCCCAACGACTTCAACTTCGTCGCGGACGGCATCATCACCGCCGACCGCGGACACACGGGCAAGGCCGCCGAGATCAAACGGATCTACCAGGCGGTCAACGCCGCCCCGGCCTCCGGCGACCGGCTCACCCCCGGCGCGGCGGTCACCCTCACCAACGAGAACCTGTTCACCAACCTGCGCGAGTTCGAGGGCCGTTGGACACTCGTCGCCGACGGACGGGCGGTCCAGCGCGGGAGGCTGACCCGCGCACAGCTGGACGTCGCGCCGCTCTCCAGCAAGGACATCACCGTGCCCTTCAAGGTGCCGGCCGACCCGGCGCCGGGCACCGAGTACTTCCTGGAGCTGTCCTTCACCACGCAGGAGACGACGAAGTGGGCCAGGGCCGGCTTCGAGGTCGCCAAGCAGCAGCTGCCGGTCGACGCGGGCAGTCCGGCGGTGACGCCGGCCCCGCTGGACGGCGTTCCGGTACTGACGTACGAGGACGGTGCCAGTGCGGTCACCGTCTCGGGCAAGGGCTTCTCGGTGACCGTCGACAAGAAGACCGGCGTCATCACCTCGTACAAGGCCGGCGGGGCCCAGCTGATCTCCTCGGGCCCCGTCCCGAACTTCTGGCGGGCGCCCACCGACAACGACCACGGCAACGGCCAGCACACCCGCAACCGGACCTGGCGCGACGCCGGCGCGGACCGCAAGGTCACGGGTGTCGCCGCGCGCGGCCTGCGGGACAGGGCCGTCGAGATCAAGGTCAGCGGCACCCTGCCCACGACCACGGAGTCGACGTACACGACCACCTACACGGTCTTCGGCAACGGCGAGATCAAGGTCGACAACACCCTGCACCCGGGCGCGTCCTCCCTGCCGTACATCCCGGAGGTCGGCACGCTCCTCTTCCTCCCCGGCCGCCTGGAGAACCTGCACTACTACGGCCGCGGCCCCGAGGAGAACCACTGGGACCGCAACAACGGCACCGACGTGGGCCGCCACTCCGGCACCGTCTCCGGCCAGTGGGAGTCGTACATCCGCCCCCAGGAGAACGGCAACAAGACCGACGTCCGCTGGATCGCCCTCACCGGCCGCGACGGCACCGGCCTGCTCGTCTCCGGCGAACCCCTGCTGGAGGTCAACGCCTCGCACTTCACCCCGGAGGACCTGTCGGTCGGCGCGCGCCACGACTACCAGCTGACCCCGAGGGAGGAGGTCGTGCTCCGGGTGAGTCACCGCCAGATGGGCGTGGGCGGCGACAACAGCTGGGGCGCCCACACGCACGACGAGTACAAGCTGTTCGCGAACCGCGACTACTCCTACACCTACCGGCTGCGTCCCCTGCGGGATGTGGACGAGGCGATGGCTGCCTCGCGCCGCCCCACCGCCGTGGAGTGACGTGGATCTCGGTGCGGGTCCAGGACGGCGTTTCGCGCCCTGGACCCGCCCGGGGTGCCGAGGGGGCGGTGTCAGGCCGTGTACTGGTAGGCCGGGTAGGTCAGGTATCCCGCGTCGCCGCCCTGGTAGTACGTGGACTCGTCGACGGGAGCGAGCGGCACTCCGGTGCGCAGCCGCTCGACCAGGTCGGGGTTGGAGATGAAGGCGCGGCCGAAGCTGATGAGCTCGGCCCCCAGGTCGAGCCAGTGGTCGGCCTCGTCCCGGCCGGTGTGCTTCGGTCCCATCGGGAGCACGGGGTTCATGATCAGGGTGCCCGGCCATGCGCGGCGCAGGCCGGCCAGCACCTCCTCCTCGGCGGTGGCTTCGAGGTGGATGTAGGCCAGCCCGAGGCGGGACAGTTCGGTCAGTAGCGCGGTGTAGAGCTCGGGGACGTCGGTCTCCTCGACTCCCCAGAAGGTCACGCCCGGTGACAGACGGATTCCGGTCCTGGCCGCGCCGATGGCCTCGGCGGTTGCGGACACCGCCTCGACGGCGAAGCGGATGCGGTTGCGCACCGAGCCTCCGTAGCGGTCGGTGCGCAGGTTGGCGTTGGACGACAGGAACTGCGAGATGAGATAGCCGTTGGCGCCGTGCAGCTCCACGCCGTCGAAGCCGGCGTCGATGGCGCGGCGGGCGGCCTGAGCGTAGGACTCGGCCTGCTCGGACACCTCGGCGGTGTCCAGCGCGCGCGGGACCGGCGCCGGCTGGAGCCCGGTCGGGGTGAACAGCTTCCACCCGTCGGCCGCGACGGCCGAGGGACCGACCGGCTGCACCCCGGTGGTGTCGGGGTGCGAAACCCGTCCGCCATGCATGATCTGGGCGAAGATCCGTCCGCCGTTGGCGTGCACGGCATCAGTCACCGGGCGCCACGCGGTGACCTGCTCGTCGGTGTGCAGTCCCGGCGTGCCGGGGTTGGACTGCCCGACCACGTTCGGCTGCACCCCTTCGCTCACGATCAGTCCGGCCGTGGCCCGCTGGGCGTAGTAAGTCGCCATCGACGGCGTGGCCAGACCGCCGGCGGCGGCACGGACGCGTGTCATCGGGGCCATCACCACCCGGTTGGGCAGCGTCAGGTCCCCCAGCTGGTACGGCGTGAACAGGGTTGTCATGTCATGGCTCCTTCGTCATCGGCACCGGACAACCGGGCGCGGCGGCTACGCTAAAACCTGACACTGACGTCAGAGGCAAGGGTTGTGGCTCAGCCCACAGCACCGAGGGAGATGGCATGCGCATCGGGGAGCTGGCGGCACGGGCCGGAGTCAGCGTCCGGTCCCTGCGCTACTACGAGGAGCAGGGGCTGCTCACCAGCACCCGCAGTGCCAGTGGGCAGCGGCACTACACGGACCACGAGGTCGAGCGGGTCGTGTTCATCCAGCGGCTGTTCGCCGCAGGGCTGTCCAGCCGCACCATCGCCGAACTGCTGCCGTGCGTCGACTCTCCCAGTGAGGAGAACTCCGACGCCGCGCTGGAGCGGATGGCGCAGGAGCACGACCGGCTCTCCGAGCGCATCGCCGACCTCGTCCGCACCCGGGACGCCCTCGCCGGGCTGATGGCCATGGCGCGGGCGCATCAGGAGCGCCTGCGGTCGGCGGTCGCCGATTGATGTCTGTGCCTCGTCGGGTGGCCGAGTGGACCGGGGGTACGGACCGGTTTCCGTGGGGCAGGGCTTGGCCAGAGGCTAAGCGACTGCTTAGTATCCAGCCTGCGTCGGGAAACAGCCTGCCCGGCCGCCCTCCCACCTCAGGAGTCCACCGTGACCTCACTGTTCTCCCTCTCCGGCAAGACCGCCCTGGTGACCGGAGGTTCCCGCGGCATCGGCCTGATGATCGCCCGGGGCCTGGTCGAAGCGGGTGCCAAGGTCTACGTCAGCTCCCGCAAGGCGGAAGCCTGCGAGGAGGCCGTGCGCGGGCTTTCCGGTCCCGGCCAGGCGGTCGCGCTCCCCGCCGACCTGTCGCGCGAGGAGGAGTGCCACCGACTCGCCGCAGCCATCGGTGAGCGGGAGGAGCGGCTGGACATCCTGGTGAACAACGCCGGCGCCACCTGGGGCGCGCCCCTGGACGAGTTCCCGGTCAGCGGCTGGGACAAGGTGATGGACCTCAACCTGCGCAGCCCCTTCCTGCTCACCCAGGCTCTCCTGCCGAAGCTGCGCGCCGCCGGGTCGATGGAGGACCCCGCGCGGATCATCAACGTCGGATCCATCGACGGCCTGCACGTCAGCCCGGCCTCGGCCTACTCCTACGCGGCCAGCAAGGCGGGCCTGCACCACCTGACCCGCGTGCTGGCCAAGGAGCTCGGGCCACAGGGCATCACGGTGAACGCCATCGCGCCCGGCCCCTTCGAGTCGAAGATGATGGCCGCGACCCTGGACGCCATGGGTGAGGAGATCGCCAAGGCGGCTCCGTTGCGCCGGATCGGGCGGCCGGACGACATGGCGGGCGTCGCCGTCTACCTGGCCAGCCGTGCGGGCGCCTACGTCACCGGCGCCGTCATCCCCGTCGACGGCGGCCTCGGCACCACGGTCTGACCGGCCGGTAACAGCTCCCCGCCCCCTCGCACAAGCACCCCGAACCCGAGAAGAAGATCACCATGGCCTCCCTCCTGCTCTCCCGCCGAGACCTCGACTTCCTCCTGCACGAGTGGCTCGACGTCGAATCCCTGACCGCGCGCCCCCGCTTCGCCGACCACTCGCGTGAGACCTTCGACGCGGTACTGGACCTCAGCGAGACGATCGCCACCCGGCACTTCGCCCCGCACAACAAGAAGAACGACGCCCAGGAGCCGCACTTCGACGGCGAGCGCGTGCACATCATCCCCGAGGTCGAAGAGGCCCTGAAGGTCTTCGCCGACGCCGGGCTGATCGGCGGAAGCATGGACCACGAGGTGGGCGGCATGCAGTTGCCCGGCGTGGTGGCCAACGCCTGCTTCGCCTGGTTCCAGGCAGCCAACGTGGGAACGGCCGCCTACCCCTTCCTCACCATCGGCAACGCGAACCTGCTGCTGGCCCACGGCACTCCCGAGCAGATCGACACCTACGTCCGCCCGATGGTCGAGGGCCGCTTCTCGGGAACCATGTGCCTGTCGGAACCACAGGCGGGCTCCTCGCTGGCCGACGTGCGCACCCGCGCGGAAAAGGCCGACGACGGCACCTACCGCCTGTTCGGCAACAAGATGTGGATCTCGGGTGGCGACCACGAGCTGACCGAGAACATCGTCCACCTGGTTCTGGCCAGGATCCCCGGCGGCCCGCCCGGGGTGAAGGGACTCTCGCTGTTCATCGTCCCCAAGATCCTGGTGGAGGCCGACGGGACACTCGGCGAGCGCAACGACGTCGCCCTGGCCGGCCTCAATCACAAGATGGGGTACCGCGGGACGACGAACACGCTGCTGAACTTCGGTGAGGGCGCCTTCCGGCCCGGCGGGGCCCCCGGTGCCGTCGGCTTCCTGGTCGGGGAGCCCCACCGCGGACTGTCCTACATGTTCCACATGATGAACGAGGCCCGCATCGGTGTCGGACTCGGTGCGACAGCGCTCGGGTACACCGGCTACCTCCACGCCCTGGACTACGCGCGCACCCGGCCCCAGGGGCGCCCCCTCATGGCCAAGGACGCCACCACCCCCCAGATCCCGATCGTCGGGCATCCCGACGTCCGGCGCATGCTCCTCGCCCAGAAGTCGTACGTCGAAGGCGCGCTGGCTCTCATCCTGTACTGCGGGCGGCTGCTGGACGACGAGCGCACCGCCCCGACGGCCGACGAGCGCGCCAGGGCCGGACTTCTGCTGGACATGCTCACCCCGATCGCCAAGAGCTGGCCCTCCCAGTGGTGCCTGGAGGCCAACAACCTCGCCATCCAGGTCCACGGCGGCTACGGCTACACCCGCGAGTACAACGTCGAGCAGTTCTACCGGGACAACCGGCTCAACCCCATCCACGAGGGGACGCACGGCGTCCACGGCCTCGACCTGCTGGGCCGAAAGGTCGTCATGGACGGCGGCGCGGGGCTCCGCCTGCTCATCGAGACCGTCTCGGCGACGACCGCCCGCGCGGCGGCCGCGGACGACCAGATCGCCGGCTTCGGACGACAGCTGGACGCCTCCGTCGCCCGCGTCGCCGCCGTGACGCAGCGCCTGTGGGAGGCCGGGGACGCCGAGACCACCCTCGCCAACGCCTCGGTCTATCTGGAGGCCGTGGGACACGTCGTGGTCGCCTGGATGTGGCTGGAGCAGATGCTGACCGCCGCCGGACACAGCGGCGCCTTCTACGAGGGCAAGCGCCGGGCGGGTCAGTACTTCTTCCGGTACGAACTGCCCAGGACCGAGGCGCAGTTCGCGCTGCTGGAAAGCCTCGACCGCACCACCCTCGACATGCCCGCGGACTGCTTCTGAGCCTGTGCCTGGCGTCCGTCGGCGAAGTCGGCGAGGGGTGAGTGTGAGCCCTCGAGGATCTGGCACCTGGGCACCCGCGGCCGTCGAACGTCGTGTGCTCAAGGCCCACCGCACCCTGCGAACCGGACCGGATGCGCCGGATGAGCACACCGGCGTTCCCGCCCGGACCATCAGCCGGATCCTCGGGCGCCACCAGATGCCGCCGCTACGAACACGACCGGCCCGGCGACCTGATCCACACCGCCGTCGACGACCACTCCCGCCTCGCTCATGCCGAAACCTCCCCGACGAGAAGGGAATTCACCCGTCCACACTGTTTCTGGACCAACGGAAAGGTCGAAAGCTTCAACCGCATTCCTTGCCTATGGCACGGCGCCTGACCGGAGCAGGCCGCGTTCGGGGCCGACGTCAACCAGGGACGTCAGCCGCTACGCCCGGATTTGTTGACGCCGAAAAATGTGAAGCGAATACCGAATCGACAACTCTTGGGGCGGAGTTGCTGATTGTCAAATCGTGGCGCCTACTGGAGTTAGGGCCCTCGGAGCCCGGACATCATTCGTCACTAGGGGCATCCGTCATGATGCAGAACGTGCGCATGCGGGCGTGGGTGGAAACCGTCGCCGCTGCGATCTGTGGAATCCTCTTCGTCGTCACCTTGGTCTGGCGTGACTGGATCGAGCGAGTTTTCGGGGTGAGTCCCGACCTGGGAAGCGGTGCCCTGGAATGGGCGATCATCGTTCTTGCGCTCTGCGCCACTCTGGCCTTCTCGCTGCTCGCACGCAGCGAATGGCGCAGGGCCAGAGAGCACCTCACGGAGTGAGACAGGAGGTTGTGACACATGCCTGACGAAACACGCGGCGGCCGAGGATACGAAGCCGAGGACGCGGCACTCGCCCAGGCCGGACCGGCACAGTCGCATGCCGATCAGGTAGCGGCGGCCCGGTCCGACGTCCCGTCCGCCGAGCAGGCTGACGAGCTGAAGCAACTGCTGGACGAGCGTGAGAGGAGGTTCGCCCGACGGCGCAAGCCCATGGGTCCCACCTCCGACCAGATTCCCGAGACCGTCCCGGAGGACGCCCCACCGACGTCCGACGAGCAGCCCAGCACCACGCCGGAATCCCACGAGCCGTAAACCACAGAACGAAGTGAATTCCTGGGAGGACGGCAGTCATGGCCACCGTTCGTCTTGTCCAGAACATCGGCCTGGACGACCAGGCGACAAGCAAGCAGACAAGCACCATCACCGAGACCACGGTCGCGACGTCGAACAGTGACATCTTCGTCACGGGCAACTGGTTCGCCAGCCGCAGCGGTACGGTCGGCAAGCAATGGGAACTGGTGAATCCCTTCACCGCCCTTCCTTCGGCGGCCGGAGGTTTCTGTTGCGACCAGATAGTGATGTTCGAGCCGAGCCGCCGGATCTGGATATGGATTCTGCAGTACATCGCGGCTGATGACCCCCAACAGCCCGGGGTCTTCAACAACGTGTTCCGCGTGGCGGTCTCCCACAACACGGATCCTTCCACCTTTCACTGGTGGGACTTCGCACCGATCTCCCTGAACCCGGACTGGCGGAACATGTGGTTCGACTACCCGGACGCGGCGACCAGCGCGAACCACCTCTACGTCACGTTCAACGCCTTCAACCGCGGCGGCAGCTGGCAGCGTGCCTTCGTCTTCAAGTTCCCCCTGGACGCTCTGGAGGCAGGAAACGCGCTGAGCCACCAGTGGTGGTCGACCACGGAGCGTGGTTCACTGCGGCTCACCCAGGGCGCCGCCGGAAGCATGTTCTTCGCCAGCCACAACGGTGGCACCGGCCTCCGTGTGCACGGCTGGCCGGACAGCTCCAACACCGTGGGCTGGTTCGACGTCCAGGTCAGCCCGTGGAACGCCAACAACTACAGGTCCGTAGGGCCTGACGGTAAGGACTGGCTGGCTGAGCGGGTGGACTCCCGGATCACCGGTGCCTGGGTGAGCGGCACCCGGGCCGGCTTCCTGTGGACCGCCGCGTCGCGCTCCGGCCGGCCCATGCCCTACGTCAAGGGCGCGGTCGTCGATGTCACGACGCAGACGCTGGTGGAGCAACCCGAGATCTGGAACGAGGAGTCGGCCTATGCCTTCCCGGCGGCCTGCCCGAACGCCCAGGGCGTCGTTGGGCTGAGCTTGTTCATGGGAGGCGGCCCGCTGCATCCGAGCCATCTCGTCGGGTTCCGCGACGGCGCCGACTGGCGTCTGGTCTTCACCCGGAAGAGCACACAGGGCCCGGACAGAGGCACTTGGGGCGACTACCTCACCTGTCACCGGCATGACCCCGATGCGTCGGAGTGGGTGACCTCGGGCTACACACTGCAAGGCGGCGGCGACCGCGAGTTCGTGGAACCGCAGTATGTGCACTTCGGTATCGGCAGCTGATCATTATCCCCGCAGTCGAGCCGATCATCGATCTACTGGGGCGTCAGAGGGCCGTCGCTCGTCCAGTAGTGTCTTGATCACAACGCCTTCCTCCGAGAACAAGAACTGCCCGACCTGCTGAACGGCACCGCCTCGGCCGATGCCCTGACGTTCTTTGCCGACCTGAATCTCTTGGCCACCGTCATCTCGGCAGCAGGGCCGCATCACCCCGAAGTGTCCGCGCCCACCTGCCTGCTCGATGCCTTCAGCAGCCGCCACGACGGGCAACACCTGCGCTTGCCCACCGTGTGTCCAGCCGCGTCCACCCAAACGTCCCCGTGGAAGCCCGCGGCGAAGGGCAGCGGAAGCCCGGTGCCTGTTGACGCTCCCTCCATGGGAGACCCAAGGGCGGAGCGCATGCACGTCGGTGACAACACGCTCTGGAGTATCGGGGAAGTCGCCCGGAAGACCGGGCTGTCGGTGAAGCTGATCCGGCACTGGTCGGACGCCGGGGTCGTTCACCCGGCAGGTCGGACTCCGGCCGGCTACCGGCTGTACGACACCGAGGCACTGGCCCGGCTGCAGCTGGCGCAGACACTACGCGGGGGCTGGGCCTGGGGCTGGCGAAGATGCGGGACGTACTGGAGTGCGAGAGCACCCTGTCAGGCGTGGCCGTGACGCACATCGACGCGCTGGAGAAGCAGATCCGCACGCTGCGAACGCAGCAGGCCGTGCTGCGCTCCGTCATCCGCCGCAACACCACTGGTCGCGGCCTTCCGTACCGCATCCCGGGCCGCACGGTCGGCCTTCGCACGCCCGGGCATGCTTGAGCGGCGCTACGGGACCGCCCCCGGTCGACGGCTTGTCGAGCAGTTGGTGATCGAGGTGCTGGTCCACGGCTGGGACCTGGCCCAGGCCATCGGGCACCCCTACGACACGGTTCGGCACGTCGCTGAGACGGCGCTCCCCGTCGTACGCGAGATCTACGGTGACTGGCTGCCTACCTGGGCCGCACTGTCACGTGACGAACGGCCGTCGCGACCACATTCCCGTGTACCCGCTTGAGTACGTTCGCGTGTACGCGTTAACGGGGCGAGTGGGGATGGCGGTGGTCGCGCGCGCGGCAGGGGAGGAACCGGCCAGTTAGGCGGGACTGGCCGGAGGTTCTGCGATGCCGATGATGCTTCCGCCCATGGCCCGGACTCGGACCGCCCATCCCAGTGCTGTGAGGCCGTCGGCGAGTGTCCGGGCGTCGTGGAACACCTTCACGATGCGGTACTTGCTGCCGTCATCGAGTTGGCGCAGCACCGTGGGAACGGGCCTGTCTGTGACGCCTTCCTCGCTCGCAGCAGCTGCGGGGCCGTCGTCGATGAAGATCGCTTTGCCACCTGGTGTGAGCATGGCGGCGACGGTGTTCCAGAAGTCGGACCACCGCGTCGGCGGAACATGGGAGAGCCAGAAGGCGAAGAACACCGTGTCGAAGCGTCGCGACGGCCGCCACTCGAAGAGATCGGCCTGAAGGAACCGGACGTTGCGGAAGGGAGTACGCGCACGGGCGATGGCCAGCATTTCGGCTGACGCGTCGACAGCTGTCACCGACCCGGACCGGGCGGCAAGCTTCGGGGTCCACTGGCCTGTTCCGCAGGCCAGTTCCAGCACATCTCCGCCGATTGGAAGGTCATCGACCAGGGTCAGCAACCGCTGCAGCTCCTCCAGTTCTGCATAGGGCCGGTCGTACTCGGACGCCCCTGCGCGGTAGTAGGCCATCTGCTCCGCCAGGAGGGCATCGTCATCACTGTGCATGACCAGAAGGATCGGGTCTGCCCCTGAGGCAAGGTCAACCCATTTGGATGGGGCACACCTTGAGGGACGGGAATCGTTGATACACGCCACGATTCTTGGCATGGCCATTACGCGAAGGGCCGCCATAGCAGCGGCCTCAGCAGCTCTCGCCCTGACGCCAGGCAGAAGTCGCGCCTGATTGTGTGGGTGAGGAACAGCAACGTGTGGCTCCGGCAGGCGCCGCCGATCAGCGACCTCGTTGCCCGATATCGGTGAGGAGTGGTGCGAAGTACCCGCCGTTTCCCTCGGCGAAGGCCGTGAGCATGGCAGCGGCATTGGCTCGGTCGGCCTCGTCGGGTTCGTCTGCGGCCAGTTCGTTCTCCAGCACCCACATTTCGAGCATGATGGAGTAGCCAACGAGCACGTCGGGGCCGCCCGCCGTGTCCAGCGCTGATGTGGCAATGCGACGAACCACGGCCTGCAGCGGTGCGCGTTCGTCGGGGTCGCCAGGCCCGAAGGCCATCTTGATGATCTCGTTGAGGTCGATCGCGATGGGCGCGACGACGGCGAACTCAAAGTCGAGCAGCGCGACGACTTGGCCCTCGTGCCAAAGAGTGTTCGGCGTGCAGAAGTCGCCGTGGTTCAGTGCCGTGGTCGCCTTGGGCAGGGCGGCCCAGAAGCGGTCGAGTGCCCAGCCGACTCCCTTGGCCTGGGTTGTGGTGAGTTCTCCTGCTGTGACAAGCCGTTCGAGGCCGGCCGATGCCTCCGCCTCGCTCTGTGGGAAGAACGGCGATCGAGGGCGGGCGTGTGGTGCGGCGGCGGCCACGTCGACTCGGTGGACGTGACGGGCTCGTTCCCACATCTGCCCGACGGCGCGTGACCGGGCCGTGGGGTCCAGCGACGGCCAAACCTCCTCCAGGTTCTCCCCGGTCACCCGTCGGGTCAGCACCCACTCATGACCTTGCCGGACGCCCGAGTCGATGATGGACGGGTAACCGACTTCCGCAGGAAGAAGCCTCACCAGCTGTTCTTCACGGAGCAAGTCCGTCGTTCCGGGCCTGGTCGCAACACGCACGACAAGCTCATCGGTCAGCCACGTGGCATTGGTCCAGCCTCGGCCGCGCTCGACGCTGTCGAGGTCTGCTCCATGTTCGCGCAGGATTGCCTCGGCGACACGTTCGGGAACAAAGGTGCTGAAGCTGCCGTGTGTCACAGCAGCACGCTAACAAGATCCCGAATCGGCGAACGAATCATTATCTGCGCCTGCCGAAGAACCGTTCAGCGACGCCGCCACGGACTCAACAGCCCTCAGCCGCGGCATCGGCGTGGTCGACGTCCAGTACGGCGGCTCCACCGGCTACGGCCGCGGAGTCGGTGCCGGTCTCGATGATCGTGCCGTCGAAGGTGAGCCGCAGTTCGGCGCCCTGCCTATTCGAGCTCCATGTGGCCGAGTGCGTCGATGCGCAAAAGATCGACACGGCCGTAGCGGGGTCAAGACGGCAGGCGACGAACCACGCGGAGTGGAAGAGCCCGAACAACATGAGCGAAATGCCAGCCCCCGGCCCTCACCGTCAGTTGTATCGTCAGTTAACAGCGCCGGAAGTTCGACCAACGGGCCGAACGAATCGACGACTGCGACTTCGGCCAGGCCGAAACATCGACGCCGGCCACGTCCTGACCTGCCGCACCCGCCCCCGCGACGACGCCGCCGTCATCGACTTCGATCACGCGTGACCGCTTGCTCGGCCGATGATGACCAGGTCGGCATGTCATGAACACACCCCTCACGCTGTCCGTTCACTGGGGGCAACTTCAGCTGCATCATCCCCGAATATGCCGTAGCACGTGAACATTTCGGTAAGTTCCCAAATAGGCAACCATATTGGAGGCGTCACGGATTGAGGTGTAACGCGGCTGCATAGGTGAGACGCAGTTGGAGAGAGGGGCGGCAAATGCCCCGCATTGAATTTCCACTGCAACGTCTCGGGTGACCGCACCTACACGACACCTCGTCAGATCGGAATCTCTCGTGAGTAATCCAGACCCGGCTTCCGGATACCCCGCTTACAACCAGCCCTCGCCTCCTGACCACTTCGCGCGCCGCCAGGCCGCGGGCCGACGAACGGCGCTGACCGTCTGCACGATCGCCGACACTTCGGCAGGTCTGCTGGTCCTGTGGATCCTGTTGTTCCTGCTCGATGCGAACCAGGCGAACGTGTTCGTCGAGTTCGTGCAGGGAACGGCGGAGTGGCTGGCCTGGTGGTCGCAGGACATTTTCACGATGGACACAGAGGGTCTACGTGTCATCCTCAATTACGGACTCCCTGCGGTTATGTATTTGCTGATCGGTCACGGAATCGCGGCCCGGCTCAACAGGGCCTGACGACACTGCGAGCCGTTACTGAATCCCGGCGCAAACCGCTGCAGAAGCACGACAGCGCAAGGGTCGCCTGTGAAACGCAGCAGCACGGAAGACGCCGAACTGCCGATCTGTGAGGCGATCTGGTGCGTGAGCGGGGTGACGCCGTCGCGGAGGCTCAGTTGTCGGCAGAACACACGCAGCATCAGGCGGCGGAACTCCTGGGCAGGCCGGACGCGCCCCACAGGGCCGTTCGCCGGGACGCCCAGGGTCATCGACAGCTGGCGATCAGCGGCCTGCCTGCCCGTGTTACAGCCGGCCGTGCGGCATGAAGCTCGATGAGAGCGTCTCCACTTCGTAAGATCCAGGGGCCGCATTACGGGCGTACCGTGACGAATGTGGACCAGCGTTCTTTGGTGTATCGCGGCCACCCCGGGCGGAAGGAGTGATCATGTCCACTCTCGGTACGCAGCAGGCGCCCTTGGATCCCGCCAGGCAGGAGGCGTTCGCGGGGGAAGTCGTCGATGTCCTGAACAAGGCCGCGCTCGCCCTGCTCACCAGCGTCGGCCACCAGTGTGGTCTGTTCGACACCTTGGCTGCCCTTCCGCCGTCGACCAGCGCGGATATCGCCAAAGCGGCGGACCTCGACGAGCGGTATGTGCGCGAGTGGCTGGGCGGCATGGTCGTCGGCGGCTTCGTGGAGTACGAGCCGGAGCGGCAGACGTACTCTCTGCCGCCGGAGCACGCCGCCTCGCTGACGACCGCGGCGGGCCCGGACAACCTGGCCGGGATGATGCCGTACATCGCGCTCATGGGAGAGGTCGAACAGCAGGTCGTCCGCTGCTTCCGCGACGGCGGCGGTGTGCCCTACTCGGCATATCCGCGGTTCCAGGCCCTGCAGGCCGAGGAGACCGCCCGGGTCTACGACCTTGCGCTCGTGGGCACGATCGTGCCGCTGGTGCCGGGGCTCGAGGAGCGGCTGCGCGCCGGGATCGACGTTCTGGACGTGGGCACCGGACAGGGACACGCGCCTCTCGTACTGGCGCGGGCCTTCCCGGCCAGCCGCTTCCACGGTCTGGACCAGTCGGAAGCCGGCATCGAGACCGCGCGTACCGAGGCGGCCCGCGCGGGGCTGACCAACCTCCGTTACATGCTTGCCGATGCAGCGGAGATCACCGGCGAGTACGACCTCGTCACCGCCTTCGACGTGATCCACGACCTGGCGCGTCCCGTCGAAACAATGGCGGCAATCGCCAGGGCCCTGCGCGATGGAGGCACGTTCCTCATGGGTGACATCGCCGCCTCCAGCAAGCTGGAGGGGAACATCGGGCATCCCTTCGGACCGGCGCTCTACGGCTTCTCCGTCTTCTACTGCATGACGACCTCGCTCAGCACGGGCGGGGCGGGGCTGGGCACCGTGTGGGGGCAGGAGACGGCGCTGCGGATGTTGAAGGAGGCCGGCTTCGAGGACATTGATATCAAGTCGGTGGAGGGCGACCCGATCAACGCCTACTACATCGCGACCAAGAGCTGACGACCGGTTGTGCCGCGTCGAGGGCTGGTGAGTTCCCCGATCACGGGCCGCTACCCGCGCCGGGCGGCAGCTCAGTCGTCGGAATCCCGTCCCTTGCCTTCGAGGGCGGGAATCCATCTGCCCCCAGGCAAGATCGACGCCGATGGGTTAGGCCAGAGCTGCGGGCGTGGCATCGAGCTATTGGATTCTCTGCCGCGGCCCGGCTTGTATCCCTTCAGCCCGAGCTTCGAAGCCTCTCTGTAGACCCAGCTCGTGGACGTGCTCGGCATCCTTGCCACCTCGGCCGTGTTCCGCGCCGCTTGATCAAGTCGTGCCCTGACCTCCCCGGATTCCTATCGGCTGGGCCGGGCCGCAGTGAGCTGGGAGCGTCCTGGTGCGGACTTGATCATCCGGCCCGCGTCACGCTGCTAGGCTCTCGGCGAGACAGGTGGACGCCTCGCTGTGGCGATGGTCACGAACGTCTTCGAAGCCCGTTGCGTAGGCTTGCGTCGGCCGTTCGTCGTGGGGCAGCGCAGGGGTCGGCGACGACTCCGGGCACTCCAGCGCCGTGGCCTGATGCACCGCCAGAAAGTCGGCGATCGGTCAGCATGAGTCGACTCGCTGTAAGGTGTGAAAACCGCCCTTGACCTGCAAGAACGCAGGCAGGGAGCCTACTCGCAGGAGTGCTCAGATGTTGCGTACCATGTTCAAGTCCAAGATCCACCGCGCCACCGTCACCCAGGCCGACCTGCACTACGTGGGATCGGTGACCATCGACGCGGACCTGCTCGACGCCGCCGACCTGCTGCCCGGCGAGCTCGTCCACATCGTCGACATCACCAACGGCGCCCGCCTGGAGACCTACGTCATCGAGGGCGAGCGCGGCTCGGGGGTCATCGGGATCAATGGCGCCGCCGCCCATCTCGTCCACCCCGGCGACCTCGTGATCATCATCAGCTACGCTCAGATGACCGACGCCGAGGCGCGGGAGTTCGAGCCGCGGGTCGTGCACGTGGACGGCGCCAACCGCATCGTGGCCCTGGGCGCCGACCCGTCCGAGCCGGTGCCGGGCTCCGACCAGGAGCGCAGCCCGCAGGCCGTACCGGTGGCCTGACAGCGCCCGGCCCCGGAGGCAGGACACAGGACGCAGGACGGACCGGGAGCGTGCCATGGGCGAGACAGAGATCCGCGACGACCGGGCGGCGGGCCGCCTGGAGGCACTCCAGGGCGACGAAGTCGTCGGCCACATCGAGTACTTCGTCCTCGAATCCCCGGCACGCGCCCTCGTCCCGGTCCACACCATCGTGGAACCGGCCCACGAGGGGAAGGGCATCGCGGGCTCCCTGGCACGCGAGCTGTACCGCATGGCGGCGCGCGAGGGAGTCGTCGTCGCGCCGCTGTGCCCGTACGTCGTGAAGTGGGCCGAACGCCACCCCGACGAGGCCCCGGTGGCCGATCCCGGACTGCTGGCGGCGGCCACGGACTGGCTGCGGGCGCACCCCGGGCGGTTCTGATGCTCGCCCTCCTGCACACCTCGCCCCTGCACATCCCGGTCTTCGACGCGCTGCGCGACGAGCACCACCAGGGTCTCGACCTGCGGCACTTCGTCCACGAGGACCTGCTCGGCCGGGCCCGCCGCGAAGGAGCCGGAGCCGTCGCGGACGACGTCCGCACAGCCCTGCACCGAGCCGTCGCCGAGGGGGCGCGGGCCGTGCTGTGCACCTGTTCCACCATCGGCGGCGTCGCGGAATCGGCTGCCGCCGAGGCCGGGGTGCCGGTGCTGCGCGTCGACCGCCCGATGGCGGCGGCCGCGGTGGCCACGGGTGTTCGGGTCGTCGTCCTCGCCACCGTCGAGAGCACGCTCGGGCCGACGGTGACCCTGATCGAGGAGGAGGCGCACCGCGCCGGTCGCCCCGTCGACGTACGGACCCGCCTGGTCGAGGGCGCCTTCGCCCGCTTCGAGGCGGGCGACACCGACGGCTGCGCACAGCTGGTGGCCTCGGCCGCCGACGAGGTCACCGACGCCGACGTCATCGTCCTCGCCCAGGCCTCCATGACTCCGGCCCAGCACCTGACGACGACCTCGGTTCCGGTCCTGTCCAGCCCACGGCCGGGACTTGCGGCCGGGGCGGAGGCGGCGCGGCTCGGGTAGGCCGGGGCACGGAATGGGCCCACCTGGACGCCCGCGGTGACGCGGGTGAGTGACTGGTGGCGCCGCCGTCGGGTACGCGGGGGAGTAGTCCAGAGCCGACCTGTGCCGATTGGCTGGAGGACGCCATGACGAACCCGTATCCGGACCGTGTCCCCACGGAACCGGCCCCGGGCCCGGACCCGCAGCACCCGGAGCCCCACCCGGTACCGCCCCCGGAGCCACCCCCGGCTCCCGAGCCGCCCCCCGCCCCGGTACCACCGCCCCCCGGCCCGACACCGCCCCCACCCTCCCCCCCGACTCCGCCCGCACCCCCGCAGCCCCCGTCCCCGATCCCCCCGGGTCCTGAGCCGGTGCCGAACCCGGAGCCAGGTCCGCCGCTCACCTGAGGCGCCCCTGTACGGAGGGTGAGATTTTCTCATCACGCAACTCCATTGTGTGACGGTACGGTCCCTGTCACCCTGGGTCCCTGAGCACGTGGACGGGGGACGGGGGTCCCGCGATGGGGGACGTCGCGAAGATCGAGATCGACAGGAAGACGGCGGGCGCGCAGGAGGTTCCGCCGGCACGGGGGGTCGACGTCGTCGAACTCCTGGTGCCGGGACTCGGCCCGGTGGACCGGGACGCGCTGCTGCGGCCCCGGGGAACGGGCCGGGAAACCGGGGACGACAAGGCCGGGTTCTACCGGTCCGGACAACTCGACCACGGCGTCGTCCCGGGCACGGGCGGTCAGCGGCTCGTCCGCGAGGTCTACGACTGGACCCGGCTCACCATCGGCGGCGCCTCGCGGGCGCTGTGGCTGTTCCTGCTCCCGTTCCTGCTGATCAACCTGGTCGCCTGGATGCAGCCGCGGTGGCCGGCCGGTGCGGACGGACGACGCCACAAACTGGCCGGTGCGGTCTACGAGTTCGGGGCCCGGCTGCTCGCCCTGTCGCTGACCGTGCTGGTGGTCGGCACCTTCGGCCAGGTGGCCATGGACCAGTTCGCCTGGCAGTGCCATCCCGCGGCGGAGCAGCGGGTCTGCGGCCACCAGGCGGGCGAGGCGCTGGCCAACCTGCCCGGCCCGCAGACGGGACTGGCGCTGGCCGCGCTCGTGCCGGCCGCCGTGGTGTTCGTCCTGCTGCGGGTGGCCCGGGACGCCAAGCAGGAGTATCTGCCGGTGCTGCCGACCGTCGGCGCGGAGGAGGCGGAGGCCGCACGGCGCCGGCGCGCCGCCGAAGGGGCCGACGGCCTGCCCCTGGAACTGGCGGGCTTCTGGGAGCACAACCGCCGTGACCCCGGGATAGCCGCCCAGCACGTGTGGGCCGGCCTGCTCACCACCGCGGCACTGCTCACCTGGACGCCGATGCACCAGGATCCGGGCGGGAGCACCGCGAAGACCGTCGGGATCGTCCTGTTCGGCGTGATCTCGGTCATGGCGCTGGTCGTCGTGGTGTCGGTCCCGGCGCTCTACCGCAAGTTCGGCATCAGGCTCCCGGAGAACTCGTGGCGGGCCAGGTGCGTCGCGCGGATCCCCTACGTGCGGACGAAGACGATCAGGATCGAGCCGCCCGACCGGCCCTGGTACGCCCGCCTGTCGCCGGCGCCGGCCGCCCAGGCCCCGGTGAGCGCAGGAGCCCGGGAGCCCGCAGGCGTGGACGGGACGAGCCGGGACGACCGGCTCACCCTGCTGCCGCTCTGGCCGACGCGGTACCCGCTCCCCGCGGGAGTGTGCTGCGGCCTGGTCAACGCGGCCGCCCTGGTCTACTGCCTGTGGCCGGACCGGCGGTGGCACGTGGAGGGTCAGCTGCCCGGCATCCACGTGCAGTCCACGATTCTGTTACTGGCCCAGGGCGTGGGCGTTCTCCTGCTCCTGCTCGCCGCCGTGTTCCTGCCCGACAAGGGCACCCGACGCGGCATGGCACTGTTCGGCCACGCCGGAGCGGCCGTGGCGGTACACGCCTGTTTCCTGGGGTGGCTCTACACCGTGGCGCTGGCCCAGTGGACGAGTGCGTGGCTGGCCGAGGACCGGACGGGACCGGTGGTCACCGAGCCGGTCAACCGCATGGGCATGGTCCTGCTGCCGGTTCTGATCACCGTGTCACTCTGCGCGGCGGTGGTCTGGGCCGTCGTACGGGTCCTGCCCGTTCCGGATCCCGCCCCCGACGGGCCGCGTCCCGGGGAGGACACCGGGAACGAAGCCGACCTGAGCAAGGACGACCGACGCCATCTGGGCGAGCTGATGACCGCCCGCCGCCGGCACACCTACCTGCTGCGGCAGCTGAACTGGATGATCGGACTCACCGCACTCGCGATCGTGGTCTGGATCCTCCTGTTCGACCGGGTCAAGGGCCTGCGCAAGCCCGACGAGGGGGCGCGAAGCCTTGTCTACGACCTGCTGGGCACCGCCAGCGTTCCGCTCCTCGCGGCCCTCGCCGCGCTCGTACTGTTCGCCTTCCGCACCCTGGCGCTGCGTCCGGAGATGCGGCAGAACGCCGGTCTGGCCTGGGCGTTCGGCGCCTTCTGGCCCAGGGCCGTGCACCCGTTCGCGCCGCCGTCGTGGACGACTCGGGCCGTCCCGGAACTGGTGCGCCGGTTGCAGTTCCTGCTGCGTGACGAGCACCGGCTCGTCCTGATCCGGGCCAAGTCGATGGGGTCCGTGCTGGCGCTGGCGGCCATCTGGCAGTTGGAGGCGCGCGAACGCGAGCGCATAGGCCTGCTCACCTCGGGCTGCCCCGTGGGGATGTACTTCAGCCGCCAGTACCCCGGGTTCGTCTGCGACGAATCGATCCGCACGCTGGCGGATCCGTGTGGTGCCCGGGGGATGCTCGGCGCGTGGACCAACGTCTGGCGGGACACGGACCCCCTCGGCGGACCGGTCGGCATCGGGGGCGTGGACGTGTGGTGGACCGACGATGCGGAGCATCGGGGCGGCACCGGGCACAAGACACCCCTGCGATCGGAACAGCACCCGGTCTTCGCGCCGATCAACGGCCACAACAACTACACGCAGGACAAGCGGATGATCCCCGAGCGCGACCGGCTCCTGCACCGACTGCTCCACGCCCGCGCCGCCGACGGCTTCTCCCGCCGCCAACCGCCGCCGCCCCCGCCGCTGGGACCGGCGACGGCCGACCCGACGGCGTGAGCCACGGCAGGGGCTGGGTGTGCTGGCCGGGGACGTCGGTGACGGGCGAAACGCCCTACGCGGACACCTCCGACCGGTCCCCGCCCCACAGCGTGTGGAACGAGCCCTCCCGGTCGGTCCGCCGGTACGTGTGCGCCCCGAAGAAGTCCCGCTGCCCCTGAGTGAGCGCCGCGGGCAGCCGCTCGGCACGCAGTGCGTCGTAGTACGCGAGCGCCGCCGCGAAGCCGGGCGTGGGCACGCCCTGGCGGGTCGCCGCGATGATCACCTCACGCCAGTCGTCCTGCGCATCGGCGATCTCCTGCGCGAACGTGTCGTCCGACAGCAGGCTCGGCAGATCGGCCCGGGCGTCGTACGCCGCGCGGATACGGTCCAGGAACGCCGCACGAATGATGCAGCCGCCACGCCAGATGGCCGAGACGGCGCCCAGGTCGATGTCCCAGTCGTACTCCGCGCGCGCGGCGTCGATCTCGTGGAAGCCCTGCGTGTACGACACGATCTTCGACGCGTACAGCGCCTGCTCGACGCGGTCGGCGAAGGCGGCCGCCTCCGACTCGCTCAGCGGCGACGCCTTCGGTCCCGCCAGCCCGCGCGAAGCGTCCCGCAGGCCCGCGTGTCCGGACAGGGAGCGGGCGAACACCGCCTCCGCGATGCCCGACACGGGCACGCCGAGGTCCAGCGCGATCTGCACGGTCCACCGTCCCGTGCCCTTCTGCTCCGCCTGGTCGACCACCACGTCCACGAACGGCTTGCCCGTCGCCGCGTCCACGTGGGACAGCACCTCGGCCGTGATCTCGATCAGGTAGGAGTCGAGGCGGCCCGTGTTCCAGGTCCGGAAGATCTCCGCGATCTGCGCGGGCTCGTACCCGGCGACATCCCGCAGCAGCTGGTACGCCTCGCCGATGAGCTGCATGTCGGCGTACTCGATGCCGTTGTGCACCATCTTCACGAAGTGCCCGGCACCGTCCGGACCGACGTGCGTCACACAGGGCGCCCCGTCCGCCGCCTTCGCCGAGATCTTCTCGAGCATCGGGCCCAGCGAGTCGTACGACTCCTTCGGGCCGCCCGGCATGATGCTCGGCCCGAGCAGCGCGCCCTCCTCGCCGCCGGAGACGCCCATGCCGACGAAGTGGATGCCCTGCTCGCGCAGGTCCCGCTCGCGGCGCCGGGTGTCGGCGAAGTGGGCGTTGCCACCGTCGATGATCATGTCGCCGGGCTCAAGCAGCGGCGCGAACTCCTGGATCACCGCGTCGGTCGGCTCACCGGCCTTCACCATGATGACGAGCCGCCGCGGCCGCTCAAGCGCCGCCACGAACTCCTTGGCGGTCTCGGCCGCGATGAACTCGCCCTCGCCGCCGAACTCCTCCACCAGCGCGCGGGTACGCGCGGGGGTCCGGTTGTGCACGGCGACCGTATAGCCGTTGCGGGCGAAGTTGCGGGCGAGGTTGCGGCCCATGACCGCCAGACCCGTGACGCCGATCTGCGCCGAACTGCTCATGCGTTGGCTCCTAGTGACCTCGATATATCAGCGGTGCCGGTCATGCCCGCCAGTATTGCCCCATCGTCCATCCTGACGTGCCGGTTCTCCGGTCGCACACCCGGGGTGGCGCGATGTCGCAGGCAGATACGCACGGAAAGCCCCGCCGCACTCAGCCGTCCGCGGCGCCACCCCGAGTGCCGTCCCTGGCGCCGCCCCGAGCGCTGCTGCGGACGCAGGGGCAACGTGCACCGATTCCTCGCCACTTGGCGTGAACAGGCGGCTGAATTGCCGTCTTGTCATGGCCTGTTCGCAGCGCTTACTTTTGCCCCTCCTGACGCATGTCCATGGGGGGCTCCGACATGGCCGCACGCGGCCGGCACCGCCGGTACCAGCCGAACAGGATCAACCGCGCCTCACTCACCGTCACCGCGGGCGGCGCCGGAATGGCGCTCCCGCTCATCGGCACCGGTGCCGCGCACGCGGCCGACGTGGACACCTGGAACAAGGTCGCCGCCTGCGAGTCGACCAGCAGGTGGCACGTCAACACCGGCAACGGTTACTACGGCGGGTTGCAGTTCGCCCAGTCCACGTGGGAGGCGTACGGCGGCACGCGGTACGCGGCGCGCGCGGATCTGGCCACCAAGGACCAGCAGATCGCCGTCGCGGAGAAGGTGCTGGACGGACAGGGCCCCGGCGCCTGGCCGCTGTGCTCGCAGCGGGCCGGGCTGGGCCGCGGCGGGGACACACCCGACATCCATCCCGCCGGCACCAACGGCAGGAATCCGGTCGGCAAGCCCTCGGTCAGGAAGACCTCGGTCCAGGACGTCCAGCCGCAGACCCCGCCCCAGTCGCGGGCGGGCACGGCCGAGATGTACACCGTCGTCCGCGGCGACACCCTCTCCGCGATCGCCGAGCGGCGGAAGGTCGAGGGCGGCTGGCGGGGCCTGTACGCCGCGAACCGCAAGACCGTCGGAGCGGACCCCGACCTGATCCTGCCGGGGCAGCGGCTCGCCCTGCGCGGCAAGGCCGCCGCGTCGGCGACCCGCACGGAGTCCGCCCCCAGGCCCGCGCCGGAGAAGACCTCGCGGAAGACCTCGTCGGACCGGCAGGAGCAGGCCACGACGGACAGCCGCTCGCTGGTCGCCCCGGTGAGCTCCGGCACCGGCACCCCGTACCGCAAGGCCGGTTCCTCCTGGTCGAAGGGCTACCACACGGGCGTCGACTTCCCGGTCCCGACCGGTACCTCCGTGAAGGCCGTCGGGGCAGGTCAGGTGGTCAGCGCGGGGTGGGAAGGCTCCTTCGGCTACCAGGTGGTGATCCGGCACGCCGACGGCCGCTACACCCAGTACGCCCATCTCTCGGCGATCTCCGTGAAGGCCGGGCAGTCGGTGGGCGCCGGGCAGCGCATCGGCCGGTCCGGGTCCACGGGCAACAGCACGGGCCCGCATCTGCACTTCGAGGTGCGGACAGGGCCCGGCTTCGGTTCGGACATCGACCCGGTCGCCTATCTCCGGGCCGGTGGCGTCAGGATTTGACCCGCATACGGTGCCGGTCGAGGACGGGCATCGGGACGTACGGGCCGCCGTAGAAGGGGCCGTAGAGGTACGTGGCCTCGCCGTGGGGAGGCGACGGCTCCTCGTCCTCGTAGGCATGCTCCGCGACCTGGGCCGGTATGAGGATGCCGTCGATGTCTGCGATGCCCTCGATCCCGTCCGGCACGAGGAGTTCCTCGCGCGGCATCGCCGCGGCCTGCTCCGGAAGGCCGTCGAGCAGTGCCTCGGCGCCCACCAGAGCGACGTCCGTCTCGGGCAGGGCCGCCACCGTCTCCGCGGGCCGAGCGGTCCCGGCCTCCGCCGCCGTGCGCGCGATCCGCTCCGTCGTCAGCAGGATCAGGCCACCCGCCGCCACGACACCGCAGCCCAGCGCGAGCACGGTGCCGGTGGTGCCGTACCGGAAGGTTTCTCCGAACATCGTGATGCCGACCGCGGCCGCCACCACCGGGTTCACGACCGTCAGCGTCGCTAGCGGCGCCGCGAGGCCCGCGCCCCGGTAGGCGGCCTGGGACAGCAGCAGACCTGCTGTGGCGAAGACGCCGATCGTGGCCAGGGACGGCAGATCGGCGACCGACACCCCGCCGTTCCAGTCGACCGCGACGATCTTCGTGAACACCGACGACATGCCGAAGGCTATGCCGGAGCCGGTCGCGAGCAGCATGCTGCGCACCGCCGGGTGCCGGTGGGCAGCCCGGCCCGCGATCATGAGGGCCACGACCATGCCGCCGGTCACCAGGGCCACGCCCACGCGCTCCGGCGTGCCCAGCGACTGCGCCTCGGAGGAGCCGACCAGGGACAGCAGTCCGGCGAGACCCACGGTCGCCATGATCGCGCCGCGCCACGCCGTCGATCCGGCCTTGCGGCCCACGAAGAGCGCCGCCATCGGCAGCGCGAACACGATCGTCAGAGCCCCGAGCGGCTGCACCAGGCTCAGCGGACCGAAGGCCAGCGCCACGACGTGCAGCAGGCCACCGAGGCCGTTCAGCCCGACCGCCGCCCACCAGCCCGGGCGGCGCATCGGCGCGAACTGCTGCCCGGGGGAGGACACCGCGACACGCTCCTGCACGATCGCCCCGCCCGCGTACGCGACGGCGGAGACGAGCGACAGGAGCACGGACAACGCGAGGGCGCTCATGAGCTGCTCCTCTGCGCGAGGCGGGGGCGGTGACCCCTGCGCGGCGAACGGTCGGCTGTCATAACCAACACGATGCCGCGAAATGTTCTTCCCGTCGTCGTACCAGAGCACCGACCGTGTCGTACTGCCGATGGAGTACGAGGCGGGCCGTCTCATCCTCTGGGCGGGTGACCCCGGGTGGAGACCCCCAGGTGAGAACCCCGAGGGGCCTTGGTACTACTGCTCTTCGTGGATCTCGACCCTGACCTCGCCGCGCTCCGCCCGCTCGGCGGCTTCTTCGTGCTGCGCACACCGGAGGCAGCACTTCGGCCACGTCCGACCCTGGCGGAGGCGTACGCGGACGGAGCACCGCTGACCTTCCGCGTGCGGAAGGTCGCGCACGCCCTGCGCGCCCCCGAGCCGCGGATCGCCGCCTCCGTGGCCCAGCAGGGACTCGCGGCCCGCCTGTGGTCGGTGGCGCTCGGCTGCGCCGCCCTCTACGGCCGGATCCCCGACCTCGACCCGCGCCTGCTGCCCTGGGACCCCGACGCCGGCGCCCCCGACGACCTGTGGCTCACCGAGGTGCGCCCGCTGCCCGCGGACCCGGCCACCCTGGCGGACGCCGTCCTGCACGGCCACCTGCACCCCCTGACCGCCGCCCTGCGTGCCCGCTACCGCGTCGCGGAAGGCCTGCTGTGGGGCAACGCGGCATCGGCCCTCGCGGGCGCCGCCCGGCAACTGGACCAGTGGGCGCGCGCGAACGGCCGTACCGACACCGCCGCAACGGCCAGGGCCCTGACCGCGGAACTCCTCGCCCACCCCCTCCTCGCCGGCACCGGCACCCTCACCGGGGTCGCCTTCCGGCGCCGCAGCTGCTGCCTCTACTACCGCGTGCCCGGCGGTGGCGTGTGCGGTGACTGTTGCTTCACACGAGCCCCGCGCTCTTCCCCACGCGCCCCGTCTGGGTGACCATGAAAGGGCAACCAGCCGCTGAGAACAGGGGGTTCCGGGTGCGAGTGGGACTGCTGACCCGGGAGTACCCGCCGGATGTGTACGGCGGCGCGGGCGTCCATGTCGAGTTCCTGGCCCGGGAGTTGAGGGACCTCGTCGATCTGGAGGTGCACTGCTGGGGCGAGGGCCGCGGGGTGGGCGTGCAGCGCCACCGCCCCTGGTCCGCGCTGGACACGGCCAACGACGCGCTGCGCACCTTCTCCGTGGACCTCGCCATGGCCGCCGGTCTGGAGGGTCGCGAACTCGTCCACTCCCACACCTGGTACGCCAACCTCGCCGGCCACCTCGGCAAGCTGCTGTACGGCATCCCGCACGTGATGACCGCGCACTCCCTGGAGCCCCTGCGCCCCTGGAAGGCCGAGCAACTCGGCGGCGGATACGCCCTGTCCGGCTGGGCCGAGCGGACCGCGATCGAGGCCGCCGACGCGGTGATCGCCGTCTCCGGGGCCATGCGCGAGGACATCCTCGGCTGCTACCCGGCGCTGGACCCGGACCGCGTCCACGTCGTGCACAACGGCATCGACACCACCCTCTACCGGCCCGACCACGGCACCGACGTCCTGCGCCGGTTCGGCCTCGACACCGGCCGCCCGTACGTGCTGTTCGTCGGCCGCATCACCCGCCAGAAAGGCGTCCCCCATCTGCTGCGCGCCGTGCGGGACATCGACCCGGCCGCGCAGGTCGTGCTGTGTGCGGGCGCTCCCGACACCCCCGAGATCGACCAGGAGTTCCGCGATCTCTACCAGGAGCTGAGCCGCGTCCGTGAGGGTGTGCACTGGATCCCGCAGATGCTGCCGCGCCCGGAAGTGATCCAACTCCTCACGCATGCCGCCGCGTTCGTCTGTCCTTCGGTGTACGAACCCCTCGGCATCGTCAACCTGGAGGCGATGGCCTGTGGAACTCCCGTGGTCGCCTCGCAGGTCGGCGGCATTCCCGAGGTCGTCGACGACGGCAAGACGGGCCTGCTCGTGCCGCTGGACGACGATGTCGAGGCCTTCGAGGCGGGACTCGCGCGGGCGCTGGACTCGGTGATCGGCGACCCGGAGACCGCCCGCCGGATGGGTGAGGCCGGACGGGAGCGCGCGGTGGGGGAGTTCGGCTGGGACACGGTGGCGCGCCGGACGGTCCGGCTCTACGGGGAGATCCTCAAACAGGCTTAGCGCACGTTGCTCACGGGCAGGCTGGGATCAACCACGGTGAGGGGAGCGGCCATGCGTCGTGGCGGACCTTCGGTGCTCGGAATCGTACTGGCGGGCGGAGAAGGCAAGCGCCTGATGCCCTTGACCGCGGACCGCGCGAAACCCGCGGTCACCTTCGGCGGAACGTATCGCCTGGTCGACTTCGTCCTCTCCAACCTCGTCAACGCCGACATCCTGCGCATCTGCGTCCTCACGCAGTACAAGTCGCACTCGCTGGACCGGCACATCACCACGACCTGGCGCATGTCCAGCCTGCTCGGCAACTACGTCACCCCGGTCCCGGCCCAGCAGCGGCTCGGCCCCCGCTGGTACCTCGGCAGCGCGGACGCGATCCTGCAGTCCCTGAACCTGATCTACGACGAACGCCCCGAGTACGTCGCGGTGTTCGGCGCCGACCACGTGTACCGCATGGACCCGCGCCAGATGCTCGCCCAGCACATCGAGAGCGGTGCGGGTGTGACGGTGGCCGGCATACGCGTCCCGCGGGGCGAATCGTCCTCCTTCGGTGTCATCAGCCCCGGCTCGGACGGCCTGACCGTGGACCGCTTCCTGGAGAAGCCCGCCGACCCGCCCGGACTGCCCGACGACCCGGAGACCGTCTTCGCCTCGATGGGCAACTACCTCTTCACCACCAAGGCCCTCATCGAGGCGCTCCAGCGGGATGCCGAGGACGAGAACTCCGTGCATGACATGGGTGGTTCGATCCTGCCCCAGCTGACCGACCGGGGCGAGGCCCAGCTGTACGACTTCAGCGCCAACCACGTGCCCGGCGAGACCAACCGCGACCGGGGCTACTGGCGGGACGTCGGCACCCTGGACGCCTACTACGACGCCCACATGGACCTCATCGCCGAGCGTCCCGCCTTCAACCTCTACAACCGCAGCTGGCCCGTCTACACCCACTCCAACCAGCTCTCCCCGGCCCGCTTCAACGCGGGCGGCATGGCGAGCGAGTCCATCATCAGCGCCGGATGCCTGATCAGGGGGCAGGTCACACGGTCCGTGCTGTCGCCCGGTGTGGTGGTCGACCCAGGAGCGGTGGTGCAGGGGTCGGTGCTCCACGACAACGTGCACATAGGGCGGGGCGCGGTGGTGCGCGGGGCCGTGCTCGACAAGAACGTCGACGTGCCCCCGGGCGCGACGATCGGCGTCAATCCGGAGCGTGACGCCGATCTGTACACCGTCTCCAAGGGCGGCGTGATCGCGCTGGGCAAGGGGCAGCAGGTCTCCTAGCGGTCCGACGCCGCCTTGCGGGTGAAGACGTCGCCCCGGGTCGAGCCGGTGGAGCAGAGCTTCTTCTCGTCGGCCGTCATCCTGCGGGACTTGACCACGACCGCGCTGTGCTTGCCGTCCGTGCCGTTCGGGGCGGGACCGGTGATCACGTCGGGCACGAACCAGTAGTAGTGGCCCCACTTGGGGTCGTCGTAGTGGGTCTGCCACGTGCCGGTTATCCGCTGCATCACCTGGGCGCGGGAGATCCAGCCCACTTCTCCCGGCTTCACGGTCACGGTGAAGGAACTCGTCTCCGTGTGCGAGCTCTGCCATGTGTAGTTGTAGGTGGCGGTCACACTGGCGGTGATGATCCCTTCGATGCCCCCGCCGACCGTGACCGAGCCTCCGACGGAGTGGGAGGAGCCCACGGTGTCGGCCCACGACATCGACTGGGAGGCGGGCGAGGCGGTGCAGTTGTAGAGCAGCTCGGAAACCTGGCGGGGCTCACCGAGGTAGGCCTGTCCGATCTGCGGGGAGTTGAAGCCGCACTTGCCTTCCCCGGAGGCGCAGTCGGCCATGATCTGCTCCGTGGTGGGCTGCTCCTCGGCCTCTGCGGGCACGGCTGCCGCGATCATCCCGAACCCCGTCGCCGCCAGTGCCAGGGTGCGGCCGCCGTACCGCAGTGCGCGGTTCCTCGTCATGGTTGTTGCCTCTCGCCGTACGTGGGGGGTCGGTGACGCGGCCCGATGTTCTCCCTGGGGCTGAAGTCACCTCGTGGTGCCCACGAGGCTCACGTAATCATCGGCCCAACTACACCAAGAACTCGCAAAGTTGTACTTGATCTCGCAACCGATGAACCGTCAATTTCGGTAGCGCGCGGCCGAATTGGTGGCGGCGGCTGCGGCGGCGGAACTGTGGCGGCCGGTCGCGGAGCCCTGGGGTCGGCGGGTCGGGCGTGGCCGGTCCCGAGCGGCCGTGCGACGCCGCCGACCATCGCGTCCGGATCGCCGGTGACGTCGAAAATGGAACAGATGATCGACGAACGCATCGGCAGCTTCAACGAGGGCTGGGCCGGCACGGGGCCGGCCGTGCCGCCGCTCGGGCGAAGGCCCGGTGTCGCACCGGGGCGCCGATCCGTGACGCCTCCCGGGTGACACCCACGGGATGCCCGGTGCCGCTACCCGTGCTGCACTGACCTCATATGCACCATGAGTCCCGCCCCTTTCGCGAGGGGCGGGACTTAATCTGCCGTTAACTGTGCGTAGCTTGATCGTACTTGACTGTAATCGCCCGCGGGCGATTGACTGCTGGTCCACCCTTCGTCGACGCGAGGCAAGCCATTGACTTCTGACGTTCTCGCACCTCTCGACCTGGCGTTCTGGAGCATCGAGTCCGCCGAACACCCCATGCACCTGGGCGCGCTCGGCGTCTTCGCGGCGCACTCGCCCACCGCGGGGGCCCACGCGGCGGACCTGCTCGCCGCGCGCGCCGCGGCCGTTCCGGGGCTGCGGATGCGCATCCGCGACGCCTGGCAGCCGCTGCAGCCGTTCTCCTTCGGCGGCGCCGCCCGTGAGCCCGCGCCCGACTTCGACCCCCTCGACCACGTGCGGCTGCACGCCCCGACCGCCGACTTCCAGGCGGTGGCGGGCCGGCTCATGGAGCGCCCGCTGGAGCGCGGCCGGCCGCCGTGGGAGGCCCATGTGCTGCCGGGGGAGGACGGTGTGTCGTTCGCCGTGCTGTTCAAGTTCCACCACGCCCTCGCCGACGGACTGCGCGCGCTGACGCTCGCCGCCGCCGTCCTGGACCCCATGGACCTGCCCGCCCGGGGGCCCCGCCCGGAGGCGCCCGCGCGCCGCCGCGTGCCCGATGTGCGCAGGCTGCCGGGGCTGGTGCGGGGCGCTCTGTCCGACGTGGGCCGGGCCCTCGACATCGGCGCCTCCGTCGCCGTGTCGACCCTGGGAGTGCGCTCCTCGGCCGCGCTGACCGCCGAGCCGAGCGGCACCCGCCGTACCGCAGGGGTGATCGTCGACATCGACGACGTGCACGTGATCCGCAAGGCCGTCGGCGGCACCGTCAACGACGTCCTCATCGCGGTCGTCGCGGGCGCCCTGCGCCGCTGGCTCGACGAACGCGGCGACGGCAGCGAGGGCGTCGCGCCCCGTGCCCTGATCCCCGTCTCCAAGCGCCGCCCGCGCACCGCGCACCCACAGGGCAACCGGCTCTCCGGGTACTTGATACGGCTCCCCGTGGACGACCCCGACCCGCTGCGCCGCCTCGCCACGGTCCGCACCGCCATGGACCGCAACAAGGACGCCGGCCCCAACCGGGGCGCGGGCGCCGTCGCCCTGCTCGCCGACCACGTCCCCGCGCTCGGCCACCGGCTCGGCGGACCGCTCGTCGGCCAGGCCGCCCGGCTCTGGTTCGACATCCTGGTCACCAGCGTGCCGCTGCCCGGCATCGCCCTGAAGCTCGGCGGCCACGCCGTCACGGAGGTCTACCCCTTCGCCCCGCTGGCCCGCGGCCAGTCCCTGGCGATCGCGATCTCGACGTACCGCGGACGCGTCCACTACGGCCTCGTCGCCGACGCCGAGGCCGTACCGGACCTCGACGTGCTCGCCCGGGCGGTGTCCGAGGAGGTGGAGACCCTCATCACGGCCTGCGCACCTTGACCCCTTTTTCTTGGCTCGTTCGCCTTCGGGCGCTTCAGCCGGTGTCGAGGGCACGACCGTGCTCAGCCCTTCGGGCCTCCGCGCGCTCGCACCCTCGACACCGGCGTGCCCTGCGTCTCACTCGCGGGCCGGTTTTGGAGGACCGGCCCGGCGCTCCGTAGAATTCCCCGTTCGAAAGCGGGCGCGGTCGGAGCGCCGCGTGGGTGAGCAGGGAAACGGCAGCGCGATGACGGTGACAGAGGAAGGCTCGGCGGCCACGGGCGAGGTCGTGCGCGAGCCCGGTGACGAGGTCGTGTACGGCCCCGGCATCGACCCCGAGCGGCTCGCCGTCTGCCTCAGCGTGCTGGAGGAGCTCGACAAGCTGGAGGTCGACCACCCCGACGCCATCGCCGTGCGCCGGGCCACCGCCGGCATCTACCGCACCGTGAAGCAGCGCCGCCGCCAGGAGCGCCGGGCCGCCAAGACCGCGCACGACAAGGCGGTCACGGAGGCCACGGCGACCGGCTCCGCCCAGCGCATCGACGACGAGACCGAAGGCCTGCTGCCCTCGTCGAGGACCGAGGAGGGCAGGATCGCGGGCATACTCCAGCGCCCCCGCTCCTGCTACACCTGCAAGGCCCGGTACGTGGAAGTCGACTACTTCTACCACCAGCTCTGTCCGGACTGCGCCCGCGTGAACCGCGCCAAGCGCGATGCCCGCGCCGACCTCACCGGCAAGCGCGCCCTGCTCACCGGCGGCCGCGCCAAGATCGGCATGTACATCGCGCTGCGCCTGCTGCGCGACGGCGCGCACACCACGATCACCACGCGTTTCCCGAAGGACGCCATCCGCCGCTTCAAGGCGATGGACGACTCCGCGGACTGGATGCACCGCCTGGAGGTCGTCGGCATCGACCTGCGCGACCCGGCCCAGGCGGTGGCCCTCGCCGACCAGGTCGCCGAGGCCGGCCCGCTCGACATCCTCGTCAACAACGCGACGCAGACCGTACGCCGCCTGCCCTCCGCCTACGCCGCCCTGGTCGAGGGCGAGAGCGCCCCGCTGCCCGCCGGTGAGCTCCCCGCCCACCACGTCATCGGCGCCTTCAACTCAGGCGCGGTCGACGGCCTCGCCGCCCTGCCGCTCGGCACCAGCGGCCTCGACGCCCAGAAGGTCGCCGACCTCGCCCTGGTCGCGGGCAACGCCAGCGTCGCCCGGCACCTCGACGGCACCGCCATCGACGCGGGCGGTCTCGTCCCCGACGTCGTCGACACCAACACCTGGGTGCAGACGATCGAGCAGATCTCCCCGGTGGAGCTCCTCGAGACCCAGCTGTGCAACTACACGGCGCCGTTCATCCTGATCAGCAAGCTCCGGCCGGCCATGGCCGAGGCCGCGAAGAAGGCGGCGAGCGGGCGCGCGTACGTCGTGAACGTCTCGGCCATGGAGGGCGTCTTCGGGCGCGGCTACAAGGGTGCGGGGCATCCGAACACGAACGCCGCGAAGGCTGCCATGAACATGGTCACGCGGACCAGTGCGCAGGAGATGTTCCAGACCGACGGCATCCTCATGACGTCCGTCGACACCGGCTGGATCACGGACGAGCGTCCGCACTTCGACAAGCTGCGCCTGGCCGAGGAGGGGTTCCACGCGCCGCTGGATCTGGTCGACGGTGCGGCGCGGGTGTACGACCCGGTCGTGCGGGGTGAAGCGGGGGAGGATCTGTACGGGGTCTTCTTGAAGGACTACGCGCCGGGTAAGTGGTAGGCGCGGCTGGGAGTGCGTCTGGGGGTCGGTTCCCCGCGCCCCTAGGCCGGCCCGTGTGCCCGTAGGTGTTCATGAACCGCGTACACCGTGGACGTGCCGGCGGAACGTACTCTCGTTCCTCCATCCACCAGTAGATCCGCCCCCGTCACCCACGCCGCCGCATCGGATACCAGCCACACCACCGCCCGTGCCACGTCCTCCGGCTCCCCGATGCGCCCCAGCGGCAGCCCGGCCGCGACCTGCTCCTCGCCCGGCTCCCATACGAACCGTGCCATCTCGGTCCGTACGAGACCCGGGGAGACCGAGTTCACCCGTACCCTCGGTGCCAGCTCGCCCGCGAGTTGCTGGGTCAGGTGGAGCAGGGCCGCCTTGCTGGTGCCGTACGCGCCGATGCGCGGGCCGACATGGGTGGCGCCCTCCGTGCAGACGTTGACCACCGCGCCGCCGTGTTCGCGCATCCAGGCGTGCCAGGCGTACTGCACGAGGCGCAGCGGGGCCTCGACGTTCACGGTGAAGGCCTCGCGCCAGGCCATCGGGTCGACGTCCATGAGGGGGCCGTACGGCAGGTTGGTGGCGGCGTTGTTCACGACGATGTCGATCCGGCCGAACTCGCGCAGGGCCAGGTCCACGGCCGCCCGCAGGTGATCCGGGTCGGCCACACTGCCCGCCGCCCCGACGCCGCCCAGCTCGGCGGCCGTCCGCCGCACCTCGCCGACGTCCCGCGCGGTCACGCAGACCAGCGCCCCGGCGGCGGCCAGTTGCCGGGCGACGGCCTGGCCGATGCCGCGCGTGGCGCCTGTGACGAGGGCGGCCCTGCCCTGGAGCCCGGCGGCCACGCCCTGGAGTCCGTGCGACGGCGACGTCATCGTCGTACGGTCTCATGACGGGTCGTCAGTTGACAGCTCCGAGCGGAGAATGCCTTGCCGCGACCAGCTCCAGCACCGCACGCCAGTCCTCCAGGACCCCGGCGTCGAACTCGGCGCTGCGGCCCTCCTCGTCCGCCTGGCGCAGGCGCAGCAGGTCGTCGTCGGTGGATTCCGGGGACCGGCACCGGTCCCGGACGAGGCGGGAGACGCGTTCGCCGAGAAGGGGGCGTACCGCGTCCGCCGCGCAGTCGGAGTGGCGGTGCGCGTCGGCCGGGCTGAGCAGCGGGCCGATGGCATGGACGAGCCCCGCGACCTGGAGTTCCTTGTCGGCGGGGCGGACGCGGCGCAGCAGGGCGGCTGTCTGCAGCGCGTGTTGGTGCAGATCGACTCGGGCGCTCGCGAGGCCCGGGGTGTCCCGGGTGCCCCGGCAGGCGTACAGCAGATCCATCAGCTCTTCGACACTGCGCAGCTCCATGCGTCAGTCCTCCCGCCGGACAAGCCGTTGCCGTCCGTCAGGAGACCATGGCCGCCTTGCGAATCGGCCAACGGGACCTGAACTGCGCGGCGTGCCGCCGGACCGGGTCGGACAGGAAGGCGACGCTGAGCCGAACGAGTGCGGGGCGAACCCCTCATCGCGTAACAAACAGGTGAATAACGCATGGGCCGAATACCGGCCGACTTCAGATAGTTACAGGTTGTTTGCAGCCCCATCGAGCGGGTGCCTGCTCATTTGGTTAATCTGTAGCGGACGGACAGAATTACCGGGTCCCAACCCACACCCATGGTCCGTCCCGGGACAAGCCGGTGCACAACGGCCTGCTTGCACACCAGTTACCGGCGCCACCGCGTCCGAGCCGACTTTGAGTAAGACCCGAGCGGGCGTCAGGTACCGGACCGCAGACTGGCCGGCCCGCCCCGAGGGTGATCCGACACAGAAGGAGTGCGCGGTGACACCTGAGCAGACGAATCGCGAACAGCGCCCCAAGGAACGCACGGAGCGCACGGGCCGCCGGTCGGACGAGATCGGCAGTCTCGATGTGTGGGCCCGGTCCGCCCCCATCCGCCTGGCGGGCTACGAAGACGACCTCGCCGAGCCCCACATCCTGCCCAGCGTCGACTGACGGGTCGACCGACTGGGGCAGAACCCTTCGCGATCGCCGACCGCATGGGCGTGCGGGACTCACGCCCATGCTGATCAGAGAAGCCGCGGCCGACGACTGGCCGCGGATTTGGTCTTTCTGGCGCCGGATCGTCGCCGCCGGCGAGACCTGCGCATGGGATCCGGACACCTCCGAGGACGCCGCCCGGGCGCTGTGGATGAACCCGGCCAAGCGTGTGTTCGTCGTCGAGGACGACTCCGGAGACCTCGTCGCCTCCGCCTACCTCACTCCCCACTGCGGCGGCCCCGCCGCCCCATCGCCAACGCCGGCTTCATGGTCGATCCCGCCCTCGGTTTCACGATCCTCGACAAGGTTCCGGAGGTGTACGACCCTAGTGACCCTCCCATTTGCCTAAAAGCTTTAGGTAAATGCATAATCGCTTCGGCGGACGGGAGGGTCGTTGTGGCACGTGTGGGACTGAGTGCGGAGCGCCTGGTCAGAGCGGGGGCGGAGCTGGCCGACGAGATCGGCTTCGAGCAGGTGACCGCGTCGGAGCTCGCGCGGCGGTTCGACGTGAAGGTCGCGAGCCTGTACTCGCATGTGAAGAACTCCCAGGACCTCAAGACGAGGATCGCCCTGTTCGCGCTGGAGGAACTGGCCGACCGGGCCGCCGACGCCATCGCCGGGCGGGCCGGGAAGGACGCCCTGGTCGCCTTCGCGAACGTCTACCGTGACTACGGCCGTGAGCACCCCGGCCGGGCCGCCGCGGCACGGATGCGGCTCGACCCAGAGACGGCCGCCGCCAGTGCCGGAGTCCGGCACTCCCGGATGACGCGGGCGATCCTGCGCGGCTACGACCTCACAGAGCCGGACGCGACCCATGCCGTACGGCTCCTGGGCAGTGTCTTCCACGGTTACGCGAGCCTGGAGACGGCGGGCGGCTTCAGTCACAGCGCCCCCGACTCCGAGGAGACCTGGACCCGGATCCTGGACGCCCTCGACGTCCTGCTGCGCAACTGGCCCACCGAGCCCACCCCCTGACCGACAGGCTGAGGACATGGACACCGAGCACGACTGGATCACCACGCCCGTCACCGCCGACCTCCTGCGCGGCGCACTCGACGTCGAGCGCACCGAACACGGCGTCCTGCCGCACCGGCTGCCCGCCCGGGCGCGCGTCCAGAACACCGACGGGCAGCTGGCCATGGCCGAGTCCCAGCCGTCCGGTGTACGGCTGGCCTTCCGTACCCGGGCGACCGCCGTCGAGCTGGACACGCTGCCCACCAAACGCACCTATGTGGGCGCCCCGCCCCGGCCGCACGGTGTATACGACCTGATCGTCGACGGCCGCCCGGCGGGGCAGGGCAGCGTGACCGACGGCAACGTCATGGTCGTCGACATGATGGCCGGGACCGCCGAGCACCGGCCCGGCCGCCCCGGCACCCTCCGCTTCGCCGGGCTGCCCGACGGCGACAAGGACGTCGAGATCTGGCTGCCGCACAACGAGACCACCGAACTGATCGCCCTGCGCACCGACGCCCCCGTCGAGCCCGCGCGCGATCCGGGCCGCAGGATCTGGCTGCACCATGGCAGTTCGATCAGTCACGGCTCCGACGCCGCGAGCCCCACCGGCATCTGGCCCGCGCTCGCCGCGTCCCTCGGCGACGTGGAGCTGATCAACCTGGGGCTGGCCGGAAGCGCCCTGCTCGACCCGTTCACCGCCCGCACCCTGCGCGACACACCCGCCGATCTCATCAGCGTCAAGATCGGCATCAACCTCGTCAACCTGGACCTGATGCGGCTGCGCGCCTTCGGCCCCGCGGTCCACGGGTTCCTCGACACCGTCCGGGAGGGGCACCCCACGACCCCGCTGCTGGTCGTGTCGCCCATCTTGTGTCCGATCCACGAGGACACACCCGGCCCTTGTGCCCCCGACTTCACCGGTCTCGCGAAGGGACAGCTGCGGTTCGTCGCCATGGGCGACCCGGCGGAGCGCGCGAGCGGCAAGCTGACCCTGGGCGTCATCCGGGACGAGCTGTCCCGCATCGTCAAGCAGCGTGCGGCCGACGACCCGAACCTGCACTACCTCGACGGCCGCGAACTCTACGGCGAGGCCGACGCCACCGAACTCCCCCTGCCCGACCAGCTCCACCCCGACGCCGCCACCCACCGACGCATCGGCGAACGCTTCGCGCGGCTGGCGTTCGGCGCCGACGGGCCCTTCGCTCTCTGAGGACTCCCGACAGTGCGTCGGCCACTGCGCCGCCCCGTCAGACCCTTACGCGATCGCCCTCGCAGATGTGTCCGGCTCGCATCACCTGGGCGTAGACGCCGACGCATGGCTCCGGTGCCCGGTCCGGCAAGGCGGGGACGCGGTTGTGGCGGGAGGGGACGCGCAGGGCCTCGGGGTCGGGGGGCAGGGCGCCGTGGGCGAGCGTGGGGACCGCGCAGCGCGGCGTCGAGGCGATCACCTTGAGGACCAGGTCCCTACCGATCCTCAGCTCCCTGCCCGTCCAGTGGTGTTCGGGGAAACCCTCGGCCTCGGTCTCGATCACCAGATTGGGCCGGTAGCGCTCCGCCTCGACCGTGCCGCGGGGGCTGAGCCGCGCGATGCGCCGGAGGCTGGAGGTGGTGATCAGGTGCAGCGGTGCGAAGTCGAAGAAGGTGGCGGCGGGGGCGGCGCCGCCGAAGCGCACCGGATCCGCGGCCACTTGTGCCTCCACGCCTTGCGCCAGCACCTCCTCCGGGCGGGAACGATCCAGTACGGCGCCCTCGCAAGCGGTGTCGCTCAGGGTCACTGCGCGGCCCAGGTACGCCGACAGACCCTCGTGCACGTCGGCGTCCGTGGCGTACCAGGCGTTGCCGTCCGGGAGGGCGATCCGTACGGCCCCGGACTGCGACGTCGTCGCCGTACAGCGCAGCAACGCCCGCCACAGACGGGGCGTTTTGGCGCTGGCGACCTTGCCCGTCTCCCGGTCCAGGAGAGCGAGCCGGCGGTCGCCCGACAGACCGCGGTCGGTCACCTCCGCCCCGCGCAACCGCTCGCCGAGCATCGACTTCACCGGGTGGCGCCACAATGCGCCGACGAATGCCTCCGGCATGTCCTTACCCCTCACCGCGGTGCTCGGCGTCCAGCGCGGCCAGGTCGTCCGCCGACAGCCGTACGGCTCCGGCGGCCATGTTCTCGGTCAGGTGCTGCGGGTCGCCGGTGCCGGGGATCGCCAGCACGTGCGGGCCCTGGTGCAGCGTCCAGGCGATCCTGATCTGCACCGGGCCGACGCCGTGTGCCCGGGCGATGCGACGTACCGTCGCACTGTCCGTTCCGAGGGCGCCCGCCGTCCCCGAGGAGCCGGCGACCGCGTAGAACGGCACGTAGGCGATGCCCAGGTCGCCGCAGGTCCGCAGGAATTCGTCCTGGTCGGGGCGCACGCCGATGCCGTACGGGTTCTGGACGCACACCACGGGGGCGATCCGCTGTGCCTCGGCCAGGTGGGAGGGGGTGACGTTGGACAGGCCCAGGTGGCGGATCAGTCCGGCGGTGCGCAGGTCGGCCAGGGCCGCGAAGCGCTCGGCGATCGAATCGGTGCCGACGATCCTGAGGTTGACCACGTCGAGGTGGTCGCGGCCCAGCTGGCGCAGGTTCTCCTCCACCTGTCCGCGTAGCTGCGCAGGTGTGGCGTGGGGCAGCCACCGGCCCGAAGGGTCCCGCCCCGGGCCGACCTTGGTGGCGATGACGAGGTCGTCCGGGTAGGGGGACAGGGCGCTGTTGATCAGCTCGTTCGCCGAGCGCAGGGACGAGAAGTAGAAGGCCGCGGTGTCGATGTGGTTCACGCCGAGGTCGACCGCGCGACGCAGGACGCCGATCGCCCGGGCGCGGTCGCTGGGTACGGCGTCGGGGACGAGCGCCTCGCCCTGCTGCGTCAGGCGCATCGCGCCGAAGCCGAGGCGGCCCACCTCGCGGTCGCCCAGTCGCCAGGTGCCCGCCGTCGTGCCCGGGACCGCTGTGATCGTCTGTTCGCTCATACCGGGAAGGATCAGGGGGACGTAGGCTTGCCGCCATTGATTCGGGCATGGGTGAATCCACGGGGGTGGTTCATGGAGGAGGAACTCGCCTTCTCAGCCGATGACCTGGCGCAGCTGCGGTTCGCCGTTTCCCCGATGTGGGAGGTCGGCACCAGCTTCAAGCTGGTGCGCTCCGGTCACGAGGGGCATCCGGTGTACGGCCGGTGGATCGCCCAGGTACGCCCCCGCTGGACGGCCGCAGGGCTCGACCGCGGACGGCTCGCGGAACTCGTCCCGCCCTCGGGCTACGTGCCCGACTTCCTCAATCCGGCTCCGGCCGGGCCGGCTCCCCGCCTCGCGGCGGAGCTCGTCGCGGTGCGCGCCACCCCAGCCGGGCGCGTACGCGCCGAACTCGACCGTCTGGCACGCGAACAGGGGCGGCTCGGTCCCCATCTGCGTGCCCTGTACGACGATCCGGCCGACCGGCTGGCGCGGCTGGCCGAGGAGATAGAGACCTACTGGGAGCTCGCGCTTGCCCCCTACTGGGCCAGGATCCGCGCCGCACTCGACGCCGACATCCGCCACCGGGCCCGTCAGGCCGCCGAGTTCGGCGCGGCCCACCTCCTGAACGATCTGCACACCAGCGCGACCTGGGCCGGCAGCACACTGCGGTTGCGGCGCAGCAGGCGGCGCGGGCTGAGCCGTGCCGCGGCGGGAACGGGGCTGGTGCTGGTGCCCTCCGCCTTCTGCGGGCCCGGCCTGCTGACCCGGGTGTCGCCCCCGGACCCACCGCAGCTCGCCTATCCGGCGCGCGGTACCGGGACGTTGTGGGAGACACGGAACGCGACGGGGCCCGCCGCACTCGCCGCCGTACTCGGCCGGTCCCGGACCCGGCTGCTGGCCGAACTGGACACGCCTGCCTCCACCACCGAACTGGCACGGCGCACCGCTCTGTCCGCAGCCGGGGTGTCCCAGTCCCTCACCGCCCTGCGTGACGCAGGCCTGGTCAGCGCCCACCGAGCCGGCCGCTCGGTGCTCTACGCCCGGACCCAGGTCGCCGACGACTTGCTGACCGCGCCCGGCCAGGGCGCTTCTGACGGCGCTTGACGGTCGACAAGGATGCGCTCGGCGAGCCGGCGCCGCCGCCCGTACGCGGTGACCTGCCGGGCGGTCACCCGTACGACGTGTCCCGGTCGCCGGAGGTTCGGGGCGCGGTTAGCGTCCGGAAGGGATCACCGAGCGGCCGCTTCCCGTCCCGTGGCGCGTGGCCCGACCCTTCCTGGAGACCCGTATGAGGATCAGACGCCCCGCGCCCCGAGGCGCGAGCCGCCGTACCCGCCCGGTCGCCCTGGCGTCCGGGCTGACCGCCCTGGTGGCGACGGTCCTGGCCGGGACCGCGGCCCCCGCAGGCGCCGTCGACCCCGAACCGACCACCACGTACAGCGCCAAGCAGCTCGCCGCGGTCGAGAAGGCGGTGGCGGGAGCCGATGTGGCCGGCACCGCCTGGAGTGTGGACGCCACGTCCGGCAGGGTGCTGCTCGCCGCCGACAGCACTGTGCCCGCCTCCGCGCTCGACGCCATCAGGCGGGGCGCGGGCGCCAATGCCGACGCGCTGCGCGTCGAGCGCCTGCACGGCAAGCTCACCGCGTACCTCTCCGGCGGCGACGCCGTCTACGGCAGCGGCTCCGCCGGACAGTACCGTTGCTCCCTCGGCTTCAACACCCAGGACGGGGCCGGGAACTACTTCTTCCTGACAGCCGGTCACTGCACCACCGGCATCACCGACTGGTACTCCGACCGGTTCGTCACGCACATCGGCACCACCGCCGGGTCCAGCTTCCCCGGCAACGACTACGGCATCGTGCGCTACGACAGCGGACAGCCCGTCCCGCCCGGAACGGTCGGCGGCCAGGACATCACCAGCGCCGGCGAGGCCCAGCTCAATCAGCAGGTCTGCCGCCGCGGCTCCACGACCGGCACCCGCTGCGGCCGTGTCACCGGCCTGAACTGGACCGTCCGCTACCCGCAAGGCACCGTCACCGGCATGATCCGCACCAACATCTGCGCCAACCCAGGCGACAGCGGCGGCCCCCTCTACGCAGGCAGCCAGGGACTGGGCCTCACCTCAGGCGGCTCGGGCAGCTGCAGCCTGCCGTTCTTCGCCACGACGTTCTACCAGCCGGTCACCGAGGCCCTCAACGCCTACGGGGTGCACGTGTACTGAGTGTGCCTAGTCCAGCGGCGCCGTCCGCCGCCACGGACGCAGCTCCTCCATCCGCCGCGCCAGTGCCAGCAGGTCCGCTTCCGTCCCGGGGCGCCCCACCAGTTGTACGGCGCAGGGGGCCCCGGAGGGCAGGGTGCCGAACGGGACGGCCAGGGCGGGCCAGCCGGTGAGGTTCCACGGTGGGGTCAGCGGCGAGTAGTTGGTGTTGGCCATGACGTTGCGCAGCCAGCCCCGCTCGTGCCAGGGCTCGGACCTGGGGGAGCGGCGGGCGAGGGCCGGGGTGAGCAGGATGTCGTACTCGGCGAAGAACGGCTCCAGTCGCCGGCGCAGCTGCTCCCGGCTCTCGCCGCCCCGCGCCCGGGCCACGAAACGCCTGCCGACCGCGGCGTGCACCCGGGTCCGGCGGGTCAGGTGCCGAGGGTCCAGGCCCTGGGCGTCCACGGCGGTACCCGCCGTCCAGTGGGTCAGCGCGGTGACGCCCAGCGACATCGGGTACGGCGGGTCGGCGCGCCGTACCTGGTGACCGGCCTTGATGAGCAGTCCGGCGGCCTCGCGCGCGGCGGTCGCGTACGGCTTGCTGATGGTGACCCCGGCGAGCGGGCTGCGCAGGGACACGGCGATCCTGTGCGTGCCGGGTGCGTCCGGGAGGGCGACCTCGGTGTCGGCGAGGACCGACAGCATCAGGCGGGCGTCCTCGACCGTCGTCGCCAGTGGTCCGTTCTCGGACATGCCGAACCAGTCGCCCTCGCCGATGCCCGCCGGGACCACGCCGAAGCCGGGCTTGATGGTGACGAGGCCGCAGTTGGCGGCCGGGATGCGCAGCGAGCCCATGCCGTCGTTGCCGAGGGCGATCGGCACCATGCCCGCCGCGACCGCGGCCGCGCTGCCGCCGGACGAGCCGCCCGCCGTGCGCGAGGTGTCCCACGGGTTGCGGGCCGTGCCGTGCACGCCCTCCGTGGTGCCGAAGACACACAGCTCCGGCACGTTGGTCAGCCCCACCACCACCGCGCCGGCGGCCCGCAGCCGGGCGACGGTGACGTGGTCGTGGTCGGCGGGGGTGTCCGCCGTCGCCGCGGAGCCGAGGCGGTTGGACTCGCCGCGCACCGCGAGGTTGTCCTTGACCGCCACCGGCACGCCGGCCAGGGGCAGTTCGGCGAGGTCGGCACGCGAGCCCACCTCGTCGGCCTCGGCGAGGGCCGCCTCGGCGCGGACCACACGGAAGGCGCCCACGCGGCGGTCGAGCCGCTCGATGCGGGCCAGGTGTTCTGCCACCACCTCACGGGGTGTGGCCTGCTTCTCGCGTACGGCGGCGGCGATCTCGGCGGCGGTCCGGCCGACCCAGCTGGTCACGGGCGCTCCTCAGTGCTTACTCGCGAGTATGTAGGAGAACTCTGCCGGGCGGCGCGCCCGGAGTCGAGAGGACGCTCGGCCTGGATGTCCAGGTGGGTCCTCTCGGACTTTTCACGCCGCCTCGCGCCGAGGCCGCCCCGCTGACCTGCGCATCATCCGATCAATGAGTCAACTACCCTCATTTCGGCGCCCATTGGCAGCCCGTGGGGCCCGCTCAATGATCAGACATCCGATGAATGGGGGTGCCTCATGTGCCTCATGTGCCTCATGAGAAGACGCTTGAGAGCGGCCGGTGTCCTGACGGTGCTGATGCTGCTCCTCACGGCCCCGGTGCCGACCGCTACACCGACCAGTCGGTGGCGTCGAGCAGTTGGCGCGACGGCCACGGCGACGTCCTGCGCTCCTTCGCCGGCTCCATGCGGCGCCACGGCGTCAAGGTCGGCTTCTCCATCTCACCCGCCGACGGGAGGTGACCCGCGCGGGGGTCGTGGGCGCGAGCCGGAACCTGCTGCTGCCGACGCCGGTGCGGGCGGAGGTGGCGGGTACGGGCGATGGCTGCGCGGGATGAGGTGCGGTTCGCGGAGTTCGAGTTGTACCGGTCGCGGGTCTGAGGGGGCGACGGCGGGGCCCCGGCCTGGGCGGGAGCGGACGGGCCGGGGCTGCGGACAGCTGTCCGACTACAGGGGATGCCGCCGCTCCGCCTCCGCCTCCCAGAAGGCGAGACTGTCTTCCGTGGCCCGCGTCGCAGGGTGATGCGGGCCGAGTACACGTCTTTGATCGGCGAGCAACCGGGAAAGAGCTTCCGCTGCCCCGGCGGGGTCGCCGACCCGGCCGGTCCACTGGGCGAGATGGTGGCGGGCCGAGAGGGTGTGGGGATGCTCGGGCCCCAGCACGCGCAGCCGATCGGCGAGCACGTCCGCCTCAGCGGCGACAGCACCTGCCGCGTCCCCTGTCTCGGCCCTCCACTGGGCAAGGTTGTGGCGCGTGGTCAGTGTGTCGGGATGGTCCGGGCCGAGCACGCGGAGCCGGTCGGCCAGCAGTTCTGACGTGGCGACGACGGCACCGGCCGCATTCCCGCTCTTCCCCATCCAGTAGGCGAGATTCGCGCGCGTGGTGAGGGTGTCGGGGTGGTCCGGCCCCAGCACGCGCAGCCGATCGGCCAGCACCAGCTTCAGTTCGCTGACCGCGTTGACCGCATGGCCGTCTTCTCCTCGCCAGGAGGCCAGATCGTGCCGAGTCGTCAGGGTGTCGGGGTGGTCCGGTCCCAACACCCTCAGCTGATCGGTCAGGAGCTGCTCGAAGTCGGACACAGCAGTCCTGGGATCCCCGGCTTTGCCGCGCCAGCGGGCCAGAGCGTGCCGGGTACTCAGAGTCTGAGGATGGTCGGCTCCCAGGAGCCTCAGCTGATCGGTCAGCAGCCGCTCGAAATCAGCTGCGGCACCGGCCGGATCTCCCGCCTCTCCTCTCCAGATGGCCAGGTGGAGTCGGACCGCCCGGGTCTTGGGATGGTCGGGCCCCAGCATGCGGGTGGTGTCGGCGAGCAGGTGTTCGCAAGCTGCTACGGCCTCGCCGGGGTTGCCGGCCACACCGGTCCAATGGGCCACGTTCAGCCGAGCGGTAAGGGTCTGGCTGTGCTCGGGTCCCAGAACCCGCAACGAGGCCTCCATCACCTCCCTGGAGGCCTCGCAGGCTCCGGTCGGGTCACCTGCCCTGCCCTGCAGGGCCGCCTGGTCGCCGCGGGTGGCCAAAGTGTTGGGATGGTCCGGGCCGAGTACCCGGCTCCGGTCCGCCAGCAACTCGGCGAAGGCCGCCTTGGCGCCGATCAGATCACCCGTCTCGCCCTGCCACGCGATCAGGTGGTGCCGGATCGTCAATGTGTCCGCGTGGTCGCGACCCAGGTGCAGGCACGCGGCGTCGTAGAGGTGTCGGAAGTACGTCCGCGCCGCGCTCGCCAAGCCCGTGATTCCCAGACTCTCGCCCAGGCGCAGGAGCACGGGGTGGCAACCGGTCCTCCACAACTCCGTACCCGAATGAGAGATCAACGCTTCGGCGTTGGCGCGCATCATCTGTGCGAGAACGGCATCGCTCTCGCCGATGGACCACACGGCGACGAGTGCGTCGGCACACGTGACCACGAGGTTCTCCTGTACGGAACGGGAGAGAGTTTCACGCGTGGTGCGCTGGATGAGGCCATGAACACGGATTCGCTGATGGGGACAGTCGGCCGTGTGATCGGCCAGACTGAGCCGGTCCAGGCACCGCACAGCGCCGACCGCGTCCTCCTCATCGACCGAGCCGGACTCCCGGTCCGCCCCTGCGGAGCGGTGGTCGGTCAGGTAACGCAGGGCTGGAGGGCTGGTCAGCACACTGACGGGAATCCCGTTGGCATCCAGCATGCAGGCGAGGTGCAGCATGGGGCGGGCCAGGCCGAAAGGACGGAGCCGGTCCGCGTGCCCCACGGACAGGGACCACGTGGCGTGCAGGGCCCCGCTGTGGTCGTCCGGCAGGCCGCTGTCGTCCGGCACCAGTTCGGCGAGCCGCCGGGTTCGATCGGCGAGCTGCGCACGGTAGGCCGCACAGTCCAGTCCGAGATCGACGAGGTAGGCGGCGGCCTGGGCAAGGGCGAGCGGCAGGTGCCCCAAGTCGGCGGCCAGACGGGCGATCTGCACGGGGTCGTCCCTACGACCCAGCGCGGCCAGTTGGGCGCTCAGATAGCCGGCGGCCTCGGCCGGAGTGAACAGACCCACGTCGATACGGACACGGCTTCGGCCACGCAGGGCCGCGTCGCGGCGGCGAGTGGTGATCAACACCTGGCCGTGCGGGTTCGCCGGCGGCCAAAGGCCACGCAGGTCGGCAGGGTCGGCCAGGTCGTCGAGCACAATCAGCCATCGGCGCTCGGTCGTCTCGGCCCATGCGAGGAAGCGGGCGGCCGCCTGCTCGGGATCACTCGGGTCCGCTGCCGCGACGTCTGCGCCAAGTCGGCTGTAAGAGCTGGCCAATGATGTGCGGCTCGACGCGGTCACCCAGGCCAGCAGGTCCACGGACCGGTTCTGCCAACACCGGCGAGCGTAGTGCGCGGCCAGTTGGGTCTTGCCGACGCCGCCGGTCCCGGAGAGGACCTGGCACAGGACCGCGGTGCCACCGCCGGTCATCGCACTCTCCAGCGCCTCCACCTCGTCACGGTGTTGGAAGCAGTCCGCCTGTCGCGGCAGCACGCCGAAAACATGCGGCCATGTGACCGGCGCTCGCGGCGCCGCGTAGTAGTCGAAGTGGTTGATGTGGTGAGCGGCGACGCTGTGGTGATGCGCATGGACCGAAGCGCCGGTGAAACCGCGGATCGCCGGGATCGCTCCGGGAGGCGTCAGCTCTGCCCCGGTCCCGGCTGCTGAGGGTTTCCGATCGCCACGTCCCCCATCACCCCGGCAGCCGCCGAGCCCCGATCGGCGCGGATGTCGACCGTGCCCGCGACAGCAAACCCACGGTCACCGGCCGATGCCTCGCCGGAGGAGGCCCGCCCGTACCTGACCAACTCGTCGAGAGACCTCACCAGTTCCCGACGGCTCTCGTCATCGGACTCCTCCAGGAGGTCGTGGAAGCGAGTCTCCCAGACGGCCACCACCCGCGCGTGGAGTTCTTGCCTCTGCTCAGGCGCGGCACGCTCCAACTCGACGACGGACCCGTCGAGTCGTTCCAGCACGACTCGCTCCTCTGTCCCGTTGCCGCGACCGAAAATCCGAGCCACTCGTTGCCGCAAGCCCTGCCAGGCATCCGTACCGGCCGCGGAGGCCACGGCGGTCCCGGCTGCCGAAGCCAGCGCAACCAGCGTTTGATCGAGCATGCTGTCCCCCTCGAAGCGCACCACAGTGCGACAGGCCCGCCGCCGAGCGTACCGAAATTGAGTTGACCCGAGCCGGGTGACAGCGGCTGGATGGCACGTATGGCAGACATTCAGGGCTCGTACGACGACCTGTTCACCGCCGTGCCGAACGCACTGGCCGCCACGCTGGACGCCGGGGACGTGGGCGGCTCCGTCGCGGTCTTCGTGGACGGCGAGCCGGTGGTGGACGTCTGGGGCGGGTTCGCGGACGCCGACCGCACGATTCCGTGGGAGCGCGACACGATCGTCAACGTCTGGTCCGTGACCAAGACGATGACGGCGCTGTGCGCCCTCGTCCTGGCCGACCGGGGCGCACTCGACCCGGACGCGCCGGTCGCCCGGTACTGGCCGGAGTTCGGCGCGGCAGGCAAGGAGAAGGTGCTGGTGCGGCATCTGCTCGCGCACACCGCCGGCCTGCCCGACTGGGACGGCACGGTCGAGGAGCTCTACGACTGGCCCTCCGCCACGGCACGGCTCGCCGCGCGGGAGCCCCGGTGGGAGCCGGGCAGCGCGGCCGGATACCACTCGCTCACCCAGGGATTCCTCGTCGGCGAGGTCGTGCGCCGGATCACCGGCCGCAGCGTGGGCGAGTTCCTCGCCGAGGAGGTCACCGGGCCGCTCGGCGCGGACTTCCACATCGGGCTGTCGCCGGAGCACGACCACCGGGTCGCGCTCACGATCCCGCCCGCGGGACGGGACGAGGACTACGCTGCGAGCGCGCCCGGCAACCCGGCGGGTTCCGAGGCGGGCAACGGGGTGCGCGTCCGGGACGGGAACAGCCTGGCCTGGCGCCGCGCGCAGATCCCCGCGGCGAGCGGATTCGGAAACGCCCGTTCGGTGGCTCTCGTGCAGTCCCTGCTGGCCTGCGGGGGAGAGGCGCGCGGCGTCCGGCTGCTGTCCCCGGCCGGCTGCGACCGGGCGCGGGAGGAACAGTTCGACGGCGACGATCGCGTGCTGGGCATGCCGATGCGCTGGGGCCTGGGCTACGGCCTGTTCGGCGGCACGTACGGCTGGGGCGGCTGGGGCGGTTCCCTGGTCATGATCGACCCCGACAGCCGGATGGCCGTTGCGTATGTGACGCACCAGATGCGCGAGCCCGCAGACGACACGCGGGGGCTGGACATCGTGATGTCCGCCTACGAAGGACTTCAGGGGCTGCGCGTATGACCCTGTGACGCGGGTACCTCGACGCCTTCCGCCCGACGGGGCGCGCCATGGCCTTCGTCGTCGGGGCGCGTGATGTTTCCGTCCGGCGGAGGCGCGCAGTGGCGTCTGCTCGGGTGGGTGTTGCGGTGTGCTCGGGTGTTGGGGTGCGGTGACGTTTGCCTGTCCGGGGCGCGCTATGGCGTCCGCCGTCGGGGGCGCGCTAGGCGTCCGTCGTCGGGCGCGCTGTGGCGTCGGTCGTCGGGGCGTGTGATGGTTTGCGTCCGGTGGGGCGCGCGGTGCTGTCGGCTCGGGTGGGTGTTGCGGTGTGCTCGGGTGTTGGGGTGCGGTGACGTTTGCCCGTCGGGGGCGCGCTATGGCGTCCGCCGTCGGGGGCGCGCTAGGCGTCCGTCGTCGGGCGCGCTGTGGCGTCGGTCGTCGGGGCGTGTGATGGTTTGCGTCC
>NZ_JBITLW010000001.1:536847-658873 GCF_044465645.1 Streptomyces sp. NPDC049627 | reverse complement strand
GTCCGGTGGGGCGCGCGGTGTTGTCCGCTCGGGTGGGTGTTGCGGTGTGCTCGGGTGTTGGGGTGCGGTGACGTTTGCCTGTCGGGGCGCGCTGTGGCGTCCGTCGTCGGGGCGTGTGATGGTTTGCGTCCGGCGGAGGCGCGCAGTGGCGTCTGCTCGGCTGGGTGGCGCGAGGTGCAGGGGCGTTCGGGCGCGCGGCGCCCTCCGCTCGCCGGGGGTGGCACGAGGGGCCGTCACGCGCCCCGCGCCACCCCCGTGCTGCCCCGCTCGATCAACCGCGGCACCGGCACCCGCACCGCCCGCGCCGACCCCCCGTCCAGCAGAGCGGTCAGCTCGCGTGCCGCCGTACGCCCGAACTCCACGCTGTCCCGGGACAGCGCGGACAGCCACGGCTTGACCATGCGGCACAGTGCCGAGTCCTCCCAGGACACCACCGAGACGTCCCGGGGCACCGAGCAGCCCAATTCGGTGGCGGCGGCGACTCCGGCGAGGGCCATCACGTCGTTGTCGTAGATCAGTGCGGTCGGGGGAGCGGACGCCTCCAGGACCCGCCGGGTCACGGCCGCGCCCTCCGCGTCCGAGTAGTCGGTGGTCACCGACTCGACGCCGGTCAGCCCGCGCCGCGCGGCCTCCGCACGCAGGGTGCGGATACGGCGCTCGGTGTGTGCGAGCCCCGGCAGCCCCGCGATGTGCACGATCCGCCGGTGGCCGAGGGCGTACAGCTCGTCCACGACCGCGGCCATCGCGCCCGCGTCGTCCGCCCAGACGGTGGACAGCCCCGGATGGCGTCCGTCGGGGGCCCCGCCGATCACCACGCCGGGCAGGCCGAGTTCGTCGAGGAGGCCGGGGCGGGGGTCGTCGGTGCGCGGGTCGACCACCAGGACACCGTCCACCCGGTGCTCGGCCCACCAGCGCCGGTAGACCGCGCACTCGTCGTCGATCCCCTCCGCCACCTGGAACAGCAGCCCCAGATGACGCTCCGCCAGCACCTCCTGGATGCCCGAGACCAGCTGGAGGAAGAAGGAGTCCACGCCCAGCGTCTCGGCCGGGCGGGCCAGGACGAAGCCGACGGTGGCGGCGCCCTCGCCGGACAGTGCGCGGGCCGCCGTGCTCGGCCGCCAGCCCAGTTCCTCGGCGACCCGGCGCACCCGGTCGCGGGTGTCCTCGGAGACCCCGGGCCGGCCGTTCAGCGCGAAGGAGACGGCGCTCTGGGAGACGCCGGCATGACGGGCGATGTCCTTCATCGTCGGTCGGCGGACCGGTGACCGCTTGCCTGACACGTTGTTTCCCCAATCCCCCCGGTTCCGCAATCCCCGGAACTTTTCCGCGCCAGTATGCACTAATGCGGTTCAGCTGCGTCAACCTAATGCGCATTAGTCACTAAACAAATTAGCTGCGCGAGATGCATTGACGGGTCCGTGGAGAGGCATGCAAGGTCTGCGTCGTTGGCCAACTCCGCCGCAAAGGAGACCGGTTCGCCGTGCCTGTATCCCGCAGAACCTTCGCTGCCGCCGCCGTCTGTGTCGTCCTGCCGCTGAGCGGCTGCGGCTCCGGCGGCGACGGCGGTCCGACCGACGCCTCGGGGAAGATCGAAGGTGACATCACCTTCCAGACCTGGAACCTGAGGGCGAACTTCAAGGACTACTTCGAGGGCCTGATCGCCGACTTCGAGAAGAAGTACCCCGGCACCGACGTCAAGTGGATCGACCAGCCCGCCGAGGGTTACGCCGACAAGATCAGCGCGGACGCGGCCGGCGGCACGCTCCCGGACGTCGTCAACGTCTCGCCCGACCTGGTCGCCCCGCTCGCCAAGGCCGGACTCGCGCTCGACCTCGACAAGGCTGCCGGGCAGTACAAGAAGGAGTATCTGCAAGGGGCCTGGGCCAGCCATCGGATACCGGGCATGACGGGCACGTACGCCTTTCCCTGGTATCTCAACACCGGCCCGCTCTTCTACAACAAGTCCCTCTTCGAAGAGGCGGGACTCGACCCCGACCAGCCGCCGAAGACGTACGACGAAGTATTCTCCGCGGCCCTGCAGATGGCGAAGAAGACCGACGGCAAGGTCGCCACCCTCGCCAACGTGCCCACCGTCGAGGACTTCGGCCGCTACGGCGTCCCGCTCATGAACAAGGAGGGCACCGCCTTCACCTTCAACGACACCAAGGGAGTCGAACTCCTCACGAAGTACAAGAAGTTGTACGACGCCAAGGCCCTCGACCCGCAGGCGCTGACCGCCACCCCCGAGTCGTCCGGCAAGAAGTTCCTCACCGGGGCGGTCGCGATGAACCCCGGCAGCGCACTCGACCTCGGGAACTTCAAGAAGCAGGCGCCGAACCTGTACAAGAACATCGGGATCACTGATCAAATCACCAGCACCGGTCACGTCAACATGTACGTGATGGGTGTGATGGTCAACGCGCAGACCAAGCGCACGCCCGCCGCGGTCGCCTTCGCCCACTACGTCACCGACGCCGAGCACCAGATGTCGTTCGCCCAGCAGGTCGCCATCTTCCCCAGTACCGCCGGATCGCTCGACGACCCGTACTTCACCAAAGAGGACGGCACCGACGAGACGCGCGTACGGATCGCCGCCGCCAAGTCGCTGAAGAACGCCGTCAATTACACGCCCGTGCTGTTCAGCGAGCAGATGAAGACCGAGCTGCGCAACGAGGTCGCCAAGGCGTTGCAGGGCAAGGAGAGCCCGAAGCAGGCTCTTGACAACGCTGTCGAGGCCTGCGACCGCCTCCTGCGGCAGCAGGGGTAGCGCGCGATGGCCAGCTCGACCCTCTCCCGGGTGCGGCGTCCGGAAGGGAAGGCAGTCAAGCCGGTGAAGCCGGTGAAAGTGCGGCGTCAACTGCCCACCAGCCCCTGGCTGTTCGCCGCACCGGGCCTGCTGATCACCGGCGCCTTCATCCTCTACCCGTTCGTCTCCACCCTGGTCAACGCCTTCACCGACCGCCGCACCCTGATCCCGGGCCGGTTCGTGGGCCTGGCCAACTTCCGCGAGCTGCTGAACGACGACATGTTCTGGATCGGCCTGCGCAACAGCACGCTCTACGTCGTCGGCGTCGTCCCCGCCCTCGTCGTCCTGCCCCTGCTGCTGGCGCTGCTCGTGCAGAAGAACATCCCCGGCATCACCTTCTTCCGGTCGGCCTTCTACACCCCCGTCGTCGCCTCGATCGTCGTGGTCGGGCTGATCTGGGTGTGGCTGCTCGACGAGCGGGGTCTGGTCAACTCGCTGCTGGAGACCATCGGAGTCGGTCGCGTCGGCTTCCTCAGCGACCAGTGGCTGCTCCTGCTGAGCGCGATGGCCGTCACGGTGTGGAAGGGCCTCGGCTACTACATGATCATTTATCTCGCCGCGCTGGCTGATGTGCCGCGTGAACTGCACGAGGCGGCGGCGGTGGACGGGGCGGGTGCGGTGCGACGGTTCCTGACCGTCACGGTGCCCGCCGTCCGCTCGACCATGGCGCTGGTCGGCGCGCTGTCCTCGGTGGCCGCCTTCAAGGTGTTCTCCGAGGTGTACCTGATGGCGGGCCCGAGCGGGGGACCGGCCGGCGAGGACACCACCTTGGTGATGCTCGTCCAGCGCACCGGCACCGGCCTGACCGGCCGCGTCGGTTACGCCTCCGCGCTCTCCGTGGTCGTCTTCGTCGTCACCGTCGCGCTGATGCTGCTCGTGCTGCGGGCCGACCGGAGGGACGAGTCATGAGGGTGATGCGCGCGCGAGAACTGGTGCTCCGGTACGTGCTGCTGCTCGCCGTCCTCGCCCTGACCGTCGGCCCGTTCCTCTGGCAGCTGTCCACGTCGCTCAAGGGGCCCACCGAGGACATCTTCAGCTCCCCGCCGACGTTCCTGCCCAGCGACCCCACTCTGCACAACTACGAGCGGGTCGCCGACACCATCCCCGTCTGGGACTACGCCCTGAACTCGCTGAAGGTCGCCACCGCCAATGTCGTCACCAACTGCGTCGGCTCGGCCCTCGCCGGCTACGCCCTCGCCCGGCTGCGCTACCGGGGCCGCCGCGCGGCCACCCTCGCCTTCGTGCTCGCGATGCTCGTGCCCGTCGAGGGCATCATCATCGCCCAGTTCACGACCATGCGGGAGCTCGGCCTCAACAACACCCTCGTCGGTGTCGTCCTACCGGGCTGCATCAGCGCCCTGAACGTGCTGCTGATGCGCAACGCCTTCCTCAACCTGCCGTACGAGATCGAGGAGGCGGCCTACGTCGACGGCGCGAACGTCTGGCAGCGGTTCCTGCGGATCGCACTGCCGTCCGTGAAGGGGACCCTCGCGGTCGTCGCGATCTTCGCCTTCATGGGCGCCTGGGACGACTTCCTGTGGCCGCTCATCGTGCTGAGCGACCCGTCCAGGTTCACGCTGACCATCGGCCTCAACTATCTGCACGGTACCTTCGCGGGCGACGAACGGCTCGTCGCCGCGGGCACGATCATCGCCGTGGCACCGCTGATCGTCCTCTTCGCCTGTCTGCAGCGGTACTTCTTCCGCGGCGTGGGCGAGGGCGCCGTCAAGGGCTGACCTCCCTGACCCTCCGTGCCTCCCCCACCTCCGTCACAAGGACACGCATGCCTCCTGCCGTGCGCTTCGGCGTCAACTACACCCCGAGTGAAGGGTGGTTCCACCACTGGCTCGACTTCGACCTCGACTCCGTGCGCGCCGACCTCGACTCCATCGCGGCGCTGGGCCTCGACCACATCCGGGTCTTCGCGCTGTGGCCGTACTTCCAGCCGAACCGCTCGCTGATCCGGGGGCGGGCCGTCGAACAGCTGCTCCAGCTCGTCGACGCCGCCGCCGAACGGGCCCTCGACGTCAACGTGGACGGTCTGCAGGGCCACTTGAGCAGCTTCGACTTCCTCCCGGCCTGGACCCGGACCTGGCACCGCCGCAACCTCTTCACCGACCCGGACGTCCTCGACGGCCAGGCAGCCTACCTGCGCACCCTCGCCGCCGCGCTCGCCGACCGGCCGAACTTCCTCGGTATGACCCTCGGCAACGAGGTCAACCAGTTCTCGGCGGACCCGCACCCCGACCCCGACCGCGCGACCGGGGCCGAGACCGACCACTGGCTCGCCCGCATGCTCGCCGCCTGCGAGGAGGGCGCCCCCGGCAGGCTGCACCTGCACGCCGAGTACGACGCCACCTGGTACCAGGACGACCAGCCGTTCACCCCGGCCCAGGCCGCCCGGCACGGCGCCGTCACCGCCGTGCACTCCTGGGTCTTCAACGGCACCGCCCAGCGCCACGGCCGCACCTCCGTCCCGACCGAACACCACGCCGCGTACCTCGTCGAACTGAGCAAGGCCTGGGCCGACGACCCGCACCGCCCCGTCTGGCTCCAGGAGGTCGGCGCGCCCGCGCCCCTGATCCCGCCCGAGCACGCCGCCGCGTTCACCGAGGCGACGGTGGCCAACGCGCTGGACTGCCCGGACCTGTGGGGCATCACCTGGTGGTGCTCCCACGACGTCTCCCGGGACCTCGCCGACTTCCCGGAACTGGAATACGGCCTCGGCCTGCTGACCAACGACCGGAAACCGAAGGAGACGGCCCGGGTCCTGGAGCGCGCGGCGAGCAAGCGCAGGCAGGCGCCCGCGCCCCGCACCACCGCGCTCGTCGTCCCGGCCGACCCGTCCACCCGCTCGCGCTGCGCCCCCGGCGGCCCGGTCTTCGACGCCTGGTTCCGGCTGGCAGCCGACGGCGCCCGCCCCACCACCGTCCTCGACACGCGCGCCGCGGACCTGGACCACCTCTCGGCGCGCGGCATCACCGAGGTCGTCACTCCCGATCAGGTACTCCCCACCCCGCAAGGAGGAACCCGTTCGTGAACCCCACCAGACGCACCGTCCTGCTCGCAGCGGCAGGGTCCGCCCTGTTCCCCCCGGTGGCGGCGGCAGCGGCACCCGCCGCACTCCAGCCGTACGCCTCCTACTGGTACCCCGACTCCCTGCCCGCCGGCACTCCCGGCAGCGGCATCACCTGGCGCAGCCTCAAGGCCTGGCGCCCGGCCGAGGACGCCGACCTCGCCTTCAACGCGGCCTCCGTACCGCTCGCCCCCCGCTTCACCCCGACGCCCGCGAACGCGACCGCCCGCCCCGGCCAGGCGCGGATCCAGGCGCTGGTCTCCTTCGGGCCCACGTCGAGCAACCCCTCACAAGGGTCGGCGACGGCGGACTACTACGCCCTCACCCACTGGGCGTACATCGACGAACTCGTCTTCTGGGGCGGCTCGTCCGGCGAGGGGCTGATCCTCGCGCCGAACGCCCCGATCGTGGACGCCGCGCACCGGCACGGCGTGCCCGTCCTCGGAAACGTCTTCCTGCCGCCGGTCGCCTATGGCGGGCAGCTGAGCTGGACCCGGGACCTGGTGCAGAAGGACGCTGCCGGGCGCTACCCGCTCGCCGCCCGACTGGTGGCGGTGGCTTCGGCGTACGGCTTCGACGGGTGGTTCGTCAACGCCGAGACCGGGGGAGGGGACGCGGCCCTCGGGGCGGACATGCTGGGATTCATGCGGGAGCTGAAGTCGCTCGCGAGAGCTGCCGGTCAGCGGGTGACCTGGTACGACGCGATGACCGTGAACGGCGCCGTGAGCTGGCAGGGGGCGCTCGACTCCCAGAACGAGGCGTTCTTCCGGGCCGCCGACGACATGTTCGTCGACTTCCGGTGGACGGCGGCGAAGCTCGCGGCGTCGGGGCAGCGGGCCGAGCGGCTGGGGCGCAGCCGCTACGAGCTGTGGGCGGGCGTCGACGTCGAGGCGAACGGCTGGAACGCGGCCGTGAACTGGGACGCGATCGTGCCGCGCGACAAGGCGCACGTCGTGTCGGTCGGCTTCTACCGGCCCGAGTGGACGCGCAACCATCTACCGGCGGACCGACGGGCTCCGGAGGACTTCCACGCCGCCGACGACCGGTTCTGGACCGGGCGGTCACTGGATCCGTCACGGCCGGACGGCACGGACGGCTGGCGTGCGCCCGCGGTGTCCGTCGCCGACCGGTCGACGGTCACCTCGCTGCCGTTCGCGAGCGTGTTCAACACCGGGCACGGGCTGCGGTGGTACGAGGAGGGGTCCGTCACCTCGGACACCCCCTGGAATCACCTCGGGCTCCAGGACCGGCTGCCGTCCCGGCGATGGGTGGTGCGAACGGGAGGGCAACGGCCCACCGTCTCCTTCGACTTCGCGGACGCATGGCGGGGCGGCAGCAGCGTGCTCGTGGACGGCGCACTGGACGAACCGGCCACGGTGGATCTGTACGCCGTACGGCTGCCGGTCACCGGGGACACGATCGTCGAGCTGACACACCGCGTCGATACCGGTGCCGTGCGCGTCGAGCTCGCCGTCGCCACCGCCGACCCGAGCGCACCCGGGGCGACCCCGCCGTACACCTTTCTGCCTGTGGAGCCGGTCGGCGACGGCTGGCGGACGGCGAGCGTACGGCTCACCGGCCTGTCCGGGACGGCGCACGCGATCGGTGTACGGCTCACCGCGGCCGAGGGCCCGGTGCGGTGGCGGCTCGGCAGGCTCGCGGTGCACGACACGGCCCGTACTCCCGCCGCCCCCTCCGGCCTGCGGATCACCGCGGCTTCCGCAGGGGACCTGCGCCTGGCCTGGAACGCGGCCCCCGGCGCCGTACGCCACTACACCCTGCACCGGTTGCTGCCGGACGGCACCCGGCGCTTCCTCGGAGCCACCTGCCAGCGCGCCTGCTTTCTCACCGGGCTCGAGCCCGAACAGGGGGAGCGGGCGGCGAGGTTGGAACTGCGTGCCGTAGGGGAGCTGTACACCTCGTCGGACCCCGTGACCGTGACCCACCCCTGGTGAACCGAGCCTTGGAGGGCATCTCGCATGCATGACGACCGCAGCCTGGTCGAGGCCCGTCTCAAGCGCGTCCTCGACGAACGCCTCCGCCCCGCCGTGTACCCCGAGTCCGTGCCGCTTCAGGTCGCGGTGTGGCATGCGCCCGGCGAGCCGGTGCCGGTCGCCGAGGGGCTCGCGGCCGAACCCGAGCCGATCGCCGTGGGCGCCCGCTGGGGTGCCCCCTGGGGCACCAGCTGGTTCACGGTCACCGGGACGGTACCCGAGGCGTGGGCCGGCCGGACCGTCGAGGCGCTCCTCGACCTCGGGTTCGACGAGAACATGCCCGGCTTCCAGTGCGAGGGCCTGGTGTACCGGCCCGACGGCACCCCGGTGAAGGGCCTCAACCCGCGCAACCAGTGGGTCCGCATCGGCGCGCCCGTCGAGGGCGGCGAGGACGTGCGCCTGCACATCGAGGCCGCCTCCAACCCCGTCATCCTCGACTACCACCCCTTCCTGCCCACGCGGCTCGGCGACAAGGAGACCGCGGGCAGCGACCCGCAGTACACGCTCACCCGCATGGATCTCGCCGTCTTCGACGAGACGGTGTGGCAGCTCGTGCTCGACCTGGAGGTGCTCGGCGAGCTGATGGCCGAGCTGCCCGTGGAGTCGGCGCGCCGCTGGGAGATCCTGCGGGCGGTGGACAGGGCGCTGGACGCGATCGACCTCCAGGACGTGAACGGTACGGCGGCGCAGGCGCGGGTCCGGCTGGAGACGGTTCTGTCCGAGCCCGCCGCCCCTTCCGCGCACCGCATCAGCGCCGTCGGCCACGCCCACATCGACTCGGCGTGGCTGTGGCCGCTGCGCGAGACGGTCCGCAAGGTGGCGCGTACGACGTCCAACATGACCGCGCTGCTCGACGACGAGCCCGAGTTCGTGTTCGCCATGTCCCAGGCCCAGCAGTGGGCATGGGTGAAGGAGCACCGGCCCGAGGTGTGGGCGCGGGTGAAGAAGGCGGTGGCGGACGGGCGGTTCGTGCCGGCCGGCGGGATGTGGGTGGAGTCGGACACCAACATGCCGGGCTCGGAGGCGATGGCCCGCCAGTTCGTGCACGGCAAGCGGTTCTTCCTCGACGAGTTCGGCATCGAGAACGACGAGGCGTGGCTGCCCGACACCTTCGGCTTCGCCGCCGGACTGCCCCAGATCATCAAGGCGGCCGGCTCCAAGTGGCTGCTGACGCAGAAGATCTCCTGGTCCCGAACCAACAGGTTCCCGCACCACACCTTCCAGTGGGAGGGCATCGACGGCACCCGCGTCTTCACCCACTTCCCGCCCGTCGACACCTACAACTGCTCCATGAAGGGCAGCGAGATCGCCCACGCGGCCCGCAACTTCAAGGACAAAGGCGTCGCCCGGCACTCCCTGGCCCCCACCGGCTGGGGCGACGGAGGCGGCGGCACGACCCGCGAGATGGTCGGCAAGGCGGCACGCCTGCGGGACCTCGAAGGCTCCGCCACCGTCGTCTGGGAGACCCCCCAGGAGTTCTTCAGGAAGGCCGAGGCCGAGTACCCCGACCCGCCCGTCTGGGTCGGCGAGCTCTACCTCGAACTGCACCGCGCCACGCTCACCAGCCAGGCGAAGACCAAGCAGGGCAACCGCCGCAGCGAGCACCTCCTGCGCGAGGCCGAGCTGTGGGCCGCGACGGCCGCCGTACGCACCGGATTCCCTTACCCCTACGAGGAGTTGGACCGCATCTGGAAGACGGTGCTGCTGCACCAGTTCCACGACATCCTGCCGGGGTCGTCGATCGCCTGGGTGCACCGGGAGGCACGCAAGACGTACGAGCGGATCGCCGAGGAGCTGACCGGGATCATCGGCGCGGCCCAGCATGCCCTGGCGGGGGAGGGGGAGCGGCACCTGGTGTTCAACGCCGCCCCGCACACCCGCGACGGCATCCCGGCGGGCGGCGCCGGGACACCCGCGGCCACGGGGCGGACGCAGATCACGCCCAGGGACGGCGGCGGCCACGTCCTGGACAACGGTCTGCTGCGCGTCGAGATCGACGGACAGGGCCTGGTGGTCTCCGTGTACGACACCGAGGCCGACCGGGAGACGATCGCGCCGGGCAGGGCCGCGAACCTCCTCCAGCTCCACCCCGACTTCCCGAACATGTGGGACGCCTGGGACGTCGACGAGTTCTACCGCAACACGGCCACCGACCTGACCGAGGCGGACGAGATCACCGCCGACGAGGACGGAACCTCGGTGCGGATCGTCCGGTCCTTCGGCGCCTCACGCGTCACCCAGCAGCTGTCGCTCGCGCCGGGGGAGCGGAGGCTGCTGATCGACACGGAGGTCGACTGGCACGAGACGGAGAAGTTCCTGAAGCTGGCCTTCCCGCTCGACGTGCACGCGGAAAGGTACGCGTCGGAGACCCAGTTCGGGCACTTCTTCCGTCCCACGCACACCAACACCAGCTGGGAGGCGGCCAAGTTCGAGGCCTGCAACCACCGCTTCGTCCACCTGGAGGAGCCGGGCTGGGGCGTCGCCGTCGTCAACGACTCGACGTACGGCCACGACGTGACCCGCACGGGCCGCGCCGGCGGCGACCGCGGTACGACCACCACCGTGCGCGTCTCCCTGCTGCGTGCCCCGCGCTTCCCGGACCCGGAGACCGACCAGGGCGTCCACCGCTTCCGGCACGCCGTCGTGCCGGGCGCGGCTATCGGGGACGCGGTGCGTGAGGGCTGGCGGATCAATCTGCCGGAGCGGCGGATCACCGGTGCCCGGGAGGTGGCCCCGCTGGTGACGGTGGACCGGGACGCGGTCGTGGTCACGGCCGTCAAGCTGGCCGACGACGGCAGCGGGGACGTGGTGGTGCGCCTCCACGAGGCCCACGGCGGCCGGGCGCGGGCCACGCTGACGGCGGACTTCGAGGTCACCGACGTCACGGCGACGGACCTGCTGGAACGCCCGCTGCCCGGGACACCGGCGCACGACGGCCACCGGATCTCCGTGCGGCTCCGGCCCTTCGAACTGGTGACGTTGCGGCTGCGGCGGGCCGGCGCCCACTGACGGAGAAATGCGGCGCGTCGTGGTGCGGCGGACGGCAACTGGCCCCACACTCAAGGAGGTTGGCGTTTCCATTACGCCTTGGAGGCACAAGTTGAAACTCGTCACGCGCGCCCAGCTCGGCTGGCCCGCATCCGCCGCACCCACACAGACCTCGGCCAAGGGCGTGAAGGTCCACTACGAAGGCGCGCCCGTCAGCGTCGAACTCCTCGACGACCACGATCTCTGCATCGCCGAGTGGAAGTCGATCCGTAAGTCCCATCTCGCCGACAAGGAGGAGAACTACTCCGACATCGCCTACAACTACGGCGCCTGCCCGCACGGTTACCTCCTGGAGGGACGCGGCCTCGGCAAGCGCACCGGGGCGAACGGCAACCAGACCCTCAACCGCGCCCACTACGCGATCGTCGGTCTGGTCGGCAGCAAGGGCCTCACCGAACCGACGGACGCGATGCTCGGCGCGATCCGGGACGGCATCGAGCTGCTGCGCCGCCACGGCGCCGGAACGGAGATCAAGGGGCACCGGGACGGCTACGCCACGGCGTGCCCCGGAAAGCACCTGTACGCCTGGGTGCAGAAGGGCGCCCCGCGGCCCGGCGGCTCACCGAGCGTTCCGGGCCCGCGCCCGGTGATCGACGTGTCGAAGGTGGTCGCCGCGGCCCGGCACGACCCGGCCAAGCCGGGCACGCCGGTGTCCTACTCGGGCGTGAAGACCGTGGAGAAGGCGCTCGTCGCGGAGGGCCTCCTTGAATCGAGGTTCGCCGACGGCCACTTCGGCACGACGACCGTGAAGGCGTACGCCGCCTGGCAGCGCCGCTGCGGCTTCAACGGCGACGACGCCAACGGCATCCCCGGGCAGGTGTCACTGGAGAGGCTCGGGGAGGAGCACGGCTTCGACGTGAAGCCGTAGTAGCGAAGCCAAGAGCCGGGCCGTTCCCCTTGCACGGGAGATGAGGGGAACGGCCCTCGGCGTGTGCGCTCAGCCGCCGAGCTGCGTCCGCAGCCACTGCTCCACTTCGCCCACGTGCGCGGCCGCCGCGGCCCGGGCCGCCTCCGGGTCGTGGGCGACCAGGGCGCGATGGATCGCGGCGTGTTCGCGGCGGGTGCGGGCGAAGGCACCCTCCTCCTGGTAGCCCCGCCAGACGCGGGCGCGGAACGTGCGCGAGGACAGGCCCTCCAGGATCGCCGCCATGGTCTCGTTGCCGGCGGCGGCCGCGATCTCGCGGTGGAAGGCCAGGTCGTGGGCGAGGATCTCCTCGGGGTCGTCGGTGGCGTTCATCGCGGTGAGGTGCTTCTCGACCTGCGCGAGCTGGTCCGGCGTGATCCGCGCCGCCGCCAGGGCCGTCGCCGTCGACTCCAGGATGCGGCGCACCTCCAGCAGCTCCACCAGGCGCGGGCCCCGCGAGAGGTCGGCGACCACACCGAACGTCTCCAGCAGATCGCCGGCCTCCAACTGTGTGACGTAGATGCCCGAACCGTGCCGGGCCTCCAGCACCCCCAGCACCGTCAGCGCACGGATCGCCTCGCGCATCGAGCTGCGGGAGATGCCGAGCTGCGCCGCCAGATCACGCTCGGTCGGCAGCCGCTGGCCGGGCTCCAGCCGCCCCTCCGCGATCATCGCCTTGACCGCCTCGATGGCGCGCTGCGTCACGGTGCCCTTCTGCGGGGCCGCCTCGGCCGTCTCGTCCGCGTTCACGCCATTCCTCCTGTCACCGGTGCGCCGCAGTCTAACCAGTGAGGTGGTCCGACCAATACGGTCTCGGCGCGAGAAAATCTGGGGTTGAAGGGTGTTGTTTCCGCGAAGTGGTCTGATAAATATGCGGGCATCTGCTCGAACACGCTCAACGAGGAGCCGCCAGATGCACGGCAGTACAGCGCGGAAGCAGAACAGGTCACGGAACGTCGGCGTGATGGCCCTGGCCATCGGCGCCTCGCTCGCGCTCGCCGCGTGCGGCAGCACCAAGGACACCGGCGCGTCCGGCGCCGAAGGCGGCGGCGGTTCCGGCAAGGTCGGGGTGATCCTGCCCTTGCTGACCTCGCCGTTCTGGCAGTCGTACAACGACTACGTGCCGAAGATGGCCGACTCCGGAGGCGTCGAAGCGCTCAAGACGGTCAACTCCAACAGCGACCCCTCCCAGCAGATCACCGACATCAACAACCAGCTCAACCAGGGCGTGAAGGGCCTCGTCGTCGCCCCGCTGGACAGCGCCGCCATCGAGGCGGGCCTCGACCAGGCGGAGCGCAAGGGCGTACCGGTCGTCGCCGTCGACGTGGCGCCCGACAAGGGCAAGGTCGCGATGGTCGTACGCGCCGACAACGTGGCGTACGGCGAGAAGGCCTGCCAGTACCTCGGCGAGCAGGTCCCCTCCGGCAAGGTCGTGCAGATCATGGGCGACCTGGCCTCCGTCAACGGCCGCGACCGCTCCGAGGCCTTCCGCGCCTGCGTGAAGAAGAACTTCCCCAAGCTGAAGGTCCTGGAGATCCCCGCCAAGTGGGAGTCCGACACCGCGGCCTCCAAGCTGGACACCCTCCTCAACGCCAACCCCGACATCAAGGGCATCTACCTGCAGGCGGGCGGCGTCTATCTCGCGCCGACCGTGCAGACCCTGAAGTCGAAGGGGATGCTGAAGAAGGCCGGGCAGGCCGGTCACATCACGATCGTCTCCAACGACGGCATCCCGCAGGAGTACGACGCCATCCGCAAGGGCGAGATCGACGCGACCGTCTCGCAGCCCGCCGACCTGTACGCCAAGTACGGCATGTACTACATCAAGGCGGCGATGGAGGGGAAGACCTTCGAGCCCGGCCCCACCGACCACGACTCGACCATCGTCAAGCTGCCCAGCGGCATCCTGGAGGACCAGCTGCCCGCCCCGCTGGTCACCAAGGACAACGTCGACGACCCCAAGCTGTGGGGCAACACGGTCAAATGACGACGGCACTCGTTGAAGCCCGGGGCATCGTCAAGCGCTACGGCCCCACCACCGCCCTCGCCGACGGCCGGCTCACCGTGCTGCCCGGCGAGTCCCACGCCCTCGTCGGCCGCAACGGCGCCGGCAAGTCGACCCTGGTCACCGTCCTCACCGGCCTCCAGGCGGCCGACGAGGGCGAGGTCCGCTTCGACGGCGAACCGGCGCCCCCGCCGGCCGACCGGGACGCCTGGCGCCGCAAAGTGGCCTGCGTCTACCAGAAGCCGACGGTCGTCCCGGAGCTGACGGTCGCCGAGAACCTGTTCATCAATCGGCAGCCCCTTCAACGCGGGTTCATCAGCTGGCGCAGGCTGCGCACCGAGGCCGCCGAACTCCTCGCCACCTGGGACGTGCACGTCGACCCCGAGGCCCGCACCGCCGACCTCAAGGTCGAGGACCGGCAGATGGTGGAGATCGCCCGGGCGCTCAGCTTCGGCGCCCGCTTCATCATCCTCGACGAGCCCACCGCCCAGCTCGACAACCGCGAGATCGAGCGTCTGTTCACACGGATGCGGGCGCTGCAGGACTCCGGCGTCACCTTCCTGTTCATCTCGCACCACCTCCAGGAGGTGTACGAGGTCTGCCAGACCGTCACGGTCCTGCGCGACGCCCGCTGGATCACCACCGCCCCGGTCGCCGAACTGCCGCGCCGGGCCCTGGTGGAGGCCATGGCGGGGGAGTCCATCGAGGTCATCGCCGAACAGGCCGTGGACCCCGGGGACGTCGACCACGACGCCCCCGTCCTCCTCGACGCCCGCGGGCTCACCTCACCGGCGTACGAGAACATCGACCTCACCGTCCGCCGGGGCGAGGTCGTCGGACTCGCCGGGATCAGCGGCAGCGGCAAGGTGGAGCTGGCCGAGTCCTTCGCGGGGCTGCACACGCCCACGCAGGGCACGGCTCGACTGGACGGGGAGCCGCTGCCGTTCGGGGACGTGCGGGCCGCGCTGGAGGCCGGCGTCGCCTGCGTGCCGCGCGACCGGCACGACCAGGGACTCGTCGCCGGCATGACCATCGGCGACAACGCCACCATGAGCGTCCTCGACCGGCTCGGCCGCTGCGGCTTCGTCGGCACCGACCGCAAGCGCGGCTTCGCCACCGCCCTCATCGAACGCCTCGACATCCACACCGAGGGCCCCGACCAGCCCGTCTCCGACCTGTCCGGCGGCAACGCGCAGAAGGTCGTCATGGCCCGCGCCCTCGCCTCCGACCCCCGGCTGCTCGTGCTGATCAACCCCACCGCCGGCGTCGACGTGAAGTCCAAGGAATCCCTGCTCGCCCGCGTGGACAGCGCCCGCGAGGACGGCATCGCCGTACTCGTCGTCTCCGACGAACTCGACGACCTGCGCCGCTGCGACCGCGTCCTCGTCCTCTTCCACGGCCGTGTCGTCGCCGAGCACCCGGCGGGGTGGCGCGACCACGAGCTGATCGCCTCCATAGAAGGAGTGGACAACCATGGCTGACACCAAGGCCCCGCCGGCCCTGCCCGTGAAGGTGCCGGACGCCCGTGCCGCCAGGACGGTCCTACTCCGCCGCGCCCGCGAACTCGCCCTGGTGCCGGCCCTGTTGCTCCTCATGGTGCTCGGCGCGGTGGTCAACGACTCGTTCCTCACCGAGCGCAACCTGATCTCGATCCTCGGCGCCTCCGCCGCGCTGGCGATGGTGGTGCTGGCCGAGTCGCTGGTGCTGATCACCGGCAAGTTCGACCTGTCCCTCGAGTCGGTCGTCGGCATCGCGCCCGCCGTCGGAGCCCTCCTCGTACTGCCCGCCGCCCAGTCCGGCTGGGGCGCCGAACTCCCCGCCGCGCTCGCCCTGTTGGCGGTCCTTGTGGTGGGCGCGGCCGTCGGTGCCTTCAACGGCATCCTGGTCGTGAAGTTCAGGCTCAACGCGTTCATCGTGACGCTCGCGATGCTGATCGTCCTGCGCGGGCTGCTGGTCGGCGCGACCAAGGGCAAGACGCTGTTCGGGATGCCCGACAGCTTCTACTCCCTCGCCACCACGACGTTCCTCGGCGTCCCGATGTCGGTGTGGCTCGCGGCGGCCGCGTTCGCGATCGCCGGGTTCGTGCTGAAGTACCACCGCATCGGGCGCGCGCTGTACGCCATCGGCGGCAACGCGGACGCCGCCCGCGCCGCCGGGATCCGGGTCGAGCGGGTGATGCTCGGGGTGTTCGTCGTCGCAGGGACGCTGGCCGCCGTCGGCGGGATCATCCAGACCGGGTACGTCGGGGCGATCAGCGCCAACCAGGGCAACAACATGATCTTCACCGTGTTCGCGGCCGCGGTGATCGGCGGCATCAGCCTCGACGGCGGCAAGGGCACCATGTTCGGCGCGCTGACCGGCGTACTCCTGCTGGGTGTCGTACAGAACCTGCTCACCCTCGCCCAGGTGCCGTCGTTCTGGATCCAGGCCATCTACGGCGGAATCATCCTGGTCGCCCTCATGATCGCCCGCGTGACGACGGGGCGCGCCCAGGACTGACCCGAGCCGACCCCCGTCATCGGCGTCACCGACGCAACCGACGTCACCGACCGAAAGGCCCTCTGTGTCCCCGACCCCCGGCACCCCTGCCCGCATCACCGCGGTCGACACCCACGACATCCGCTTCCCCACCTCGCGCGAACTCGACGGCTCCGACGCGATGAACCCGGACCCCGACTACTCGGCCGCCTACGTCGTGCTGCGCACGGACAGCCCAGAAGGCGCCGACGGCCTGGAGGGGCACGGGTTCACCTTCACCATCGGGCGTGGCAACGATGTCCAGGTCGCCGCGATCGAGGCACTGCGCGGGCATGTCGTCGGCCGGTCCGTCGACGAGCTGTGCGCCGACCCGGGGACCCTGAACCGCGCCCTGATCGGCGACAGCCAGCTGCGCTGGCTCGGCCCCGAGAAGGGCGTGATGCACATGGCGATCGGCGCGGTCATGAACGCCGTGTGGGACCTGGCCGCCAAGCGCGCCGGCAAACCGCTGTGGCAGCTCCTCGCCGACGCCGACCCGGAGTGGATCGTCCGTCAGATCGACTTCCGGTACATCACCGACGCCCTCACGCCCGAGGAGGCGCTCCAGCTCCTGCGCGGTGGGCGGGAGGGCGCGGACGAGCGCGGCGCCCGGTTGCTGGAACGCGGCTATCCCGCCTACACCACCTCCGCCGGCTGGCTCGGCTACGACGACGAGAAGCTGACCCGGCTCGCCGCGCAGGCCGTCGCCGACGGCTTCCGGCAGATCAAACTGAAGGTCGGCGCCGACCTGGAGGACGACGTACGGCGCTGCCGCGTCGCCCGCTCGGTGATCGGGCCGGACATCCGCATGGCGATCGACGCCAACCAGCGCTGGGACGTGGCCGAGGCGATCCGCTGGACCAAGGCCCTCGCGGAGTTCGACCCGTACTGGATCGAGGAGCCCACCAGCCCCGACGACGTCCTCGGCCACGCGGCCGTCCGCGAGGCGGTCGCCCCGGTGAAGGTGGCCACCGGCGAACACGTCCAGAACAGGGTCGTCTTCAAGCAGCTCCTCCAGGCCGGCGCCCTCGACGTCCTCCAGATCGACGCGGCCCGCGTCGGCGGCGTCAACGAGAACCTCGCGATCCTGCTCCTCGCCGCCAAGTTCGGCGTGCCCGTGTGCCCGCACGCGGGCGGCGTCGGGCTGTGCGAACTCGTCCAGCACCTGTCGATGTACGACTACGTGGCGCTCACCGGCACCACCGAGGACCGCGTCATCGAGTACGTCGACCATCTGCACGACCACTTCCTGAACCCGGTGGTGATCAGGGAAGGTCACTACACGGCACCCACCGCACCGGGCTTCTCGGCCGCCATGCGGCCCGAGTCGATCGCGCGGTACACGTTCCCGGACGGCGCCTTCTGGGCCGCCGACCTCCAGGCGCAGAAGAAAGGGCAGGCTGCATGAGCGACTTCGAGGGTCTCAGGGCCCTGGTGACGGGAGGCGCGTCCGGCATCGGACGGGCCACGGCCGAACTCCTCGCCGCGCGCGGTGCCCAGGTCGCCGTCCTCGACCTGGACCCGTCGTCCGTCGAGAAGCCGCTGCTGGCCTTCCGCGCCGACGTCGCCGACGACACCTCCGTACGCGAGGCCGTCGCGGCCGCGGTGGCCGACCTCGGCGGACTGGACGTACTGATCAACAACGCCGGCATCGGCGCCCTGGGCACCGTCGAGGACAACGACGACGCCGAGTGGCACCGGGTCATGGACGTCAACGTCGTCGGCATGGTGCGGGTCGCCCGGGCCGCCCTGCCGCACCTGCGTGAGTCGTCGCACGCGGCGATCGTCAACACGTGCTCCATCGTGGCGACGGCCGGGCTCCCGCAGCGGGCGCTGTACAGCGCGTCCAAGGGCGCCGTGTACTCCCTCACCCTGGCCATGGCCGCCGACCACGTCCGCGAGGGCATCCGCGTCAACTGCGTCAACCCCGGTACGGTCGACACGCCCTGGGTCGGCCGCCTGCTCGACGCGGCCGCCGACCCGGCCGCCGAACGCGCCGCCCTCGAGGCCCGCCAGCCCACCGGCCGCATCGTCTCGGCCGCCGAGGTCGCGGGCGCCATCGCCTACCTGGCGAGCCCGCTCTCCGGGGCCACCACCGGCACCGCCCTCGCCGTCGACGGCGGCATGCAGGGCCTGCGCCTGCGGCCGGTGAGCCAGTGAGCATCCCCCGGGGACTCGGCTTCGGAGCCGCCGCCCTCGCCGGCCTCTACACCGAGGTCACCGACGAGCAGGCGCATGAGGCGCTGTCCGCCGCCTGGAGCCGCGGCATCCGCTACTACGACACCGCACCCCACTACGGCCTCGGGCTGTCCGAACGCCGCCTCGGCGCGGCGCTGCGCGAGCACCCCCGCGAGGAGTACACGGTCTCGACCAAGGTGGGCCGCCGTCTGGAACCTCAGGCCGACGGCGGCGACGACCTGGCGAACGGCTTCGCGGTCCCCGCCACGCACCGCCGCGTCTGGGACTTCACCGCGGACGGCGTGCGACGCACCCTGGACGCCAGTCTGGAACGGCTGGGCCTCGACCGCGTCGACATCGTCTACCTCCACGACCCCGACGACCACGCCGAGCAGGCCTTCCGGGAGGGCTACCCGGCCCTGGAGAAGCTCCGCTCCGAGGGCGTGGTCGGCGCGATCGGCGCCGGCATGAACCAGGCCGGGATGCTCACGCGCTTCGTCCGCGACACGGACGTCGACGTGGTGCTGTGCGCGGGCCGCTACACGCTGCTCGACCAGAGCGCGCTCACGGAACTGCTGCCCGCAGCCGTGGAACGAGGCGTCTCCGTCGTGATCGGCGGTGCCTTCAACTCCGGTCTGCTCGCGGATCCGAAGCCGGGGGCGACGTACAACTACGCCCAGGCGCCGGGTAAGTTGCTGGACAGGGCGGTGCGCATGAAGGAGATCGCGCGGCGGCACGGCATCACCTTGCGAGCCGCCGCGCTGGCCTTCTGCGTAGCCCATCCCGCCGTGGCGAGCGTGCTGGTGGGGGCCCGCTCCGCCGATGAAGTCCACGACTGTGCCGATCAGTTCGCCACACCGGTCCCCGCCGCCTTCTGGCAGGAGCTGCGGGACACCGGACTCCTGCGCACCGAGGAGCCGTCATGAGGGTCGCCCTGCACACCAAGATCCGCGCGGACCGCGTCGCCGAGTACGAGGCGGCCCACCGCGAGGTCCCCGAGGAGCTGACCGACGCCATCCGGGCCGCCGGTGCCTCCTCGTGGACGATCTGGCGCAGCGGCACCGACCTCTTCCACGTCCTGGAGTGCGAGGACTACGGCCGCCTCCTGGCCGAGCTGGAGAAGCTGCCGGTCAACGTGGCCTGGCAGGCCCGCATGGCCGAGCTGCTGGACGTGGTGCACGACTACTCCGGCGAGGGCGCGGAGGCCGGCCTGCCCGTCGTATGGGAGCTGCCGTGACGGTCGTCGACGCACACCACCATGTGTGGGACCTGTCGGTGCGGGACCAGGACTGGATCACGGGACCCGGACTCCAGCCCCTCAGAAGGAACTTCACCGTCGCCGACCTGACCCCCGAGGCACGGGCGGCGGGAGTCGACCGCACGGTCCTCGTCCAGACGGTCACGGTCGCCGAGGAGACCCCGGAGTTCCTGGCCCTCGCCACTGAGTACGAGCTGATCGCGGGCGTCGTCGGCTGGACCGACCTCACCCGCCCGGACGTCGCCGACGAACTGGCGAGGCTGCGGGAGCTGCCCGGCGGGCGGTACCTCAAGGGGGTCCGCCACCAGGTGCAGGGCGAGCCCGATCCCCAGTGGCTGCTGCGGGCGGACGTGCGCCGCGGACTGGCCGCCGTGGCCGACGCGGGCCTGGTCTACGACCTGGTGGTCCTGCCGCACCAGCTGCCGGCCTGCGTCAAGGCCGCCGCGGACCACCCCGGCCTCACCTTCGTCCTGGACCACCTGGGCAAACCCCCGATCGCCTCCGCCGAGCGGGAGCCCTGGGAGACATGGGTCCGCTCTCTGGCCGCCCTCTCCAACACCGTCTGCAAGCTCTCCGGCATGGTCACCGAGGCGGACCTCGCCTCGTGGTCGGTGGACGCCCTGCGCCCGTACGCCGACGTGGTCCTGGAGGCGTTCGGCCCGGCCCGGCTGATGTTCGGCTCGGACTGGCCGGTGTGCACGCTGGCGGCGTCGTACGGGCAAGTCGTCGCTGTCACAAGCGAGTTGACCGCCGCGCTCTCCGGCTCCGAACGCACACAGGTCTTCGAGGACACGGCCACCCGCGTGTACGGTCTCTGACGTCAGGCCTGCCTGCCCGGCCTCAACCCTGCTCGGGCCCCTCGACGTTGAAGGTCGATTCACCTCCGGTGCCCGCTCGCACGACGATGATGTCGGCAGCCTCCGCCGTCGGGTTGCTCTCCCGGTGAACGGCGCCCTTGGGCACGTGGACGAAGTCGCCCGGGCCGGCTTCCACCGTATCCGCGCCCCCGGGGCCGAACTCCATCCTCAGCGCTCCGGTGAGGACGTAGATCACCGACTCCCACTCGCCGTGATGATGCCATCCGGAGACCATGCCGGGCTCGGTGCGGACGAATCCCGACCACGTTCCCTCGGTGGCGAACGCCTGCTGACGGTCCATCCCCGGTGTGCCGGGCCCCGGCCTTCTGTCCCGCGGAGTGACGACCCTGACCTGACCCTGCTGACGGTCCATGACAACTCCTTTCACCCTCACGACCTCTGAGCCACCCCCGTCAACCGCGTCGGCGGCAGATACTCGCGCACATACGTCCGCTCCCAGCACGCCCCCGTCTCCCGCAGCTCACGCCAGGTCGTGTACTGGTAGCGGAAGAGGCGGGCGCGGATGTAGCGGGGCGGTGCGTCGGGTGGGAACGGCGAGCGGCGCAGCAGCTTCAGCGTGTCGCGGTCGTTCTCCAGGAGCCGCTCCACCAGGGCGCCGAACCATGATCCGGCGTACGCGGGCGACAGCGCGGCGAACCACATCAGCCAGTCCAGCCGGAGGTGGTACGGCGCGAACTGGCGCGGCCAGCGCCGGGGATCGCCCGGTTTGCCCTTGAACTCGTACTCCCGCCAGTCCGAGTCCTCCCGCGGCACCTCGTCGGCGGTGCCCTCGATGACCACCTCGTAGCGGATCCGGCTGACGCTGCCGAACGCGCCGTAGGTGTTGACCAGATGCAGCGGGTCGAAGGAGCGGTTCATGATCTGGCGGCGGGAGATCATGTTGGCGACGGGGTGGTAGCTGAGGAACAGCAGCAGCGCGGCGACCGCCAGCACCACGATCTCGTACCACAGCGGTGTGTCCGGCACGGACGGCGGATCGCTCGGGAACTCCACCGCCGACAGGGCCAGCACGATGGTGATCCAGTTCAGCCAGGAGAAGTTGCCCGACAGGACCAGCCACAGCTGCGTCACGATCATCAGGGAAGCGGCGGCCGTCGCGATCGGCTGCGGGGTGAAGAGCAGGACGGGTACGACGAGTTGGGTGACGTGGTTGGCCGCCACCTCGACCCGGTGCGCGGGCCTCGGCAGATGGTGGAAGAACCAGCTCAGCGGGCCCGGCATCGGCTGGGTCTCGTGGTGGTAGTCCAGACAGGTGAGCTTGCGCCAGCAGGCGTCGCCGCGCATCTTGATCAGTCCCGCGCCGAACTCGACGCGGAACAGGATCCAGCGCAGCAGGAACAGCACCACGATCGGCGGCGCCACCTCGTCGTTGCCGAGGAGGACGGCGAGGAATCCGACCTCCAGCAACAGGGACTCCCAGCCGAACGAGTACCAGGTCTGGCCGACGTTGACGATCGACAGGTACAGCAGCCACGGGATCAGCCACAGCAGCATCGCGGCCCACAGGGGCACGACGGAGTCCAGCCCGCCCAGCAGCGCCGCCGACACCGCGCAGCCCGACCAGGCGCAGACGGCGAAGAACCGGTCCGAGTAGCGGAGCTGGAACAGGCTCGGGGCGGCCTTGAAGGGCACCCGCTCGACGAAGCGCGGCACGGGCAGCATCCCGCGCTCACCGATCAGCGCCCGGAACTGCAGGGCCGCCGTCAGGAACGCGACGAGGTACACGCCGGCCAGAGCCCGCTGGAAGACCAGCCGGCTCGTCCAGTAGTCCGGTGCGATGAACCAGTCCACAGCTGCGTCCTCCTTTCTTCATTGTCGCGCCGGAGGCCCGTGCGACTCGTACCCGCGTGACTCTGCGTATACCACCTCTCCGCTTGCGTAACCCAAGAGAGTGAAGCAGACAATGGTGGCGAAATACCCGATAACCGGCGGGAGGATGTGGTGCGGACCGTGGTGCGGACCGTGGTGCGGAGATCCGCGGGGGCCTTCGTCACGGCCTGCGTGCTCTCGGCGGCGCTGCTCGTCGCCGGATGCGGCGGCGGGAGCCGGGGCGCGGAATCGGGCGGGGAAGTCTTCCTCGAACCCGCGGCGGCCAAGGGGCCGGATCCCTTCACCGACTCCACGGCGACCACGACGGCCCGCCCGTCCCCGGTCACCCGAACGCCTGCGCCGTCGCCATCGGGGCGGACCGGGCCGCAGCAACTGTCCGGCGGCACGCCCGGCCTCTACGGCGGTACCCGGGGAACCGGCAGCTGCGACGTGCGGCGGCAGATCGACCAGCTCACCTCCGACCCGGGCCGTGCCCGCGTCTTCGCCCGGGCCGCGGGCATCTCCCACGCCTCGATCCCCGGGTATCTGCGCTCTCTGACCTCGGTCGTCCTGCGCGCCGACACCCGGGTCACCAACCACGGGTTCCGGGACGGTCGCGGGACCGGCTACCAGTCCGTCCTGCAGGCGGGCACCGCCGTCCTCGTCGACGATCACGGTGTGCCCCGTGTCCGCTGCGCCTGCGGCAACCCGCTCACTCCGGCCGACCGCCTGCCGGACAACCCGGGCACCAAGGGCCGGTCGTGGTCCGGATACCGGCCGGACCGGGTGGTCGTGGTGGCCCCGACGGTTCAGGTGATCACCGACATCACGATCATCAACATGGTCGACAACACCTGGATCGAGCGGCCGGTCGGCCATCAGGGGCACGACCGCGACCATGTCCTGCCGCGGCCGAAGCCTGTGACACCCACCCAGGTCCCGCACCCCCACGACAGCGGTTCCGGCGCCTCGCCCGGCGACGCGGGCCGCTTCCCCACGGCCGAGGGCACGTCCCCGCCCAGCGGGCGCACCTCCCCGGAGACCTCGCCGGGCGACTGCGTGACACCGACGGCCACCGTCACGCCGGGCGCCACCGACGGCACACCGGCCGAGACCGCTTCGGACACCGCGGAAACCTCGGACACCCCGAGCTCCGGCCCGGCACACTGCCCCACGGCCACGGTCACGGCGTCGCCCCGGCAGCCCGGTGCCCCCGATACCGGAACCGAACCGGAGACCTCCCCGCCATCCCCCCAATCCCCGCGGCCCTCGGGCTCCCCGGAGGAGACCGGCCCCGAGACCGTCCCGGACAGCCCCGACCTGCCCGACGGCGGCGGGCTGGTCCCCGACGGGCCGCGCACCACGGACAGCATCTTCGCCAGCCCTGTCGATGTCTTCGCCGGCTGACCGAAGCCCACGGCACACCCCGGGCGGCGGGCGAAGCAAATCCCGACGCCCCGGTCGAAGAATCCGGCAAATCCTGGCAAGGTGTCCCCATGGTTGATCGGGGTGCGAGCGCCCTGTCACTCCCGGACGACTGGCCCGCCCACCCGGATCCGATCCTGGCGCTCAACCACATGGGCACCTTCGACTGGGACCTGGACAGCGGTCTGTTCCACATGGACGCCCAGGCCCACGAGGTCTTCGACCTGCGCCCCGAGGAGTACGACGGAAACCCCGCGACCCTGGCGATACGGGTGCCGCCGCCGGAGGCCTACCGGCTCGACGGCCTGGTCTCCCAGGCCCTGAAGGACGGCAGCGAGAACTACGGCGCCTACTTCCGCATCCGCTGCCGCAACGGCACGCTGCGCTGGACCCACACCCAGGGCTACATCCGCCGCGACGAGACGGGCCGCCCGCGCCGCATCATCGGCATCGTGCGCGACGCCACCGACGAGCTCGCCGAGAGCGAGGAGCGCCGTGAGCAGGCGGCCGACGACGAGGCCCGCCGGCAGCAGACCAACGTCGTCCAGCTCACCACGGCCGCCCTCGCGCACGCCCGCACCGTCCAGGACGTCATCGACGTCCTCAAGGACACCCACGGCCTGACCCACCTCGGCGCCACCAGCCTGGTCATGGGCCTGGTCGAGGCCGGCCGCATCCGGCTGGTCGCCGAGGGGCCCGCGGGCAGCTTCGTGCCGGGGACCCTGGTCACCCGAATAGACGAGCAGTACCCGATGAGCGAGGTCGTCCGCACCCTCACCCCTCGCTTCATCGAGTCGCCGGAGGAGTTCGCGGACTGCTACCCGGTCCTGTGGCCGCACATCACCGACCTGAACATCACGTCCGCCGCCTACCTGCCGCTGATCGCCCAGGCCCGGCCGATCGGCGCCATCGGCCTGCTCTACAGCGACCGGCGCGGCTTCTCCACCGAGGAGCGCAACGTGCTCGTCGCCCTCGGCAGCAGCATCGCGCAGAGCCTGCAGCGGGCCATGTTCTACGAGCAGGAGAAGGACCTCGCCACCGGTCTGCAGCAGGCCATGCTGCCGCGCACCATCCCCAGCGTGCCGGGCGCCGACGTCGCCGTCCGCTACCGTGCGGCCGGTGCCGCGGGCTCCCTCGGCCGCGACATCGGCGGCGACTGGTACGACCTGATCCCGCTGCCGGGCGGCCGGGTCGGTGCCGTCATCGGCGACGTCCAGGGCCACGACACGCACGCCGCCGCCGTCATGGGCCAGCTGCGGATCGTCCTGCGCGCCTACGCCGCCGAGGGGCACACCCCGGCCACCGTGATGGCCCGCGCCTCCGTGTTCCTGCACGAACTGGACACCGATCGCTTCGCCACCTGCCTGTACGCGGAGGCCGACCTGTCCACCGGCGTCGTGCAGGTGGTCCGTGCCGGCCACATCGACCCGCTGATCCGGGAGCCCGGCGGCGACTGCCGTCGCATCCCGGTCGAGGGCGGGCTGCCGCTCGGACTGTCCGCGGAGTTCGGACGGCTCGAATACCCGGTCGGCACCCTCGAACTGGACTCCGACCACACCCTGCTGCTGTGCACCGACGGCCTGGTCGAACAGCCCGGTGCCGACCTGGACGACGGCATGCAGACCCTCACCGCGCTCATCGCCACCGGCCCGGACGACGTGCGGGACCTCGCCGACCGCCTCATCGACGTGGCCGAGGAACGCGGCGGTGACGACGACGTGGCCCTGCTCCTGCTGCGCCGCCGCGTCCTGGACGCCCCGCAGTCCGGCGGCCGCCTCCAGCAGCATGTCGCCCCCGGCGACCCCGAGGCCCTCACCGGAGCCCGGCACATGATCCGTGCCGCCGTGCGCGCGTGGGGCGCCGAGGACCGGGCCGACGAGATCGAGCTGGTCGCCGACGAACTCATCACCAACGCCCTGATGCACACCGAGGGTTCCGCCATCGTGACCCTGCGGGTCCTCACCGGCTCCGAACGCCGCCTGCGCGTCGAGGTCGAGGACGCCTCCAGCGCCCTGCCACGCCGCCGCGAGGCAGGAGAGTCCGGCGTCTCCGGCCGCGGCCTGCTCCTCGTCGACCTGCTCACGGACGTATGGGGCGTGGAGGCCCGGGGCGGTGGCAAGGCGGTGTGGTGCGAGTTCCTGGTGCCGGAGAGCACCTGAACACAGCTGTCCCCGGTGGCACTCTTGACGTATGCCGGAACTCCCCGAGGTCGAAGCGCTCAAGGACTTCCTCACCGAGCACCTGGTCGGCCACGAGATCGTCCGGGTGCTGCCCGTCGCGATCAGCGTTCTGAAGACGTACGACCCTCCGGTCACGGCCGTCGAGGGCCACGAGGTCACCGCCGTACACCGGTACGGCAAGTTCCTCGACCTCGCCACGGCGGACGGCCCGCACTTCGTGACCCACCTGGCCCGCGCGGGCTGGCTCCACTGGAAGGACCAGCTTCCCAGCGGCATGCCCCGCCCCGGGAAGGGCCCCCTCGCGCTGCGCGTGGCCCTGGAGACCGGCGCGGGCTTCGACCTGACGGAGGCAGGCACGCAGAAGCGGCTCGCGGTGTACGTGGTGGAGGACCCGCAGCAGATTCCGGGCCTGGCCCGGCTCGGACCGGACCCGCTCGCCGACGACTTCGACGAGGCGCGCTTCGCGGCCCTGCTGAAGGACGAGCGCCGCCAGATCAAGGGCGCCCTGCGCGACCAGAGCCTCATCGCCGGGGTCGGCAACGCCTACAGCGACGAGATCCTGCACGCGGCGAAGATGTCCCCGTTCAAGCTGGCCTCATCCTTGACGGCGGACGAGACCGGGCGCCTGTACGAGGCCTTGCGCACCACCCTCACCGAGGCGGTCGCGCGGTCCCATGGTCTGGCGGCGGGACGCCTGAAGGCGGAGAAGAAGAGCGGCCTGCGCGTCCACGGCCGCACCGGCGAGGCATGCCCGGTGTGCGGCGACACCATCCGCGAGGTCTCCTTCAGCGACTCCTCGCTGCAGTACTGCCCGACCTGCCAGACGGGCGGCAAGCCCTTGGCGGACCGCAGGTTGTCCAGACTTCTCAAGTAGCCCTAACGCGGCTGCAGCGTCACCAGATGCTCCCCGCCCGCCGTCCGCACCTCGTAGCGCACGATCTCGTCGGAGTGCATCGCCGAGGCGCCCGTCATGGTGTTCTCCCGGGCGTCGTGGTGGGCGGCGGACCAGCTGGTCACGGTCTCCTCCGAGCCGTCCAGTCCGATGGCGATCAGATGACAGGCGCGCGGACCCGCGCCGTCCTTCACCTTCAGTTCCACCTGGCTGCCGTAGGCCTCGTTCTCGGTCGTGACCTGCGCCCACACACCCGACCGTGCGTCGGTCGCCTCGACGACCTGTACGGCCGCGTCGCCGCCGCCCGCCATCATCGCGACGGCGGGTCCGGCGAGGGCGATCACCACCGAGGCCGCCACGGCGTAGAGCGTGCGCCGGCGCAGGGCGCGATGGCGGGCCGCCACCGCTTCGAGCAGCCGGTTCAGCATCTGCGGGCCGGGCTTGGCCATCGGGTGCACGAACTGGGGCGTCGACCGCCGGTACAGCATCAACTGGCGGGTGACGGGCCCGAACTCGGTCACGTGTGCCGCGCAGCGCGGGCACTCCATGAGGTGGTCCTCGAAGCGGAATGCCTCCGCCTCGTTCAGCACGCCGAGCGCGTACGCGGCGACGTCGCGATGCCTCTCCAGGGACCTCATGCCGAATCCTCGTGCCGTTGGGTGCGGGGTGGGTTACTCCGTGCACCCACTGGTACGCACCAGACAGTCGAATCACTCAAGCCCCGCGCAGAATCGCAACCAGAGGATTCGGAGCGGTCGGCGCCGAGGATTGGTCCGGGGAGAGAAATACTTAAAAAAGGTGGATGGCGAGGTGCCCGAGCGGCAGCCCGAGCTGCCACGCCGGCGTCCACACCTTCGGCCCCTCGTCCTCGCCGACCAGCGCACCGCCGCCCGGCACCGCGTTCAGGTCGGGCGCGAGCAGCTCGGTCTCCTGCAGCCAGCGCCAGGCCGCCTCGGCCAGTTCCAGATCGGGGGCGGGCCCGCCCGACTCGACCGCCTCGGCCGCCAGCCCCGCCATGCGCTCGCGCACCCAGTCCTGCCACGGCTGGTCGTACGCCGTCAGCGACAGCCAGGTCTCCAGCTGGGAGACGACCCGGATGCCGGAGAGCTCGCCGTCGGTGTCGGAGAGGAAGATGGTCAGCGCCAGGGCATCGCGCCCGGCACGGAACTCGAAGGACGTCGGCGGCATCAGATCGCCGGTCCGCAGCAGCTCGTCGGCGATGTACTCGGCGTACAACCACGCCATGGGGACGGTCAGTTCGCCGCCGCCGGTGCCGTCCGTGCTCTCTTGACCTCTGTGCAGCATCCCTTCCTGCCTTCCTCCGGTGAGTGCGTCGCCCGACCCGGGGCCCGTGGACCCTGGCCCAATCCGGAACACGGATGAGGACAGCCGATTACTCAACCGGTGTCTTCAGCAAGGCGCTTTACGGAGGTTTGACTAAGCCGTCGGTTTCACCGCAGGTCGGCCGCGTATCCCGGAAGCACCCTGCGCAGGGCGCGCAGCGCATAGTAAGCGCGGGACTTCACGGTACCGGGCGGAATACCGAGAGTTTCCGCGGCCTCTGCAACACTCGCCCCTTGGAAGTACACGAGCACCAGGACTTCACGGTGCTCGGGAGTGAGTGTCTTCACAGCCTCGCGCACATCGAGCATCTCCGCGGCCCGCTCGGCATGATCGGAGATCACCCGCGCGTTCTCCAGAATCGCGTCCCCGACCTCCGGCGGCCGCGCCTGCCGGGCCCGCCGCGCGTCGATCGCGAGCCGCCGCCCGACGGTCAGCAGCCACGGACGTACGGAGTCGAAGTCGTCCGCGCGCAGCGCCTCGGGATGCTGCCAGGCGCGCACCAGCGTCTCCTGCACGAGGTCCTCGGCGCGCTGCCGGTCGCCGTCGCAGAGCCTGAGCAGCAGCGCGAAGAGGGGCCGGCCGTGCTCGCGCTGCAGCGCGGCGAGCTCGTGCTCGGCGGTCGTCGTGCCGTTCGTGAGGGTGGTTCCGGCCGTCATGGCCGTATCGCATCGCAGGCGGCCCTTGTGGGACAGAGCACACACACGGATCTGCGGCGGACGGTCGATCGCGTCGGCGAACGGTACGACGAACGGTCCCTTCCGCCTATCCGGGGCGCGCCAGACGGGCTAACGGAGGCCGCCTGATTGTTTGCGGCTGCGCCCTGTTTCATACGTATTGGTGGGTAATACGACCACACGGGGTGAGCAGATGATTGCACGCAGTCGACTCGTGGCCCTCGCTCTGACGGCTGTCCTCGCTGCAGGCGCCGCCTGCCAGGCCGACAACCGCAAGGCTCCGGGGCAGGAGGGCCCCTCCGCAGGCCCCCGCGACTTCACGCTCGTCGCCTCCGGCGACATCGTCCCGCACACCCCGGTCATCGACCGTGCGCGCTTCGACGCGGGCGGCTCCGGCTACGACTTCCGCCCGATGCTCGCCGGCGTCGAACCCGTCGTGTCCCGTGCCGATCTGGCGCTGTGCCACATGGAGACCGTCTACGGCGCCGACGGCCAGTACACCGGCTACCCCACCTTCAAATCCCCGCCGGAGGTGGCCCGGGGCGTCGCCGCCACCGGCTACGACGGCTGCTCGACCGCGTCCAACCACAGCCTCGACGACGGAGCCGCCGGCATCCTGCGCACCCTGAACGCCCTTGACGAGGCACGCGTACGCCACGCGGGAACGGCGCGTACCGAGGGTGAGGCCCGCTCGGTGACGGTGCTGCGTGCGGGCCGGGCCAAGGTCGCGCATCTCGCGTACACCTACGGAGTCAACGGCTTTCCACTGCCGCCGGGGCAGCCCTGGGCGGTCAACATGATCGACCGGGACAGGATCCTGGCGGATGCCCGCGCCGCCCGGAAGGCGGGCGCCGACGTCGTCGTCGTCTCGATGCACTGGGGCACCGAATGGCAGGACGCCCCCGACGACATGCAGGTGACCCTCGCCCGCGAGCTCACGGCAGCGAAGACCGGGGACCGCCCCGACATCGACCTGATCCTCGGCACCCATGCCCACGTGCCGCAGGCGTACGAGAAGGTCAACGGCACCTGGGTGGTCTACGGCATGGGGGACCAGGTCGCGGGCGCGATGTACAACGAGCAGGGCGTGCAGGACCCGCGGGGCAACCAGTCCACCCTCGCGCGCTTCACCTTCACTCCGCCGGCCGAGAAGGGCGGTCGCTGGGAGGTGAAGAAGGCCGAGTTCATTCCCCAGTTGTTCGACATCGACGCCGGCCGGGTGGTCAACCTCAACCGGGCCATCGCCCAGGGTGCCGAACTGACCGGGGTGCGGGACCGGATCCGGGACGTCGTGCTGAGCCGGGGGGCGGGGGACGACGGGCTGGTGATGGGCAAGTAGCGCCGCGGGCGGTCAGTCCACGTCCACGTGGTCGAAGGTCTTCAGCATTTCCTTCAGCACGCGCACGCACGCCCGGAGCTCGTCGTCGGTCAGATCCCCGCCGACCTGCCGGTTCAGGGCGTGCTCGCGCGCGAGGATCGCGGTGATGACGGCCTCGCCCTCCTGGGTGATCCGGATCAGCGAGGACCGCTGGTGCGCGGGATTCGGGATGGCCTCGACCCACCCCCTGGCCATCGCGTCGTTGACCATGCGCTGCACGAACTGCCGGGTCAGCGCCATGACCCGGCCCATCTGGGGCACCGTCATGGGCCCGTACCTGTGCAGCAGCGTCAGGACGGAGCGCACGCCGACGGACACCCCCTCGATCTCCTCGCCCTGTTCGAGCTTGCGCAGGCCGCGTCGGTAGAGCGCGCCGATCAGGTCGAACACTTCGCTGATCCGGTCGCCGAGATCGTCGGGGTCGAGGGGCTCGTCGCTGTCCTTCACCGGGCCATCATGACACCTCAGTTGCCAAACTGCTCGGAAGATGACACCTTGGTTGTCATGACAGTTGCTTCTGAACTCAGCTTCTTCGCATCTGCCGACGGGGACATCGCGTACCTCGACACCGGCTCCGGCGATCCCGTGGTCCTGCTCCACTGCGGGTACGTGGACCACCGGTTCTGGGAGCCCCAGATACCGGCCCTCGCCGCCGGACACCGAGTGATCGCCCCGGACACCCGCGGGCACGGATTCTCCGCCAACGCGACCAAGCCGTTCCGGTGGGCCGACGACCTGGCCGACCTGCTGCGCCACCTCGACGCGGGGCCCGCGGTCCTGGTCGGCGTGTCGATGGGCGGAGTGATCGCCACCGACACCCTGCTGGAGTACCCGGAGCTCGTCCGCGCGGTGGTGGTGTGCGGCTCCGCGACCGGGGACTTCCGGTACACGGACCCCTGGAACACGGGGATCCAAGCCGAGTACGCCCGCACGCTGGGCGCCGGTGACGTCGAAGGCTGGCTCAAGGCCTTCCTGAGGGTCCTGCCCGGCCGGCACCGGACCTTCGACGACGTCGATCAGGACATCGCGCCCCGGCTGCGGGACATGGCACTGCACATGATCATGAAGCACACGCCCGGGGAGAAGGACTGGCTCGTCCACTCGACCGACAGCTGGGCCCGCGTACCCGGGATCGATGTCCCGGTGCTCACCGTCAACGGCACGCTGGAGCCCGCCGATCTGCTCGCCGAGGCCGAGCGGCTCAGCCGGTCGGTCCCCGTCGGACGCTCCGTGACCATCGAAGGCGCCGGGCACTACCCGAATCTGGAGCAGCCCGAGACCTTCAACAAGATCCTGCTCGACTTCCTCGGCACCCTCTAACGCCGGGCCAGCGCCGACCGCCGGTACGAGTACCCGAAGTACACGACGAGCCCGAGCGCGAACCACACGGCGAACCGCACCCAGGTCTGCCACTGCAGATACGTGATCAGCCAGATCGAGAAGCCGATCCCCAGGGCCGGCACCACCGGCATCCACGGCGTACGGAAGGTGCGCGGCAGCTCCGGCTGCCGGTAGCGCAGCACGATCACCGCCATGCACACCACCACGAACGCCAACAGGATGCCGATGTTGGTCAGTTCGGCCGCCTCGCCGATCGGCAGGAACCCGGCGATGGCGGCCGACGCCACCCCGACGATCCAGGTCACCCGGGTGGGCACGTGCCGCGTCGGATGCGTCTTCGCGAACCAGCGGGGCAGCAGCCCGTCGCGGCTCATGCTGAACCAGACCCGGGTGACACCCAGCATGAACGTGAACATGACGGTGAGGATGCCGATGATCGCGCCCACCGCGATCACATCCGCGAGCCCGCCGAGCCCCACCGACTTGAACGCCGTCGAGAAGCCGCTCTCCTTGTCGATGTCCTTGTAGTCCTGCATGCCCGTGAGCACCAGACAGGCGGCCACGTACAGGACCATCGAGATCACCAGCGAGTAGATGATCGCCTTCGGCATGTGCCGCTGGGCGTCCTTGGACTCCTCGGCCGCCGTCGACATCGCGTCGTACCCGAAGACCGCGAAGAACACGGTGGCCGCCCCGGTGAACGCCCCGCCGATCCCGTACGGGAAGAACGGGTGGTAGTTCGCCGTGTCGATGTGGAACACGCCCACGGCGATCACCAGCAGCACGACCAGGACCTTCAGGACCACCACCACCGTCTCGAAGCGGGCCGCGTTGCGGATGCCGAGGTTCAGCAGGTAGGCGATGAGCAGGCACAGGAGGGCGGCAAAGAGATCGACCCGGTGTCCGTCCCCGGTACCGGGTGCGCCCAGCATCCAGTTCGGCAGCTCCGCGCCCATGTCCTCGACCAGGAAGCTGAAGTAGCCCGAGATGCCGATCGCGACCACCGCCACGATCGCCGTGTACTCCAACAGCAGGTCCCAGCCGATGAACCAGCCGGCGAACTCGCCGAGCACCGCGTAGCCGTAGGTGTACGCCGATCCCGCCTTCGGGATCAGCCCGGCGAACTCGGCGTACGACAGCGCGGCCGCCGCACTCGCGACACCCGCGATCAGGAAGGAGACGAGGACCGCCGGACCCGCCGTACCGTTGGCGACCGTACCGGCCAAAGTGAAGATGCCCGCCCCGATGATGCCGCCCACGCCGATCGCGGTCAGCTGCCACAGCCCCAACGACCGGTCGAGGCGCGGACCCTCGCCGACCTCCGTCTCCTCGATCTGCTCGATGGGTTTGCGGCGGAGAATGCCCTCGCCCGTCCGGAGCCCGGCCATGCGCCTCACCTCTTCACGTTCGGCAAACGGCTCACAGCGGATGATGATGCTCCGGTTGCGGCCGGGGCGAAAGAGGCCGGACAGGCATGGCGCGGCATCTTCACGGGCCGGGCGACCACCGCCCAACAGGCCGCTGCCGAAAGGGCGTTTGGCGGGAAGAAGGACGGCTCGGAGATCTTCACCGTCTGCCCCGACATCAGGAACGCGGCCGCAACTGGCTGCCCGACGAGTCGACAAGCTCCGCGACCAGGCCGTAGGCACCACGCTCAGGGCACCACGGTCACCGGCCACCGACCGGCCTTGACCAGCCGCACCGCGACCGACCCGACGATCCGGTGCCCGGCCTGCTCCGAGGCGCCCACCACCACGGCGTCGGCCTTCAGGTCGTCCGCCGCCTTCACCAGGCCGTTGTACGGGTCGCCCTGGAAGGTGTGGAACTCCCAGCGGACGTCGAATATCCCCTTGAGCCGCTCGGTCGCGTCCCGGATCTGGGCGATCAGGTCCTCGGCGATCGCGTTGGTGGTCTCCGCGACCGGCGCTCCGAGGGCCGCGCCCGCCGCCATCACCGGCTGCACGTACACGAGGGCGAGCAGCGCGTGCTGCCGCCGGGCGAGGCCCGCGGCGTACGCCGCCGCACGCAGCGAGGAGTCGGAGCCGTCCACCCCGACGACGATGACCTTGGGCCCGTCCGTGCCCCGCTCGAACTGGTGCGAGTGCTGTTCCGTCACGGCACGGAGGCTATCGGAAGCCGCAGGTCCCGACGCCGGTCAGGGCGCTCGACGGGCGAGCGGGCCGAGGGCTTCCTACCCTCGGAACATGAGTGCCACCGTGGAGGCCGCCCCGGCGAAGGACACCGCGGGCCGGACAGGGCCGCCCGGGAACGGCTTTCTCAGCAGGGTGCCGGAGGGCTTCGCGACCTTCTTCGGCGCCCTGGGACTGCTCTGCGCCCTGCTGGCCCTCATACCCCCGCTGCGCCGCGCGCTGCGCCCCGTCGTGCGCGTCCTCGACCAGCTCATCGTGCCGGTCAGCGCCAACCTCGCGTACGCCGTCTTCCTCTTCCTGCTCGCCGCCGCGACCGCGGCCCGCAAGAAGGTCGCCTGGTGGCTGGTCGTCGTCTATCTGGGCCTGCTCGTCCTGACCGACGCCCTCGGCGCGGCCCTCGGCTACTACGCCGACTCCGTCCCGTCCCTCGTCGTGTGCGCCCTCGCCCTGGCCCTGCTGCTCGTCGCCCGCAAGGAGTTCTACGCCGCCTCCCGCCACGGCGCCGTGCGCCGCGCCCTCGGCGTCCTGGCCGTCGGGCTCGTCATCGGCATCCTGGTCGGCTGGGGGCTGGTCGAGCTGTTCCCCGGCACGCTGCCACGCGGCCAGCGCCTGGCGTGGGCCGCCGACCGGGTCTGCGGCGGCCTCGTCTCCGGCACCACCTACGACGGGCGGCCGCCCCGCCCCCTGTACTTCCTGCTCGGCCTGTTCGGCGCGCTCGCCCTGCTCAACGCCGCCGCGACGCTGTTCCGCTCGCAGCGCATGGAGGCCGCCCTGCACGACGACGAGGAGGCCCGCATCCGCGCCCTCCTCAGGGCGTACGGCGACCAGGACTCCCTCGGCTACTTCGCCACCCGGCGCGACAAGGCCGTCGTCTTCTCACCCAGCGGCAAGGCCGCCGTCACCTACCGCGTCGAGGCCGGCGTGTGCCTGGCCAGCGGGGACCCGGTCGGCGACCGGGAGGCCTGGCCGCACGCCATCGCCGGCTGGCTGGAGCTGGCCCGCCGCTACGCCTGGGTGCCCGCCGCGATGGGCGCCTCCGAGGACGGCGCCCGGGCCTACGCGCGCGCCGGACTCGGCGCCCTCCAACTCGGCGACGAGGCGATCCTGCACGTGCCGGACTTCGACCTCGACGGCCGCGACATGCGGGTCACCCGGCAGGCCGTGCACCGTGTCCGCCGCACCGGCGCCCACTGCCGTATCCGCCGCCACGCGGCGCTCACCGAGACCGAGATGGAGGAGGTGATCGGCAAGGCGGACGCCTGGCGCGACACCGAGACCGAACGCGGCTTCTCCATGGCCCTGGACCGCCTCGGTGACCCGGACGACGGCGACTGCCTCCTCGTCGAGGCCCTCGGCGAGAACGGCGAGCTGCTCGCCCTGCTCTCCTTCGTGCCCTGGGGCAGGGACGGCATCTCGCTGGACCTGATGCGCCGTGACCGCGGCGCCCCCAACGGCGTCATGGAGTTCATGGTCGCCGAGCTGTGCGCGGCGGCGCCGAAGACGGGCATCCGCAGGATCTCGCTGAACTTCGCCGTGTTCCGCTCGGTGTTCGAGGAGGGCGCCCGCATCGGCGCCGGACCCGTGCTGCGGCTGTGGCGGCGTCTGCTGCTGTTCTTCTCCAAGTGGTGGCAGCTGGAGGCCCTCTACCGCTCCAACGCCAAGTACCGGCCGCAGTGGTTCCCGCGCTTCCTCTGCTACGGCGAGGCCGCCTCCCTCGCCCGGATCGGCCTCGCCTCCGGCATCGCCGAGGGATTCGTCTCCGTACCGTCGCTGCGCAAACTCCTCAGAAAGGGGCACCCGCGAAACGGGCCGCGTCCCGCGACCACCGAAGGACTGCCCACGCTGGCGGCGCTCGGCCTCGCCGGAGGGGACGAGGCCGGGGCCGCCGGGCCGGATGCGGGCCTGCCCGAGCAGGTCCGCATCCGGCACCACACCCTCGACCGGCTGCGCGCGCAGGGCACCGACCCCTATCCGGTGGGCATCCCGGCCCGCACCCATGCCCTCGCCGACGTCCGCGAGGGTGAGCGGGTCACCGTCGCCGGCCGGGTCATGCTGGTGCGCGACTTCGGCGGCATCGTCTTCGCCGTCCTGCGCGACTGGTCCGGCGACCACCAACTCGCCCTCACCCGCAAGGACACCGGCGCCGGACTCGACCGCTTCACCGCCGACACCGACATCGGCGACCTCATCACCGCCACCGGCCTGGCAGACCGCAGCGAAAAGGGCGAACCGACCGTCTTCGTCACCTCCTGGCAGCTGACGGCCAAGTGCCTGCGCCCCCTGCCCGACAAACGCCGCGGCCTCGCCGACCCCGAGGCCAAGGTCCGCATGCGCTACCTGGACCTGGTCTCCAGCCCCGCCGCTCGCGACGTGGTCCGCGCCCGCTCCACCGCCGTCCAGGCGCTGCGCCAGGGCCTGCTGGAGCGCGGCTTCCTCGAGGTCGAGACGCCGATGCTGCAGCAGATCCACGGCGGCGCCAACGCCCGCCCCTTCCACACCCACATCAACGCCTACGACCTCGACCTGTACCTGCGCATCGCACCCGAGCTGTATCTGAAGCGGCTGTGCGTCGGCGGCCTGGAGAAGGTCTTCGAAATGGGCCGCACCTTCCGCAACGAGGGCGTCTCCTACAAGCACAACCCCGAGTTCACGATGCTGGAGGCCTACCAGGCGTACGCCGACTACGACGTGATGCTCGACCTCACCCGCGAGCTCGTCCAAGGCGCCGCGACCGCCGCCTTCGGGTCGCCGACCGCCCGCAAGGACGGCACGGAGTACGACATCTCCGGGCCGTGGCCGGTCAAGACGGTGTACGGGGCGATCTCCGAGGCGCTGGGGGAGGAGATCGGCCCCGACACCGAGCTGCTCCGGCTGCACCGGCACTGCGACCGCGCGGGCGTGCCGTACACCGCCGACGACGGCCACGGCGACATCGTGCTGGAGATGTACGAGCGCCTCGTCGAGGAGAAGACCCGGCTGCCCACCTTCTACAAGGACTTCCCGACCGACGTCTCCCCGCTCACCCGCCAGCACCGCGAGGACCCCCGCCTCGCCGAGCGCTGGGACCTGGTCGCCTTCGGCACCGAACTCGGCACCGCCTACTCCGAGCTCACCGACCCCGTCGAACAGCGCCGCCGCCTCACCGCCCAGTCCCTGCTCGCCGCCGGAGGAGACCCCGAGGCGATGGAGCTCGACGAGGACTTCCTCGACGCCCTGGAGTACGCCATGCCGCCCACCGGCGGCCTCGGCATCGGCGTCGACCGGCTGGTCATGTTCCTCACCGGCCTGACGATCCGCGAGACCCTGCCGTTCCCGCTGGTACGCCGCCGCTGACACCACGTCACAGGACTTTCGGCAGGCGCAACCGGGGCTGGCCCGCCCGGGCGTTTTCCTGGGGCCGTACCGGTGTCGCCGTGGTGCGACGGTCCCTCGCCGGGCGACTCATCTTTCATGACGAAGGATCAGTCGCTCACCCGTCCGCTCACGCGGCGCCGCGCGCTGCTCGCCGGTGCCATCGCCTCCGGAGCCGCCGGCATCGCGGGCATCGCCGGAGTGATCGCGACGCTCGCGGGCGAGGAGCCGGTCCGGCCCGCCCTCCCGGCCACGGGCCCACAGCCACAGCGTGCGCTCAAGCCCTCCGCCTACCGCCTCCAGCCCCTGACGGGTTACGGCCCGCCCCGGGTGGCGCCCCGCCGGCCCCTGGTACGGCGCGAACCGTTTCTGCGCGTGTCCGGGCGGGGCCGATCCCTCGTGCTGACCTTCGACGACGGGCCCGACGCCCGCTACACCCCGCACATCCTGGACACCCTGCGCGAGTACGACGTGCGGGCCATGTTCTTCGTGTGCGGCGAGATGGTCGCCGAGAACAAGGACCTCATGGCACGGATGGCCGACGAGGGCCATGTCGTCGGCAACCACACCTGGTCCCACCCGCTGCTCACCCGGCTCAGCCGCGCCCGGATCCGCGCCGAGATGGAGCGCACCTGCGACATCATCGACGAGACGTACGGCGAACGCCCCGCCTGGTTCCGCGCGCCCTACGGCGCCTGGAACCGCGCCACCTTCCAACTGGGCGCCGAGCTGGGCATGGAGCCGCTGGCCTGGACCGTCGACACCCTCGACTGGATGAGCCCCGGCACCCGCACGATCGTCCACCGGGTCGAGCACGGCGCCGCCCCCGGCGTCGTGGTGCTCTCGCACGACGCCGGGGGCGACCGCTCCCAGAGCGTCCTGGCCCTGCGCGCCTATCTGCCGCAGCTGCTGGACTCCGGGTATTTCGTCACCGTGCCCGAGCCGAAGCGCACCTGGCGCGAAGGGAAGTAGACGCGCCCGGCTTTCGCCGGCCCGGCGAGGAACGCTCAGCGGACCTCGACCAGGCCGGCGAAAGCGACCACGTTCCCGTCGTAGCCGTTCTGCTTGGAGAAACCGCCGCCGCAGGTGATGACCCGCAATTCGGCGCTCCCTTTGGAGGCGTAGACCCGGTCGCCGGGGAAATTGTTCTTCTCGAACACCTCGACGCCGTACACCTGGAACACGGCCGTCTTTCCGTCCTGCCGGGAGATCTCGACGCGATTTCCCGGCTTGAGCGCGCCGAGACCGTAGAACACGGCGGGGCCCTGACGGTTGTCGACGTGACCGACGACCACCGCCGTGCCCTTCTCGCCGGGAGACGCGGACCCGGTGAACCAGCCCGCCAGATTCGGGTCCTCCGGCGGCGGCGCGCCGACCCAGCCGTCCGTGTCCAGGCCGACCGGGGTCATCGGTGCGTCGACCTGGATCGAGGGGATCCGGACCCGCTCCGGCAGGGAGTACGGCAGCGGCTGCAGGGCACCGGCGAAGGCGCTGCCACGCACCTGGCGGCCGTTGTCGGCGGCGGCCGCCGGCGCGGGCTGCGGCGGCCCCACGTCGAACTCGCCCGAGCCATTGCGAACGAGTGCGAGACCGGTCAGCAGAACAAGCGCTATCACGCCCCAAGGTGCGCGCTGCCTGCGCCGCTCCTCCTCTTCGGCCACCTCGGACCCGTACATTCGACTTTCCCCTCTCGACGCGGCCGTCGCCGCGTCATTCGCGCATACGAAAACGCTAAGTCCGGCGCGCGCAACCGGCGACGGGGCGGATGCGAACGGGTGGCCCGAACTCTTGCGGTGCGCCATCCGAGTTGCCACCGGCCGGAAAATTCTGACGGTGTGTGACCTGCGGCAATTCCGATTGTGGGCTCATCGGTCGGCGTGTCCTCTCACCAGGACGGACCATCGCCGAAATGCGGCCACGCGCAGGGCATCTGAGGGTCTTTCTGGGAGGCGCTTTCTCGCCGATCGACCGGGGACGGGTCCCGGGGCGTCTTCCGCGGAGGATCACATGCGTAGAACTCGTGCCCTGGCGGCGGTCGCCACCGCGGTCGCCGCTCTCGGACTCGCCGCCCCGGCGGCCACCGCCCGGGACGGCATGCCGCCCGTCGGACCGAGCAACATCGTCGCGCTGCCCAGCGTCATCGCGCGCGGCGGTCAGTTGACCATCACCGTCGACGGCTGCCCGCAAGGCGGCACCGCGACCTCGGACGCGTTCCCCGCCACGACGCTGACCCCCGTACCGGGCGGCAGCACGGCCCGGGGCACCGCGACGATCGACCGCAACGCGAAGCCGGGTTCGCACAGCATCACGGTCCACTGCACCGGCGCCGGCCGGCCCCTGACCCACCCGAACGCCTTCACCGTCATCGGCGGCGTCCGCGGCGGCCTCGGCGGCAGCAGTTCCACGGGTGCGACGCCGACCGACATGGCCATCGGAGGTGGGCTCATTGCCGTGGCCGTCGTCGGTGGCGGGGTCTTCTGGATGCGGCGCCGGGCGGAGAAGCGGATCTGAGCCGCTGCTCGTCTTCGGATCGGACAGGTCGCACGTTCACCGGCCTTCGCCCCGGCCCCCTTCGAGGGGATCCGGGGCGAAGCTCTGTCTGCAGGGCCGGTGCCGTCAGGCGCCGTCCCCCTCCTCGCCGGTGCGGCGCCGGGAGAGGTGGTACGCGGTCCCGAGCGAGGCCGCGATGAACGCGGCGCCGAGGCCGATCTGCTTCAGGTTCAGGTCGGCCAGGCTGCCGCCGTCACCCGCCTGCACACCCTTCTCCCAGTGCGGAGGTGTCACGTGCCGGCCGCCCGCGATGGTCAGGTCGACGTCCTGCCAGAAAGTGCCGCAGTGGAACGACACCTCGTACACGGCACCCGGTTTGGCGTCCCAGTCGACCACGGCCCTGGCCGACGTACGCCCGCGGGGGATGATGACCGTGTCGAAGACCCCCGACGAGACGCTGACGCTCTGCTCGCAGCCCGTCGTGTGCAGCGTGACCTGCCCACCGGGGGCGATGGTGGAGGGCAGCACATCCACCTGGAAGACTTCGGTGTCCCCGCGGGCCTGGGCGGTGGGGGCGGTCAGGGCGAGGGCGCCGGCGCCCAGCAGTGCGGCGGCGGCGACGCGTATCGCGCGCATGGTGTTTCCTCCGGGTCCCCGAGGAGCAGCTGCGGACCTTTTCCGCGTGCGCCTGACATGCACCTCGATGATCGGAACGCTAAGAAGGCGCGCACACCCGCGCGATCGCTGTCGTACGAATGGGGCAATCGTGTGGGCCGCTCGGGGGACGGCGTCCCCCGGCGTCCCGTCGGGTGAGGGCCCGTCAGCCCTTGGCGTGCGGGAAGAGGTCCAGGAACGGCTCCGCCGATGCGGTGACACCGCGGCTGTACGGGGCGTCGAAGTCCCAGATGAGGAAGAGCAGGAAGGCGATCAGCGCCGAGAACAGCCCGGCGAGGAGCAGCTCGCGGGGAGTGCGCCGGATCTGCAGGGCGAACACCATGCCGATGGTGACGACGCCGCCGGCGATGAGGCCGAACCACACCACGCCCGGCATGGTCTCCCCGGTCGAGTTCGCTCGGGCGTTGCGGGCCTGGTCGGCGGCGGTCACCTGGTCGACGAGCGGCTGATAGGCCTGCGCCTCGAAGTCGTTCTTCGGCTCGTAGTCGGTGACGTCCTCGCGGATGCGCTGGAACAGCTCGGCGCCGCGGTCGGTGACCCGGCCGTCGTCCGCCATGGTCTTCCACTCGGTGGTGACGACGTGTCCGACATAGGCGTTGACATCGCCTCGAATGCGGTCACGGACGTCGTCGGGATAGACCCGGACCCGTTCCGAGATCTCGTGCAGCGCCACCGCCTCCGCCTGGACGTGGTCCTGGGCGGCGCTGCGGCCCTCCCACACGCCGGCGATGGCCAGGCCCAGGACGATGGCGTACACCACGCCGATCCACATCGTCATGTACTCGATGACGTCCGGGGTCTCGGAGGGATCCTCGTCCTCGGGGGCCGTGCGGTGCCGTACGAGGGTGATGAGGACCACCACGGCGCAGGCGGCCAGCATCGCGAGGGTGAGAACAAGCCATTCCGGCAACAGAAGCCTCCAGGGTCAGCGCGGCCGCAGTGCGGCTACGGCGGCGATGGCGGGCGCCGCGATGAGCAGGACGAAGGTGAGGGGTGAGGGGGCGTCGTGCGCCGCCCGGCGGTGCGGGGTGGCGCGGTAGGGCGGGTAGTGCACCGGGGCGATGGACGGACGCGGGGTGGATTTAGCCGACGGTTTGGGGGAGGGGGGCGGGGTGGGTGCCGGCGCGGGGGGCGGGGCCGGCCGCGCGCGAGGCGGCGCGGGCTGGGGTGCCGGTGGTGCGGGGGGCGGAGGCGGCGGGGGAGGCGGGGGTTCGGGTTTCGGCGTGGGCGTGGGTGTCGGTGTCGGTGTGGGGGCGGGGTCCGGGCTGGGGGTCGGCTTGGGTGTCGGCGTCGGTGTGGGACTGGGCGTCGGCACCGGGCACTGCGTCGGCGTCGGTGTCGGCCAGGTGAGGTTCCCGACGACCGCCACGGCCTGCGCACCGTCGGGGCCCGTGTCGGTGTAGGCGCAGACGGTGGCCGAGGCGGCGCCGGCCGGGGCCGCCACCAGGAGCCAGGTCAGCGCGGCCACCGTCAACACCCGTGCCGCAAGGGTGGATTGGGTCGGTTCGAGTCCATGCACGACGAAGATCCTGAGCCCCGTGCAGGCTCGAACACGCCGGAGTGCGGGCGGATTGCCTCGAACGGGCGACGCGCGGCCCTCGAAAGGTTTGATCGGCGGGCGCGGGTGTGACCGTCGAGGCGCATGCCCGTGCGATTCACGGGTGTGCGGCGGGCGGCGTCACAGCTTTCCGAAAGAAATGTGCGGGTCGGTTGAACACGCACGTGGTTCCCGTGCGTACCCCATGTCGTGCGGCGGCGCAGCAGGGCGCTGCAACACCCTTGTGATGATCGGGGAGTTGACGATGAATACCTCGTGGCGGAGCGCCTCGCTCGTGGTGAGCGCCGTGGCTGTGCTGGCGTTGACGACGGCATGTGGCTCGGAAACGGCGCCGCCGGCGAGCAGCCAGAACGTGGGTGCCACGGCCGCGGCCGGTGATTACGGAAGTGCGGGCACCGGCCTCGGCAACGGATCCGGTTACGACGCCGGCGCGGCCGGCCAGGAGAGCGCGGCCACGGGGTCCGCCTCCGCCGGTGAGCTCTCCGTTTCCACCACCCAGGAACTCGGCAAGGTGCTGACCGACAGCTCCGGTCTGACGCTCTACCGCTTCGACAAGGACACCGCGGAGCCGCCCAAGTCGAATTGCGACGGCGACTGCGCGAAGAAGTGGCCGCCGGTCCCCGCGGACGACGCCACGGCCGGGGCCGGCATCGACGAGTCGCTGCTCGGCTCGGTCACCCGCTCCGACGGCACCAAGCAGCTGACGGTCGGCGGCTGGCCGGCCTACCGCTTCGCGAAGGACACCCAGGCCGGTGACGTCAACGGCCAGGCCGTCGGCGGCACTTGGTACGCACTCGCCCCCGACGGCAAGAAGGCCAAGAGCGGCGGGGGTGCGGAGGCGGCCGACCTGCCCGGTCTGTCCACGCGCAAGGACCCCAAGCTCGGTGAGATCGTCATCGACAAGAACGGCCACACGGTCTACCGCTTCATGAAGGACTCGCCCTGGCCGATGAAGACGGCGTGCACCGGCGAGTGCCTGGAGAAGTGGCCGGTCATCGCCCCGGTCGACGCCGAGGACACCGAGGGTATCGATCTGAAGGGGTCCGGCCCCAGGGGTCAGGGTTACGTGGTCTTCGACCGCCCCGACGGCATCAAGCAGCAGACCATCGACTGCGTGCCGATCTACACCTTCGCCGGTGACAAGAAGCCCGGTGACACCAACGGTCAGGGCGTCGGCGGCACATGGTTCGCCATCCGCCCCGACGGCAAGCCGGTCGGCGCGCCGGAGCAGTAGAGATCACACCTCCCCAGGGTTGATCGCCTCACCCAGCCGAGTACCGACCACGGAAGGGAGGGACGAGACAGCGAGAGTGCCGGACGAACGGACGGCGCGCCAGACCCACCGGTCCGCCCCCTGAGCTCCACACACAGGGGGCGGACCGGTTTGTCGTCATTCACCGGTACTGTTCACCCTCTTTCACCATGGTTCGGAACTCTGGAACCTCTGGAACCCTTCGGATGCTTTTCACAGAGGGCGCGGCGGGGCATCAATTCGGCACGTGCCGGTGGCAGTGACCGGGAACGGATGGTCAATTTCCGTTTCCGCTCGCTCCATTGGCGGGCGATCAGTAGCCTCAGCTCGAACACCGGATCGCCTGAGCCTTGGAGAGATAGATGGAGCGTCCCGCCTGGGCCCCACGGAGCATCGACATCTCGGTGCCCAGCGTCTCGCGGATCTACGACTACTACCTGGGCGGATCGCACAACTTCGAGGTCGACCGGGAAGCGGCCCGCAAGGCCATGGAGTTCATGCCGGGACTCCCCAAGATCATGCAGGCCAACCGGGCGTTCATGCGCCGCGCGGTGCGCTTCGCCGTCGACGAGGGCATCACCCAGTTCCTGGACATCGGCTCCGGCATCCCGACGTTCGGCAACGTCCACGAAGTGGCCCAGAAGGCCAGCGCCGACGCGCACGTGGTGTACGTCGACCACGACCCGGTCGCCGTCGCACACAGCGAGGCCGTCCTCGCGGGCAACGCCGGCACGGACGTCGTCGCCGCCGACCTCCGCAAGCCCCAGGAGATCCTGCGCAGTTCGGCGGTCGAGCGTCTCATCGACCTGAACCGGCCAGTCGCCCTGCTTCTCGTTGCCATACTGCACTTCGTGGAGGACGAGGACGACCCGTACGGGGCGGTGGCCGAGCTGCGCGACGCGCTCGCGCCCGGCAGCATGCTGGTGCTCACGCATGCCTCGTACGAGGGAATCCCGCTGCCCGAGGAGCGGGCCAAGGGCACGGTCGACGTATACAAGGACATTCGCAACCCGCTGATCATGCGCTCGCGCGACGAGATCGCGCGGTTCTTCGAGGGGTACGACATGGTGGAACCCGGACTGGTGGCTATGCCGCACTGGCGGCCGGACACCGCACCGGAGGACGAGGATCCTTATGCCTTCTCCGGTTTCGCCGGCGTGGGGCGTAAGGCGTGAGCGCGGGGCCGGACGGGCCGGAGGACAGACTGCGCCGGTTCGCGACGATCTGGAGCCGGGCCGTCTTCCCGGTGACCTCGACGTCGTCGACCCGGCCGGAGTTCGAGGAGCAACTGCTGCCGCTGGCCCGGCGGTTGAGCGAGGCGCTCAGGGCCAGGACGTTCGACGCGAACGAGGGCAAGGCGGTCGGCGCCGCGCTCGTCGCCGCGCACTGCACCGACCCCGAGGCGCTCAGCCGCTCGCTGGACTGCGTCGAGGCCTACCTCGTGCTCTACTGCGGCACGGGCGGCGACCAGGAGGACCTGCGGGCGCGCTCCTCGCGGCTGCAGCACGCCATGGCCGCCGGGTTCGCCCAGGCGCTGCGCGAGCGGACGCTGGCCGAGCAGGAGGCGATCTCCGCGGCCGCGCTCAAGGCGCAGGGCGTCGTCGCGCAGGCGCTGCACGCCACCGAGGCCCGCTTCCGCGCGGTCTTCGAGGGCGCCGCGATAGGGATCGGCATCGCCGACCTGGAGGGCAACATCCTCCAGGTCAACGGCGCGCTGCTGCGCATGTTCGGCGTCTCCGAGCAGGCGCTGCGCAGCCGCAACGTCAAGGAGTGGACCCACCCCGAGGACGCGCCGCAGACCTGGAAGCTCTACGACGAACTCGTCCGCGGCGAGCGCGAGCACTACCACCTCGAAAAGGCCTTCTACCGCCCTGACGGAACGGTCCTGTGGACCAACCTCACGGTCTCCCTGCTGCGCGACGCCGACGGTGACCCGCAGTACCAGCTGGCCCTGATGGAGGACACCACCGAGCGGCGCCTGCTCAACCTCCGGCTGCGCTACGAGGCCACGCACGACGCCCTCACGGGTCTGCCCAACCGCACGTTCTTCTTCGAACGCCTGGAGAAGGCACTGGGTGCCGGCGAAGGACAGCGGTTCGGCCTGTGCTACCTCGACCTGGACGGCTTCAAGACCGTCAACGACAGCCTCGGCCACGCGGCCGGCGACCGGCTGCTCGTCGAGGTCGCCGACCGGCTGCAGTCCTGTGCCACCGCGCCGGGCGAGATGGTCGCGCGGCTCGGCGGCGACGAGTTCGTGGCGCTGACCACCGGCCCCGGCACCGAGCGCGAGGTCGACGAACTCGCGGCCCGCATCATGAACGCGCTGCTCGCCCCGATCAGCGTCGACGGCCGGGAGCTGACCGTGCGCGGCAGCATCGGCATCGTCGAGGGGCCGGCCGGGGAGCGCAGCCCGGCGGAGGTGCTGCGCAGCGCCGACATCACCATGTACCGGGCCAAGTCGGCGGGCGGCAACCGCTTCGAGCTGGCCGACCCGGAGGCCGACGCCCGCGCCATCACGAGGCACGGACTGACCACGGCTCTCCCCACGGCGTTGGACCGGGGCGAGTTCTTCATCGAGTACCAGCCGCTGGTCCACCTCGGCGACGGCAGCGTGCGCGGCGCGGAGGCCCTGGTGCGCTGGCTGCACCCGCAGCACGGCGTCCTCGGCCCGGACCGGTTCATCCCGCTCGCCGAGCACACGGGACTCATCGTGCCGCTCGGCCGCTGGGTCCTGGAGCAGTCGGTGCGTCAGGCACGCGAGTGGCGAGAACGGCACGACGATGCGGGCCCGCTGCGCATCAACGTCAACCTCTCGCCCTGCCAGCTCACCCATCCCGGGCTGGTCCAGGACACGGTGGACATCCTGGAGCGCGCGGGCGTGACACCGGACTCGCTCTGCCTGGAGGTCACCGAGTCGGCCCTCATCGGCGCCGACGACGACCTGCTCAAACCCCTGCGCCGGCTGGCCGAGATGGGCGTCGACATCGCCCTGGACGACTTCGGCACCGGCTACTCCAACCTCGCCAACCTGCGCCGCCTGCCGGTGAGCATCCTCAAGCTGGACCGCTCCTTCACGCAGAGCATGCAGCAGTTCCCGGCCGACCCCGTCGACCTCAAGATCGTCGAGGGGATCGTCTCCCTGGCCCACAGCCTGAGCCTCGCGGTGACCGTGGAGGGCGTGGAGACCGGCGCCCAGGCCGAGCAGCTGCGGATTCTGGGCTGCGACACGGCCCAGGGCTGGTACTATGCCCGCCCGGGCCCCCCGGAGCGGCTCCACGAGCTGGCACTGGTGGACGCGACGGGCTGAACGGCGGGGCCGTACGGGACGGGGGTGCATCCCGGAGGCTGCTCCCGGTCCCGTCCAGGGCGGGGCTGTTTTCCGGCGCCGTGCGGAATGGAGCGTGTGCGGGGCGGGATGATTCCCGGCCGTGCGGGACGGGGCGCCTACAGGGCGGGCTGTTTCCCGGTCCCGGGCCGGCCGCGGTGCGTGCAGGCGCGCTGTCTACCGGCCCCGCACGGGACGGTGGCGAGCTGCTTTCGGCGCCGTACGCGGCGGGGGCGGGCTTCGCCCCGCCCCCGTACAGCCTCCTCACGGTCGTATAGCGTGAAGCCATGCCTGACGGGCCGGTCGATCTGGATCTGCGCAAGCTGCGCTACTTCGTGGCCGTGGCCGAGCGCCGCCATTTCGGGCAGGCGGCCGTCGCCCTGCACGTCACTCAGCCCGCGCTCTCCCGGCAGGTGCGGCAGCTGGAGCACGACCTGCGGGTCGATCTCTTCACCCGCAGTACCCGCGAGGTGACGCTCACCCCGGCCGGCGAACAGTTCCTGCGCGACGCCAAGGCGCTGCTCGCCGCCTCGGAGGCCGCCCAGGAGCGGGCCCGCCGCATCGGCGCCGGTGACGACGCGCTGGTCGTGGGCTTCATGCTCGGCACGGACGTCGGCCTCGCCCTGAACGCGTTCTCCGGGCAGCATCCGCACGTCTCCATCGAACTGGTCCGGCTGCGCTGGTGGAGCCAGGCTCGGGCGCTGCTGGAGGGCAGCGTCGACGTCGGGTTCGTGCGGCCGCCCCTCGAAGCCGACGGTGTCGAGCTGCTTCCCCTCTACTCCGAGCACCTCACCGCGGTCCTGCCCGTCGGCCATCCGCGGGCCCATGACGCCAAGGTCGCCCTCGCCGCGCTGGCCGACGACCCCGTCCTGGAGTACGCCGACGCGGCCGAGGCCTGGTCGGCCGTATGGAACGCCGATCCACGTCCCGACGGCACCCGGCCCGGCCACGGCCCCGCCTTCCACGACATGGAGGAACTCCTCGGCTACGTCAGGGGAGGGCGCGGCATCGCGTTCGTGCCGAACTCCGTCGCGGCCGCGTTCCCCCGGTCCGACGTCGCGTACGTCCCGGTCGCCGACGTGCCACCGGGCCAGGTCGCCCTGGCCTGGAACGGCTCGCGCCGCTCCCCGCTCGTGACGAGCTTCGTGGAGGCGGTGCGTGCGGGCGCGCGGGCCCGGGGGACGACGTAGACCTGCGCCGATGCCGAGACGGCATCAATCGGGCGACAACAAGCATTGGACGGCACCGCGGCGGGCCCCAAGACTCGGAGGTGCCGGGAACGTCCTGGCGCACCCCCTAGCCCCCTGGAGCCCGCGATGCGTGCTGCCGTCGCCACCGGCGTGAACCTTCCCCTCGCCCTCGACACCCTCGACGTCCCCCAGCCCGCCGCCGGCGAGGTCCTCGTCAAGGTCACCGCCTGCGGCGTGTGCTTCTCCGACCTGAACCTGCTGCGCGGCCACTATCCCTTCGCCCGGTTCCCCGTCATCCCGGGCCACGAGATCACCGGAGTCGTGACCGCCGTCGGCGAGGGCGTGACCTTCCCCGAGGTCGGCACCGTGGTGGGCGCCCAGTTCCTGTACGACTCCTGCCGGCACTGCGACCACTGCGTGCGCGGCGACCAGATCCTGTGCCCGCGCAAGCGCATCACCGGCATCGTGGCCGACGGCGGCTACGCCGAGTACGCCCTGCTCAAGGCCGACTTCGTCACTCCCCTGCCGGACGGCCTGGACCCCGTGGCCGCGGCTCCGCTGATGTGCGCGGGCCTCACCGCCTTCAACGGCCTGCGCCAGGGCGGCGCGACGGCCGGTGCCCGGGTCGCCGTCGTGGGCCTCGGCGGAGTGGGTGCCCTGGCCGTGCGCTACGCGGTCGCCATGGGAGCGCGTGTCGCCGTGGTGGGCCGCTCCCGGCGCGGCGAGGACCAGGCCAAGGCCCTGGGCGCCGAACTGTTCGTCGCCACCGACGAGTCCGACCCCGCCGAGGCCCTCAAGGCGTGGGACGGCGGCGCGAACCTCGTCCTCAACGCCGCCCCGTCCACCGCCGCGGCCACCGCCACCCTGGGCGGCCTCGCCCCCGACGGCACCCTGCTGCTCCTCGGCTACGGCTCGGAGCCGCTCACGCTGCCCACCCAGCCCATGATCCTCAACCGTCTGCACGTGGCCGCGTCCCCCTCCGGCTCGCCCCACGACCTGCGCGACACCCTCGCCTTCTCCGCGGCCCACGGAATCCTGCCCGAGGTCACGCCGATCGCCCTGGACCAGGCGCCGGCCGTCCTCGACGCGATGGCCGACGGGTCCGCGCGCGGCCGCAGCGTGATCAGTTTCGCCTGAGCGGCCGTACCGTCCCCCGTTCTTCAGCAAGGAGATCGCCATGCCCTACGTCGCCCTCGTCACGGGTGCCTCCAGCGGTTTCGGTGCCCTGACCGCCCGCGCCCTCGCCGACGCCGGACACATCGTCTACGCGGGGATCCGGCAGACCACCGGCCGCAACGCCCCGGCCGTCGCGGACGCCCGCGCCTACGCCGACCGGAACGGCGTCGCCCTGCGCACCGTCGAACTCGACGTGTCCCGCCAGGAGTCCGTGGACGCCGCGGTCGCGCAGATCACGGCGGAGGCGGGGCGGATCGACGTCGTCGTCCACAACGCCGGCCACATGGTGCTCGGTCCGACCGAGGCGTTCACGCCGGAGCAGATCGCCGAGATCTACGACACCAACGTGCTGTCCACGCAGCGCGTCAACCGCGCCGTGCTGCCGGGGATGCGGGACCGGCGCGACGGCCTGCTGCTCTGGGTGGGGTCGTCCAGCACCTACGGCGGCACCCCGCCCTACCTCGGCCCCTACTTCGGCGCCAAGGCCGCGATGGACCACCTGGCCAAGAGCTACGCGGTCGAGCTGAGCCGCTTCGGCATCGACACGGCCCTCGTGGTCCCGGGCTCCTTCACCTCGGGCACCAACCACTTCGTGCACGCGATGCACCCCGAGGACACGGCCACCGCGGAGGCGTACGACGCCTTCTACGCGGGGCTGATGGAGGACGTCGGCAAGCGGCTCGCCGCCCTGGCGCCCGCCGACGCCGACGTGCGGGAGGTCGCCCGGGCCATCGTGCGCATCGTCGACACACCCAAGGGCGAGCGCCCCTTCCGCACCACCATCGACCCGGCCGACGACGGCTCGGAGCGGGTGAGCGACGTCGCCGACCGGGTGCGCGTCGACTTCTACGAGCGGATCGGCCTGCCGGACCTGCTCACGCCCCGCACGGGAAACTGAGGGGTCGGTATGTGGGGATTTGGAGACGGTCCGGGTCGGAGGGAGTGGCAACTGCTACCGTTCCAGCCGATCATTACCGGTCGATCGGGGGAGTAACCAACGATGCAGCGTCCTATGGCCGTTGTCGGCGTCGCCACCGCTGTGGTGCTGCTGGCAGGTTGCGGCGGCAACGACGACAAGTCCGACTCGAAACCGGAGGGCGGCAGCAGCACCGCCACCGCACCGTCGGCGCCGGGAGTCCCCTCCTTCGACCCGCCGAAGGCCTTCGTCGCGATGTCGGCGTTCGGGGTCGAGCGCACGGCCAAGGACAATGACTACACGCTCCAGGCCGGCATGGTGGGCCCGACCTCTCTGATCGCGGGACTCACCGGTGTCACCGGCCGCAACATCGCCGCGCAGGGCGACCCGTGGACCGTCCCGTCCGCGGCCGCGTCCACCACCGAGACGCTGGACGTGACCGCACCGATGGGCGTCCAGTTGGACGGCAAGGACGTCGTGGCGATCGCGTACGTGCAGAACGACAAGGGCAACGGCACCCAGAAGGCCAAGGGTCAGGTGGTGTTCCAGTGGCTCGATGCGACCGACGGCAAGAAGGTCGCCGAGGTCACCGCGGACCTCACCCCGGCCCTCGGCGCCGGCCAGGGCGGCGACAACGTGGTGAGCCAGGCGTACGACGCCGCCACCGGGCAGATCGTCGTCGGTGTCGGAGCCGCCGGCGAGGAGGCCGCCAAGAAGGGCGGCGACGTGTTCACCGTCTATGCCGACCCGAAGACCCGGAAGTCGACCGTCATCCCGTTCGTCACCCCTGCGGGCGTACTGAAGGGTGTCGTCGCCGGCGCGAAGGGCAATCACCGGGAGGGTGCGGCCGACGGCACGATCGTGATCGCCGACGGTACGACCGGCAAGATCACCAAGCAGACCCCGACCAAGCAGGACTACCTGAACCCGGCAGGCAGCGGCTCCCAGCGCGCCTACCTCGCCTCCAACTCGTACGAGGGCAACGACAAGTACAACAACGTTCTCTACTCGGTCGACTACGCCAGTGGCGCCGTCGTACAGACCAAGTTGCAGGCTGTGGACGAGCAAGTGAGCGCCGTCACCTGCTGGGGTGACCAGGCCAAGGCCGTGGTCTGCACGTCCGGCGCGTCCGGCGGCAAGGAGATCGTCGGCTTCGACGACACCACCGGCAAGAAGACCTGGGGCTACACCGACAAGTCGGCGAGCCGGGTCGTCCCGGCGGTCACCGCGGCGTTCCACGGCATCGTCTACGCCCAGACCGAGGCCCAGCCGGTGCTGATGGACGCGGCGACCGGCGCGGACGTGCCGACCGGTAAGCCGAGTGCGTCCTGGAAGCCTTCGTCGAAGGGCAAGGACCCGAGCACCACGAACGGTTCGGACATGTCGCTGTACATCGGCACGCCGAAGTCGCCGACGGCGGTCACGCGGTACGGCGGCGCCTACCTGCAGGCCCCGAGTGGCAGCAACTACGACCTCCAGTCGGTTCTGATCGCGCTGGCACCCACCGCCTGATCATGTGAGTTCGGCTCACCGCTCCAGCAGCATCCGCTGCAACTCCCGCGCGGCCCGCGGCGGCGCCACATCGCTGCGGTGGGCCAGCGCGATCGTCCGGTGCAGTCCCGGCCGGGCCAGCGGGGTGACCCGTAGCCCCCGGCCCGACCGGGCCGCCACCATGCGCGGTACGACGGCGAGGCCGAGCCCGGCCCGTACGAAGCCCAGCACCGCGTCCATCTCCCCGCCCTCCACCGCGAAGTCCGGCTCGAAGCCCTCGGCGCGGCACGCGGCGACGGTCAGCTCGCGCAGGTCGTAGCCGTGCCGGAACATCACCAGGCGTTCGCCCTCCAGGTCGGCGATGCGCACGGTGCGCCGGCCGCCGCCCGGGCGGGGCGCCTCCGGCGAGGAGACGACCACCAGGTCCTCGCGGAGCAGCTCCACCGTGGTCAGTGCCGGGGACGGGGTCGGCAGGGGCAGCACGACGAGGGCGAGGTCGAGGGCGCCGCGCGCGAGTTCCCGTACCAGGTCGTGCGAGCCGCCCTCCTCGATCAGCAGCCGGATCCCGGGGTAGCGGTCGTGGAAGGCGCGCAGCACGTCCGGGAGCAGGCCCGTGCACAGGCTCGGCGTCGCGCCGAGGCGCACCCGGCCCCGGCGCAGCTGCACCAGCTCCTGCACCTCGTACCGGGCGGTGTCCGCGTCGGCCAGGATGCGCCGGGCCAGCGGCAGCAGGGCCTCCCCGGCGTCCGTCAGCGTGATGTTGCCGCGCGCCCGCAGGAAGAGGTCCGCCCCCAACTCCCGCTCCAGCGCCTTGATCTGCTGCGACAGCGAGGGCTGCGCGACGTGCACCAGGTCGGCGGCCCGGGTGAAGTGCCGGGTCTCGGCGACCGCCACGAAGTACTGGAGCTGCTGGAACTGCATGGAGCCAGCATAGGACGCCCATAGGGGATGCCTATCGAAACGAGCCGGACCATGTCTTGGACCGATGGGGCCGTTCGGCCCTAGCGTCCTGTTCATGGCTCTGGCAACGCGGACGGACCGACGGCCGTCCATGGCACGCACGGTGTGGGACTCCACCGTCGGCAAGAAGACCGTGATGGCGGTCAGCGGGCTGATCATGCTGCTGTACCTGGTCGCCCACATGATCGGCAATCTCAAGATCTACTTCGGCGCGGGCGAGTTCAACGCGTACGGCCACTGGCTGCGCACGGTCGGCGAGCCGTTCATGCACTACGAGTGGACGCTGTGGCTGATCCGCGTCGTGCTGGTCGTCGCCGTCGTCGCCCACGCGGTCTCGGCGTACCAGCTCAGCCGCCGTGACATCAAGGCACGCCCCAGCAAGTACGTGCACAAGAAGCCCCGGGCCTCCTACGCCACCCGCACCATGCGCTGGGGCGGCATCATCCTCGGCCTGTTCATCGTCTGGCACGTCCTGGACCTGACGACCGGCACCGTGCACTCCGGCGGCTTCCAGGAGGGCCACCCGTACCAGAACGTCGTGGACACCTTCTCCACCTGGTACGGCAACGTCGTCTACATCGTCGCGATGCTCGCCCTCGGCCTGCACATCCGGCACGGCTTCTGGAGCGCCGCCCAGACCCTCGGCGCGGGCAGCCGCACCCGCGACCGCGCCCTGAAGACCGTCGCGAACGTCCTCGCGCTGCTGCTCACGGCGGGCTTCATCGCCGTACCCGTGGGCGTCATGACCGGAGTGGTGAGCTGAAGATGACTTCCTACGCGGACTACCGGACCGGTGAGCCGGTCGTGGACGGCAAGGCCCCGTCCGGCCCGGTCAGCGAACGCTGGGACAAGCGCCGTTTCGAGGCCAAGCTGGTCAACCCCGCCAACCGGCGCAAGCACACGGTGATCGTGGTGGGGACCGGACTGGCCGGCGGTTCCGCCGGCGCCACCCTCGCCGAACAGGGCTACCACGTCGTCCAGTTCTGCTACCAGGACTCCCCGCGCCGCGCCCACTCGATCGCCGCGCAGGGCGGCATCAACGCGGCGAAGAACTACCGCAACGACGGCGACTCCATCCACCGCCTGTTCTACGACACCGTCAAGGGCGGCGACTTCCGGGCGCGCGAGTCGAACGTGCACCGGCTCGCGCAGATCTCGGTCGAGATCATCGACCAGTGCGTGGCGCAGGGCGTACCGTTCGCCCGCGAGTACGGCGGCCTGCTCGACACCCGCTCCTTCGGCGGCGTCCAGGTGTCGCGGACCTTCTACGCCCGCGGCCAGACGGGACAGCAGCTGCTGCTCGGCGCCTACCAGGCCCTCAGCAGGCAGATCGCCGCGGGGAACGTCGAGATGCACCCGCGCACCGAGATGCTGGACCTGATCGTCGTCGACGGGCGGGCGCGCGGGATCGTGGCCCGGGACCTCATCACCGGCAAGATCGACACGTACTTCGCCGACGCGGTGGTGCTGGCCTCCGGCGGCTACGGCAACGTCTTCTACCTGTCGACGAACGCCATGAACTCCAACGCCACCGCCATCTGGCGGGCCCACCGGCGCGGCGCCTACTTCGCCAACCCCTGCTTCACGCAGATCCACCCCACATGCATCCCGCGCACCGGCGACCACCAGTCCAAGCTGACGCTGATGAGCGAGTCGCTGCGCAACGACGGCCGGATCTGGGTGCCGAAGGCCAAGGGCGACGACCGGCCGCCGAACAAGATCCCCGAGGACGAGCGCGACTACTACCTGGAGCGCATCTACCCGTCCTTCGGCAACCTGGTCCCGCGCGACATCGCCTCCCGCGCGGCGAAGAACGTCTGCGACGAGGGCAGGGGAGTGGGCCCCGGTGGACAGGGCGTGTACCTGGACTTCGCGGACGCGATCACGCGGATGGGCCGCAAGGCCGTCGAGGCCAAGTACGGCAACCTCTTCGACATGTACCAGCGGATCACCGACGAGGACCCGTACGAGGTGCCGATGCGGATCTACCCCGCCGTGCACTACACCATGGGCGGTCTATGGGTCGACTACGACCTGCAGACCACCATCCCCGGCCTGTTCGCGATCGGCGAGGCCAACTTCTCCGACCACGGCGCCAACCGGCTCGGTGCCTCGGCCCTGATGCAGGGGCTCGCCGACGGCTACTTCGTCCTCCCGGCGACCATCAACGACTACCTCGCCCGCAACCCGCACCACGAGAAGGTCACCGTGGACCACCCGGCCGTGCAGGAGGTGCTGGCCGAGAACGAGGACCGGCTCAGCCTTCTGCTGGCCGTGGACGGCGACCGTACGCCGGACTCCTTCCACCGCGAACTCGGCGAGCTCATGTGGGAGTTCTGCGGGATGGCCCGCACCGATTCGGGCCTGCGCAAGGCCCTGGAGCGCATCCCGCAGATCCGCGAGGAGTTCTGGCGGCGCATCAAGGTGCCCGGCACCGGCGAGGAGTTCAACCAGTCCCTGGAGAAGGCCAACCGCATCGTGGACTACCTGGAGCTCGCCGAGCTCATGTGCCTCGACGCGCTGCACCGCAGCGAGTCCTGCGGCGGTCACTTCCGCGAGGAGTCGCAGACGCCGGACGGCGAAGCGGCCCGCAAGGACGACGAGTTCGCGTACGCGGCCGCCTGGGAGTTCACCGGCACCGGCGAGGCTCCGACCCTGCACAAGGAAGACCTGGCCTTCGAGTACGTCCACCCCACTCAGCGGAGCTACGCATGAAGCTCACCCTGCGCGTCTGGCGGCAGAAGAACGCCGACACCGAAGGCGCCATGTCCACGTACGAGGTGGACGGGATCTCCTCCGACATGTCCTTCCTGGAGATGCTCGACACCCTCAACGAGGAGCTCATCCTCAAGGGCGAGGACCCGGTCGCCTTCGACCACGACTGCCGTGAGGGCATCTGCGGCGCGTGTTCGCTCGTGATCAACGGCGATGCGCACGGGCCCGAGCGGACGACCACCTGTCAGCTGCACATGCGGTCCTTCAAGGACGGCGACACGATCGATATCGAACCGTGGAGGGCGTCGGCGTTCCCGGTGATCAAGGATCTGGTCGTCGATCGTTCGGCGTTCGACCGGATCATCCAGGCGGGTGGATACATCACCGCGCCGACGGGGGCGGCTCCCGAAGCGCACGCCACGCCGGTGCCGAAGCCGGACGCGGACTTCGCGTTCGAGCACGCGGAGTGCATCGGGTGCGGGGCGTGTGTGGCGGCTTGTCCCAACGGGGCGGCGATGTTGTTCACTTCCGCCAAGATCAATCACTTGAATGTGCTGCCGCAGGGGGCGCCTGAGCGGGAGACACGGGTGCTGGACATGGTGGCGCAGATGGACGAGGAGGGGTTCGGGGGGTGCACGCTGACGGGGGAGTGCGCCACGGCTTGCCCCAAGGGCATCCCTCTGATGTCCATCACGAGCATGAACAAGGAGTGGCTGCGGGCTGCGCGGAAGGTGAAGCGGTAGCGCCGTAGCAGGGGCGGTTGTTCGGCGGCTGCGGGTTCGTCGTGGCTTGTCGCGCAGTTCCCCGCGCCCCTTTCGGGGCGCATCAGTGAACGTTCGCCGGCATGTGCGGACGGGCGGGGTCGGGTGGTGCTCCCCGGCCCCGTCTCGCCTTTTCGCGGTCGTCAAGTGAACGGCACCGGAGCGGGCGGCTGACCGGACGGGCACCGGAATGTGGACGACCGGTACCGGCCCCCGGCGTTCAACATTCGCACATCCCCTCTCCTGGCACGGGTCACGCAGACGCCAACCGGCACCGGAAGAACAGGGGCGGCACAACGCACCGCTCGCAACCGCCCTCCGCTCGCCGTCCCCGGCCCGTGACCAGGAGTAAGCCATGACCGGCGTACTGACCGTCGACCGTCCCCCGCAGCCCACGTCACCCACCCGGTACACCGTCGGTCTCGCCCGCGACGAGGAGGACGTGCGGGCCGCCCAGCGGTTGCGGCACGACGTCTTCGCCGGCGAGATGGGGGCCCTGCTGACCACCCCGCAGCCGGGTCACGACATCGACGCCTTCGACGCGTACTGCGACCACCTGCTCGTCCGTGAGGAGGTGTCCGGGCAGGTCGTCGGCACCTACCGGCTGCTGCCGCCGGAGCGGGCCGCGGTCGCGGGCCGCCTGTACTCCGAGGGCGAGTTCGACCTCAGCCGCATCGACGCGCTGCGCCCGAACCTGGTCGAGGTCGGCCGCTCCTGCGTGCACCCCGACCACCGCGACGGCGCGGTCATCAGCCTCATCTGGGCCGGTATCGCCCGCTACATGGTCGACCACGGCCACGAGTGGCTGGCCGGCTGCTGCTCGATCCCGCTGGCCGACGGCGGCACGCTCGCCGCCGCGACCTGGGACCGCGTGCAGGCCAAGCACCTGGCCCCGGAGGAGTACCGCGTACGGCCCCTGCGTCCCTGGCAGCCGAGCGCCCCCGTCCCGGCCACGCGCATCGAACTGCCCGCGCTCCTGCGCGGTTACGTCCGCCTCGGCGCCTGGGTCTGCGGCGAGCCCGCGCACGACCCGGAGTTCGGGGTCGCCGACCTGTACGTGCTGCTGTCGATGCGCCGGGTCAACGCGCGCTATCTGCGGCACTTCCTCTCCCTCGTCCCGGCGTGACGGACGGGGCGGCCATGAGCACCTCCTCGCTCGGCGCCGTGGGTGTCCCCACGGCGACCGCTCCCACCGCCGGTTCGACCGGCACCTCGGCCGCGCGGGCCCACGCCGCCGAGGTGGCCACCCTCTGGCGGCCCAGCGCACCCTGCACCCCGCGGACGTGCGTGGACACGGAGGGACGGGCCGTGGCCATGCCCCTGGCGGTTCTGCGGGTCGCCGCGGTCGTGTTCCTGCTGCTCGTCGGGTTCCTGCTCAGCCCGCTCGCGGGTCGGATGTCCGCGGGGCTCATACGACGCTGGTGCCGCTGGGTGGTACGGGCCTCGGGAGTCCGCGTGCGGATCGACGGCGGCGCCGCGCCCGACGGCGGGCTGCTGCTCGTCGCCAACCACATCTCCTGGCTGGACATCCCGCTGCTCGCCGCCGTACGCCCGGCCCGGATGCTCGCCAAGTCGGAGATCCGGGACTGGCCCGTCGCGGGGTGGCTGACCGCCCGCAGCGGCGCCCTGTTCATCGACCGGGACCGGATCCGCGCACTGCCCGAGACGGTGGCCCGGATCGCCGAGGCGCTGCGGGCGGGGGAGGCGGTGACCGTCTTCCCCGAGGGCAGCACCTGGTGCGGCCGAGCCCAGGGCCACTTCCGCCGGGCCGCCTTCCAGGCCGCCCTGGACGCGGGCGTCCCGGTGCAGCCGGTGCGCCTGCACTACCGGGTGGCCGGCGGCGCGCCCAGTACAGCGGCCGCCTTCGTCGGCGAGGACTCGCTGCTCACCTCGGTGTGGCGGGTGGCGAGGTCACGCGCCCTCGTCGCCGAGGTGGAGGTGCCCGGGCCGATCGTGCCGGGCATCCATGCCGACCGCCGCTGTCTGGCCCGGGCCGCCGAGCGGTCCGCGCCGGCTGGGGCGCATCAGCCGGAGATCCTCGCCCCACGCGTCCAGCACCGGCCCGTGCCCCTCCCGGCGGGCCACGGCCTCCACCCGGGCGAACAGCCGTCGCTGGACCGCCACATCGCCGCTCGCGGAGATACGGTCCACGGCCCGCAGCAGGGCGTCGCCGTCCCAGCCCGGCAGCGGATGGCGGGCGAGTTCCCAGCGTAGGTACTTGTTGTACGGGCGAGGGCGCCGGTCCAGGGCGAAGAGCAGTTCCAGCAGGTGCCCCAGGCTGTCGGCGGCGTCGAGCCGGGCGGCGAGCGGCTCGCCGTCACGGTCGTTCTTGACCGAGCGGTAGAGGGAGTTGGCGTAGGCGTCGAGCCATCCGCCGGCGGCCCGGAACGCCTCGTCGGCGCCGAGCCGCGCCTTGGCGGCGAGGATCCGCGCGATCCCGCCGTCCAGCCGGTCGAGCACGGTCCTCGCCCGGGCGAGGGCGTAGCGCTCGTGTCCCGGCATTCCGGCGGCCCGGAACTCGGTGAGGGAGACGATCACCAGATCCAACCGTGGTGTGCGGTGGCCGGCGAAGTGACGGAGGTCCGTCGCCGCGCCGTCCGCGAGGACGACGTACAGGTCGTGGTCGGAGTGCTCGGTGGCCATGCCGTCGTGGGCCCGCGAGCCCTTCAGGACGAGGCCGACGACGGCCGGGTCGGCCATGGCGCGTTCGACGAACGCGTCGTAGGTGAGGGACTGCTGTGCGGTCATGTGTGATCTCCGGTGGGGCGGCGACGGGTATGCCTGCCGGGGCGGCCACGGGATGTCCGGGCGCCCGCACGGTCCGCGGCGGCACGCGCCGCCGCGCGGAGGATCAACGCACGCGGCGATTCTACGACGCTCAACTGCCGTATCCGCAAAGGCTTTCCGGGCATCACAGAGGTCGGAGACGCGCACTCCTACGAGCCATCTGATGTTCACGGGGCCGTCGGCTCACCCACACCGGCCGCCCATAGCGTCTCGCCCGTCCGTCTTCCTACCGAGGAGTATCGTGAGCGCTTCCGCTCTGAGCACTCTCACCGCCGCCCTGCTGATGGTCCCGGGTGCGGCCGCCCCGCAGCCGGTCGCCGTCCCCGCACGCGTCGAGACGCCCGCCGTGTACGACGACGAGGCGGGCGGCAACGCCGACGCCGACGACCCGGCCGTCTGGGTCGACCCCCATGACGCCGGGCACAGCCTGGTGATCGGCACCCTCAAGAAGGCCGGCCTCGACGTCTACGGTCTCGACGGCAAGCGGCTCCAGCACATCGCCGCGCCCGCGGCACCCGGCGAGGACGCGGCGCCCGGCCGCTTCAACAATGTCGACGTCGTCTACGGCTTCGAACTGGGCGGCAGGAAGACGGACTTGGCCCTGGTCAGCGACCGAGGCCGGGACCGTGTCCGGGCCTACGCGATCGACCCGGGCGCCGTGGCGACGGGCAGGCCCCCACTCAGGGACGTGACGGCCGCCGACGCCGCGCCGGTCTTCTCCACGAGCGAGGCCGAGGTCGACGACCAGCGCACCGCCTACGGGCTGGCCGCCTTCAGCGACGACGACAACGCGTACGCGGTCGTGTCCCGCCGCTCGGAGAGCCGCGTACGGCTGCTGCGGCTGGAGGACCGCGACGGGCGCGTCGGCTACAGGACCGAGGACACCCTCGACCTGCCCACCTCCTTCAGGCTGCCCGACGGGACCGGCTGGGCCCCGTGCGCCGACCCCGGCGACCGGCCGCAGGTCGAGGGCATGGTCGTGGACCAGGAGGAGCACGTCCTGTACGCCGCCCAGGAGGACGTCGGGCTGTGGCGGGTCGGCCTCGACGACGAGGAGTTCGAGCGGCCGGAGCTGATCGACCGGGTGCGGGAGTACGGCACCCCGTGGACGTACGACGCCGAGCAGGAGGAGTGCGTCCTCGACACCGCCCATGACCCGGGGTTCGGCGGTGCGCACCTGAGCGCGGACGCCGAGGGCGCCACGCTCTACCACGCCGCCGACGGCAAGGGATACTTGCTCGCCTCCAGCCAGGGCGACAACACCTTCGCCGTGTACGAGCGGCAGGGCCGCAACACCTACCTCGGCTCCTTCGCCGTCACCGACAGCGCCGCAACCGACGGGGTGCAGCACTCCGACGGTTCCACCGCGGTCAACGTCCCGCTGGGCCGGTCCTTCCCCAAGGGCCTGCTGGTCACCCACGACGGCGAGGCCACGCCCGCGGACGGGGACCGGGAGGGCACCGACTTCAAGCTGACGGGCTGGGACTCGGTGGCCGCCGCGTTCCCGAAGCCGCTGACGGTCGACACCAAGTCGTTCGACCCGCGCGACCCGGACTGACCCGCGGTCGCGCACCCGCCCGGATCAGGCCCTGATGATCCGGGCGAGCCGCCGGTAGGAGTCCACGAGGGCCGCACGGTCGTACGTACTGGTGGTGACCAGCACCTCCTGCGCCCCCGTCTCCTTGAGCACCGTCTCCAGCTCGTGCGCGACCTGCTCCTCCGTGCCCGCGATGTGCCCGGCGAGGCCGCCCTCGTAGAAGCCGCGCTCCTTGCCGGTCATCGTCAGCGCCTCGACGCGCTCTGCGGGCGCCAGCGGAGGGAAGGTGCCGTGCGTGCGCGAGTGGGCCATCGACCAGGCCTCCGGGACCAGCAGCCGCCGGGCCCGCGCGGGCGTGGCGGCCACGGCGACCGTGCCGGAGATCACGACGTACGGCTCGCTCGCCCAGGGGGAGGGCCGGAACCGGTCGCGGTAGTGGTCGATGCCGCGCTGCATCCTGGCCCGGTTCCTCAGATCACCGATGACCATCGGCAGGCCCGCGCGGGCGGCGATGTCCGCGCCCTCGCCCATGGCCAGCACGAACGGCGGCACGGTCAGGCCCTCGGCGGGCCGCGCGCGCACCCCCGTCGGCGAGGTGCCGCGGAACCAGCCGAGCAGCTCCTGGATCTGCGCCGCGAAGTCCTCCGCGTCCCCCTTGTCCCGCCCGAGCGCCCTGCGCACCCCGTCGGTGAAGCCGACCGAGCGTCCCAGCCCCATGTCGATGCGGCCCGGGAACAGGGACTCCAGCACCCCGAACTGCTCGGCCACGACCAGCGGTTGGTGGTTGGGCAGCATCACCCCGCCGGTCCCGACCCGGATCGTGCGGGTCGCGGACGCGACGGCGGCGGCGAGCACGGTCGGCGCGGAACCGGCGACGCCGGGGACCCCGTGGTGCTCCGAGACCCAGATGCGGTGGTAGCCCAGTTCCTCCAGGTCCCGCGCCAGCGTCACGGTGTCGCGCAGTGCCTCGGCGTTCGTGTGGCCCTCCCGGGTGCGGGAGCGGTCGAGGACGGAGAAGCGGGTCGCCGCGATCACGGAGCTCATATGGGGTTCAACAACGCCGCCGCCGCAGGATTCCTCGCCGGCTTCCTCAGGGCGCGATGTTGTGGTTCAGGCGGAACAGGTTGCCCGGGTCGTAGCGCCGCTTCAGGGCGGTCAGACGGGCGTGGTTGCCGCGGTAGTTGGCCCGGACGCGGTACTGGTCGTCGCCGTCGATGAAGTTGACGTAGCCGCCCTCCATGGAGTGCGGTTCGAGCGCCTGGTGGAAGCCGCGCACCCAGCCCTTCTGGTCCTCGCACTCCGCCCGGGTGGTGAGGGTCCCGCTCAGGGCGATCGAGTAGTCGGCGTCCCGGTAGGAGAAGGCGGTGTCCTCCGGTCCGACCCGGTCGAAGGCGCCGTCGAGGGGGTAGACGACGGCCACGCTCTCGATGGAGGGGGTGGTGGCGCCGTACTCGACGAAGGCGTCGACCGCGCCGTCCGAGAGGCCCTGGGTGAACGAGCCCTTCCAGTAGTGGTAGAGCCCCGCGGGCACCAGGTCGTCGAAGAGGGTGTTGATCACCGGGTAGGGCATGCGCTCCAGGTATCGGCCCAGCACCGGTCCGAGCGCGGCGACCCGGTCCCGGATCCGGTCGTCGGCGTTCTCCGGCCCGGTCCAGCAGGCGATCACACCGCACAGCGGCCGGCCGTGCCAGCGCTCGGGCAGGAACGGCACCGGCGGACCGAGCCCGACGACGAGCAGTGCCCCGAGGTCGAAGTCCGCCTCGGCGACGAGTTCCCGGTAGCGGCGGATCACATCGCCGTCGAGCGGGAAGAAGGTCGGCCCGCCCAGGATGTGGGCGATGGGGTGCAGCCGGTACGCGAACGACGTGACGACCCCGAAGTTCCCCCCACCGCCGCGCACCGCCCAGAGCAGGTCGCTGTTGTGCTCGTCGGTGCAGGTCACGAAGTGTCCGTCGGCCGTCACCAGATCCACCGAGACCAGGTTGTCGCAGGCCAGACCGCAGCGGCGGACCAGATAGCCCATGCCGCCGCCCGTGGTCAGCCCGCCCACCCCGGTGGTGGAGACGACCCCGCCCGTGGTGGCCAGCCCGAAGGCGTGTGCGGCGTGGTTGACGTCGGCCCAGGTGCAGCCGCCCTCGACCCAGGCCGTACGGGCCTCGGGGTCGACGCGGATGCCGCGCAGCAGGGCGAGGTCGAGGACGACACCGCCGTCGCAGGTGCCGTAGCCCGGGACGCTGTGGCTGCCGCCGCGCACGGCGAGCGGCAGGTTCTGGTCACGGGCGAAGTCCACCGTGGCCATGACATCGCCCACGTCGACCGCCCGCACGATGATCGCCGGCCGTCGGTCGTGCATCGCGTTGTAGACCTTGCGGGCCTCGTCATAGCCGGGGTCGCCGGGCTCGACGATGTCACCGCGCACGGCCCCGCGCAGCCGCTCCAGCAGCTTGTGGTCGAAGGTCGGTGTGTAGGTGGTCATGACCTCCCACCTGCTTTCCAGTCCTGGGTCGGGAGGGGGTACCTCACTGGTGTACGCCCGCAGCAGGGGCGCGTTCATCGCCGGAATCGCCCATCTTCGCCGAATCGGGCATGGGCGAAACGGCCCATACGTGTCAGGTCAGCCCGTGCTCGTAGGCGTACGCCGTGGCCGCCGCCCGCGAGGACACGTCGAGCTTGGCGAAGATGTTGTTGAGGTGCCGGGCGACGGTGTGCTCGCTGATCACCAGTTCCGCGGCGATGGCCCGGTTCGTGCGGCCCGCCGCGACCAGGCGCAGCACCTGGATCTCCCGCTCGGTGAGCCCGCCGGGCTGCCGGTGGCGCACATCGGCGAGCAGGGCCGCCGCCCGGCGCGCATCGGGTACGGCACCGAGCCGGCGGAAGGCCTGCTCCGCCGCCCGCAGCTCCATCCGCGCTCCGTCGCCGTCCCCGGCGGCCCGGTCGGCGGCGGCCAGGGTCATCCGCACCTGGGCCGCCTCGTACGGCACCCCGAGCTCCAGCCAGAGGGACAGAGCCCGGCGCAGCAGGGGCAGCGCGCCATCGAGGTCACGGGCGGCGAAGGCCACGGAACCGCAGGCCGCGGCGGCGCTCGCGTGCAGCAGGGTCGCCGCCGAACCGCACCGCTGTTGCCAGTCGAGGGCCAGGGACCGCAGCTCCTGCGCGGCCGCGCGTGCACCGGCCGTCCGGCCCAGCGCCAGACACACCTCCACCTGGGCCGCGAGCAGCCGGCACCGCTCGAGACCGCCGATCCCGGCTCCGGACGCCAGGGCAAGAGCCAGGGCGGTGGCGGAGGCGTCGGCCTTTCCCCAGGCAAGCCGCAGCAGGGCGAGGCCGGGCTGCGGGTCGCGGCCGAGTCCGTGGGCGCGCTCGTACGACTCCTCGGCGGCGGCGAGCTCTCCGCGCCGACGCTGGATCTGGCCGGCCAGGTAGACCGCCTCGGCGGCCGTCCGCCGCTCGAACGGCAGCAGTTCCTCGCAGGTCCGCCCGGCCTCGGCCAGCGCCTCGGACCAGTCGCCGCGCAGCTCCAGCACTTCCACCCGGTGCACCCGGCACAGCCCGCGGAAGGCGTTCTCCGCCGGCATGGACGCGCACCACCGCATGGCCGCGTCCGTCCACTCGGCGGCGCGTTCGAGGTCGATGCACGCCATGGCCCGCTGCAGGCCCAGGCAGTAGGTCCAGCCGGTGAAGAAGGAGCTGAGCTCACCGGCCATGGCCGAGCACATGGTGTCGTCCAGCAGATCCAGTCCGTCCCCGAGGCGCCCCTGCGCGACCAGGACGCCTGCCTGCGCCTGCACGCTCATGGCCAGCAGATCCGGGCTGCCGCAGCGCCGCGCGATCCCCGCCATCCGCCGTGCCGCCTCCATCGCCTCGTCGAACGCCCCGCGCCCCTGAGCGTCCTCGGCGTCGACCCAGGCGAGGTAGCACTGCTCGACGCACTCCGCCTCGCCCCGCAGATGCCGTCGTGCCCGGCGCAGCCAGCCGGCGGCCACCGCGGTGCGGCCCGCGAGCCGGTGCTCGTAGAAGAGCAGCCAGGCCATCAGCCCCGCCTGCCGGGCCGCGCCCTGCGCCACATAGCCGGAGTAGGCCCGCATCCGCTGGACGATCGACTCGTCGATCCGGCTCGTCCACCAGGCGGCGTCGGCGAACGCGGCGCAGTCGTCGGGCGTGAGACAGCCGGCGTCGAGGCCGTCCAGCAGCCGGTACGCCTCGGCCCACGCCTCACGGGCGGCGGCGTCCCTGGCCTGCCGCAAGGTGTCCGCGGCCGCCCTGTCGATCGTCCGCTCGGTCACCCGCGGCTCCCTTCTCGCACGCTGCGAGCAGGACCGGCCCCAGGCCGGTGGGACCTAACCAGCATAGGCAGGCCTGGTGCCGGGGGGAGTCAGTGAGCGGACGCCTGGAGCTCGGCCGCGTGCTCGTGATCGCAGACGTCGTCGATGCCGTAGGTGTCCCAGGCCGGGAACGGGTCGTCGGCCGGGAGGACCTCGCCGTCCGCCATCAGACACTCGGCCAGTGCGGCCCCCAGCGCCTCGGCGTGCAGGTCCGTGCCGATGAAGACCAGCTCCTGCGCGTACGGGGCGTCGGTGTCCCGCGCGGCGCTGGGTTCGAAGCGGGCGACGGAACCGGCCTGCGACCACAGCCCGGTCACCTGCGGCCGGCTGGCGAGGGTGAAGAACCCCTTGGACCGCAGCACCTTCCCGTACGCTCCGCTGTCGAGTTCGTCCGTGACGAAGCTCCACAGCCGCCCGGGGTGGAAGGGCACTGACGAGCGGAACACCGTGGACGAGATCCCGTACTCCTCGGTCTCCGGCACATGGTCGCCGTTGAGCTCCCGCACCCAGCCCGGGGCCTGCTGGGCGCGCTCCAGGTCGAACAGCCGCGTGCCGAGCACGTCTTGGAGTGCCACACGTCCTTGTACGGCGTCGACGACCCGTGCGGCGGGGTTGAGCCGGCGCAGGGCCGCCCGCAGCCGGTCCGCCGCCGCGTCGTCCACCAGGTCGAGCTTGTTCAGCACGAGGACGTCCGCGAACTCGACCTGGTCGACGAGGAGATCGCTGACGGTGCGCTCGTCGTCCGCGTACTGGCCGAGGCCGCGCTCGGCGAGTTCGTCGCCGCTGTCCAGCTCGGACAGGAAATGGGCGGCGTCGACGACCGTGACCATGGTGTCCAGGAGGGCGAGATCGCCGAGGGTGGCTCCGTCGTCGCGGGCGAAGGCGAAGGTGGCCGCGACCGGCATGGGCTCGGAGATACCGGACGACTCGATGAGGAGATGGTCGAAGCGGCCCTCGCGGGCCAGCCGGTCGACCTCCTCCAGGAGGTCGTCGCGCAGGGTGCAGCAGATGCAGCCGTTGGTCATCTCGACCAGGCGTTCCTCGGTCCGCGACAGCGCGGCCTCGCCGCCCCGCACCAGCGCGGCGTCGATGTTGATCTCGCTCATGTCGTTGACGATGACCGCCACGCGCAGCCCCTCGCGGCCCGCGAGGACGTGGTTGAGCAGGGTCGTCTTGCCGGCCCCGAGGAAGCCGGACAGGACGGTGACGGGCAGACGACTCTCGTACGGCATCCCGGTCAGCCCTCGGGCCGCAGCAGCCCGCGCTCGTACGCCTTGACCAGGTGCTGCGGCACGAGGTGGCTGACGCCGTCGATGGTGACGGGCACGAGCTGCGGCGTGCTCGCCTTCCACTGGGCGCGGCGGTGGCGGGTGTTGCTGCGGGACATCTTCCGCTTCGGGACAGCCATGACGGGACCTCCTCGGTGGGTGAACACCGAGGACGCTATATGAAAATGGATCCCATTAACAACTTGCGGATCCGTCCTTGTCCGGGGCGGGGCAGCAGGTCAGCGACGGGACCGCACCCGCGCGTCCCGCGGCGGCCGGATGAACTGCAACTCCAGCGTCAGCGGCGGCTCGGCGAGCCCCGGCCCGCCCGCGGCCGCCCACTGCACGATCTCCTCCGTGCAGTCGTCGTCCATCGCGAAGCCCACCCACGTGGCCCGCCCGCCGGCCCGGCGCCCCGCGGCCGACGGCTGGACGACGATCACGTTGGCCTGGTCGCAGGGGCCCAGACAGTCGGTCGTACGGACCTGGAAGCCGTGCTCGGCCCCCGCGGCGCGCAGCCGCTCCACTTGCCCCACGTGATCGGTGCCGGGGTGTTTGCGGGGATCGCCGCAGCAGCAGCCCCGGCAGACGACGAGCGTGCAGGGGCGCTCGCGGGCGGCGCCGATCAGGAACGTACGAGTGACCATGGCAGAAGCATCTCCTACTCCTTGGCGCCCACCAGCATCCGCACCTCGAACTCCTCGTAGGCGGCCGCCTCCTGCGGCTCCTGACGGTCGCTCAGCACGGTGCCCAGCCAGCCGAGGAGGAAGCCCGCCGGGATGGACACGATGCCCGGGTTCTGCAGCGGGAACCAGGCGAAGTCGGCGTCCGGGTAGAACGAGCCGGGCGTGGAGGAGACGACGGGGGAGAAGACGACCAGCAGGACCGAGCAGGCCAGGCCGCCCCAGAGACTGAGCAGGGCGCCCTGGCCGGTGAAGCGGCGCCAGAAGAGGGTGTACACGATCGTCGGCAGGATCGCGGACGCCGCGATGGCGAAGGCGAGGAAGGCGAGCGTCGCGGTGTTGGCGCCCCAGGAGACGAGAGCCAGCATCATGGCGAGGACACCGATGACGGCGGCGGACAGCCGGGCCACCATCAGTTCCTCGGTCTCGCTCGCGCGGCCCTTGCGGATCACCTCGCCGTACAGGTCGTGGGCGAGGGACGAGGCGGCGGCGAGGGTGAGGCCGGCCGCGACGGCGAGCAGCGTGACGAAGGCGAGGCAGGACAGCAGGGCCGTGAGGATGCCGCCGCCGAGGGCGTTCGCGAGGAGCAGCACGGCGGCGTCGCCCTTGTGGTCCGTCTGCGCGATGGTCTCCCGGCCGACGACGGCGGTGGCGCCGAGGCCCAGGATCCCGGCGGCCAGGCAGACCAGGCCCACCAGGCCGACCGCCCAGACGAGGGAGGAGCGCAGCACGGCGACCTTGCGCGGGGCGAGCAGCCGCATCAGGACGTGGGGGAGTGCGGCGAGGCCGAGGACGATCGCCAGTTCCAGGCTGAAGAAGTCGAGCTTGCTGGTGGTGCTGACGCCGTAGCGCAGTCCGGGTTCGAGGAACTGGGTGCCGGTGCCGCTGTTGTCCGCGGCCGCGGCGAGCAGGGCGCCCGGGTTCCAGTCGTAGTGGTTGAGCACCATGACGGCGGTGACCGTCACGCCCGCCACCAGCATCACGGCCTTGATGATCTGGATGACCGTGGCGCCGGGCGCACCGCCGATCGCGGCGTACACGATGACGACGGTGCCGATCACGATCACGCACAGGGTGCGGGTCGCGGCACTCGGTTCGCCGGTGAACTGGGTCAGCAGGGCGATGCTGCCGACGAGTTGGGCCACCAGGTACAGGGTGGTGATGGCCAGGGTGCACACGGCCAGGGCGAGTCGCGCCGGCCGTTGCAGCCGGGTCAGGCGCAGGGCCAGTGTGTCGCCGAGCGTGAATCTGCCCGTGCGGCGCAGGGGTTCGGCGATCAGCAGCAGCACCGTCATCCAGGCGACGACCGTGCCGGCGAGGTACAGCAGCCCGTCGTATCCGGTGAGGGCGACCAGCCCGGTGCTGCCCAGCAGGGTGGCGGCCGACAGGTAGTCGCCGCACATGGCGAGGCCGTTGCGCAACGGGGACATCGTGCGGTTGCCGAGATAGAACTCGCCGATCTCGTCGCGCTGAGGGGCCGTCAACAGTGCCATGAACAGCGTGACCACGACCACCGACAGGAACAGCACGAACGTCAGGTTCAGGCTGAACCGGTCGACGATGCCTTCGGACACGGTCACCACGTGCGGTACCCCCTGGAGCCGGGCGGGACGGTCTGCCGTGCTTCGTGCTGGTCCAGTCGCGAGCTCAGGCCACGGGCGAGCGGGTCGACCCGGGTGCGCATGTACCGGACATAGCACCAGGCGGTCACGCCCATCACGGCGAACTGCCCGAGGCCCAGGGCGAGGCCGAGGGTGAAGTGGCCGAGCAGGCGCTGGTTCATCAGGCCGGGGACGGTGTGCGACACAAGCACGTACAACAGGAACCCGCCGACCGACAGGAGTGTCGCGCGGACTCCGAACCTGCGCTGAGCGCGGCGCAGCGAGTGAAATTCGGGATCTTCGGATATGCGCTGGGACGGCGTGGGTTCGTTATTCGGCGGGCTATATGTGAAAGAATTGTCGTGCCAAGGTGAAAACTCGGGCACAGGCGCACCTTCTTTGCTGCGGCATGCCGGACATACGGGGTGCGGGAATTGTTCGCGGGGAAGGGTGAGCGGCGGCGAAGCCGGAAGCCGGAGTATGGCAGCGGGCTCCTTGAAGAATCAACCGCGGTGATGAATTGCCGCATCACGATGGCGCGTTCATGCCCCTCGTGATCCATTCACGGTCCTGCATGGCCTGCGAAAAGGAGCCTCCGGCAAATAGTCCGGACCTTTACTCTCGGCCGGACTGTCTCAAACGCGACCCACTCAGAACCGTGCGCCGACAGCCACGCCGTCGCGCGCGGGCCGGTGAGGCCGGCGGGGTCGGTACTGAGCAGGGCGCCGGGATTGCCGTTGCCGTACGCGATCGTGTTCTCGATGACTATTGGCGAGGCGAATCTGGTTGTTGCCGGACGATCCCTGGAGCCGGAAGCCGGACTCGTGATTGTCGTGCGTGGACAGCCGTGAGAAGACGTTGTTGTTGCAGCTGTCGCGCTCGCCGTTGCGCCTGGGGCTTCCCGCCTCCGCGTCCGCCTCGCCTGCGTGCCGTGTCGCACAGCAGTGGCCGCTCGGCGCGCGGAGGTTGCCGGGGTGCGGGGCTCGCTCAGCCGAGGTGGGCGACGAGACCCGGTGTGGCGACGCCGATGGGGTGCGCGAAGGCTTCCGCGGCTGCTTCCCGGGCGACGACCGGATCCGTGCCCGGCCACAGGTGGGTGAGCAGGAGCCGGGCGGCGCCCGCCTGGTGGGCGTACTGGCCGGCCAGCCGTGCGGTCAGCAGGTACGGTGCGTCGGCGGCCGGTACCCGGTGGGTGTACGTGGCCTCCGACAGGAACAGGTCGGCGCCCTGCGCGAGCCGCGGGATGTCGGGACTGGGGCCGGTGTCGCCGGTGTACGCGAGCACGGACTCCGCAGTGGTGAGCCGGATGCCGGCATTGGGCACGAAGTGCGGCAGCAGCCAGGTGTCCACGCCGAACGGGCCGATGGCGAACCGGTCGCCGGGGACGAACTCATGCAGGCGGTACGCATCGGCGAGCATGCTCGGCTTGTCGAGGGCGAGCACGGCGTCGACCGCTCCGCGCGGGGCGTGGACGGGCAAGGGCGGCGGCGGTTCGTCGCTGAGGCCCCGGGCCCTGAGCAGCGGGTTGAGGTCGGCGCAGTGGTCGGGGTGCCCGTGGCTGATCAGCACCGCGTCGACCGCGTCGACGGTGACCTGGTCGAGCAGGCGCGGCAGCGTGGCGTATCCGGGGTCGACGAGCAGGCGGAATCCGGCGTACTCGACGAGGTAGCCGCTGCATGCCTGCTCTGCCGTCGGCCATGCGCCGCAGCCGCCGAGAACCGTCAGTCGCATGGCACGGGACCTTAGTGCGGTGCCTGGCGGTGGGCAGCCGAATTTCCCGGGCCGGTACAGGCGTGGTCTTAGGGTGAGTGGCGTGACCGACAGCAGCAGACTCCCGCTCGCCGTGTTCGACCTGGACAACACCCTCGCCGACACGGCACACCGGCAGCACTTCCTGGAGCGCAAGCCACGCGACTGGGACGCCTTCTTCGCGGCCGCCCCGCAGGACCCGCCGATCGCGGAGGGCGTCGCGCTCGTGCGGGAGAGCGCGGAGGACTGCGAGATCCGCTATCTGACCGGGCGGCCCGAGCGCTGCCGGCGGGACACGCTCGACTGGCTCGCGGCACACGGGCTGCCCGAGGGACGGGTGTACATGCGACGCAACGACGACCGCAGGCCCGCCCGGCGCACCAAGCTGGAGATCCTGCGCCGCCTCGCCCAGAGCCGCGAGATCCGCGTCCTGGTCGACGACGACGAGCTGGTCTGCGAGGACGCCGAGCGGGCCGGTTTCACCGTCGTACGGGCGCGCTGGACCGCCCCCTCCGCCGCGCTGAAGGTGGCGCAGGAGCGGGAGGGGCGGACCTGACGACTACCCGGCCTACTGGTCGGCGTCCTCCAGACGGAAGCCGACCTTCATCGTCACCTGCCAGTGCGCGATCTGCCCGTTGTCGAGCTGGCCGCGCACCTCGGTCACCTCGAACCAGTCCAGGTTGCGCAGGGTCTGGGAGGCACGCTCGATGCCGTTGCGGATGGCCTGGTCCACGCCCTCGGGCGAGGTGCCGACGATGTCCGTGACCCGATAGGTGTGGTTCGTCATGCGGGTGCTCCTCTCCCGTGACTGCGCCGTGGCGGATCAGTCACGCGTCACTCCACCGTGCCCCACGCCGGGGCATCGCGCGAGCCGTCCGTCACCGCGCCACGCTCAGTGACAGCGCGAAGCGCCCCTGACGGTCCGTCCACCAGTGCGCCAGCTCCAGCCCGGCCGCCGACAGTTCCGCACGCACCCCCTCCTTGCGGAACTTCGCCGACACCTCGGTGCGCATCTCCTCGCCCGCCGCGAAGTCGACGGCGAGATCGAGCGCGGGCACCTTCACCGTCTGCGCCGTACGTGAGCGCAGCCGCATCTCGATCCACTCGCGCTCCGCGTCCCACAGCGCGACGTGGTCGAAGGCGCCGGGATCGAAATCGGCGCCCAACTCACGGTTGATCACGGCCAGGACGTTCTTGTTGAAGGCGGCCGTCACCCCGGCCGCGTCGTCGTACGCCTCGACCAGGACCCGCTCGTCCTTGACCAGGTCCGTGCCGAGCAGCAGCGCGTCCCCGGGGGAGAGCAGGGCACGCACCGAGGCGAGGAACGCCGCACGCTCGGCCGGCAGCAGATTGCCGATCGTGCCGCCGAGGAACGCCACCAGCCGGGGGCCCGGTGTGTCCGGCAGGGTGAGTCCCGCCGTGAAGTCGGCGATCAGGGCGTGCACGTCCAGCCCCGGCCGCTCCTCGATGAGCGCCTGCCCGGCCTGGGTGAGCGCGCTCTCGCTGACGTCGACGGGGACGTACGTGTGCAGCCCGGTGAGCGCGTCGATGAGGTACCGCGTCTTCTCCGAGGAGCCGGAGCCCAGCTCGACGAGGGTGCGGGCGCCGGTCGCCGCGGCGATCTCGCCGGCCCGGTCGATGAGGATCTCGCGCTCGGCGCGCGTGGGGTAGTACTCGGGCAACGCGGTGATCTGCTCGAAGAGTTCGCTGCCCTGCGCGTCGTAGAACCACTTCGGAGGGAGTGTCTTCGGCGTGCCGGTCAGGCCCTTCAGGACGTCGGCGCGCAGGGCGGCGTCGGTGGCGTCCTCGGGCAGGGTGCGGGTGAGAAGGAACGGACTCACGTGCTGGGCTCCTTGGAAGGTTCTGGTGCCAGGGCGTCGCTCGGTTCCTTGAGCGGGGTGATCAGCACATCGGTGCGGCCGGCCGCGAGCAGGGTGCGGTCGGGGACCTCCTGCCAGCGCGGATCGTCGTCGTAGGGCTCGGAGGCCACGACCGTGCCGCCGCCGGGCCGGGTCAGATACCAGAGGGTGTCGCCCCAGGCGGTGGCGGTGATGGTCTCGCCGTCGGTGAGCAGCAGGTTGAGCCGGGATCCCGGGGCCGCCTCGGCGACCTCCAGGACCGTGTCGGCCAGCGCCTGGCCCATCTCGTCCCCGCCGCGCAGCCGCGCGAGGACCAGCGCCCAGACGAACGCGGAGTCGTTGCGGGCCTCCATGGACAGCAGGTCCACCGCGGGCAGGGACGGGGCGAGCGGCGCCAGCGATCCCGGCCAGCCCCGCACGGCCCCGTTGTGGCTGAACAGCCAGGGACCCGCGGCGAACGGCGCCGCCGCGGCCTCCTGGTCGGCGCCCGCTACCGTCGCGTCCCGTACGGCGGCGAGCAGGGCGGTGGTCCGTACGACCCGGGCGAGATCGGCGAAGGAGACATCCGCCCAGATCGGCCCCGCCCGGCGGTACCGCGCCGGCACCGGGTCGCCCTCGGCGTACCAACCCACCCCGAAACCATCGGCGTTGACAGTGCCGTACCGCTGCCGCCGGGGCGCCCACGACTGGCGGTACAGCGCGTGCGGAGGCTCCACGAGAAGGCTGCCGAGCGGCTCCTCGGGGCCCAGGTAGGCGAGGTGACGGCACATCAGACGTCTCCAGCGGAGCGTGCCGTGCGGAAGCCGGAGAAGATCTGCCGCCGGATCGGATAGTCCCAGTTGCGGAAGGTGCCCCGGCAGGCCACCGCGTCCACGGCGAACGAACCGCCGCGCAGCACCTTGTGCTCGGGCCCGAAGAACACCTCCGAGTACTCCTTGTACGGGAACGCCCGGAACCCCGGGTACGGCAGGAAGTCGCTGGCCGTCCACTCCCACACGTCACCGATCAACTGGCGTACGCCGAGCGGCGATTCGCCCTTCTCGTAGCTTCCCGCCGGCGCCGGGCGCAGATGCCGCTGACCGAGGTTGGCGTGCTCGGGCTCCGGGTCGGCGTCGCCCCACGGGTAGCGCATCGAGTGCCCGGTGGTCGGGTCGTGCCGCGCCGCCTTCTCCCACTCGGCCTCGGTGGGCAGCCGCCGCCCTGCCCAGCGGGCGTAGGCGTCGGCCTCGTACCAGCACACGTGCAGCACCGGCTCGTCCGGGGGCACGACCTCGGTGATGCCGAAGCGGCGCCGCAGCCACTGCTTGCCGTCCCGGCGCCAGAACAGCGGGGCCTGGATGGAGTGCTGCCGGATGTGCGCCCAGCCCTCCGGCGTCCACCAGCGGTCGTCGCCGTAGCCGCCGTCCTCGATGAACGCCTGGTACGCGGCGTTCGTCACCGGAGTGGTGTCGATGTAGAACGGCGGCACCTCGCGCCGGTGCGCCGGGCGTTCGTTGTCCAGCGCCCACGGCTCGGTGGAGGTGCCCATGGTGAACGGGCCGCCGGGGACCAGGACTTCGGACGGTCCCGTGAACAGCGGAGCCGGATCCGGGTCGGGGGCGGTGAGAGCCCGCGGTCCCGTGCGGAGCTGATGGGTGATCAGCATCGTCTCGTCGTGCTGCTGCTCGTGCTGGGCGATCATCCCGAAGGCGAAGCCCGCCTCGGTCAGCCGCGTCCCGTGGAACGCGGTGCGCTCCAGCACGTCCAGGACGCGGCCGCGCACCTCGGCCGCGTAGTGCCGGGCCTCGGTCGGCGGCAGCAGCGGCAGCGAGGGGCGTTCGGCACGCGGGTGCTCGAAGGCGTCGTAGAGACCGTCGATCTCGGGCCGCATCGCCTCCCGCCCGGCGACCGCCCGCAGCAGCCACTGCTCCTCCTGGTTGCCGATGTGGGCGAGGTCCCACACCAGCGGGGACATCAGCGGGGAGTGCTGGGCGGTGAGGTCGGGGTCGTCGACGCAACTGGTCAGCAGGGTCGTCCGGGCACGGGCCGTGGTCAGGGTGGTCAGGGCCCGCTCGCGGAGCGTGTCGGCGTCGAGGGCGGGGTCGGTCATGTGCGGATGTCCTTCCCGTGCGGGGTGCGGTCCGTGCCGTGCAGGGTGCGGTGCGTCCCGTAGAGCTCGTCCAGCAGGTCGTCGGCGGGGCAGCGGCCCTTGACGACGTAGCGGTCCCGGTACGCCGCCACGGCGTCCACCACCTCGGTCGTGGCCCCCAGCCGGGGCAGGGCCTGCACGGCGGCCGCGAAGCACTCCACCGCGACCTCGTGCAGCTCGGGATCGGCGAGCCCGGATCTGGCCGCGTCGATCCACAGCGGATTGTGCGGCGCGGGCAGCGACCCGGCGCGCTCCGCCAGCGGCTTCACGGCGCGGTAGGCGGTCTCGGCGGCCTCGGGGTCGTCGAAGAGCGCGGTGGTCACGGCGAACGGCACGATCCAGCCGTCCTCGCCGGGCTGGGCGTCGATCATGCGCAGTTCCAGATGACCACGCGGTCTGACCGGCGGGAACAGGGTCGTGAGGTGGTAGTCGAGGTCCTCGTGCGTCGGCGGCCTGGGGAGCCCGGAGGCGGTCCAGTCCCGGAAGGCCAGCCCGTCCGGGACGTCCCACGGGCCGCCGTCCTGCCGTACGCACATCACCGGCGCGTCCAGCACGTGCCGCGCCCAGGCGGCGCGCGGATCGCCGTCCAGCGGGGGCGCGCCCGCACGCCCCGCGCCGATCTCCATCCACAGCAGCTGCCGGGTGGAGAGCCAGCCGGTGGGCTCGCCCCCGGCGAGCGGGGAGTTGGCGAAGGCGGCGACCAGGACCGCGCCCAGCTGGTGCGCCAGCCACCAGCGCCGCCCGTGGCCGAGCGGGCCGGGCTCCTCGTATCCGGCGTCCAGGCAGACCTGTACGGAGGCCGAGGTGCACATCATGGCGCGGCCGGCCGGGCCGGCACGGTCGAGGCAGGTCTCCATGGCGTCGTAGCGCGGTTCGCGCAGGAACCGGCGGGGCGAGTGCCAGGGGTCGTTGCCGATGCCGACGAGACCGAGACCGCGCTCGCGCAGGACCGCGCGGGCGGTGTCGAGGTCGGCGGAGACGGTGCCGATGCACTCCATCAGCGAGGCGGCGGGCGGCGAGCTCAGCTCCAGCTGGCCGCCGGGTTCGACGGTGAGCGCCGACCTCAGGGGCACGGTCCGCAGTGCGGCGTACGCCGCTTCGAGTCGTTCGGGTGTCACGGGGAGCTGCGGGCCGCGCAGCTCGTGGACGAGCCATTCCACTTCGACCCCGACGGTGCGGGGCGGGCCGGTCTTGAAGCAGATGCCCCTGACCAGGGCCTCCACCTCGGCTTCGGTGACCGCGGTGCGGGGTTGCTCCGTACAGTCACTCAGTGAATCGGACATGTCGGGATCCTCCTGAGAGTCCACAATGTCACCGGTCCGGAGGTGATGGCCCGGTCCGGCACACCCGTCCACCCAAGACCCTCGCGTCGTTTCGCACAAGGGTGCGTTCCGGTGCGTTCCGGGTCGGTAATCTCCGCACGCCGTGCGTTTCCAAGGGCTTTTCCGGCCGTTCGCGCACGCCGGCGGGGACCGCGAAAACTCCGTTGCACCGCACGACCAGCATCGCCCAGGATCGGTGCATGAGCACGACGGGGGAGATGACGGGGGAGATCGCGGGGAGCGCGGTCATGGCGCGCACGGGGGTCGCGCCGTGAGCGCGCGCCTGCGCGGCATCGCCCAGGAGACCGAGCAGATCGTCGCGGCGGGGAGGTACCGCGCGCCGGACGGCCGTGAGGTGTCCCTCGCGGCGGCGGTCGAGGCGGCACGGGACGGTACCCGGATGTACGGGCCGGACCCGGTGCCGGTACCGCGCATCGTCGCGGCCGAGACGTTCCTCGAGGTCACGGGCGAGAGCAGCCTGGAAGCGGCCCGCCGCCTCGGTGACGGTACGGCCGTACTGAACTTCGCCTCGGCCCGCAACCCGGGCGGCGGCTATCTGAACGGCGCCCAGGCCCAGGAAGAGGCCTTGTGCCGGGCGTCGGCGCTGTACGCGTGCCTGCTGCAGGCCCGCGCGTTCTACGACCACCACCGCGCCCACCGCGACCCGTTCTACACGGACCGTGTCATCCACTCACCCGGCGTGCCCGTCTTCCGCGACGACCGCGGCCGCCTCCTGGACGAGCCCTGCACCCCCGGCTTCCTGACCGCCGCCGCCCCGAACGCGGGCGTGGTCCGCCGTACGGCACCGCAGCGCGCGCCCGAGCTGCCCCGGACGCTCGCGACACGGGCCGAGCGCGTGCTGGAGACGGCCGCGGCGCACGGATACCGGCGACTGGTGCTGGGCGCGTGGGGCTGCGGGGTGTTCCAGAACGACCCGGCTCAGGTGGCGGGGGCGTTCCGCGGGCTGCTCGGGCCCGGCGGGCGATTCGCCTCGGCCTTCGAGCACGTCGTGTTCGGGATCCTGGACCGCACGCCGGGGAGTGCGGTGCGGGAGGCGTTCGTACGGGCGTTTCCGGAGCGTCAGCTCCAGCGGTAGCCGGCGCTCAGGTCCAGCCGTAGCGCTCGTGCAGCCGGTGCCTGACCAGGTTGAACCGCCCGCGGTCGAGCGCGCACGCCTCCCGGCGCATGCCTTCCTCGTGCAGACGGAGGACGCGGTCCACGTCCACCCACGACTCGCGCCCCGTCCGGTCCCACGGCCCGCTGCCGATCGCGACCCACTCGCGGTCCCCGTCGTGCCGCTTGCTCGACAACTGCACCGCGAGGAAAGTGCCGGCCGCCTCCCGCGCCACCACCAGCACCGGGCGGTCCTTGCCCCGTCCGTCGTTCTCCTCGAAGGGCACCCAGGTCCAGACGATCTCCCCGGGGTCGGGGTCGCCGTCATGGGCGGGGGAGTACTCGGTGCGGACCCTGCCGACCGCGCGCGGGTCGGCTTCGGTCGTGGCCGTCGGGCCGAAACGGCCCGGGACGTTCTCATCGGTGTACGTGCTCACGGGGGCACCTTAGAGGCTGCCCCCGTGAGCACACCCGACGGGCCTACTTCTCGTCCATCGCAACCTTCTGCGCCGGGGGAGGCGACGCGAGGCCGTTGAGCGACGAAGTCCCGTTCGGGGTCTGGCCGTTCTGGTTCATCGAGGCCAGCAACTGGCGGGCCAGCCCCAGTCCCGTACCGCCCATGGTGAGCGCCTTGGCGAACATGTCGGCCATCCCGTCGGCGCCGTTGAGCAGCACCATGTTGTCGACGCTGCCGAAGGCGGACGCGCCGGCCCGGACGATCTCCGGCCAGTTCTCGGCGAGTTGCTGGGCGACGACGGCCTCCTGGTTCTCGGCGAGGGCTGCGGCACGGGCCTTGATGGCCTCCGCCTCCGCCAGGCCCTTGGCCTTGGCCGCCTCGGCCTGTGCGAGCCCCTTGGCCTGCGCGGCGGCCGCCTCGGCCTCGCCGGTGGCCCGGGTTGCGGCCGCCGTGGCCGCGCCGCGCGCCTTGGTCGCCTCGGCCTCGGCGCTCGCGGCCGCCTTGACCCGGGTCGCCTCGGCCGCGGCCGCGAGTTCCGTCTCCTTCGCCTTGGCCTGCGCCGCCGAGATCCGGGCGTCGCGCTCGGCCTCGGCCAGCGTGCGCTTCTCGTACGCCTGCGCGTCGGCCGGCTTGCGGACGTCCGCCTGGAGCTGCTGCTCGCGCCGTTGCGCCTCCAGCTCGGCGACCCGGGTCATCTGGACGACGACCTCCTGCCGGGCGGCGGCGTCGGCGAGCGGTCCGGCCTGCTGGGCCTTGGCCGCGGCCTTGTCGCGCTCGGCCTGGTAGCCGGCCTGGAGGATCTCGCTGTCCCGGGTCGCCTCGGCCATCCGTGCGAAGGACTGCTGCTCCGCCTCCGTGGCGAGACGATTCGCCTCCGCCTGCGCGATCCGCGCGTCCCGCTGGACGGCGGCCGCGTGCGGGGCGGCGAGGTTCTGGATGTACCCGGTCGGATCCTCGATCTCGTGGATCTGCAACGAGTCGACGATCAGCCCCAGCTTCTCCATCTCCGTACCGCACGCCGCCCGGGTCTGCCCGGTGAGCTTCTCCCGGTCGCGGATCATGTCCTCGACCGTCAATCCGCCGACGATGGACCGCAGATGACCGGCGAAGACGTTGTGCACCCGCTCCGACATCAGCTTCTGCTGGTCCAGGAAACGGCGGGCCGCGTTCGCGATCGACACGAAGTCGTCGCCCACCTTGAAGATGACCACGCCCCGCACCTTCAGCGGAATGCCCTGGTGGGTCACGCAGTCCACGTGCAGCTCGGTCTCGTTGAGATCGAGGGACAGCTTGCGCACCGCCTGCACACCGGGCAGCACGAGCGTGCCGCGGCCGGTGACGATACGGAAGCCCATGCCCTCCTCGAGGCCCTCCGTACGGTGCTTGGAACCGGAGATGATGAGCGCCTCGTTCGGCTCCGCGACCCGCCACATCATCTTGAACACACCGATCAGCACGAGGACGGCGGCTACCGCCGCCCCCGCCACGACGCCGATGACCATCGGCATACGCCCCCTTTGCATGGTGCCCTTTCGGCACCGAACGAAGGGAGTGTGCGCCCGCGCGAAGCCCGGGTACAGACGTCGGCGCATCCTTGTCGAAACCTTGACGCGGACGGCTCTCACCTGCGCACGAGCGGGCTCAACTGTCGTACGCGGCCTGGACGTAGACGGTTCTCGGGGGCTGGTACTCGATCACCATCACCACCGTGCCCCGCTCGATGCGGTCCGTGCCGGGAGCGGGATAGGCGAGGAAGTGCTCGGCGCCGCCGCGCACCCGCACGATCACCTCGCCGACGAGCCCCGGACCGATCGTCCCCGTCACCCGCCCCATGAGCCCGACCATCGACGCATCGCCCACGGTCACAGAGTAGGGCCTGAACCGCGGAGTCGGCGTGGCCTCAGACGACGGCGGTGGGTGCCGTCTCGCCCTGCTGCGGCGGCCACAACTCGTGCCAGCGCAGCTCCGCCTCCAGCTGCGCGGCCAGCGAGATCAGCAGGGGCTCGCTGTTCGCCGGCCCGAGCAACTGGGCGCCGACGGGCAGGCCGCCCACGAAACCGGCGGGGACGTTGACACCGGGCCAGCCCAGCACGTTCCAGGGCCAGGCGTAGGGGCAGGCGGCGATCATCGCCCGGTCGGTGGCGAAACCGCCGAGCCCGAGCATCGCGCCGATGCGGGGTGGGGGAGTGGCCGTGGTGGGGGCGAGGACGACGTCGTACGACTCGTAGAACCTGCCGATACGACGGTGCAGCACAGCCTCCGCACGCCGGGCCGCCCGCAGCGGCACGCCGCCGAGGAACCGGCCCAGCCGGGCGGCGCTGCGGGTGCGAGGGTCGAGCAGTGCGGGGAAGGGCACCTCGCCGGCCCACTCGGCGATACCGGCAGTGGCACGCGGGACGAAGGTCAGCCCGATCTGGCCGTACGGCGGATCGGCCTCCTCGACGACGTGCCCCGATGCGCTGAGCTTCTCGGCGAGTCGGACGACCCTGGCGCGCACCTCGGGATGCAGCCGGGCGGGCACGGCGGTGAACGGCGGCTTGAGTGAGAGTGCGATGCGCAGTCGGCCGGGGTCGCGGCCCGCCGCCTCCGCGGCGTCGACAGCAGGCGGCCGGTGCGGGTCGAGGTCGTGGTTGCCGGCGGCCGCGTCCAGCAGGAGGGCCGCGTCGGCCACGGTGCGGGCGAGGGTGCCGTTGACGGTGATGCCCTGGAACGACTCGCCCTTCGGCCAGGTGGAGATGCGGCCGCGCTGCGGCTTGATGCCGACCAAATGGGTCCAGGACGCGGGGATCCGCACCGAGCCGGCGCCGTCCGAGCCGAGCGCGGCGGGGACGAGCCCGGCGGCGACCGCGGCGGCCGAACCGCCGGACGAGCCACCGGGAGTGTGCTCCGGGTTCCACGGATTGCGCGTCGCGCCGAAGGCGGGCCCCTCCGTGAACGGCCACTGCCCCAGCTCGCAGGTGTTGGTCTTGCCGACGATCACGGCCCCGGCCGCGCGCAGCCGCCGTACCGCCTCGCCGTCCTCGGCGACGGGCGGGAACTCCCCGCCGCACCCGAACGCCGTCGGCTCGCCCGCCACGTCCATGTCGTCCTTCACCGCGACCGGCACACCCAGCAGCGGCCGGCGCCCTCCGGCGGCGAGCTCCTTGTCCGCGGCGGCGGCCTCGGCGAGGGCGGCCTCGGCCCGGACCACCCGGAAGGCGTTGAGCGACCCCTGGGTCGCCTCGATCCGCGCCAGCGCCGCCGCGACCAGCGCCTGCGACGTCACCTCCCCGTCGGCCAGCGCACGGGCGGACGCGGCGAGGCCTGCGGCACGGTCGGGTGTCATACGGGCACCTCCGGGACGACGTTGTCTACCGAACGGTAACCTCCAGGGGGCGGTGGCGGAACGTTTTCGCCCGGCGTGCTCCGAGGTTCACCGCAGAGGTCGACCGCAGAGGTTCAGCACAGGCTCCTCCGAGGTGCCGCTTCCTCCTGTCCGCGAACCATTGATGTGCTCAGATCTCAGCTCTGCCTTCTGGGCGAATTTCCGAACGTTGGTCGCAGGTGAGCCGGGGGCTCGTGCTGCCGGGACTCTCAAGGGTTGACGCGTTTAACTTGACGCTGTGGCATAACCTGGGAACACCATGTACATCGGCTCTCTCATCTTGAGAGGTCGGGACATGGGCGAGGGCCGCCCACCTGATGGCATTCTGCGGAGCGACCCTCGCGTGCGGTTAGCTGCCGCTCAGGGAGCGGGCGATGGCGATGAGCAGGACGGCAATCCTGATCACGAGCATCGTCCGCTCGCGGCGTTCTGTGCGGTCGGTTGCGCCCTCCTTCTCGTTTTCCTTGTTCCTGCGGGGCCGAGCGTGCTTGGCCATGTGTTCCTCCCTCCGGACACGCCGATAGGTGACAGCGCTGGGCATGCCCAGCAGGAGGAACAACGGCCAACTCGTCCCTACGCGTTAGCCGAGTGGTGGATCGGGGGCAGGTACATGGCTTCCAGGCACATTCAGGACCACGCTCATGCTCCTGCTTCCCTCCCTCTTGTTTGCGCGATGGTTGAAGAACCCGGCCTGTGCGATGCGGACTTGTCCTTCGCGGTGACAACGCCGTTAGCAGGCGACAACAGGAACACCTTCTGCGTCAGCCGCTCGATGCTGCCGTCCAGACCGAACACCAAACCGGCCGCGAAGTCGACAAGTCGCTTCGCGTCTCACTCACCGATCTGGGGCAAATTCATGATCACCGGGGTGCCCTCAGGTCGCGGCGTCCAGCGGTGATGGGGAGCGAGCTGGAGCAGTGGGTTGAGCGGGAGCGTGTCGAGGCGCTGTCCGAGGCCTGCAAGACGGCGCCGTGACGAGCGAGCCCGGGCGGCGCGTCGTCACGGGCGGGCGCCGTCGGTGTCAGGGTCGTCGGCTCGGTGCCGCTGGGTCAGCCCATGTCCGGTGGCGGTCCGGTGTGAGTTCCCGCAGTCTGCACGCTCTCGTAGGGCGGGGACTGGTGCTCGGCGCGGGGCACGAAGTAGTCGGGATCCCTTGGCCGCTGGGCCCCCGGGCGCGGACGCGGCGCCGGTTCGAGATGGGGGATGTGCTTGGAGCAGTGCACGTACGCCTCCTCCACCGTGATGTGCACCCAGAACTCGGGCTTGCGCCCAGGAGCGGTGTCCACCGGGAGGTGGGGGTGGGCCCGCCGCTGCTCCTCGTCCCGGCGGAGTCGAGCTGCGCCATTGACGTGCAGTCCGATGTGGTCATGGGTGAAGTCGACGAAGAGCAGACCGATGTGCGGGTTCTCGGCGATGTTGCCCGCACTGGCGAGGACCCCGTTCCCACGGTACTCGGGGTAGGTGAGGGTTCCTTCGTCCAGCACGGTGACGAAGCCCGGGGGACCGGCTCGGAATGTGACGTCACAGGCTCCGCCGGCGTCCGACGTGGACAGGAACGCCATGGTCTGCCGACCTATGAAGTCCGCCATCTGCGGGGTCAGTCGGGCCTGCACCTGGCGGTCGTAGAAGGTGGCGGCCTGGTCTGTGGTGCCGAGGAGGTGCTGCAGGCGGCGCTCGCCGACGGAACCGGTGGTCTCGTGGGTGTAGTTCACGGAACGCGGTGCCTTCCTATGGCCTTCAGCTGGGCGTGGGGGCGACGGCACTCTAACGCTGGAGGGAACACGGTGTCGTGGTCGGTGTACGTGAGCGACTCGCGATCCCTTCGCGGCTGTGCGTCGGACCACCGTGCCTGCCGGCTGGAAGCAGGTCCGGGGCAACGGGCAGGCGCGGCGCCTTGCTCTACGTGCTGATGAGGTCGGTCACCGCTCGGATGCCGCCCTCGGTGAGGGCGGTGCGTTGTCGGTCGGCGCCGGTTGCGTGCTGCAGCAGGTGGTCGATCAGGGATGTCGCCTGCCGGGTGTCGCCGGAGGCTTCGAGGGCGGGGATGATGTGGAGCAGGAGTTGGTGCAGGACTTCGCCGGCCGGGCGGGTGTTGCCCTCCAGGTCGACGAGGGTGCCGCTCAGACCATGCCGGGCGGCGTGCCACAGGCTCGCCCGTAGCAGCTCAGGGGCGCACTCGGGGGCGGGGGCGTCGGCGGAGACCGCGTCGAGTTCCGTCTGGACGAGGGCCCGGACCACGCCCGCGAGCTTCACCGCGTCGTCGACGCGCAGCTGGACGTCCAGGCACCGCACCTCCAGGGTGGGATACGAGGCCGAGAGACGGGCCAGCCAGTACAACTGACCGATGTCCGAGATCAGCCCGCTCTTCAGCAGCCGTTGCACGCGCCGGTCGTAGTCGGCCACGTCGTGGAAATGCGGGGGCATGCCGCTGACCGGCCAACGGCCGAAGATCACCGTGCGCCAGCTGGCGAAGCCGGTGTCGCGGCCGTCCCAGAGGGGTGAGTTCGCCGACATGGCCGTGAGCGTCGGCAGCCACACCCGGAGCCGGTTCATGAGCTGCAGTCCCTCCTCGCGGCTGGGCACCGCGACATGGACGTGCATGCCGTTGACCAGCTGCTCCGCCACCAGCTGCGGCGCCTGTGAGCGCATGGCGCGGTAACGGGCCTTGTCGGTGACGGCCACGGGGCGGCTGTGCCGCAGCGGCGAGGTCCCGCAGGGCGCGACCCTGCAGCCGTGCCGTTCGGCCGCCGTCCCGACGGCGTTCCGCAACCGCAGCAGATGCCCCCTGACCTCCTCCAGGGATTCGCACACCGGGGTGGCCACCTCGACCTGAGCCTGCAGCAGCTCGCTCTGCACCTCCTCATCGGCCACGAACGGCGCGAGCCCGGCCGCGGTGCGCACCTTGTCGGCCAGCGGCACGGGCAGACCCGTGTCCGGGTCGAGCAGCAGGTACTCCTCTTCCACACCGATCGTCGTCATCGGCCGCCTTCTGTTCCGCCCCCGTCGCCGGAGTCCTGGTCCTACCGCGCTGGTCACCTGCTCACCCCCGACGGGTGCGCGCTCACCGGTGAACCGAGTGCCTCGATCACCCACGGGAGAAACCGGTCTCGCGGACCCGTATCTCGGGTCCTGTCGCGCGCACCGCCACACACATGCCGTCCGCGTCTCACCGAGGGGAGGGGATGGCATGACCGCAACCCGTGGCCGACGCCGTCCGTGCGGACTGGTTGGTGAGGGTCGGCAGGCAGGAGGAGGCTCGCTCCTGACCGCGCAGCGTGGTGGGCCTCCCGTACCCGTTGGCGCCGGTGGCCGCGTCGGTGGATGACCGGCGTGCGGTCGTGGGGTTACCGGGCGCTGATTCAGCCGGCCACGCATGCGGCCGTTCATCGCCCTGCTGGAACGGGGTAGCGCGGTCGCGTCACAGAGAACAGCGAGCCGAGGCGGGAGGCCGCTGCCGCTCAGAAGTCCGTCGGCAGCCCGCTCGCCTCCGCGATGCCCCGCAGCTCCTGGTTCTCCCTGTGCCGTTCCTTGACGTAGTCGGCGATTTCGCCGAGGCGGACCGGATCGGCAGCGGTGTTCGCGTCCGTGACGATCCTGACCGGGTCGGCCTCGTCGACGTCGATCTCGACCAACTCGTTGTCCAGCCGACCCGTCACTGCGGTGGCGATGACCAGGGCGGCCTCGTCACGGACCTCTTGGGGCAGCTCGTCGTCGGACCCTGGGTCGAGCGTGAGGTCGACCATGAAGAGGCGCTCCTCTTCGATCGCCTTCAGCACAGGTGTCACCGCGCGCAGCAGACGGCTGTAGTCCTCCGCGTCCATCTGCAAGCGGAGGAGGTCCAGGTACACGTCCACGGGCCGGCCGTCGCCATATGGAATCTCGGAGTCGTTCATCCTTTTCGGGTTTCCCGTAGGACGCGGTTCAGACCCGTTGCCGGCGAGCCATTGCGAAAGAGAACACACCCGACGCAGGGTGTCGTCCAGCCCCTGGGCTGGTCGGTGTCGTACTCGATGGCCGCGCGGCCCCGCAGGAGCCGTCTAACCCCACGGCGACCGGCCTGAGCGTTCGTGTCGCCGAAGGCGACAGACAGGGCCAGCGCACCGACCAGCATCATCCCGTGGTCACATGAGCTGCGGCACCAGGCCGTGTGTACGCCTGCCGCGGGGCGAGAGGCCCGTGGTCGCCCGCGCAGACGACGACCGTCTCCAGGGGCTCACCACAGTCACGGTGACGGACCTCCAGGGGCGGCCCCTCCGGATCGGCCGTGTAGCGGTCGCCCCACTGCTTCAGGGCGATCATCACCGGCCACAGATCCCAGCCCTTGCCGGTGAGCCGGTACTCGTGACGAGTGCGGTGGCCCGGCTCGCGGTACGGGACGGTCTCCAGGACTCCGGCAGCGACCAGTTTGCGCAGCCTGTCCGCCAGTACCGCCTCCGACAGTCCCACGTGCCGGCGGAAGTCGTCGAAGCGGCGCACGCCGTTCATGGCGTCGCGCAACACCAGCAGCGACCACTTCTCGCCGATCAGATCGAGGGTGCGCTGCACCGTGCAGTTCTCGGTGCTCGTCTCCAGCCAGGTCATGTCCGTAATCGTAGGCTGACTGCGACATTGACAGCCAGCTTCTCGCGCTACTAGCTTCGGATATTGAAGCCAGCTGGAGAGGAAGAGCGCATGGCGAGATCACGCACGGTCGAGTGGCAGGATCCGAGCATCTCCGCGGCCGACGTCGGCCAGGAGAGCGGCCTCGACTTCCTGCGCAGCGTGCTGAGCGGACGTCTGCCCGCCCCGCCCATCGCCGCGACGCTCGGATTCGCCCTGGAGCAAGTCGAGTTCGGCCACGCCGTCTTCGCCTTGGAGCCGGGGGAGGAGCACTACAACCCCATCGGCAGCGTCCACGGAGGCGTCTACGCCACTCTCCTCGACTCGGCCGCGGGCTGTGCGGTGCAGTCGGTGCTTCCGGTCGGCATGGCGTACACCTCGCTCGACCTGAGCGTGAAGTTCCTGCGTCCGATCACCGTCGACACCGGCAAGGTCCGTGCCGTCGGCACCGTGCTCAACCACGGCCGCCGCACGGCCCTGGCGCAGGCCGAACTGCTCGACTCCGAAGACCGCTTGCTCGCCCATGCCACGAGCAGCTGCATGCTCTTCCCCGTCCCGCCGAGCTGACAACGGCCCGTTAGGCCGGGCGAGCGGGGCGCAGCCGAACCAGGGGGACACGCGGGGTGCGGGCGCGGTGTCGCCGAGGGTGGCGGTCGGGCGTGGGGGCGTCGACGACGCGGCGGTCTTCAGATCCGGCGCAGACGCGGCCAACCTGCATGCCCGTCGAGGGGAATTGGCCGAACCGGGTCGGCGGGCTCGACGGCGGGCGGGTCGAGCGCGGTGACTCGGGCCCCCGGACGGCCACGGGCGGCTGCAGCTGACGAGGTTCCACGCGCCGACGGCGATCAGCGCTGAGCCGGCGGACGCACCGGCGAACACGCTGGGTCTTCGGCGCATGATGTTCGTCATCGACGACATCGGGGACGCCACTGCCCGCCTGCGCGCTCAGGCACGGAAATCGTCGGCGAGCCGACGGATCGCGAGGGCGGCTCTCGATTCCGGCGCAGCCGACGGACGGCCTTAGGGTCTGGCGACGATCCTGGCCCACTCGGCGCGGTGCCGGCGGCCCGCACCGCAATCCCACCGGAACTCCGACACACTGGCCGACCTCGATGTGGCGGTCTGGCGCGCGCCCGCGCCCTCGGGGTCCGTGAACGCAGCGGACCAGGCCATGGCGTGAGGTGTCTGCGCTGCCCGGTGGGCGCCGGGCCCACGGCCCTTGGTGGCGCCGCGCCCACGGCCCTTGGTCTCCTCGGGCCGCCGCGAGACCGAGCCGCGAAAGAACGCGGATTTCGCCGCACTCCAGGACTGGCTCACCCCGTCCGCGCTGAAGTTGATCGGCGACACGTTGCCGCTGCGGACGCCGCCGCAGGGTTCTGGCCGCCGCTCAGACGTCCACTGCTGCGTGGAGACCGGACCCGCCGGGCACGCACCGTCCTCTGTCCGACCGTGAGCCTTGCCTCGGCGGCGTGTGCTGGACGCGAACCGGTGGCACGACGCGCGAAACGGCACGGCGGACGTACAGCGGGTGATCACCCCTCAGCCCCTCAGCTCGGAAGGGCCGGGCGAAGGGGCGCGGCCCCGCTTTCCTGATGACTACGGCGTTCGACGAGTGCGCCGCCGCTGAGGCTTCGCTGGTATCGGGCGTGTCCGTAGTGGGCGTGCGCAGCCGAGTCGTTGACGTCCTGGGCGTGCGCAGCCGGAGTCGTTGACTTCCCCAGCCGGTGCTCACTGCCCTCATGCTGACGCCCTGTCCGGTGTGGCGCCATCGCGCTTGCGGCTTTGCTTGCTTGATGTGCGATGCAGGCGCATTCGCCATGGGAGCGCACCCATCGCGTCGGCCTGCGGAAATCCTGCAACTGGCGTCCAGAGAAAGCGATTTCCCCAGGTCATCGCTTTTCGTAGGGGTCACAAAAAGGGGATGCGCGCCTCTTGACGTTCGGCGGGCCGAACCGCTCTCATGGGCTCACTGTTTGATCTCGTTCGTTTCTGGTCGATCGTGTGCCACGCGGTCTGGATTCCGATGACCGCCGCTCTGCCCCAGGAGTCGTCATGCAACTCTCTTCCTCTGGTCCCTCCTCTCCCGGCCCCGCTCGCCGCACGCTGCTGCGGGGAGCGGGCGGGGCGGTTGCGCTCGGCGCCGGCATCCCGCTGCTGAGCGCCTGCGGCGGCAGCGGTTCGGCGAGCGACCCCAAGACCGTCACGGTCGGCTCCAATGCGTCGGACGCGGTGCCGAAGAAGGCGTTCGCCGACATCTACTCGGCGTTCGGGAAGCAGTCCGGGCTCACGGTCGATGTGAACACCAAGGACCACAACACCTTCCAGGAGCAGATCAACTCGTATCTGCAGGGCACGCCGGACGACGTGTTCCACTGGTTCGCCGGGTACCGCATGCAGTTCTTCGCGGCCAAGGGCCTGGCCACCCCGATCGACGACGTGTGGCAGACCATCGGCGGCAACTTCCCCGTCGCGATGAAGGTGCTCAGCCAGGGCGAGGACGGCAAGTACTACTTCGTGCCGCTGTACACCTACCCCTGGGCGATCTTCTACCGGAAGAGCGTCTTCAAGCAGCACGGCTACGAGGTCCCCACCACCTGGGACCAGCTGGTCGCGCTGTGCAAGCAGATGAAGAAGGACGGCCTCGTCCCGATCGCCTTCGGTGACAAGGACGCCTGGCCCGCGATGGGCACCTTCGACCAGATCAACTTCCGTGCCAACGGCTACGACTTCCACGTCGAGCTGATGGCCGGCAAGGCCTCCTGGACCGACGCCAAGGTGCGCAAGACCTTCGACCTGTGGACCGAGCTCCTTCCCTACCACCAGGACGGCGCCGTCGGCCGCACCTGGCAGGACGCCGCCCAGACCCTCGCCTCGAAGAAGGCGGGCATGTACCTGCTGGGCACCTTCGTGGCCCAGCAGTTCACCAACCCGGCCGACGTGGACGACCTCGACTTCTTCGCCTTCCCCGAGATCGACCCGGCGTACGGCCAGGAGACCGTCGAGGCGCCGACCGACGGCTTCATGCTCAGCAAGGCCCCGAAGAACAAGGCCGGCGCCGTCAAGCTGCTGGAGTACCTGGGCACGCCGGAGGCCGAGGCGCTCTACCTCAAGTCCGACCCGAGTGTCGTCGCCGCTTCCAGGACGGCGGACACCTCCTCGTACACACCGCTGCAGAAGAAGGCGTACGACATGATCTCCCGCGCCAAGCACCTCACGCAGTTCATGGACCGTGACAGCCGGCCGGATTTCACCTCCACGGTGATGCAGCCCGCGCTGCAGAAGTTCATCCGCGATCCGAAGGGGACCGACAGCCTGCTCTCGTCGATCGAGCGCCAGAAGAAGACGATCTTCGCCACCTCATGACTTTCACACGGAACACCGTTACCGGGACCGACATCACGAGCACCCCGGGGGTGACGAACACCCGTCCCCCGGGACCCCCGGAGACGCCGTCGGCAAAGGGGAGGAGCGAGCGGGTGCGACAGGGCCACCAACGGCTGCTGACCCGACGCGACCGGCTCACTCTCTGGCTCATGGCCGGCGTGCCCACCGCCTTGCACATCGCCTTGGTGTGGGTCACCGCGCTGGCCTCGATCGCGCTGGCCTTCACCACCTGGGACGGCATCGGCCTCGACTCGATCAAGTGGGTCGGGCTGGACAACTTCAGGGAACTGTTCACCACCAACCCGCAGTTCTGGCCCGCCGTCCAGCACAACGTCATCTGGCTCGCCGCTCTGATCCTCGTACCCATGCCGCTGGGGATGTTCCTGGCGGTACAGCTGGACAAGAAGATCCGGTTCAGCAGGGTCTACCAGACCGCGTTCTTCCTGCCCGTCGTGATGTCGTTCGCCGTGATCGGCTTCGTCTGGCAGCTTGTCTACAACCCCGACACCGGCCTGATCAACAGCCTCATCGGAGCCAACGAGCCCGGCCACTACATCGACTGGATCGGCGACCCAGATCTGAACCTCTGGGCCGTGCTGGTTGCCGCCTCCTGGCGGCACACCGGCTACCTCATGATCCTCTACCTGGCCGGCCTGAAGGGCGTCGACCCCGCGCTGCGGGAAGCCTCCGGGCTCGACGGCGCGAACGAATGGCAGACGTTCAAGAACGTCATCTTCCCCTCCCTGCGGCCCACCAACACCATCGTCCTGGTCGTCACCATCATCGAGGCCCTGCGCGCCTTCGACCTGGTCTTCGTCTTCAACAAGGGCGCGGAAGGCACCGAGTTGCTCTCGATCCTCGTGACCAACAACATCATCGGCGAGTCCAGCCGCATCGGCTACGGCTCCGCGATCGCGGTCGTCCTGCTGCTGATCTCGCTCGCCGTGATCATCCCGTACCTGGTGGCCACCTTCCGGAAGGAGCGGCGATCGTGAGCGCCTTCACCCCTGCGCTCGGCAAGCAACGCACCCCCCTGCGCCCGGCCCGGATCCTGCTGCACGTCTTCCTCGCCGGCACCGCACTGGCCTGGCTCGCCCCGCTGCTCTGGGCGATCCTCGCGGCCCTGCGCCCGTACGGAGAGACCAGCACCAAGGGCTACGTGTCCTGGCCCGACAAACTGAGCCTCGACAACTTCACCAACGCCTTCCAGCAGTCGGACATGCCGCACTACTTCGGCACCACACTGCTGATCGCCGTGCCGGCGGTGCTGCTGACGCTGTTCCTGTCCTCGATGGTCGCCTTCTACGTCAGCCGCTTCGACTTCCGCCTCAACCTGGCGCTGCTGCTGGTCTTCACGGCGGGGAACCTGCTGCCGCAGCAGGTCATCATCACCCCGCTGTACCGGCTGTACCTGCTGATCGAGCTGCCCGGCATCACGATGAGCGGCAAGCTGTACGACTCCGCGCTCGGCCTGGTGCTGATCCATGTGGCCTTCCAGTCCGGCTTCTGCGCCTTCGTGCTCAGCAACTACATGCGTTCCCTGCCGCACGAACTGACCGAGGCGGCGCTGGTGGACGGCGCCTCGGTGTGGCGGCAGTACTGGCAGATCACGCTGCCGCTGTGCCGCCCGGCGATGGCGGCCCTGGCCACGCTGCTGTCCATCTGGATCTACAACGACTTCTTCTGGGCCATCGTCCTGATCACCACCGGCGAGAACATGCCGATCACGTCGGCGCTCAACAACCTCTCCGGCCAGTACTTCACCGACCCCAACCTGATCGCCGCCGGCGCCCTGCTCACCGCGGTCCCCACGCTGATCGTGTACTTCGTGCTGCAACGACAGTTCGTCAGCGGGCTCACCCTCGGCGCCAACAAGGGCTGATCGTCGGCCCGCGCTGCCCCCGTCCCACCCCCATCCTCCTGGAGCCGGAATTGAGCACAGAGCGGCAGCTGTCCCTCCCCAGCCCGAACGCCCACGCCCCACGACACTCATCCCGATCAAGAGCAGGAGACTCGGGACAGGTGAATGCCGACCTCTGCTGCAGGTGCAACCGCTGGACGGACGCCCCCATTTCCGTGGGCCTCATCCAGCGGTCGAGCGCCCCCGACCGGACGCTCTCCGTCTGCCCGGACTGCGTCCCCCGTTTCACCTGAGCCCTTCTCGCAGCCGACTGCGATGACGACGGCCTCGCCGGACTCCCGCCGGGCTGCCGTCGAACACCTCGGGGAAGTCCGCTGAACGGGACTCGGCCGAAGGCCGACAGCGGACGCACCCCACTTCTCATCCCTCGTTCGATCTTGGCACCACAGATCGACCAATGGGACCAAGAGCCGCCCGAGGGCGGGTTCGACTCTCCTTACCGAAGCCGCCCTCCCGTTCACGAAGGAGCAATGATGCTCAGACGTGTTCTCACGCCATTGCCGGCTGCCTGCGCCAGCATGCTCGCACTACTGGTGGTCGCGCCGCCCGCCCAGGCCGCCCCGGTCACCCTGGACAACCCCAACGATTTCATCGGGACCAATGGCGACCCGGTCGACGCACACGGCGGCGGGGTGATCAGGCACACCGATGGCTACTACTACTGGTTCGGGGAGAACCGCCACGCGAACGACACCTTCAAGGCCGTCTCCGTCTACAAGTCGGCCGACCTGAAGAAGTGGGAGTGGGTGGGCGATGCCCTTGACCAGGCGAGCGATCCCGAGCTGAAGTCCGCCAAGATCGAGCGTCCCAAGGTGATCTACAACAGCACCACCAAGAAGTACGTCATGTGGATGCACAAGGAGAACGCCACGGACTACCTCGAGGCGAGGGCCGCCGTCGCAGTCTCCGACAAGATCGAGGGCCCTTACGACTATCTGAGCAGCTTCCAGCCGCCGAGTGGCAACGACACCACCCAGACCACTGAGTCCCGGGACATGACGCTGTACGTGGACAAGAACGCGGACGGAAGTGAGACCGCCTACCAGGTAACGGCCGCCAAGAACAACGCCGACCTGCGCATCTACAAGCTCAACGCCGACTTCACGGGGTACGCCGACAACCCATTGGTCGCCAACCCCTGGCCGGGCCAGGGGCGGGAGGCTCCGGCGCTGTTCAAACGTGACGGTGTCTACTTCATGCTTACCTCCGGCCTCAGTGGCTGGAATCCCAACCAGCAGATGTACGCCACGGCTGCCGGCATCGCCGGCCCCTGGACGGAGATGAAGGAGGTCGGTGACGGCATCGCCTACAACTCCCAGACCACGTTCGTCCTGCCCATCGAGGGCACTTCGGGCAACACCTCGTTCCTGTACATGGGCGACCGCTGGGCCGGCGCCGTCATGAACGGGAAGGACCCGGTCAACGACTCCACATACGTCTGGCTGCCGTTGACCTTCCCGACCAGGACCACCATGAACCTGCCCTGGTACCCCAAGGTCGAGATCGACGCGGCGGCGGGGACGGTCAAGGGCGTGGGCGGCGGCCCCTACTACAACCTCGTGGCCCGGCACAGCGACAAGTGCGTCGACGTCAAGGACAACTCCGCCGCCGACAACGGCCACGTCATCCAATTCGCCTGCAACGGCGGCCTCAACCAGCAGTGGCGTCTGGAGGACGCGGGCGGCGGCTACTACCGCATCCTCGCCCAGCACAGCGGCAAGTGCCTGGATGTCGAGGGTGCTTCCACCGCAAAGGCCTTCGTCAACCAGTACAGGTGCGGCAGCGGCCAGAACCAGCAATGGAAGTTCGAGGACCAGGGCAACGGCTACTACCGCCTGGTGGCCCGGCACAGCGGACTCTGCTTGGACGTTCCGGAAGGCTCCGCCGGGGATGTCCGTCTCATCCAGTACAAGTGCGGAACCGGCACCAATCAGCAGTTCAAGCGGCTCACCGCTTGACCCCCTGGACCGACGCGGTTGTGCACACCGCCCGACGCCTGCCTCGCGCCTTGCGAATGTCCATGCCCATCGCCGAGCCCGTGGGCCATGGAGCCGTACGCGTGCCAGTCCTGCGACAGCCGGCTGCACCGCCCCGGCCCGAACCCTCGCTCATCCCCCTTGCCGTCAGAGGACGACTGCCGTCACGGCGCCGCGCCGCCGCCGGGGGGCAGGGCATCGGGGCGGCTGCGCATCCCAACTCCTCGAAGTCGTAAGGAGCCAGCGTGCTTCGAATGTCCCGGGGTCGTTATGCCGGTCGGCATCATCGGTCTGCGGCTGACGGTCGTCCGCGGCCACGCACCGAAAGCGGCACCGTGATGAGCGCCCCCGACTCCGTCACCGACCCGCCCCGCACAGCCGACCCCGCTGACCGGATGGACGAGCGGCACACGACCGTTCGGGACCCCTGACCGGCGAACCGCACCTGGCCCCGCACGCCCACCAGGTCGTGCTGGGTCAGCTCGCCGAGCACATCAACGATCAGGCCGGCTGGAAGACCTGGCTGTCATGGGATCGACATCGCAGGCACCGGCGACCAACTCGACATCATCGCGCGGCTCTCCGGGGCCGTTGCGCAGTCCACCCCACCCGCCTCTGCTCAACCCCCGCCGACGGCACATCCGTTTGGTTCGCACTCCCCGGCCCTGCCCACTGAACCCCGCGCTTTCGCGCTCCGTGGTCCCGGTGCAAGAGGTGGACTGCCGGACCTTCGGATGCCCCGCGCCGGGCCCCTCACCACGCAAAGACCCAAGAAAGAGGCTCTCATGCGAACAACAAGACGTCTCGCGGTCCCGGTCGGCCTGGGCGTCGCGGCATGCGCCCTGACCGGGACCGGCGCTACGGCCCACGCGGCCTCGGCAACCCCCGTCTCCGGCACCGTCTACACCCTGACGAACGTCGCGAGCGAGAAGCTGATGGACGTCAAACTTGCCTCGACCGCCCCCGGCGCACCCGTCATCCAATACACGTCGAACAACGGGGCCAACCAGCAATGGTTGCTGACCCGGACCAGCTCCGGCGCCTACACCATCAGGAGCGCCAACAGCGGCCTGTGTCTGGACACCCCTGCCCCTCAGAGCCCCATTCCGCAGCTCGTCCAGAACCCCTGCGACGGCTCCGGCAAACAGCAATGGAAGATCCAGACCGCAGGCGACGCCTACAACCTTGTCAACGCCGCCAACGGCCTGGTCGTCGACAACAAGCAGTCGTCGGACAGAGACGAGAACGAGATCATCCAGTGGCAGCCCAATGGAGGCGACAACCAGCGCTGGACCCTCACCCCGGTCTCCGCCCCGCTCACACGGGTCGGCACCCACACCGTCGGCCTGATGAAGAACGGTGAATCGTTCACCGACAAGAGCATCCGCATGGTCGCGCACACCACCGTCGCAGGCTCCCAGCTCCGCGTCCGGCTCAGCAACCGATACGGCACCGGACCGCTGACCATCGACGCCGTCGACCTCGCCAGGGAAGGCAGCACCCCCGGCACCGCCGTCCCCGGCACCCATCGCACCGTACTCTTCGACAAGAGCACATCCGTCACCATCCCCGCCGGGCAGGACATCGCCAGCGACCCGATCCCGATGGCCGCGGCCGCGGACACGAACCAGCTCGTGAGCCTCCGCGTGTCGGGCACGTCCCCCGCCGCCACCTGGCACCAGGAGGCACAGCAGCAGGCCTGGGTCGCCTCCGGCAACCACGTCGCCGACGACGGCCTCGGCAACTACCCGACGAGCAAGTGGTCCTGGTACTTCCTCGAAGGCCTGGACGTCATCTCCTCGACCGCCACCGGAACCGTGGTGTGCGTCGGGGACTCCATCACCGACGGCGTCGGTTCCACTTGGGGTGCCAACCGCCGCTGGCCCGACCACCTCGCCCGGCGCATGAACGCCGCCTCCGGCGGTCCCACCCTCGGTGTCGTGGACGCCGGCATCGGCTCCAACCGGATACTGACAGACGCCTGGTCGACCAACCCAAGCCTCAAGAGCCGGTTCGGCCGGGACGTGCTTGGCCAGCCCAACGTCAAAAGCGTGATCCTGCTGGAGGGCATCAACGACATCGGCAGCAACGCCGGCCCGAACGGATCCAGCCTGACCTTCGAGGCTCTCAGGGACGGCATGCTGAGCGTGATCGACCAAGCACACGCCGTCGGCGTGAAGATCATCGGCGGCACGATTTTGCCCTACGCCAACGCCGGCTACTACACGCCTGAGGGCGAACTGGTCCGCAAAGCCATCAACGAGTGGATCCGCACCAGTGGCGCCTTCGACGGTTTCATCGACTTCGACAAGGTGATGCGGGACCCCGGCAACGCTGAGCGACTCAACCCCGCCTACGACACCGGCGACCACCTGCACCCCAACGACGCCGGCTATCAGGCGATGGCCAACGCCGTGGACCTCGCCCAGCTCACGCCGTAACACCGTGACGCGGAGCCTCGGCGGCCCCGCTGTTCAAGAGCGCGGATGCACAGTCCGCATGATCACGCTCGCCCCCGGCGCGGTGGTTGACCACGGCGCGCACCACTTCCCCCTGGAGAGCCACATGCCCCGCACCGCTGCACGACGTTGGAGCAGACGCATCTCCGCCCAAGTGCTCGCCGCCGGACTGGCCTTCGCGGGTCTGGCGACCCTGGACCAGCCGGAGCCGTCGACGCCACTGTCGGCCGAACCGGCTGCCGTAAGCACCTATCAGACAGGTGTCACCCCGCCGCCGATGGGCTGGGCGTCGTGGAACAGCTTCTTCAGCAGCATCGACCACAACGTGATCAAGCAGCAGGCCGACGCTCTGGTCTCCTCCGGCATGGCCGCCGCCGGCTACAAGTACGTCAACCTCGACGACGGCTGGTGGCAGGGCCGGCGTGACGCGAACGGCAACGTCGTCGTCGACGAGAACCTGTGGCCGGGCGGCATGAAGGCGATCGCCGACTACATTCACGGCAAGGGCCTCAAGGCCGGCATCTACACCGACGCGGGCAAGAACGGCTGCGGCTACTACTACCCCACCACCCGGCCCAAGGCGCCCAACACCGGTATGGAGGGCCACTACCAGCAGGACCTGGAGACCTTCCAGCGCTGGGGCTTCGACTACGTGAAGATCGACTTCTGCGGCGGCCGTGTGGAGGGCCTGGACCAGGAGACGACGTACAAGCAGATCGCCGCCGCCAACGAGGCCGCCTCGGCCGTGACCGGTCGCAAGCTGGTGCTGTCGTTCTGCGAGTGGGGCTCCGGACGACCGTGGAACTGGGCGCCGGGACACGGCGACCTGTGGCGCACCAGCGTCGACATCCTGCAGAAGGACGAGACCCCGCAGCTGACGAAGATGTACTACAACTTCGACGAGGCTCTGCAGCCCGCGGCCCAGCACACCGGGTACTACAACGACCCCGACATGCTGATGGTCGGCCTGAACGGTATGCCCCCCGCCCGCAACCGGCTGCACATGAGCCTGTGGTCGATCGCCGGCGCCCCGCTGCTGGCCGGGAACAACGTGGCCACGATGAGCACGGAGACCCGCGACATCCTCACCAACCCCGAGGTCCTCGCCATCGACCAGGACCCGCGCGGCCTGCAGGGCGTCAAGGTCGCCGAGGACACCCGGGGCCTGCAGGTCTACGGCAAGGTCCTCTCCGGCACCGGCAAGCGCGCGGTCATGCTGTTCAACCGCACCGGCTCCGCCGCGAACATCACCGTCCGCTGGGCCGACCTCGGCCTGAGCCCGGACTCCGCCACCGTGCGCAACGCCTGGACCCGCACCGACGCCGGATCGTTCGCGACCAGCTACACCACCTCCGTCCCGGCGAACGAAGCGGTACTGCTGACCGTTTCCGGCACCGAGGCCTCCGGCAGCACCTACGAGGACACCACCACCGCCACCACCCCCACCTTCAGCGACGTCACCGCCTCCACGGCGGGCACCAAGCTCGTCGACATCACCTACGCCAACGGCGGCAGCACCGCCCGCAAGGCAACCATCCAGGTCAACGGCCAGTACAAGCACGTCGTGGCCTTCCCGCCCACCGGCTCGGCCACCACCTATCGGACCGTTTCCCTGCTCGCGCACCTGGCCAAGGGGGCGAACACCGTCAGATTCGCGGCGTCCTCCGGCAGTACTGCCCCCGACATCGACGCCCTCCGCGTCCAGGGCATCCCCGGCACCGACGGCGCGGCCCTCGTCGGCGCCGCCTCCGATCGCTGTGTGGACATCGACAAGAACGCCCGCATCAACGGCACCGAGCCACAGTTGTGGGACTGCTCCGGCGGACGCAACCAGACGTTCCAGCAGACCTCGCGTGGCGAACTCGTCGTCTACGGCGACAAGTGCCTCGACGCCGTAGACGACGACAAGGACGACAAGGTGGTCATCTGGGACTGCCACGGCGGCACCAACCAGAAGTGGACCGTCCACTCGGACGGCACCATCACCGACCTCGACGGCAAGTGCCTGGACGCCTCCGGCGCGGCAACCGCCAACGGCACCCGGCTGATCCGGTGGAAGTGCGAGGGCCAGGCCAACCAGAAGTGGACCCTCAGGTGAGCGGCGGGGCCACGAGACCAGTCGAAGTGACAGATGTATCCGGAACCACCGGGACGGAGGCTGAAGACCCGAACAGAAAGGCAGGGCACTCCATGCCGGACGAGGTGTCCCCTCACCCCAGTCGCCGGGTCGTGGTCGGCGGTGGACTGGCCGTCGGAGCCGCCGTCGCGGCCGGTTCGTACCTGTCCGCGGCACCGGCGGAGGGCACGCCCGCTGCCGCCGAAGCGGTGCGACAGGTCTCCCTCACCGTCAACGGCGAGCGCCTGAAGCTCGCCGTCGACCCGCGCAGCAGCCTCCTCGACACCCTGCGGGACGAGGTCGGTGTCACCGGCCCCAAGAAGGGCTGCAACCAGGGGGCGTGCGGGGCGTGCACCGTGCTGCTCGACGGACAGCGCGTCCTGTCGTGCCTCACCTTCGCGGTCCTGCACGACGGGCAGGAGGTCACCACCGTCGAAGGCATCGCCGACGGCGACCGTCTGCACCCCGTGCAGCAGGCCTTCATGGACCACGACGCGTTCCAGTGCGGCTTCTGCACCTCCGGGCAGATCATGTCGGCTGTCGCGCTGCTCGAGGGCGAGGAGCCGGGGATCACCGAGGACCGTATCCCCGAAGCCATGAGCGGCAACCTGTGCCGGTGCGCGGCCTACTGCAACATCAGGGACGCGATCACGTCGGCCTCGGCCACGATGGCGAAGGGGCGGTAGCCGTGGAGCCTTTCCAGTACGTGCGCGCACGCAGCGTGGGCGAGGCGGTCGGTCTCCTCGCCCGGCACCCGAGGGCAGAGGTGATCGCCGGGGCCACCGATCTGACCACCCTGATGCGCGACGGCATCCGGCGGCCGAGCCACCTCATCGACCTCAACGGGCTCGCCCTCGACGAGATCTCCGCCCTGCCGGACGGCGGGCTCCGCATCGGCGCGCTGTGCCGCAACGCCACTGACGACCAGCGGATCGTGCGGCGTTTCCCGGTCCTTGCCGAGGCGTTGCGCTCGGGTGCGTCCCAGCAGATCCGCAACCGCGCCACCTTCGGCGGCAACCTCCTGCAGCGGGTGCGCTGCCCCTACTACCGGCAGCCCGAGTTCGCCTGCAACCGCCGCGATCCGGGCTCCGGCTGCGCGGCGCTGGAGGGTGACAGCAGCAGGCACGCCATCCTGGGCACCAGTGCCTCCTGCGTCGCCGTCCATCCGTCCGACTGCGCCGTCGCGCTCCAGGCACTCGACGCCGAGATCGTGGTCCGGGGGCCCCAGGGGGAGCGACGTATCCCCATCGACGCCTTCCACCGGCTGCCGGGCCGCACACCCGAGCGTGAAGTCATGCTGCGCGACGACGAGATCGTCCTCGCGGTCGAGTTGCCGGGCCGTGCCTCCTCGGCGCACTCCCACTACGTCAAGTTCCGCGAACGCGCCTCGTACGCCTTCGCGTCGGCGTCCGCCGCCGTCGCCGTGGAGGTGCGCGGCGGCACGGTCCGCTCGGCCCGGATCGCGCTGGGCGGCGTCGCGCCCAAGCCCTGGCGGGCGAGGGCGGCGGAGCACGCCCTGCTCGGCCGGCCCTTCGACGAGGACGCCATCGAAGCGGCCGCCCGCGCGGCGACCAAGGGCGCGGCCCCGCGCCCCGACAACACGTACAAGGTGAGCCTGGCCCAAGCGGTCGTGCGGCGGGCGCTCACCGATCTCGGAGGTGCACGATGACGTTCCGTACCGACACCACCGAGGTTCCCGAGTCCGGGATCGGCGCGCCGGTCAACCGCGTCGAGGCACGCGACAAGGTCACCGGCTCAGCCCGCTACACCGCGGACGTGCGCCTGAGAGGCATGGTGCACGCCACCGTCGTCACGAGCACGATCTCCGCGGGCCGGGTGCGCCGTATCGACACCACCCGTGCCCTGGCCGCACCCGGTGTGCTCACCGTCATCACCCACCTCGACCGGATGCCGTGGCGGGGCACCCCCGCCGACACCGGCTACCTGGAGAACCGCTTCCCGCTCGCCGACGACAAGATCACCTACTACGGGCAGCACCTCGCGATCGTCGTCGCCAAGAGTCTGGAGCAGGCCCAGCACGCGGCGTCACTCCTGGACATCGACTACGAGGTGCACGAGCCGGTGCCCACCATGGAGGAGGCGTTGCCGGACGCCTACACCGCGAGCGGACGCCTCATCCGCCCGCCGTGGCCGCAGCACCTGGTGCTCCCGCCGGGCGCCGACCCGCAGGCGGCACTGGCCGCCGCGGACGTGCGTACCGACTCCACCTACCGGGTGCCGCACTTCAGCCACGTGCCGCTGGAGCCGGGCGCCGTGGTCGCCGAGTGGTCGGGCGGCATGCTCACGCTGCACGACTGCAGCCAGGACGTGCACGGCCACCGGGAGGTGGTGGCCGCCGTGTTCGGGCTGCCGCCGGAACGCGTCCGGGTGCTGTCCCCGCTGGTCGGCGGGGCGTTCGGCAACAAGACCGACGTGTGGGGGCACTCGCTTCTCGCGGCGCACGCGGCCAGGGTGGTCCGACGCCCCCTGAAACTCGTGCTCAGCCGCAAGCAGGTGTTCACCTCGACGGGCCATCAGCCGCCGATCGTGCAGCGCATCCGGCTCGGCGCCAGCCGCGAGGGCAAGCTCGCGGTCATCCTCCACGACACCGTGAACGCGACCGAGGTGCGCGGCGACCGGCCCGAGCCCGCCATCGTCTCCACCGCGGGCTCCTACGGCGCGCTGGTCCTGGCGATGGACGCGAAGGTCGCGAAGGTGAACATCGGCCCGTCCATCAGCCTGCGCTCCCCGGGCGACGCCCCCGGCTCCTTCGCCCTGGAGAGCGCCATGGACGAGCTGTCCTACCGCCTCGGCATGGATCCACTGGAGCTGCGCCGCCGCAACCACCTCACCACGGATCCGCTGACCGGCAAGCCGTGGAGCGCCAAACACCTCCTCCAGGCCTACGAGTTGGGAGCCGAGCGCTTCGGATGGGACCGGCGCACGGCCGAGCCCCGCTCGATGCGTGACGGCGGCGAACTGGTCGGCTACGGCATGGCCACCGCCGTACGCGGCGAAATCCCCGACCAGGCGCGGGCCGAGGTGGAGATCCGCGCCGACGGCACGGCCCAAGTGCGCACGGCCACGCAGGAGATCGGCACCGGAGCCCTCACGCTCGTCGCCCAGATCACGGCGGCGGGCACGGGGGTGCCCCTGGGCAGGGTGACCGTCCGCGCGGGCGACACCGACCTGCCCAGGACCGCGGGCAACGCAGGCTCGCGCACCACGGGCTACACCGGCTCCGCCGTCCACCTCGCCGCGGAGAAGGCCCGCGAGGCCGCGGTGCGGATGGCCGTCACCGACCCGGACTCGCCCCTGTACGGGCTGGCGGACGGCGAGGTCGAGGCGGCCGACGGGAGGCTGTTCCACCGGGACGACACCAAGCGCGGGGAGACGTACCGTGCCCTGCTGGCCCGCCACGGCGCCAAGCCGGTGTCGGCCGAGGCGAGTTACACCCCCCGGACCTCCCACTCCGTGGCCACCTTCGGCGCGCACTTCACCGAGGTGCGGATCGACCCGGACCTGCCGAGGGTCCGCGTCACCCGGCACGTCGCCGTCTTCGACGTCGGTCGGATCACCAACCACAAGGCGGCCAGGAACCAGGCCCAGGGCGGCATCGTGTTCGGCATGGGCTGGGCGCTGATGGAGAAGCTGACGCCCGATCCGGTCTCCGGCCGGTACATCGATTCCGCGCTCACCGACTACCACATCCCGGTCAACGCCGATGTCCCCGACATCGAGGTGCTGTTCATCGACGAGCCCGACACCATCGCGCACCCGCACGGCAGCAAGGGCATGGGCGAGGTGGTCTCGGTCGGCGTCGCCGCGGCCATCGCCAACGCCGTTCACCACGCCACCGGCAGGCGGATCACCGAGCTGCCCATCACCCCCGACAAGCTCGTGGGGTGACGCCGTGCGCGACATACTTCCGCAGCTGGCGCAGTGGTGGCGCGAGTCCCGGCCGTTCGCCCTGGCCACCCTCGTCGACGCGGCCGGCAGCACGCCGTTGCCGGTGGGCGCGGCGATGGCCGTCGACGGCGAGGGCACGGTGCTCGGCGCGATCAGCGGCGGCTGCGTCGACGCCGATGTCGCCGCGACCGCGCAGGAGGTACTGGGCGACGGCCGTCCCGTCCTGCGCCGCTACGGTCCCGCCGGCCCCGACAGCGGACCGTTCGACATCGGCCTGACCTGCGGGGGCACGGTGACGGTCTGGACGGAGCCGGTGCCGCCCGGCGGCGCTCGGTGGCTGCCCGTTCTGGCCGAGGCTGTCGGGGCCGGGCGCCCCGTCGCGCACGCCGTCCGGCTGCACGGCACCGGCTCCTCGCACCTGGTGGTGCTGCCCGGCGGTGACCGGGAGGGCAGCCTCGGCACGGGGGAGGCGGACCTCGATGCCGAGGCGACGGCGCGGCTACTGCTTCCCGAAGGCGGCACCGCCGTTCTCAGCACCGGTCCGCATCCGGACGTCTTCATCGCCGTACACCCCTCCCCGCCGCTGCTGGCGATCGTCACCTGGACACCGGTGGCCGGGCCCCTGGCCCGGATCGGCGCCGAACTCGGCTACCGGCCGGTCGTTCTGGAACACCGGCCGGTGTTCGCGGCGCAGGCACGGCACGCCGGTGTGGACGTGCTCCCCGGGCTGCCGCAGACGGGACTGCGCACCCTGCGCGGCGACGGCAGGCTCGACAGCCGCTCCGCCGTCGTGGTGCTCACGCATGACGCCCGGGTCGACGTACCGGCGCTGCTGGAAGCCGTCGAGGCGGGCGTCGGGTACCTGGGCGCGACGGGATCGGCGGCGACGGTCCGGGACCGGAGCGGACGGCTGCGCGACGCCGGGCTCGGCGCGGCGGGGCGCTCGGCGATCCACTCGCCGATCGGCCTGCCCCTCGGTGGCCGCACCCCGGCCGAGGTCGCCACGGCGATCGCCGCCCAACTCGTCGCCGTACGGGTCAGCCCACGGCATCCAGGTCCGCGTCGCGCAGTTGGGACCGGCTGCTGATGCCCAGCTTCGGGAACACCTTGTACAGGTGGTAGCCGACGGTCCGCGGGCTCAGGGAGAGCCGCGTGCCGATCTCCCGGTTGCTCAGCCCCTCCGCCGCCAGTCGGGCGACCTGGAGCTCCTGGACCGTCAGCCGAGCCGAGGGATCGCCGCCACGCCTACGGGGCGCACCTCCCGCAGCGCGCAGCTGGGCGCGGGCGCGCTCCGCCTCGTCCCGCGCCCCGAGGCCCGCCAGCGTCTCCAGCGCCGAGCGCAGCTGTGTTCTGGCCTCGCCCTCGCGGCGGTTGCGCCGCAGCCACTCCCCGTACAGCAGCGCCGTGTGGCCCCGGGCGAGCGGAGCGTCCGCCGCGCCCGCGGCCGACAGGGCCGACCGGAAGTGCTTGTCGGCCGCGTCGCCCTCAGCGAGCAGGGCGCGGATGGCGTGCCGGGACAACTCGGGCCAGGTCAGAGTGGTCCGCTCCGACCACTCCTCGAACGCCCGCGCCGACTGCTCGGCGGCTTCCCCGCGGTCCGCGCGCACCTGCGCCTCCACCACGTCGAGGACGGCCTGCCGGGCCACCTGGCGGTGGGCGAACGGTGAGGCCGGCTCGCCGAGCGCCGCCAGCCGTTCACAGGCCTCCGCGTAGTCGCCGGCGGCCAGGGACAGCCGCCCCAGCGCCCACTGTGCGGTGCCCGCAGCCGACCTGTTGCCCTGCGGCACCGCCAGAGCCTGGGCGCGCTCGGCGTACCCGCGGCAGTCCGCCGCTTCACCACGCCCGGCGGACAGCAGGGCCAGCACCGCGAGCAGATCCGCCTCCAGGACGGGCTGCCCGACGTCCCGGGCCATCCGCAACCCCTCCTGCGCGTGCGCCTCGCACTCGGGCCACAGCCCGATCCGGTGCTCCAGATCCGCGAGCCACGACAGGAGCAGTCCACGGACCGCGAGCATCCCGGACGTGGCGAAACGGTCGCAGGCTTCCAGGATGAAGGACCGGGCCGTCCGAGGGGAGGGCCCGAGGTTGCCCAGCGCGGCGGGCCACACATGGCGGTGGGCGTCGTTGCGGCTGAGGCCCTCCGGCGCGGTCCGGAGGACCTGCCAGGGAGTCAGCCCCTCTCGGGGACGGCCGACGACCGCGTCCGCCAGCCAGCTCCCGTACCGCGCATACCCGGGATCCTCGCCGCCGGCGGCCTCGATGAGCCGCGCGGCCCGCAGGGCCTCGTCCGTCCGGTCGGAGCGCAGCGCCCCGTCCACCGCCATGAAAGCCAGGGTCACCGCCGGCCCGGGGGACTGGTCGACGAGCGCCGCCGCGCTGTCCAGCAGCCGGGCCGTCGCCGCCTGCTGATCGCCGCCCCACAGCTCCATCATGGCCCGCAGCCGGTCCAGTTCCAGCTGAGTCCCGACGTCCGCGGGCCGGGACAGCGCCTCCCCAAGCAGCGGGTGGGCCAGCTGAGGGCTGCCCGACTTCCAGGCGGCTTCGGCCGCGGCGGCGAGCCGCCTGGTGCGCTGCTGCTCCGTGGGGCTCAGCAGCGCGGCCCGATGCAGTACGGCCGCGGCCACGGCCAGTCCGCCCCTGCGGCGCACGGTGGCCGCGCCGGCCTCCAGGCCTTCGGCCAGTTGCTCGTCGGGGCCGGTGGCCGCGAGCGCGCGGTGCCACACGGCCCGTTCGTGCTGCCCGCCTTCCGGGGGTTGCGTCGCCAGCTCGTCGGCGAGCGCGCGATGCGCGAGGGCACGCCGGCGGGCGGAGGCGTCGGCGTACACCGCGGCACGTACGAGCGGATGCCGGAACCGCAGCCGGGCACCCGGCACCTCCTCCAGATGCCCGGCGGCCTCCACGACGTCCAGTGCCTGCTCGTCGACCGCCAGCCGCCGGGCCGCGGCGAGCACGGTGCCGGTGTGGCCGCTGTCCTCCGCTGCCGCCACCAGCAGCAGGGTGCGGGCCGATTCGGGCAGTTCCCGGGTGCGTTCGGCGAAGACCTCGCGAAGTCGGAGGCTGAGCGGGGCGGTTCCGGTGAGTACGACCTTCTCCGCGACCTCCGCCGGACTGCCCAGCCGGACCAGTTCTTGCAGCGCCAGCGGGTTGCCTCCCACGGCGTCGGCGACGGCGCGCCTGGCCGGGCCCGGAGTCCCCCAGCCGTGCTCGTCGAGGAGGGCGGACGCGGCGTCCGGGGCGAGCCCGCGGAGCGTGAGCCGCGGCAGGTCCCGAGTGGCCTCCCCGGCTTCGCGGACGGCGGCGAGGAAGGCGATGGGGCGGCCCTCGAGGCGGCGGGCGGCGAAGAGCAGCACACCGGCGGTGGCCGGGTCGAGCCAGTGCAGGTCGTCCGCGACGAGCAGCAGGGGGGTGCGGGCCGCGGCCCGGTCCAACAGGGACAGCACGGCCGTGCGGACCATCAGATCCGCGGCGGGCGCGGTGGACAGGCCCAACGCGCTGCGCAAGGCGGCGACTTGATCGCCCGGCAGCTCCGGCAGCTCCGGCAGCTCAGGGGGCCGGTCGAGCAGTGGTGTCAGCAGCCGCTGTAATCCGCCGAAGGCCAGGGCGACTTCGGCCTCGACACCCGAGCAGGTCAGTACGCGCGTGCCGCTGCCGGCCGCCGCGACAGCATGCCGTAGCAACGTGGTCTTGCCGACCCCGGCATCCCCTTCCATGATCAGCGCTCCGCCCCGGCCCGCACCGGCCTCGGCGACAAGACGGCTCAGTGTGTGCAGTTCTTTCTGCCGCCCGTGGAGCATGCGGTGAGCTGCCTCTCTGTGTCAGTGGTGGTGGGTGAGGAACGCCTCAGTTCCGGTGTGTGGCTCGAGGGATCCCAGCAAGGCTATTGTGTACTAGTAGAACGACCGGTCTTTCTGTAGGGATGGTCCCGGAACTGCCCGGGCGATCGGTGGTGGGGCGCCCCGGGGCGGTGCCTTCGCCGCCCGCCCGCTGATCGACGAACAGCCGCCGACGCAGAACTTCCTCCCTGCGCACAACGACGCCGTGGCCTCCCCGCCGGGCTGATCACCCCTGCCCCGAAGAACCCAAGACTCAAGACCCACGACCTGACTCGGAGTACGCCCTCGTGGCCACGTTTCTTTACAGACTCGGCCGACTCGCCTTCAGGCGACGGCATTTCGTCGCCCTCATATGGGTGGCACTGCTGACGCTCGCGGGCCTCGCCGCGGCCGGCGCCCCCACGGCGGGCAATACGTCCTTCTCGGTCCCCGGCACCGAGGCCCAGAAGGCCTTCGACCTGCTGGAACAGCGCTTTCCCGGGATGAGCGCCGACGGCGGCACCGCCCGCGTCGTCTTCAAGGCACCCGCCGGCGAGAAGATGACGGACGCCGGCAACAGGGACACCGTGCAGAAGACCGTCGACGAGGTCGGCGAAGGCCCCGAGGTCGCCTCTGTCGCCGACCCGTACAAGGCCGACGCCATCAGCAAGGACGGCACGATCGCCTACGCGTCGGTCAAGTACAAGGTCCCCGGCATGGAACTGCAGGACGGCACCCGGGGAGCACTGGCGGATGCCGCGCAGGACGCGCGGGACGCCGGGCTGACCGTGGAGGTCGGCGGTGACGCACTCCAGGCGCAGCCCGAGACCGGCGCCGGCGAGATCATCGGTATCGCGGTCGCCGCCGTGGTCCTGGTCATCACCTTCGGCTCACTGGTCGCGGCCGGTCTGCCGCTGCTGACGGCGCTCATCGGCGTCGCCATCGGGGTCTCGGCGATCACCGCCCTCGCCGGCGCCCTCGACCTGGGCTCGACCACGTCGACGCTGGCCTCGATGATCGGCTTGGCGGTCGGCATCGACTACGCCCTGTTCGTCGTTTCCCGCTACCGGACCGAACTGGCCGAGGGCCGCGAGCGCGAGGAGGCGGCGGGCCGGGCCGTCGGCACCGCGGGCTCGGCGGTGGTGTTCGCCGGCCTCACGGTCGTGATCGCGCTGGTGGGTCTGTCCGTCGTCAACATGCCGAGCCTGACGAAGATGGGCGTCGCGGCCGCCGGCACGGTCGCCATCGCGGTCCTCATCGCACTGACGATGATCCCCGCGCTGCTCGGTTACGCGGGTCGGAGGGTCAAGCCGGCGGGCGCGAAGAGCAGGTTCCTGGGCGGCGCCCGGGCCGCGAGGAAGGCCGCTTCGGCCCGGACTCAGCCCAGGCCCAACATGGGCACGCGCTGGGCCAGGTTCGTCGTACGCCGTCCGATCGCCGTACTGCTCCTCGGCGTCGTCGGCCTCGGCGCCGCCGCCGTCCCCGCCGCCTCCATGGATCTGGGCATCGGGGACGACAGCTCGCTACCGACCTCGACGACACAGCGCCGGGCGTACGACCTGCTGTCCGACGGCTTCGGCCCCGGCTTCAACGGCCCGCTGGTGGTCGTAGTCGACGCAAAGGCGAGCGACGACCCGGATGCGGCCTTCACCGAGGTCTCCGACCGGATCAAGGGCCTCAAGAACGTCGCGACCGTGACGCCGGCCGCCCCCAACGAGGCGGGCGACACAGCCACGATCACCGTGATCCCGGACGCCGATCCGTCGTCGGTGACCACCGAGGACCTGGTGCACGCGATTCGGGACGCGGGCGCGGACATCGAGGCCGACACGGACGCGGACGTGCTGGTCACCGGTACCACGGCCTTGAACATCGACGTCGCGCAGAAGCTGAACGACGCGCTGATGCCGTACCTGGCCCTGGTGGTGGGCCTGGCGTTCCTGCTGCTGATCGTGGTGTTCCGCTCGATCTTGGTCCCGCTGAAGGCGGCCCTCGGATTCCTGCTGAGCGTCCTGGCGGCCCTCGGCGCCGTGGTCGCGGTCTTCCAGTGGGGCTGGATGGCCGACCTCGTGGGCGTCGACGAGACTCGCCCGATCGTGGCGATCATGCCGATCTTCCTGATCGGTGTGGTCTTCGGCCTTGCGATGGACTACGAGGTGTTCCTCGTGACCCGGATGCGCGAGGCCTACATCCACGGCGAGAAGCCGAGCCAGGCCGTGGTGACCGGCTTCAACCACGGGGCACGGGTGGTGACGGCCGCGGCGGTGATCATGATCGCGGTGTTCGCGGGATTCGTCGGCTCCAGCGAGGCGATGGTCAAGATGATCGGCTTCGGACTGGCGATCGCGGTCTTCTTCGACGCGTTCATCGTGCGGATGGCGATCGTCCCGGCCGTCCTGGCCCTGCTCGGCAAGAGGGCCTGGTGGCTGCCGAAGTGGCTGGACCGTGTGCTGCCGAACGTGGATGTCGAGGGGGAGGGGCTGCGGACGCGGGGTGACCGGACCCACTCGTCGGGCTCGCCCGGCTCGGGCCATACGAAGGGTGCGGGTCCAGGTGAGGAGCAGGGACTGGTGAAGGTCTGAGCTTGACTCTGTCGGGGATCTTGGAGTTTCAGCCCCTGACTGCGCAGGTCGCGCGGGCGAGCAACCCGGGCGGTACGACGGCGATGTGGGTGAGAGACCGCCTGGACGGACTGTGGCATGACGTGGACTTCCACCACAGTGTGCTGGCCGACTTCCGCCACCGTCTCACCGAGGGCAACGGCGCCGACCGCCTCCGCGCCGACTCCACCCACGTCCTGGCCGCGGTCCGCGACCTGACCCGACTGGAGATGGTCACCGGTGGCTGCCCGTGTGCGGGTGGAGGGCTTCGGGAGGAAGTCGCGCGGCTGGCTGAGGTGAAGACGCGTCGGGGTGTTCATCCGGCCCGGAGCAGGCTCAGCAGCCGCGCGGCCTCATGGGCCATAGCGGCACGTCCGGGGGCGAGGTAGGTGCGGGTGTCGACCGCGGCGGGATCGTCGGCGAGGTAACTGCGGACCGCTCCGGTGAACACCCGGTTGAGGTGGGTGGCGATGTTCACCTTGGTCATCCCGGCTGCCACTGCTCTGGCGAGATCGGCGTCACCGACACCGGAAGAGCCGTGCAGGACCAGCGGTACGGGCACTGCGGCATTGAGCCGGGCGATGAGGTCGAAATCCAGTGCGGCCGTGCGTTTCACCATCGCGTGCGAGGTGCCGACGGCGACGGCGAGGGCGTCGACGCCGGTCGCCTTGACGAACGACGCGGCTTCGTCGGGGTCGGTGTGCACCCCAGGTGCATGCGCGCCGTCCTTGCCGCCGACCTCACCGAGTTCGGCCTCCACCCAGACTCCGTGTTCATGGCAGTACGAGGTCACCTCGCGCGTCAGCCGTACGTTGTCCTCGAAGGGGAGCTTGGAGGCGTCGAGCATCACCGAGACCAGACCCAGCGATACCGCTTCCTTCACGAGGTCCACGGACTCGGCGTGGTCGAGGTGGACGGCCACAGGGGCCGCCGAGTGGCGTGCTGCCGCGAGGGTCGCGACGGCGATGGGTTCCAGGGCGCCGTGGTACTTGACGGCGTTTTCGCTGATCTGCAGCACTACGGGCGTGTTCGCTTCCTCGGCTGCGGCGACGAGGGCTTCGGCATGCTCCAGCTGGATGACGTTGAACGCTCCGACACCCGTGCCCTTGTGCGCGGCGGCGCTGATGATGTCACCGGTTGCTGTGAGCGGCATGGATCTCCTCCAGGGGTACGGCGAGACGGAAGACTCGGTAGGGGTCGAGGTCGACGTCATCGGCGATCGCGGTGATCGCGAATCCGGGAACCAGCCGTTGTCCGCCGAGGTCCAAGTCGACGTCGTGGGGCGGTTCGCCCGTCCCGACAGCGGTGATGCGGCGATCCGTCGTTTCGACCCATCCCGGATCGAGGCCACCGTCGGGTGTGACGACCCGGGCGGAGCCGAGCACGGTCATCGCAGCCGCTCCCAGGCCAGCAGAGCGGCACCGAGCGCCCCGGCACGATCACCCAGCTCCGCCCGCGCCAGACGCGGCCGACGCTCGAACGTCAGCCGGGCATCCAGCGCGCCGCGCAACGGATCGAGGAGCAGGCCGCCGGACTCGGCGAGGCCGCCACCCAGCACGATCACCTCGGGCGCGAGCAGAGTCGTACAGGTCGCGAGGACCGCGGCCAGCGCATCGACCGCCTCGTCCCATACCGTCCGAGCGTCGGGGTCGCCGCTGCCGGCCAGACGGGCGATCTCGCCGCCTGACGCGGCGCGGCCGGTGCGCTCGGTGTACCGTCGCATCACCGCCGCTGCCGACGCGACGGTCTCCAGGCAGCCGCGGCGACCGCAGCCGCATGGCGCCCCGGCGGGGTCGACGGCCACGTGCCCGATCTCTCCCGCCAAGCCGCCGCCGGACATCGGGCGGCCCTCGACGAACATCGCTGCGCCGATGCCGGTGCCGACCGGTACGAACAGCGCGGTGCCCGCGCCTCGTGCGGCGCCCAACCGGAACTCCGCGAGCCCGCCGGCACGTATGTCCTGCCCGAATACGAGGGGCAGCGGCAAGCGCGACTCGATCATGGAGCGCAAGGGCAGGTCACGCCATCCCAGGTTCGCCGAGAGGAGGGCGACCCCTTTGCTCTCATCGATGAGTCCGGGGACGACGACGCCTGCTGCCGCTACGGTCCCGCCCGCGCGGCTGCCTCGTTCGGTGAGTTCGGTGGCGAAGGCGACGATGGCGTCGACCACGGCATCGGGGCTCTTGCCGCGTGGGGTGGGGCGGTTCTCCTCATGAGACCTGTGCGCTGCCGCGTCCACCAGGGCGCCCTTGAGGCGGGTGCCGCCCACGTCGATCGCCACCACGAGTTCGTGCGGAATGGTCACTGCGGGAACCCCGCGCACGAACCGGTGAGGATCACCGAGCGAGTGAGATGACGAGGATTGTCCGGGTCGACGCCGCGCGCCGCAGCCATTTCCACCGCGACGAGTTCGGCCATCGGATCGAGGTCGCTCATGACGACGGTGCCACCGGTCCGTGCGATGTCGTCCGCGAGACCGACCGGAGGCTCCCCGAGCATCCACGCGAGCCGGCCTGGACCCGTGATGCTGATCGGCCCGTGCCGGTACTCCAGCGCGGGGTAGGACTCCGTCCATGCTCCCGCTGCCTCACGCAGCTTCAACGCCGCCTCGTGCGCGAGGCCGACGGTCCAGCCGCGGCCGAGGAACGTCAACTGCTCCGCCCGGACCAGCTGTCCGTCGGGCTCGGCCTCCAGGGCCTTGTGCGCATCGGCGGCAACCGGGGCCAGGTCATGGCCGAGTGACGCCCGCAGCAGGGCGAGCGCGGTCGTCGCGAAGCGGGTCTGTACCACCGACCGCTCATCGGCGAAGTCCAACACCGCGACGGCATCGGCGACGTCGGTCACGGGCGTTGCGGGGGTGGCGGTGATCGCCGCGGTGGGGACCCGTCCGCGCACCCGTCCGAGCAGGTTGAGCACCTCGGTCGTCGTACCGGAACGGGTGATCGCCAGGACACGGTCGTAAGCCGACGCGTCGGTCCGGCCGAGCGGCATCTCCGACGGTGTGAACGCATCCGTCTGCCCCTGCGCCGTGGACTCGCGCAGCGCCGCGTACGACTGGGCCATGAACCACGATGTCCCGCAACCGACGACCGCGACCCGCTCGCCGGCCCGAGGCAGCACGTCGTCGTACTCGCCGAGCAAGGACGAGGCAGGCAGCCGGCACTCCGGCTGACTGGCGATCTCTTCGGCAACGTGACTCATCTGCATTCCTCATTCCGGGTAGTTGTCTCGCGCCCAGCCCTTGTTCGGCCGGGCCCGCCTGGACGGCGTTGTGGGTCCGTGGCCCCAGGGACTTCGCTCCCGGCGCGGAGGGCTCGGGGCCAGACGGATTTGCCGTCGGAGGGGGCTGAGTAGAGGCGGGTGGGGTGGACTCCGCAACGGCCTTCGGAGAGCGTCGGTGTCTGCGATCTCGATGACCAGTGACCCCTCGCGGGAGACGATCCGTAGCTCGCAGGGTCGGGCGCGTGGTGGTGGCGCTCGTGGTCGCCTCGGAGACCAGGATGGCGCGGCCGCCGGATGGTCGGGTGCAGGTAGTCCATCCGGTCAGCGGGGTGGGTTGTACGGGGCGGGTCGGTGACGGAGTTCCTAGCCGGGGAGCTGCCACTTCTGGTTGCTTCCGCCGTTGCAGGTCCAGATCACCAGCTGGACAGGGCTGGTGCTGCTCTCCAGGACGTCCAGGCAGCGCCCGGACTGTGTGCCGCGCAGGGTGCCGTCGGCCTGCTGAACCCACCTCTGGTTGCTTCCGCCGTTGCAGGTCCAGATCTGCACCTTGGTGCCGTTCGCCGTGGCCTGCTCGGTGACGTCCAGGCACTTGCCGCCGATCCTGACCGTGCCGTCGGCCGGGTTGTGGGTCCAGATCTGCGCGAAAGTGTTGTTGCAGCTGTAGATCTTCACCGGGGCGCCGTTACGGGTGTCGCCCTCGGGAAGGTCCAGGCACTTGCCGGGGATGCCCGACGGGACGGCACCGACACGGGCCGGGGTCGGATCGGTCCCGGGCGTGACGGAGAAGGCGTCGAACTGCTGCGTCCGGTATCCGCCGCCGGTCGTCGCGTCAGCGGAGTCGACCGTGCCCAGGCCCGCGCGGCCATGAGTGTAGGTCGAGTCGGTGACGGTGCCCAGGACTGTGCCGTCGACCTTGGCGGTGATGGTCGAGCCTTGCATGGTCAGGGTGACGGAGTGCCAGCGGTTGGTGCCGAGGGCCGCTGTGGTGCCGCTCTTCAGGGTGGAGAATTTCGCCTCCTTGTCGCTCTTGAGGATCGACCAGGCTCCCGTGTCGCCCACCCGCAGACGGTACGCCTCCAGGCCGTTGTTGTTCCTGCCCTGCATGCCCACGCGGCCGAGGAGTTCCACTGAGCCCGGTTGTTCCAGCAACGCGTCCGCGCTGACGGTGTAATTGCTCCACGAGTCGTCGCCCATGACGGTGTACGGCGCGTAGTACGGCTCCTCGGTCCAGCGGATCGGCCCGGTCGCGGCCATTTGACGCAGGCACGTCCCCCCGCGTCCGCCACCGCACGACACGGTCTGGAAGGCGCCGTTCATATCCGTGAAGTACTTCGGAGAGGAGGTGTCGCCCCGAGTCTCGAAGTCATTGGACTGCGGCAGGCTCAGCGAGGAGACCGCCGGCGATCCCGCGGTGCCCTTGCCCTGTCCGGTCGTCGTGGTCAGGGTGTACACATGGCCGGGCTGCAGCGTCACGGTGTAGCGGCCGCCGGAGGGGGTGACATCGGCGGTGTGTGCCAGGTTCTCACCGGCGCTGTCCGAGTTGGTGTCGAGGTTCGTGGCCCACACGTGCACCTGACCGGTGGACAGACCGCCGGTGACCTGGACGTCCAGAGTCTGCGGGGCGGTGGCCCCCGTCGTCTCGATGATCGTGCTGTAGTTACCGCCGTCGGGTGCTCGCAGCGTCACATAGCTGCCGTTGGACCGGTCACCGCCCAGATAGCCGCTGGCGGAATCCTGGTACCGCCATCCGATCTGGGTGAACTGTGTCGTGTGGGCCATGACCCAGGCGGTCTTGCCGACCCGGTAGTGGCCCGACCAGGGCTGGTTGGCCGACACGAGCCCGTTGAAGGCGAAGTACGTGTTCGGGTAGAGCGAGCCCATCAGCGGCCAGTTGTAGTACCCGGTCATCCGCCCGTCGATGTAGTCCCGATTGAGAGCCCGCGCCACCGGTGCGGCGCCCGCCTCGGTGTCCTGTGATCCGTTCTCGCTGGCCCACAGTGGCTTTCCGATGTCCTGCGCGGCGGACGTGCTGTTGCAGGTGGTGAAGGGGGCGTTGTTGCCGATGGCCCCGCCGTTGTTGTAGCCGCAGGGGTAATGCACGCCGATGACGTCCACCGCGTCCCGGAACGCCGCGTTCGCCTTCAGCTCGTCGGCAAGCCCCCAGCCGAAGCTGTCACCCGCCACGATCTTGGTGGAGTAGCCCTTCGAGACGAGGGCCTTCTTGAGGTCGATGTACCAGGAGGCCTTCCAGCCCCGCTCGTTCCAGCCGCCGAGGTAGTCGATGGTCAGGTTGTGCTTCTTGGCGCAGTCCAGCCAGGACATGAGGTAGTCGATCATGTCCTGGGACCAGAAGTAGGGCTTGCCGGGATTCGGGTTGGCCGGGTCGTCGACGCCGATCCAGCCGGGCGCCCCCCAAGTCAGGGCGGAGAGCTTGATGTTCGGATTGCGGGACTTGGCCTGGCCGGCCAACCACCACTCATAGCCGGCGGCGCAGTCCACGGCGCCCTCGGTGTGCTCATGGCTGGCTTCGGCGCCGTCGGTGGAGTTGGTGTCCCCTCCGATCTCAAGTTTGAGTCTCTGCAACGAGGCGCCGACGCCGGGCTTGAACAGGTAATCCAGGATCTGACTGCGCTGCGCTTCGGGATAGTCGACCAGCAGTCGAGTGTTCCCTCCACCTCCGCTGATCGCGCCGGCTCCGTCGAACACCCGGCCCGGCTTGGTGCCGTCGACGGTGATCGATGTCGAGACTGCGGCGTAGGCGCGCGGAGATGCCGCTCCGGCCAACACACTCAGCATCAGCGCCATGACTGCGATCAGGACACTATGGCCCCGGGGTATTCGAACCACGCTGGCTCCTTGCAGATTTCGCGGGGATGGGGATGCTGACCCGCCCGACTGCCCTGGCCGCCGCCGTCGGCGGCGCGGCACCGTGACGGCAGTCGTCCACTGACGGCCAAGGGGATGAGTTGGGGGGCGGGCTGGTCCGGTGCCGCCGTCTGCCGCAGGACTGGCGCTCATTCCGCTCGCCACCTGGTGGGTCAGGACTTGCCCAGACGTCTTTCGTTGGCAGAAGCCTGAACTCGCCCCAGCGGCTCGACCATGGACAAAGTGAAGTTGCGGATGGACATTCGCGAGGCGCGACGCCGGCGCCCCAGTGGCAGCCCATGGCGCGGCGGAACGTTGCGGACAATCGGCCTCACCCGAGCACTGTGTTGTGTCCGGTCCGGAACTCACACGCAAGACCAGCCGCCCGGTCGGAGCCGAAGTGCAACCCCCGCCGCAAGATGTCCATGGACCCCCTGCCTGCCCCGAGGCGAACCTTGCCGCCATCGATACAGCCCCGGCAAGGCAGGGAAAGGATCCACCCATGCGCAGAACCTTCGCGCTCGGCATCGCCACAGTTCTGGCGGTGTCCGGCCTGGCAGGGTGCGGCGGAAGCAACGAGGACGGGCCCGAGGCCAAGCAGACGAAGGCGGGTCCGGTGACCATCGAGTGGTGGGGCTGGGCACCCGGCTACGACAAGGCCGCCGCCGCGTGGAACGCCAAGCACCCCAACATCACGGTGAAGTACACCCAGACCGAGCCCGGGGCCAAGGGCGGCTACCAGAAGATGCTCAGCGCGGTGAAGGCGGGCAACGCGCCGTGCCTCGCTCAGGTCGGGGCGGAGACGCTCCCCAGCTTCCTGGTGGAGGGCGCGGTCGAGGACATCTCCCCCTACGTCAAGGACAGCGCCGCCAAGTTCCAGCCGTCCGCGCTCAAGTCGGTGACTTTCGGCGGCAAGCAGGTCGCCGTGCCGGTCGACTCGGGGCCGATGGGCCTGTTCTACCGCAAGGACATCTTCGCCAAGCACAAGATCTCCGTGCCCAAGACCTGGGAGGAGTTCACCGCCGCCGCCGAGCAGGTGCACGCCGCGAGTCCCGGCACCTATCTCACCTCGTTCAACCCCGACGACATGTACGGATTCAGCGGCCTGGCGCAGCAGGCCGGGGCGAAGTGGTTCAGCACCGAGGGCGACGCCTGGAAGGTGGCCGTCGACGACGCTCCCACGCTCAAGGTCGCGGCCTACTGGCAGAACCTGCTCGACAAGAAGCTCGTCGACGTCCAAGCGGCATGGTCGGACGCCTGGTTCAAGCACTTGAGCGAGGGGAAGATCGCGTCTTTGGTCGGCCCCGTCTGGATGACCAAGGTGCTGGAGGACTCGGCCAAGGGCACCAGCGGCAAGTGGGCCGTCGCCGCGATGCCGAACTGGGTGGCCGGACAGACCGCGACCGGCAATGTCGGCGGGTCGCACAACGCGGTACTGAAGGGGTGTGAGAACCCCGAGGAAGCAGTGGAGTTCGCCACTTGGTTGTCCACCGACGCCTCTGCCTTCGACGGCCTCGTCACCAACGGTGGTCTGTTCCCCACGACCGCCAACGGCGCCGCGCTGCCGTCGGTCGGGACCGGCCGCCCCTTCTACGGAGACCAGCCCGTCTTCCAGGTCTTCGCCGAGGCGAACAACACGATCGTGCCGGAATTCGGCTGGGGGCCGACGACACCGGAACTCAGCGACGCCTTCAACGCGGCGGTCGGCGACGCGGTGAAGAACGGAGGCACGCTCACCGGAGCCTTCGCGACGATCCAGAAGAAGGCCAAGGAGTCCCTGAAGGGCAAGGGCCTGACCGTCGCGCCGTGACCACCCGATCCCCCCGATTCGGGGCGCGCCGATCGTGGGAATCCGATTGGACGCCCCGGATCCAGATCAGAGAGGTGGTCTGTTGACAGCCACCCAGCTGCCGCGCGTCGCCGCGCCCCAGGGCCGGGCGCGGCGCCGCCGTCGGCCCTCTCCCTCCCGGGCGGCGCTGCCGCTGCTCGCGCCGTTCTGCCTGCTGTTCGGAGTGTTCTTCCTGCTCCCGATCGGCTACGCGATCCACGAGAGCCTGTACGCGGTGCGCCGATCCGGCCTCGGCTTCGGCACCCCGGAGCGGGTGTTCGCCGGATTCGACAACTACGCGAAGGTCTTCGACGACGGGATCTTCCTCAGCGGCGTCGGACGGCTCTTGCTGTTCGGCTTCGTCCAAGTCCCCGTCATGCTGGGGCTGGCTCTGCTGCTCGCGCTTCTCCTCGACGGTACCGCGGCCCGGTGCAAGCCCTTCTTCCGCCTGGTCTATTTCCTTCCGTACGCCGTTCCGGGCGTGATCGCCGCGATCGTCTGGGCCTTCCTCTACACCCCGCAGATCTCCCCGTTCGGCCTCGATCTGCTCGCCGACGATGTCGTCCTCGGCTCCATCGGCAACATCGTCACCTGGACCTGGACCGGCTTCAACATGCTCGTCATCTACTCCGCGCTCCAGGCGGTTCCCCGCGACATCTACGAGGCCGCCGCGATCGACGGCGCGGGACCGCTGCGCATCGCCTGGCAGATCAAGATTCCCATGGTGCGCCCCAGCCTCGCCCTCACCGCCGTCTTCTCCGTCATCGGCACACTCCAGTTGTTCAACGAGCCCAGGGTGCTCTCGGACGTGACGGCGAACGTGCCCAAGGACTACACGCCGCTGATGTGGTCGCTCCAAGTCGCCCTCGACCGGAACGACTACGCGCTCGGTTCGGCCATCGCGGTCGTGCTCGCGGTGCTGACCGGCGGGCTGTCCCTGCTGTTCCTGCGGCTCTCGTCGTGGCTGACCACCCGAGGTGCGCGATGACCCGCGCCCGCGTGCTGACCACCGGCTTCCTGTTCGTCGTCGCGACGTACATGCTGCTTCCGCTCTGGTGGCTGATCGTGTCGTCGACCAAGTCCGGTGACGACCTGTACGACGGGTCGCTCTGGTTCGCCGACCTGTCCGTCGGCGCCAACGTCGACCGGGTGATGTCCCAGGACGGCGGCCTCTATCCGCGCTGGCTGCTCAACACCGCGGTGTACGCGGGCGGCGGCGCGCTCGGCGCGACGCTGCTGGCGGCGATGGCCGGCTACGCCCTGGCCAAGTACCGTTTCCGCGGCGACCGGTTGGTCTTCGGCGGGATCATGCTGGCGGTGCTGCTGCCGCTGCCGCTGCTCACCATCCCGATCTACCTGCTCGAAAGCAGGATCGGGCTGCTGAACACCGTCTGGGGGGTCCTGCTGCCGTGCATGGTGAGCCCCTTCGGCGTCTTTCTCGCACGCGCCTACGCCATGGCGGCGGTGCCGGACGAACTCCTGGACGCGGGGCGCGTCGACGGTGCGAGCGAGCTGCGCCTGTTCGCCGGCGTCGGCCTGCGCCTGATGGCCCCGGCGATGGTGACGCTGTTCCTGTTCCAGTTCGTCGCGATCTGGAACAACTTCTTCCTGCCGATGATGCTGCTCAATGACCAGGAGCTGTGGCCGGTCACGCTCGGCCTGGTGAAGTGGAACAGCATCCGCACCGGCAACCTGCGCGACGCCGTGCTCATGGGCGCCCTGCTGTCACTGATTCCCGTGGTCCTGGCATTCCTGTCGCTCCAGCGATTCTGGAAGGCCGACCTCGCCGCCGGCGCGTGAAGGCCTAGAACTACTCATCCAGGGGTGGACGGTGAAAGTTCTGCTCGCGGAAAGTGCTCGGAGCGATCCCCGCCCGGCGGGTGAACAGCCGGGTGAAATAGGCGGGGTCGTCGTACCCGGTCCGGCGGGCGACCGCCGCGACCGGCAGGTCGGTGGTGGCCAGCAGTTCCTTGGCCAGGTTCAACCGGCTCGTGAGGATGAAGTCCTTCGGGCTGGTGCCCGCCCCCTGCCGGACGGCCTCGCGCAGTTCGGTGGGGGCGAGGCCGAGCCGGCGGGCGTGTTCGGGAACAGACCACGGCTCGACGGCATCCCGGGTGAGGGCCGCCAGCACCCGGTCGCCGCTCGTGTCGTCCTCGACCCGGGAGTGCAGCAGCGTGACCAGCAGCTCGTGGACGCCCGCCGCCGCTCGGACGTCGGAGTGGGGTCCCCCGTTCCGTACCGCGCCCATGATCTTCCGGACCACCAGCCTGGCCGGTTCGGCGTTCGACAGGGGCGTCACCGGCTGGGACGGATCGATCAGGCCCAGTTCCGCGTAGGCCTCCACGGCCGTGCCCGTGAAGTCGACGAAGCATTCCGCCCAGCCCGGTTCGTAGGGCCCGTAATGGTGCTCGACGCCGGGGAACAGCCACAGCAAACACGGGGCCTCCACGTCGATCGGGGGCTGTCCGCCCCTGGAGAACCAGCCCGCGCCCGACAGCACGACGACCGCGACGTGATGCCCGAGAGTGCGGGGGCCGACCGCCGGCAGGCGTCCGTGCTGGGCGCCGACGGCCAGGCAAACCATGCCCAGCCGGCGGTGGACCGGACCGGGCGTCAGATAGCGCCACCAGTGGTCCCAGGGTTCCCGACCCGGCGCCCAGTCGGCGCGCTCAACGGGACGCTTTTCCACCGCCATATTCAAGCCCCACTTCATTTCCATGTCGCCGAAAGATATGACGGGAAGCGTTTTCGACACCACACTCCAGCCTCATTTGATTTCACCGTTACCAAGAGACACGAAGGAATTCCCTCTGTGCCCAGCTTCGATATTGAGAACGGTTCGTTCCGGCTGGACGGTGCCCCGTTCCGCATCCTGTCGGGGGCGCTGCACTATTTCCGCGTCCATCCGGGGCATGTGCGGCATCGGCTGGAGATGCTGCGCGCCATGGGACTGAACACCGTGGAGACCTACGTCCCCTGGAACTACCACGAGCCCCGGACCGGCGCCTTCACCCGCCTGGACGAACTGGACTTCTTCCTCACCGAGTCGAAGCGGGCCGGGCTCCACGCGATCGTCCGCCCCGGCCCCTACATCTGCGCCGAGTGGGACAACGGCGGGCTGCCCTGGTGGGTGCCTGGGCAGCTCCGGACCAGCGATCCGGTCTTCCTGGAGCATGTCGAGCGCTGGTTCGACGTGCTGCTGCCGCTGGTGGCCGAGCACCAGGTCACCCGGGGCGGCAACGTCCTCATGGTGCAGGTGGAGAACGAGTACGGCTCCTACGGCAGCGACCACGCCTATCTCCAGTTCCTCGCCGACGTCCTGACGGGCCACGGGATCGAGGTCCCGCTGTTCACCGCCGACGGCCCCGAGGACCACATGCTGACCGGCGGCAGCCTGCCGGGCCTGCCGGCCACGGGCACCTTCGGATCACAGCCGGCACGCCAGTTGGCGGCGCTGCGCCGGCACCGGCCGGACGACCCGGCGATGTGCATGGAGCTGTGGATCGGCTGGTTCGACCACTGGGGCAGGAAGCGGAACACCCGGTCGGCGCGGGACGCCGCCGACACCCTCGAAGAACTGCTGGCCGCCGGGGCATCGGTCAACCTCTACATGGCGCACGGCGGCACCAACTTCGGGCTGTGGGCCGGCGCCAACCGGGATCTGGAGACCGGCGAGTACCTGCCGCACGCCACCTCCTACGACTACGACGCCCCGATCGGCGAACACGGCGCCCCCACCCCGAAGTTCTGGGCGTTCCGCGAGGTCCTCGCCCGCTACCGGGACGAGCCCGCGCCCCCGCCGCCGCCCGCCCCGCCCGTCCTCGTGCCGACCACTGTGGAGCTGACCGAGTGGGCCTGCCTCGACGCCCTGGCGCGACCGGCGGTCACGCGTCCGACACCGCCGACCTTCGAGGAACTGGGCCTCGGCCAGGGACTCGTACGCTACCGGCTCGACATCCCGGGACCGCGGCAGCCGTACCCGCTGATCATCGACGGCCTGCGGGACCGCGCCCATCTCTCGGTGGACGGTGAACGGGTCTCCACGCTCCACGAACGGTCAGAGCCCGTCGAGATCGCCGGCCCGGCCCGGGTGGAGCTGCTGGTGGAGTCGCTCGGCCGGGTCGGATACGGGCCAACGCTCGGCGAGGCAAAGGGCATCCTCGGCGGGATCCGGCACGACCGCCAGTATCTGCACCAGATCACCGCGGAGGCCATCCCGCTGGACGACCTGGCACCGCTGTCCTTCACCGAGGGCACCGCCGCAGCCCCGGCCTTCCTGCGCGGCGTCCTCGAAGTGACCGATCCGGGCGACACCTTCCTCGCCCTTCCCGGCTGGAGCGCGGGAGTTGTCTGGGTCAACGGCTTCTGCCTGGGCCGGTACCGAGCCGAAGGCCCACAGCGCACCCTCTACCTGCCCGGCCCACTCCTGCGCCCCGGCCGCAACGAGCTGATCGTCCTCGAACTGGACCGCATCCCGTCCACCCCGAACATCGAACTCCGCGACCAGCCGGAGCTCGGCGACTGAACCATCCGCCCTCATCCCCTGGAGGAACCATGCGACACTCCCTGTCCCGGCGCCAGGCGCTCACCCTGGCCGGCCTCACCGGCGCGGGCGCCGCCCTCGGCATGAGCGGTCGCGCGGCGGCCGGCACGACCTGGACGACCGTGTCCCACCGCGGCATCCGTCCCGACGACACCGACGGCACCACCGGCCTGGCCAACCCCTCGCGCGGCTTCCGCTACGAGATGTCCTACAACGCCTCGGACCTGACCAGCCCCTGGGCGCACGAGGCCGACTTCGCGGGGGACTCCGCGAGGGCGCTGAGACTGCTCGAGGCCAAGTACGGTGCCGGAGCCAACCTCACCCAGCTCTACTTCTATCTGTGGGACTACACCAAGACCACGATCCCCTCCGGCGCCCTGGCCAACATCCAGAGGATCCTCGACGGCCTGCGCACCAAGGGCTACCAGGCCGTCCTGCGCTTCGCCTACGACGACGGGGTCCGGCCCGACCAGCAGTACACGGTGCAGGACATCCAGCGGCACATCGCCCAGCTCGCGCCGATCGTCGCCACCAACCGCGACGTGATCGCGGTCTGGCAGGCCGGTTTCGTCGGCGACTGGGGCGAGTGGGGCCCCAACTACTACAACCACCAGAACTACCCCGACGGCACGACAGCCATCATGACCAGCCTGGTAGAGGCGCTTCCCCCCGGCGTGCAGACGCAGATGCGCTATCCGAAGCTGCGGGAGAGCATCACCACATCCAGCGTCAAGGCCAAGGTCGGTTACCACAACGACTACTTCACCCTCGGCGGCGGATTGTGGGACGACTACGTGCCGTCCGACTCCCTCTGGCCCACCGTCCTTGAGGGCTCCCCCACCCACCCGGTGGACGGCGAGATGCCCTGGGACAAGGGGCAGAGCCAGGACCCTTACGCCTGGAGCACGGTGATCGACGGCCTGGGCGCGGCCAAGCGGCTGCAAACGCTGCGCTTCGACACCCTGTCCATGGTCCACAACGCGACCGTGACGCTCCCCGCCTGGAAGACGACCACCCTCACCAAGGCCCAGGCCACAGCCGCCAGACTGCCTGTCTCCGACGGCTACTTCACCGACACCTCCGGCAACTCGGTCGCCCGGACCTACTTCGACTACATCCGCGACCACCTCGGCTACCGCATCGAGATCCGGCAAGCCCGCTACGCCAAGCTCTCCTCCGGCCTGTCCGTCCAGGTCGACCTGGTCAACCGGGGCTTCGCCGCACCCAAGCACCCCAGGTCCGCCCTGCTCACCCTGCTCGACTCGGCCGGCCGGACGGTCAGCACGGCCGGCACCGGCGCCGACTGGCGCACCTGGCTTCCCGGCCCCCGCTCGGAAACAAGTGAGCCCGCCGCCGACCCGACGACCCAGACCATCACCGGCACCCTCACCCTGCCCACCGCTTCGGGCACCTACTACCTCGGCCTGTCGCTGCCCCACCCGACCACCTCCGCCGCGGCCTACGCGGTCCGCTGCGCCAACGCCGGTGTCTCCTTCCGGAACGGCGTGAACATACTGGCCGCCATCACCCTGTGATCCACGAGAAGACAGGGCCAGGTCGGGTGACCATCGAGGACGAGTCCTGTCCGTCTCGGTGATGTTCTCGTCACACTCGCCGGATGTGGTCGAGCGGGCGTCAGCAATCAACCGAACTGCATCCCGGCGGAGCGCCGCTCGGCACCAAGGGCATGCGGGCGACGGTCCAGCAGAGCCTCAGGCTCAGTTCGGGCTCGCGTTCCGAGGTGGACGAGGGAGGCGGACGGGCCGTGGACGGCGCGCTCGGTGCCGGGGCGCGCGGTCAGGTCGATGCGGCTGCCGACGCCGGGCGTGACCCAGACGACCGCCTGGATGAGCTGGACGTCGGTCCCTCGGACTGCCTCGGCCAGCTCCGTACTGTTGTGCAGGCCCAGCGCCCGCTGAACGTCGACCTCCTGAAGCGGAAATCGTACGTGGCCTCCACACCAGTGGGGCCTTCCCACCCACGCCGTTTGCCAGTACGTCAGGCGGCCGCCGACGCCTCTTCTGCATGAGAAGATCCTGGATTTTGCCCCTGATCACGCTTGTCTCTGCCGCACTTGGGGGGTGCAGGTGTGACCCCTGCCTCGGATCGGGCTGGTGGTGTCGCCACGGGTGGCGGGGCCGGCCGTCGTCAGTCCAGGGCCTCGCGGACGGCGGTCAGGATGGCTTCGGTGTCGGCGCCCAGCGCGCGGGCAGCGGAGGTGAAGTCCCGTGCCAGTGTGGCGAGTTGGTCCGGGGCGGGGCGGGGTGGTTCGGACGGGGCTGTCGCGACCCGGGTGCCTGCACCACGGCGGGTGCGGATCAGCTTCGCGGCTTCCAGCTCGCGGTAGGCGCGGGCCACGGTGCCAGGTGCCAGGCCGAGGTCGGTGGCGAGCTGACGTACGGTCGGCAGGCGCTCGTCCTCGGTGAGTCGACCGGTGACAATCAGGGCGGCGAGCTGGGCGCGGATCTGCTCGTACGGCGGTACCGGGCTGGTGGTGTCGACGCGGACGGCGAGCGCGGTCATCGTCGGGCCGTCCGGGGGGCCGCCACGGCGAACAGGGACCATGCCAGGGTGATCAGGGACAGCAGGCCCACGGGGTAGATCGCCAGGGAGGTGATGGTGCCCATCAGTCCTGAGCAGTTGCTCTGTGCCAGGTAGGTGTGGATCGTCAGAACGACGATCGACAGCTGGGCCGAGACCAGCACCCCCCAGGCCGCGATGATCGCCCACGAGCGGTCGCGGCGCTGCTGGTCGTGGGCCCCCCCCCGGGCGGCCCCCCCCCACCCCCCCCCCCCCCCGCCCCCCGCCCGCCCGTTCTTAAACACGAAAAGGCAGCCCGCGCACAAAACCGGCCCCCCAAAAAAAGGGGGGTGGGTTTGGTAACA